>JBCCOW010000071.1:0-17701 GCA_039025195.1 Planctomycetota bacterium
CGCCACCCCCCGCGCATCCCACAAGCGGATCCGCTCCGCCTCCCCCCCCGCCTGCATCAACGCCTTCACCACCCCACACCCCCCCATCCCCCCCCCAATCACCAAGACCCCCACGCTCGCTTCCCACCCACCGCCCACGAAGCCCACGGATTCCATCCGTGGGCCGTCCCGCAGCACCCCCGTCAGCACCTGTCGCTTCTTCCCCAACCCCGGCCGCGTCTGCACTACAAACCCCGCCTCGCTCAGCCCCCGCCGCACCGCACCCGCCACCGTGTACGTCGCCACCCGCGCCCCCGGCCGTGACCGTTCCCCCACCGCACGGAGCACCCCCGCCTCCCACATCGCCGGGTTCCTCGCCGGCGAAAACCCATCCAGAAACCACGCATCACTCGCCCCATCCCAGCCCGCCAACGCCTCCGCAACCTCACCCCACAACACGACTAACTCCACATCCCCCCACCGCACGACGGTCCGCTCACCCGCGACAACGCCCGCTCCGCCCACCGGCCAGGCCTCCACCAGACGCCGCGGCCGATCGCCCAAAGCCGCTCCGCCCTCCAAACCCTGCAGCGCCCGCTCCAGGTCTTCCCGCCTCAGCGGATACCCCTCCACCGCCACATACCGCAGCCGCTCCGGCCCCCGGAAGTGCACCCGATTTTCCACCAACCGGTCCCACGCGGCCCACGCCGCCAGAAAATTCACCCCCGCCCCAAACCCGAGCTCGCCGATCGTAAATACCCCATCAGACCACTCCGCATCACGATCCTTCCAACGCCCCGGCAGACCTGTTCCCGCCAGCATCACGTGCCGCGCCTCCGCCAGCCCCATCGACGCGTACACATCCCCAAACCGCTCCGACCACAGCCGACCCTCCCGCCACGACACCTCTGCCAGTTCTAAACGGCGTCCCATCCCAAGACTCTACCCCCGCACCACCGCTCCGTTACACTCCCCGCGTTTACCCCACCCCACCCACCAACACCCGACACCCCACACCCGATACCCGCTCCCCCATGCCCCGCCGCGACGACCTCCACACCATCCTCATCCTCGGCGCCGGGCCCATCGTCATCGGCCAAGGCTGCGAGTTCGACTACTCCGGCACCCAGGCCTGCAAGGCCCTCAAAGAAGAGGGCTACCGCGTCGTGCTCGTCAACTCCAACCCGGCCACCATCATGACCGACCCGGAGTTTTCCGACCGCACCTACATCGAGCCCATCACCCCCGAAGCGGTCGAAAAAATCATCATCAAGGAGAACGCCGGCGACCACACCATCGACGCCCTCCTGCCCACCCTCGGCGGACAGACCGCCCTCAACTGCGCATGCGCCCTCGACGAACAGGGCATCCTGAAGAAGCACAACGTCGAGATGATCGGCGCCGACCGCGACGTGATCTACCGGGCCGAAGACCGCGAGCTGTTCAAAAAGATCATGGCCGAGATCGGGCTCAAGTCTCCCGAGTCCGCGACCGCGACCACCATGGACGAGGCCCGCGACGTCCTCAAATCCACCGGCCTGCCCGCCATCATCCGCCCCGCCTTCACCCTCGGCGGCACCGGCGGCGGCGTCGCTTACAACCTCGACGAGTTCGAGGAGATCGCCAAGCGCGGCCTCGACGCCTCCATGACCTCTCAGATCCTCATCGACCGCTCACTCCTCGGCTGGAAGGAGTACGAGATGGAGGTCATGCGTGACCGCGACGACAACGCGGTGATCATTTGCGCCATCGAAAACCTCGACCCCATGGGCGTCCACACCGGCGATTCGATCACCGTCGCCCCCGCCCAGACCCTGACCGACAAGGAATACCAGCGGATGCGCGACGCCTCGCTCGCCATCCTCCGGGCCATCGGCGTCGAGACCGGCGGCTCTAACTGCCAGTTCGCCATCAACCCCGACAACGGCGAGATGGTCGTCGTCGAGATGAACCCCCGCGTCTCCCGCTCCTCCGCGCTGGCGTCCAAAGCCACCGGCTTCCCCATCGCCAAGATCGCCGCCAAGCTGGCCGTCGGCTACACCCTCGCCGAGCTGCCCAACGACATCACCGGGCAGACCGTCGCCTGCTTCGAGCCCAGCATCGACTACGTCGTCACCAAGATCCCGCGCTGGACGTTTGAAAAATTCCCCGAAGCCGACGAGACCCTGACCACACAGATGAAGTCCGTCGGCGAGGCGATGTCCATCGGCCGGACCTTCAAAGAGTCTTTGCAGAAGGGCATCCGCTCGATGGAGGTGAAGCGCTTCGGGCTCGGGCTCGACGCCAACGACAAGTGGCTGCAGGCCCAGCGCGGCGCGGTCGCCGCCGACGACTCCCCCGTCGTCTGGCCCATCCCCCTCGACAAGCTCCGCCGCAAGCTCCACGTCCCCTCCCAGGGCCGGCTGTACTACGTCCGCTACGCCCTCAAGATGGGCTGGTCGATCGACGACGTCTTCGATGCCACCAAGATCGACCGCTGGTTCCTCGATCAGCTCCAGCAGCTCGTCGAGTTCGAAGACACGCTCGCCGGCTACGCCGCCCTCACCGACGTCCCCGAAGAAACGCTCTTCGAGGCCAAGCAGCTCGGCTACTCCGACGCCCAGCTCGCCAACCTCTACTTCGGAGCCATCACCACCGCCACCATCATGCAGGTCCGCAAGCACCGCGAATCTCTGCAGATCAAGCCCGTCTACAAACTCGTCGACACCTGCGCCGCCGAATTCGAGGCGGTCACGCCGTACTACTACTCGACCTACGAAACCCCGGTGTACAAGTGTTTTCCCGAGGGTGAAGACCCGGTAGCTTTCGAAGCCCAGTATCCAAACGCGATCCCATATGGCGGTGGTCCCACGGCGTACAACTTCAGCGACGACGAAGTCCGCGTCACCGACACCAAGAAGATCGTCATCCTCGGCGGCGGCCCCAACCGCATCGGCCAGGGCATCGAGTTCGACTACTGCTGCGTCCAGGCCGCCTTCGCCGCCAAGGAGCTCGGCTTCGAAGCAGTGATGGTCAACTCCAACCCCGAAACCGTCTCGACCGACTACGACACCTCGGACTTGCTGTTCTTTGAGCCGCTCACCCTCGAAGACACCCTCAACCTCATCGAACGCATTAATGGCGGTTCGTTCCGTAACCCCGATCACCGGGGCCTCGTGCACGGCGTCATCGTCCAGTTCGGCGGGCAGACCCCGCTCAACCTCGCCGAGGGCCTCCGCGCCGCGGGCGTGCCGATCATCGGCACCTCCGTCGACTCGATCGCCCTGGCCGAGGACCGCGACCAGTTCGCCGAGCTCTGCCGACAGCTCGGCGTCCGCCAGCCCGAGAACGGCATCGCGCACAACGCCGACGAAGCCGTCGCCATCGCCAACCGCATCGGCTACCCCGTGCTCGTCCGCCCCTCGTTTGTCCTCGGCGGCCGGGCCATGGAGACCGTCTTCGACGACGACCAGCTCCGACGCTACATGCAGTTCGCCCTCCAGGCCTCCGACGTCGCCGACGGCCCGATCCTCATCGACAAGTTCCTCTTTCAGGCCACCGAGTGCGACGTCGATGTCATCGCTGACTATTTAGCTCCGGACGGTGCTGCCGAACCCAGGGCCATCGTCTGCGGCGTCATGGAACACATCGAAGAAGCCGGCGTCCACTCCGGCGACTCCGCCTGCACACTCCCGCCCTACTCGCTCAAGCCCGACATGATCGAACAGATCAAAGACCAGTCGCGGGCTCTCGCCGAAGCCCTCCAGGTCCGCGGCCTGATGAACGTGCAGTGGGCCGTGAAGGGCGACGACCTGTACGTCATCGAGGTCAACCCGCGTGCGTCCCGCACTGTCCCTTTCGTCGGCAAGTCCACCGGCGTGCAATGGGCCCGCCTTGCCGCCAAAGTCATGGCCGGCCAACAGCTCGCCGACCTCAAGGTCACCGCTGAAGTCCACCCGCCGCACACTTCGGTCAAAGAAGCGGTATTCCCCTTCAGCAAATTTCCGGGGGTCGATGTCATCCTCGGCCCCGAGATGCGCTCCACCGGCGAGGTCATGGGCGCTGACGCGTCCTACCCCATCGCTTTCGCCAAGAGTCAGATGGGGGCCGGCGTCTCGCTGCCCACCGAGGGCCAGGTCTTCCTCTCGGTCCGCAGCGAGGACAAGGACGGCGCGATCGCTATCGCCAAGGACCTCATCGACCTCGGCTTCACCGTCCTCACCACCGCCGGCACGCACCAGTCGCTCACCGATGCGGGCCTCACGACGACCCGCATCAACAAGATCTCCGAGGGGCGGCCCCACGCGATCGACCTGATCAAAAACGGTGAGCTCGCCCTTATCCTCAACACCGCGACCCGCAAGGGTGCCGGCACCGACGAGGGCCAGCTCCGGGCCATGGCCGTCCGCGAACGCGTCCCTATGATCACGACCCTCACCGGCATGACCGCCGCCGTCGGAGCGATGCGGGCCCTCCGCGACCACGGCTGGGACGTCGCCGCCCTCCAGGACTACTTCCCATCGAGCTAGCCCTCCGCTAGTGTTATTGACAGGCTTTGAACGGGCTGTTCCCACACCAGCACCGACAATAGACATGTGCGACGATGGAGCGTTGCGATGAGCCAAGCCAACCCCCTGCCCTTTTCGAACAACGGCCGTTCGGACCGCCGACCGATCGAGTTGGGCAAGCTGTTCGACAAGCTGCCGCCGCACGCGCTCGAGGCCGAGGCGGCACTGCTGGGTTCGATGATCCTCGACTGGCGGGTGTGCGGGGATGTGCTGCAGGTCCTCAAAGGCCCCGAGGACTTCTACAACGGTCCGAACGCGGCGATCTATCAGGTGCTGCAGGAGCTCTACGACGTCGAGCAGAGCATCGACCTGGTGCAGCTCAACCAGCGGCTGATCGACAAGGGCGTGCTGGAACAGGTCGGCGGGGCGGACTACCTCGTTGAACTCGCCGAGGCGGTGCCGTCGGCAGCTAACGCGTCGTACTACGCCAAGATCGTCCGCGAGAAGGCGCTGCTGCGGCAGCTCATCGAGTCGGCCGGCCGGACGTTACACGACTGCTACCACAGCGACGAGCCCGCCGTCGACCTCCTCGACAAGGTCAGCCAAGGCTTGTTCCAGATCCAAGAGCACCGCGGCGATACCAACGCCAGCGAGCTCAGCCGACTCCTCGAAGAGACTTACGAGAAGCTCGAGAACCACGACGGCCGACTCATCACCGGCCTCGAATCCGGCTTCTTCGAGCTCGACGAAATGACCAACGGCCTCCAGCCCGGCGAGATGATCATCATCGCCGCCCGTCCCTCCATGGGCAAAACCGCCTTCATGCTCAACATCGCCGAGCACTGCGCCGCCAGCAACAAGCTGCCCGTCGCGGTGTTCTCGCTGGAGATGTCCAAACAGCAGCTCGCCCAGCGGCTGCTCTGCTCCCGCTCGGGCGTCGATTCGCACAAGCTGCGGCGGAACATGCTCGGGGCCGACGACTTCCAGAAGCTCTCGCTCACCGTCGGCGAGCTCTCCGACGCCCCGATGTACATCGACGACACGCCGGGCCTCTCGCTCATGGCCCTGCGCGCCAAGGCCCGCCGCCTCGCCATGGAGAAGCACATCAAAGCCGTGTTCATCGATTACATGCAGCTCATGTCTTGCCCCGGCAGCGAGTCCCGGCAACAAGAAGTCTCCGAGCTTTCCCGCGGCATCAAGGCACTGGCCCGCGAACTCAACGTACCGGTCGTCTGCCTCTCTCAGCTCAACCGGCAGGCCGAGGCCCGCGAAGGCCACCGCCCCCGCATGTCCGACCTCCGCGAGTCCGGCTCGATCGAACAGGACGCGGACGTGGTCATGATGGTCCACCGCGAGGACTACTTCCACAAGGGCGACGAGGAATACGAGCCGACCAACATCGGCGAGATCATCATGGCCAAGCAGCGCAACGGCCCCACCGGCACCGTCAAGCTCCACTTCCACGGCCCGACCACCCGCTTCCACAACCTCGCCCAGAACCAAGACAACCGCTTCGGTTGAGCAGATAACCACGAAGGACATGAAGACCATGAAGATCAGCCGTTGTGTTACTTCATGGTCTTCGTGTCCTTCGTGGTTCAAACCCGCCCCGCAATAAACCCGATACCGTCGTTATGAGCCGACTCACCCACGACAGCACCGAGATGAAGGTCGCGCTCGACGCGGTCTCGAAAGCCGCCGACGTCTGCCGCGCCGTCCAGGCCGACCTGGTCACCGCCGGCACCCTGGAGAAGAAGGACAAGAGCCCGGTCACCGTGGCCGACTTCGCGTCTCAGGCGGTGATCTGCAGCATCATCGCCAAGCTGTTCCCGGGCGATCCCATCGTCGGTGAGGAAGACGCCGCCGACCTCCGCGGGGACCAGGCCGCGCTGGCTGAGAAGGTCGCCCAGCACGCCGGCACCTCCGTCGAAGACGCGCTGGCTGCGATCGACCGCGGCAACCACGACCCCGCGACCAAGCCCGCATCCCGTTACTGGACCCTCGACCCGATCGACGGCACCAAGGGCTTCCTCCGCGGCCAGCAGTACGCCGTCGCCCTAGGGCTCATAGAAGACGGCCAGGTTGTCCTCGGTGTCCTCGGCTGCCCCAACCTCGACGGCGGCCTGCTCATGTCGGCCGTCCTCGGCGGCGGCACCCGGCTACACGCCGCCGACGGCTCGTCCCACCCCGTGACCGTCAGCACCACCGATGACCCCGCCGACGCCCGCTTCTGCGAGTCCGTCGAGTCGGGCCACTCCGATCAAGACGCGTCCGCCGCGATCGCCAAGGCTTTGGGCATCACCGCCGAGCCGTACCGCATCGACAGCCAGTGCAAGTACGCCGCCGTGGCCCGCGGCAACGCCGACATCTACCTCCGCCTGCCCACCCGTGCCGGTTATCAAGAAAAGATCTGGGACCACGCCGCGGGCATGATCTGCGTCACCGAGGCCGGCGGCACCGTCACCGACATCGCGGGCAAGCCTTTGGACTTTTCGCTCGGCCGAACCCTCTCCGCCAACTCGGGGATCATCGCCACCAACGGCGCGTTCCACGACCGCGTGGTCAAGGCGGTGCAGTCGTCGTTCATGGCCCCGGCCTAACCCGCGTCACCAAACAACGACTCATGTGACTCTTCCAGCCACCGGCACGTCGGGCCGATCCACTTCTCCAAGACCCGCAGGTCGTCCGCGTCGGCCTGGGCCTTGCGGTACCGCGTCTGCTCCGGGCGGAACTCCTTGGCGTACCGGTCAAGGATCGGCGAAGCGTCGTCGACCTCGATAAACGCCGCGACCCGGCCCAGCGACTCGGCGTCCAGCCGATCCAGCCGCAGCTCCATGTACCGGTCCCGCGGCAGCCGACGCCCGTCCTGACAGCCCAGCTCCACACACCAGCGCCACTGCAGAGCCGAGACCTCCAACGGGCTCAGGTCTTTGACCATCTGATCGATGCCGGGCAGCCGGGGGCCCCAGACGTTCTGCCCGAACACCCGTGCGAATGGCTCGGGCAAGGAACGGCGTGCAAACTCCTTGGCGTAGTACGGCAGCCGACGCAGGCTGAGTTCACCGAGTCGTTGCCGCAGCCGGCCCTTGGTGACGCCGAGGCCGCGGGCCTGCGTCGCCCAGAATTGACGGATCGCCAGCACCGACTCGTAGCCGTCGCGGAGGATGTGCACGTACTTTGCATCAGAAAAGACCTGCTCGATGAACGGGACCCGCAGTGTGTTGCTCGGCGTCTTCTCGAGCAGCCGAGACCGGCTGTGCGCCTTGACCGTGGACTCGAAGCGTTGATGGATAGCACGGATGACCTCCGGCCGGGCGTGCTGCGGCTGGAGCAGGTCGGAGCGTTTGTCGTTGCCGGTCCGCCAGACCATTCGGGGCTCGACCGCGTAGGCGAAGTCGGGGTGAGCCGAGAGCAGCTTACCCAGCAGCGTCGTGCCCGAACGCGGGGCCCCCAGGATGATGACCGGTCGCTCGAGCACGCTCATGACAATTCTCCAGCCCGCTGCATGCCGACGCGGCTTCAGCCCTACTCCGCCGGCGGCAAGTCAGCGCAGAAATCGGCGAGCTCATTCAGCGTCGGCGACCGCGCCTCGCGGACATAAAAACCGCTCACGCCGGTGCCGGTACACAACGCCTGCTCCAGCGGCAGCCCCGCGAGCAGCCCGGTGCAGAACCCGGCGTTGAAGTTGTCACCCGCCCCGGTGCTGAGCTTGGGCTTCTGCACGAACGGGCCCATGAAACTCGCGGTCACGACGCCGTCGTCGGTCTGGATCGCACCGGCCGCACCCCGACGAGGGTGGACCACCACGCAGTGCACCCCGATGGTCTCACGCAGCGCTGCCGCCGTCTCTTCGATCGCCGGTTCCGCGTCTTCGGGTACGTCGATCCCCAGCACGCCCGCCACCTGCGTCGCCTCGCTGAGGTTGAACCCCAGCACGACGTCGGTGTCCTGCTGCAGCTCACCGGCGAGCGCCATCGCGGCACGCAGGTCGTCGTCGGTCCGCTTCGCCGGATCGGCGAGGTCGATGAAGACCATCCGGTTCCCGTCTAGCTCGGGGAGCACGTGGTCGATGAGGTGCCGCCAGATGCCGTTCATACCGGGCAGCATGGTCCAGTTGACCATGGCGATCAGCTTGGCGTGGAGGCAGATACCTTCGTAGGCGTTGCGCCCGACGTGCTCATCGATGGCGTCCTGTGCGAGGTCACGGATCGCGTCGTGCTTGCCGAGCATGAGCTTGCCGTCCTCGAACTCCAACGCGTCGGTGAAGCCGGGGTCGGCGATCGAGTGCACGGTGGCGAGCTTGGCGAAGTCGTCGAACACGGGGTCGACCGCGGGCAGGCCGAGTGCGCCGATGTAGGTCGTCGGGAAGCCGACGGACGCGAGGGCGTTGGCCATGATCGGGCCGTTGCCGCCGAGCTTGCGGACGGTGGTGACGAGCTCGACGTTGGACGACTGGCCGGCGGCAGCGCTGATGCGTGAGCCGAAGTCGGCGATCGTCGGGACACGGTCGAACCGCTCGGCGTCGTAGCGCTTATCCACGATGTGGATGATCGAATCGACGAAGCCGTCGAAGCCGACCAGCACAGGGCGTTGGTCGATGGAAGCGGCGAACAGACGGAGGCCGTCGGAAGCGGCCTTGGCGATAGCTTGGCGGTCAGGCATAGCTCAGCAATGTAGCAGCTTTACCCCGCCGGTCCGGCTAGGTTGCAGCTCTGCTACCAGCAGGGGCGGTAATTCATAAAATCGGGTTCGGTGTCGTGCTCCACCGTCCCGAACGCTCACTCCTCAACACACCCTGGGCCATGCCCAACACCCCCGCCAACCCGCGTAACGCGCCGATCGACCGAGTGGCCTATGCGGTGGTGCTCGGGCTCTGCGCGTTCGTCCGGCCACGCTGGGCGGTCCTCCAACAACACCGCGCGGGCTACGGCCTGATCTGGGCCTGGCTCGTCGCAGGGCTCAGCGTCGCTACCGTCGCCGTCGTGCTGCCCGCCCTCACCGACTGGACCCGCAGCCTCGTCTTCGACGGCTTCAGCTCACCCCTACCCCTTATCCTCAGCAACGCCAGCCTCGTACTACGCGACTTCACCTGGAGCTTCAGCGACCCGCCCGAACTCGCCCGCCTGACCGTACTGATCCTCACCGGGCACGGCCTCTGGGTCATCGTGGCGTGGGCCCATCTCGCGTGGTGCGCTCAGCCGGGGACACCGGCCGAGGCATTGCGTCTGGCATTGCGTGCCGTGTCGTGGGCCAGCCCTGCAGCCGTGCTCGTCTTTGGTGTGGCCGGGGTGGCTGACGCCTATTGGCAGGCCAAGGTCGACGTCTACTTCGGAGCCCTCCCCGGGACGGCGATGATGTACAGCATCACGATCGGCGAGCCATGGTGGGTCGTGCTGTCGCAACGCAGTGAGCTCCTGCTCTTCACGCTCGCGTGCCTCGTCGCCTATCCCTGGTTCACGGCCGCGACCCGCGCGATGCCCTGGCCAGCCCGATGTGTTTGGCCGCCACGCTGCTGCGACTGCGGCTACTCGCTGCAAGGCGTCGACCCCAGTGGCGACTGCCCCGAATGCGGCTACCCGGTCCCGAAGAGCCTCCGACCCGACAACATCCAGGCCGCAGCCCCGTTGCACACCCCTGCCCCGCTCGCCGCGTGTGCCGTCTGGCTCCAGCACGGATGGTCCGCCCTGCTCCGCCCTCACCGCCTCGGCCGAGGCGTACCCCTCTATACCCTCAATGCCGGACACGCCAGCTCACGCTGGATCACGGGCATCGTGCTCTTCCTCACCGGACTGCTCGGTGTGTCCGCCTTGCGACTGATCCTTGGACACCACAAGTTTGTCCCTAACGGACTCATCGCCCCGGTCACGGGTCCTGTCCTTAGCTACGCCGTCGTGCCCACACTCGTCACACTCTCAAGCCTGATCGTCATGCAGGTCACCGCCACCGTCGCCACAGCCGCCTACACCCGAAAGGTGGCCGGCACCACCCTGCCCGCCGCCGCCGCTCTCGCGTCCTTCGGCAGCCTTTACCTCGTCTTCGCCAACGCGGTGCTCTGGGCTACCGCCTGCCTCCTCGTCACCGGCTACTACACGATCGATCACCGCCGATACCTCTCGCCCTACATCTGGTACGAGTACGCCGAGCTGAGCCCGATGGTCATGGCCATCGTCGCAGCCCTGCTCTGGACCGGCTACGCCAGCCTCATCGGCCGGGCCCTGCGTGCCGCCCGCTACAACAACCACTAACCCCACCCGCCCCGTAAAGCCGTGACCGGGGGTCGCGGCACGCGTTGCCGGACACCCCATCCCAAGGCAATCCGCTTGCCCCTCACTACACTGCCTCTCCCATGCCCTACTCCCCCGCAGACATCGAAGCCAAGTGGCAAGCCCAGTGGGACGCCGACCAGACCTACGCCGTCCCCAACCCCGGCCAACCCGGCTTCGACCCCGACAAGCCCAAGTTCTACGTCCTCGACATGTTCCCCTACCCCTCGGGCGTGGGCCTCCACGTCGGGCACCCCCTCGGGTTCATTGCCACCGACGTCCTCGGCCGGTTCAAACGCATGACCGGGCACGCCGTCCTCCACCCCATGGGCTTCGACGCCTTCGGCCTCCCTGCCGAGCAGTACGCCATCGAGACCAACGTCCACCCCCGCGTCACCACCGAAAAAAACATCGCCAACATGGTCCGCCAGCTCAAAGCCCTGGGCATGGGCTACGACTGGGACCGCTGCCTCGCCACCACCGACCCCGGCTACGTCCGCTGGACCCAGTGGGTCTTCCTCCAGCTCTACCACAGCTACTTCGACCCCACCCTCAACAAGGCGATGCCCATCGCCCACCTCGTCACCCAGCTCGAGAGCGAGAAGTACTTCATCGGGCTCGACGGCGAACTCCTCCCCGCCTCACCCGACGACGACCTCGAAGCCCTTACCGGCGGTCGCATCGGCGTCCACAAGTGGTACGAGCTCACCCCCGACCAGCAGGCCCGCCTGCTCGACGAATACCGCCTCGCCTACCTCGCCGACGTCGAGGTCAACTGGTGCCCCCAGCTCGGCACCGTCCTGGCCAACGAAGAGGTCACCGCCGACGGCCGCTCCGAACGCGGCAACTTCCCCGTCGTCAAGCGACCTCTCAAGCAGTGGATGCTCCGCATCACCGCCTACGCCGACCGCCTCATCGAAGGCCTCGACACCGTCAAGTGGCCCGAAGCCATCAAGAACCTGCAACGCAACTGGATCGGCCGCAGCGAAGGTGCACTCGTCGACTTTCCCGTGGTGGATGCCGACGAATCCATCCGCGTCTTCACCACCCGCCCCGACACCCTCTTCGGCGCGACCTACATGGTCCTCGCCCCCGAGCACCCACTCGTCGATGTGATCACCACCGACGCTCAGCGCGACGCCGTCCGCGCCTACCAAACCCAAGCCGCCACCAAGTCCCAGGAAGATCGGGGTGCCGACGACAAAACCAAGACCGGTGTCTTCATCGGTGCTCACGCCACCAACCCCGTCAATGGCGAGCCGATCCCCGTGTGGATCGCCGACTACGTCATGATGGGCTACGGCACCGGCGCGATCATGGCCGTCCCCGCCCACGACACCCGCGACCACGCCTTCGCCCAGGCCTTCGACCTGCCCATCACCGAAGTCGTCCAGAGCCCCGAATCCCACGGCATCCAGGCCGACGCCTGGACCGGCGACGGTGATCTCATCAACTCCGCCAACGACGACGTCTCCCTCAACGGCAAGCCCGTCGCCGAAGCCAAAGCGCTCATCACCGACTGGCTCGCCGGCAAAGACCTTGGCCGACCCCAAACCCAGTACCGCCTCCGCGACTGGCTCTTCTCCCGCCAACGCTACTGGGGCGAGCCCTTCCCCATCCTCCATGGCCCCAACGGCGAGGTTCGCCCCGTCGACGAATCAGACCTCCCCGTCGAACTCCCCGAGATGGAGGACTTCAAGCCCACCGGCAGCGACGACCCCGACGCCCCGCCCGCCCCCCCGCTCGGCCGGGCCGGCGACGACTGGAAACACGTCACCATCGACGGCGTCACCTACACCCGCGAGCTCAACACCATGCCCAACTGGGCCGGCTCCTGCTGGTACTACCTCCGCTACCTCGACCCCCGGAACGACGAATCACTGGTTGGCCAAGACGCCGAGCGCTACTGGATGCTCAGCGAAAAGTCTTCCGGAGGCACCCACGCCGGCGGCGTCGACCTCTACGTCGGCGGCCAGGAGCACGCCGTCCTTCACCTCCTGTACGCCCGCTTCTGGCACCAGGTCCTCTTCGACCTCAACCACGTCTCCACCCCCGAGCCCTTCGGCCAGTACTTCGCCCAGGGCTACATCCAAGCCTACTGCTACCGCGACACCCGCGGCATCCCCGTCCCCGCTAACCAGGTCGTCAACGCCGACGGCAAGCCCGCCGCCGAAGTCCAAGGCGTCAAAGGTGAAAGCTTCTTCCACAACGGCAACCCCGTCACCGAAGAGTTCGGGAAGATGGGCAAGTCTCTCAAGAACGCCATCGCCCCCGACGACGTGATCGACCAGTACGGGGCCGACACCCTCCGCCTCTACGAGATGTACCTCGGCCCGCTCGACCAGTCCAAGGTCTGGAACACCGCCGACATCGTCGGCGTCCACCGCTTCCTCCACCGCCTTTGGCGCAACCTCATCGACGACACCGATCAACTCACCATCTCTACCGAAGAGCCCGACGCCGACCTCCGACGCCTCCACCACCACACCATCAAACGCGTCACCGACGACATGGCCCGTCTGAGCTTCAATACCGCCATCGCCGCGCTCATCGAGCTCAACAACGCCCTGGTCAAGCTCGACACCGTCCCCCGCACCATCGCCGAGGACCTCGTCAAGATGCTCGGTCCCTTCGCTCCCCACCTCGCCGAAGAGCTCTGGCAACGCCTCGGCTCCGCCACCACCGTCGCCGACGCCGACTGGCCCACGCACAACCCCGACTTCCTCATCCAGGCCACCATCGAGTACCCCGTGCAGATCAACGGCAAGCTCCGCGGCAAGATCACTGTCCCCGCCGACGCCGATCAACCCACCATCGAAGCCGCCGCCAAGGCCGACCCCAATGTCGCCGAACACCTCGACGGCAAGACCGTCCGCAAGCTCATCCTCATCCCCGGCCGCCTCATCAATTTCGTCGTCTCCTAGAACGCCGCGACCGTTGGTCGCGGTCGCACCACGGTAAACTGAAGGTATGGCGGACCCCTACGAACTCGAAAAATCGTCGGCCGACCCGGTCGCCCAGCCGCCGCCGGCTGAGGTCGCGACGGATTCCTCACCCCCGCTTGCACCCATGCCCACCGAGATCCCGCAGATGCGGTTCTGCCCCGCCTGCGGCTACAACCTCACCGGGCTCACCGACGACCACTGCCCCCGCTGCTTCCGACCCTTCGACCCCTTCGATCCCAGCACCACCACCGACAAGCCCCCCCGCAAGCTCCACGAACGCAACTACTGGCTCGAAGCCCCCCGCATCGCCGGCTACGCCGCGCTCCTGCTCACCCTCCTCGGCCGCATCCTCATCAACCTCGCCGCCCCCGACTGGGCGGCCCGGACCGCGCCCCGCGTGGCCGAAGACATCCCACCCGAAGTCGCCCTCCTCGACCGCGGGGGCCAGGCCGCCGGCGTCGTCCTCGCGTCTCTCTCCGCACTGCTGCTCATCCCGTGGATCGCCGGCGTCACCTTCCTCAGCCTCACCGCACTCGACGACCGCCTCGGCGGACGCCTCATGACCATCCTCGGCGCCGCCCTCGTCATCGGCTGCATCCTCGTCCTCGGCTACGACCCCACCCTCTTCATCCTGGCCGCCGTCGTCGCTCTCCTCACCGGGCTCGTCTACCGCTTCTTTTCCGCCTGACCTCGACACCCCTTCCAATATGCCGACCACGACCGACGCCCTGTTTACCCCCCACACCCTCGGCCTCCTCCAACTCCCCAACCGCATCGTCATGGCCCCCATGACCCGATGCCGCGCCACTCTCCCCGGCGAGGTCCCCAACGACCTCATGGCCACCTACTACGCTCAGCGCAGTACCGCCGGCCTCATCATCAGCGAAGCCACCCACGTCTGCCCCGGCGGCCTCGGCTTCCACGGCATGCCCGGCATCTACACCGACGCCCAACGCGACGGCTGGCAACGTGTCACCGATGCTGTCCATCAGGCCGGCGGCCGCATCTTCGCCCAGCTCTTCCACGCCGGCCGGGCCACCCACCCCGATCTCCTGCCCGAAGACGCCAAGCCCCGCAGCCCCGTCGGTCCCTCCGCCATCTCCATCCCCGACGGCGTCATCCACACGCCCAACGGCAAGCAGCCCATCCCCACCCCCCACGCCCTCACCGTTGACGAGATCCAGCAGCTCGTCGCCGACTTCCGGCACGCCGCCGAGGTCGCCAAGGCCGCCGGCTTCGACGGCGTCCAACTCCACGGCGCCAACGGCTACCTCATCGATTCCTTCATCCGCGACGGCGCCAACCACCGCACCGACGACTACGGCGGCTCCGTCGCCAACCGACTCCGCTTCCCCCTCCAGATCCTCGATCAGCTCGCCGAGGTCTTCGGCCACGACCGCGTCGGCATCCGCCTCCTCGCCCTCGCCAACCCCAACGCCGTCTCCGACTCCGCCCCCCTCGACCACTTCCCCGAGATCTTCAAAGCCCTCGACGCTCAGGGCCTCGGCCACCTGGAGCTCTGCGGGACCCCCTGGATGCCAGACCAGCAAGACCGCCTCAACGCCCTGGCCCGCCAGCACTTCTCCCGCACCCTCATCTTCAACAACGGCTACAGCGCCGAGCTCGCCCAGAACGCCCTCGCCGAAAACCGCGCCAACCTCATCAGCTTCGCCAAGCCGTTCATCGCCAACCCCGACCTCCCCGAACGCTTCCGCCAGGGTGCCCCCCTCAACGACACCGCCGGCGACGACACTCTCTACAACGTCGAAGCCGGGCCACGCGGCTACACCGATTACCCCGCCCTCGCCGAAGCGTCATCCGCCTAAAGCAACGCGCAGAATGAATCACCCATAGACCCATAGCCGGGTGGCTACGCCACCCCGGCTAGCGACGCGTAGCGTCGCGGCTACTGCGAAAATCGACGCCAGCCGCTCTAGCCATAAACCGGCTCCGTAGACGGCATCAAGCACCACGCGTATGCCATCGCCCATACGGCAACAGGCACACCAACCCAATCAGCGCCCCCAGAAACTCACGCGCAAGCTCGATGTTCGGCCGGCTCGCACTCATCCCCCGACCGATCAAATCAAATTCACCCGCCCTCACAAAATCAATGAAGCCCGGCAGCGACACCAACAGCCCCGCGACCGCCAACCCAAACGCCACCCCCCAGCCCACCGGCAGCCGGCGACCCCACAGCCGAGCGATTGGCATCACCGCCGCGGCAGCGTAGATCACGACCCAGAACAGCGGATCGGGGTCGTTGAGCTGAACGCCCGCCAACGCCAGCAGCAAGACCGCAACCGCAACATGAAGACCCTTCACGAACCTCATCAGCCAAGACTCTAGCCCATCCACAGGCCTGTGAACGCCTGGGCCTTTGCGCCAGAACCGCCCGACCGACCGTCTCTATACTCACCCCATGATTCTCCTGATCGACAACTACGACAGCTTCACCTACAACCTCGTTCAACGCATCGGCGAGCTCGACGCCTCGCTCGACCTCCATGTCGTCCGTAACGACAAGATCACCGCCGACGAGGCCCTCGCTCTCAACCCCTCACACGTGATCGTTTCACCCGGCCCCTGCACGCCAAGTGAAGCCGGGGTCTCCTGCGCCGTCATCGACGCCTTCGCCGGGCGAACCCCCCTGCTCGGCGTCTGCCTCGGGCATCAGTCCATCGGTGCCCAGTTCGGCATGACCGTCGACCGCCACCGCATCCTCATGCACGGCAAAACCAGCCCCATCCAGCACGACGGCAAAACCCTCTTCGCCGGCGTCTCCAACCCCTTCACCGCGACCCGCTACCACAGCCTCGTCATCCTGGCCGACTCTTTCGACCACAACCGCTTCGAGGTTTCCGCCTGGGCTGAGGACACCATCGACGGCACACCCACCCAAGTCATCATGGGACTCCGCGCCAAGCCCGGCACCCTCCCCCACGGCGACGCTCCGCTCGAAGGCCTCCAATTCCACCCCGAGTCCTTCCTCACCGAAGAAGGCCCCAAACTCCTCGCCAACTTCCTCGGCCTCCCCACCCCCACACTCACCACCGCATAACAGCCGCGACGCGACGCGTCGCCGGTCCACCCGATCACCAACTCAAAGGCCCGTCACTCCGGTTGTGTTGCCGGAGCCGTCGTGGGAGCTGCGAGACGCGCCGGCGGCGGCGTCCCCTCCGGGCTCTTCAGCAACGGCTTCGCTGGCCGCAGCTTCAGCGTGGGACCCGGTACTAGCCCGTGGCTCCGCAGCCGTGCCGCCACCTCTTCGCTGTCCGGGTCAACGAACAACGCGTTCCGCAGGGCCAGCACCGCCTTCGGGCGATCGTTCACCGACTCGTAAAAGCTCGCCAGCTCCAGGTAAGGCCCCGCGTCGTCCGCCTCTGCGAAGAACGCCGCCTTCTGGTAGGCGACCGCCGCCTGATCCACATCCCCCGCCCTCACCATGAACGACGCCAGCCGGATGTAGTCCACCGATCGGCCCCGCGCCTCGGCCTCCGCTTCCAGGAAGGCGAACAGCTCCCCAAACGCCTTCTGCTCGAAATACGACCGGGCCAGCTCATCCAGGATCGCCTCGGTCTCTGACTCCCCAAACCGACGCAGCTCCAGCGCCTTCTCCAGCGGCAGCTGCGCGTCCAACGGCCGGCCCAGATCGTTGTACGTCCGCCCCAGCCAATACTGCGACCGGTAGCTCGTCGGGTCCTTCGCCACCGACTGCTCGAACTCGTCCAAGGCTAAAACCAGGTCGCCCTGCTTCCGCAGGTCGTTGCCCTTCTCGCGGTGCATCGACGCGGTCACACAGCCGCCCAAGAGCAGCGCCATCACCGCGCAGACCAGCCCGCCACCACACTTACGCCCAAGGGTCCAATCCGTTGCGGTCATCGCCATTCCTTTTCGAGCACCTATAAAGCCTACCGTCAGAATAAGATCGGCACGAGACCCTGACAAACTCCCGATTTGCTCACCACCGTGCAACGCCTCCCCACCGCCATCCTCCGCCACGACCACGCCCCGCCCCCCGCCCCCC
>JBCCOW010000072.1:0-17614 GCA_039025195.1 Planctomycetota bacterium
GGGGGGGGGGGGGGGGGGGGGTGGGGGGGGGGGGGTGGGGGGGGGGGGGGTGTGGTCCCCCTCGTGGGCTTGTTGTGCGCGGTGGGGGGGGGGGGGCCCGGGGGGGTGGTCGGTGTGGGCGGTGCCAATGGGTGCTGGGGTGTTGGGGTGGCTAGGGTTGGGGGTGTGGGGGTGGGCGCTTCGGCGGCGAACGCTGAGGGTTGAGGGGATTGGGTGATGGCTGGGGTGTGAGCGTTGTGCTAAGGTCCGGGGTGCGGTTTGTGAGCGTGCTACGCCGAGAAGGGATGCTGCGATGGAGTTTCTGACCAAGGAAGACAAGGCCCGGCTGGAGGCCCGGCTGGAGGAGCTGAAGGCGAACCGCCCGGTGCTGTCCAAGCGGATCGGCGAGGCCCGGGCGCAGGGGGACCTGAAGGAGAACGCGGACTATCACGCGGCCCGCGAGGACCAGGCGATGGAGGAGGCGGAGATCCGTCGTCTGGAGGAGAAGCTGGCGAATTCGCAGGTCGCGGACGATGTCGAGAAGCCCGACGACATGGTGTTTCTCGGGAGTGTGGTCCGGCTGCGAGACACGGACGACGACAGCGAAGACCTGTACAAGCTGGTGGGCGATGCGTCGGGCAATTTCGATGCGGACGAGATCGAGGTGACGGCGGCGAGCCCGCTGGGCGAGGCGCTGATGAAATCGCGTGTGGGAGACACGGTGAAGGCCGATTTGCCGCGGGGGGTGAAGCGGTTTGAGGTGCTGGAGATCGTGGATTAGGGCGGCTGCGGGGAACTTATGGGGCGGATGGGGCGTCAAAAGGAATAGCGGAGCGGTTTAGCCGATCTATACTGTAGGTTGGCTGATGCCGTCGGTGCGGGCCGGCGATGATGCTTAGGCCGACGAGATGACCCCAGAGACTGGAGCACGCAGGATGATGCAGCGCGGCACGATCGGTACAGGGCGGCTGTTGGCGGCGTCGATGGCGTTGGCGTTTGGGGTGGGTATGGGGTTGCCGGCGATGGGTCAGCAGGCGGCGGGGGGTGATGGCCGGGCGTTGGACGCGAACCCGCAAGCGGGCAGCGGCGGCCGAAACGCGGCGGCGGAGCAGCCGGACTACCGGGCACGGAACAACCTGATCACGGGGAACGTGGCGGGGGGCCGGGCGTTTCAGGGTCAGATTGATTATGTGGCACCGGGTCAGCTGAACACGGGCACGTCGAGCGATGACCTGTTCCGGTTCCGGGCGGACGCGTTGGGCTCGGCCCCGATCATCTCGACGCGTCGGAACACCGCGGGGCAGAACTTCGTGGGCGGGAACGGCGGGTTCTCGGTGTTCAACGAGTTCACGACCGCGCAATCGGGCAGCTTTGGCAACGCGAACCGGCAGCTGGTGACGCGTCGACCGGGCGGGCTGCAGGATCAGCCGTCGGGGCTTCTGGTGACCAGTGCGCTGGTGGGTGATCAGACGGACGGCTCGGCGACGCTGGGCCTGGTCACGGGTGCGGACGGCGGGGCGCTGTCGGTCACGGCGTCGCCGTTGCTGGGGCTGCGGACGCGGGCGCTGGACGCGGGGCTGGGGATCGATGACGAGGCACAGGCGGCTCAAGAGCTGCCGAGGGCGCGCCGGGATGCCGACCTGGAGGCGGAGGAGCAGGCGGGGCCTGGGGACGGGCTGACCCGGCCGTTGGGCGAGCGGATCAATAACCGGTTGGACCTGAGTGTGCCGGGCGAGGAGGCGGGGGAGACCGCGTTGGCGGGGCTGCTGCCGGACGGCTCGGCGGAGCTTTCGGGAGACCGGGTGGTGGGGTTGGCGAGCCCGTCGCTGCTGCTGGGTGCGGAGCTGCAGGAGGCGCTGCGGGTGCAGCGTGAGGATCAGTTGGCGGGGCCGGACGGGAACCGTCAAGCGGGGGTGGAAGACCCGGATGAAGTCACGGACCCGATGGACGCGGCCGACCTGCCCGACGCTGACGCGTTAGAGGCGGCGGCGGAAGAGGAAGCGACCAACCGGCAGACGCGTCAAGAGCGTGCCGCACAGGCGGCGGAGCGGGACATCCTCCGGCCGCTGCGGGGGCTGGACGACGGCGTGATCGACAATAACCCGCACCTGTCGCTGCTCAAGCGGATCCGTGACGGGCAGACCCGCGACGGCTTGGCGTTCCGTGATAATGCCGACCGTCAAGACTGGATGCTCGCGGTCGAGGACCTGGATAGAGACCAGCTGGCGGCTGAGCAGCAGCGGCTGCGTCAGTTGCTCGGCGGGGATGCGGCTGAGGTCGAAGAGGACCCGGCGGCGGCGGTTGACGAGGACACGGCGATCGGATCGCTGATCGAACGCCTGGACTACGACCTGCCCCGGCTCGAGTCGCTGGCGGGGGAGCGGAAGGACCGGGTGGCGTCGTTCACCAAGCGTGCGGAACAGGCGTTGTCGGCCGGGAAGTTCATGGAGGCCGAGGCCTTGTTCCGGCAGGTCACGATCGACGCGCCGAGCGAGCCGTTGGCCCGGGTGGGTCTGATCCACAGCCAGCTGGGCGCGGGGATGATCCGGTCGGCGGCGTTGAACCTGCGTCGTCTGTTTGAGGACCACCCCGAGCTGATCGCGATGCGTTACGAGCGGTCCTTGCTGCCCACGCCGGAGCGGTTGACGTGGCTGCAGAAGGAGCTGCAGCGGATGATCGCGAGCAAGAACTACGCCGGCGAGCCGGGGCTCATGATGGCATACCTGGGCTACCAGACCGAGGCGCCGAACCTAGTGAAGTTTGGTCTGGGCTTGGCGACCAGTACGCTGCCGAACGACCCGTTGCTGCCGCTGCTCAAGCGGATCTGGTTGGAGGGTGAGGCGGCACCGGGTGCGGATGCGGGAGATGACGGCGCGAAGTGATGCCGCAGCGGTGGATGTCGGCATCGGGCTTGCGGGCGTCGGCACGGTGTGTTGAAAAGCTCCAATTCCTCTAAGGGGCAGTGGGTTTGTGCGCGGTTGTTGTTAGGATGCTGTTTTGAACAGGTCGGCGGAGCAGTGACGGGGTTTGTGGAGTGATGGGCTGGATGGGCGGTGTTGAAACGGCCGATAATCTGGGGGCTTCCGGAGGGTAGGGACGCGATGGGTCTCCGCGGGCCTGCGGGATAGGCGGAGTGGGGCGTTGATAAGCGGATTGGAATGCGGTGGGGAGCGGCGGGATGGATGAGCACGACGGACGGTTTAAAGCAGAGATGACGGATATGGCGAGCCCCCCGATACAGGCCGAAGGCCAGGCGACACCGGTTGACCCGGTGGGGGATCGTGGTGCGCTGCCTGAGGTGATGGCCACGGGGCTGCCGGTGACGGACGGGGCCAAGGCGATCCCAAACGCGGACGGCACGGTGGACGAGCGGGTGAGTTCGGCCCCGGCGGCGCGGCTGTCGCTGACCGACTTCCTGGACCTGGCGACGCTGCAGGATGTGCAGGACTCGTTCACCGCGGTGACCCGGCTGGACACGTCGGTGCTTGACGCCGATGGCCTGCCGCTGACCGCCCCGACCGATGCGGTGTCGCGGGCGGCGTCGGACACGGTGCTGGACCAGCTGATCACACCCGAGGTGCAGGCCACGGCCGGCCGGCTGACCGCTCCGATCGTGGTGGACGGACGCACGCTCGGGTCGATCCGGGTGCAGAGCCGACAGGTCGAGACCGGGGAGCTGGACCCCGATGCGAGGGCAAGGTTTACGGCCTCGGCACTTCGGCTGGGTGTGGAGGAATCGGATCTGGAGGCATTGAATGCTGCGGCGGCGGAGGCGTACGGCACGAAGACCGCGGCGTCGGCGCAGCTCCTGGTGCTGATCGCCAACGCGATCGCCCGGCTGTGCTACCAGCAGCACACCGCGGCCCTTCGGCTCGATGAACTGTCCGTGCTGTACAAGCTCTCGACTGTGCTCTCGACACGCGGGAACCTGCAGGCGGTCCTGGACACCGCGGCGCGGTCGGCGGCGGAGGTCATGCAGGTGCGGGCTACGTCGATCCGGCTGCTCGAAGGCAAGCCGCCCGACCAGCACCTCAAGCTCGCGGCGTCGTTCGGGCTTTCGCAGACCTACCGCGACAAGGGCGATGTGATGCTGGCTCAGTCGAAGCTCGCGCAGCGGGCGCTGCGGGGCGAGATGGTCTACGTCGGCGACATGCAGCACGACGACCGCGTCGTGTTCCCGCAGGCAGCAGAAGAAGAAGGCCTCGCGTCGTTCATGGCTGCGGGCATGGTCGCCAACGGCCAGCCGATCGGGACGGTGCAGCTGTTCACCGAAGCGCCGCGGGTGTTCACGAACTCGGAGCTGGACCTGTTGCGGGCGATCACGCAGCTGCTGGCCACCGCGATCGAGAACGCACGCCTGGATGCGCAGCGTGCCGCCTCACGGGACATGGTCCGGCAGCTGCACCTCGCGGCGGATGTGCAGCGGCGGATGCTGCCGTCGCGGATGCCGAACCTGCCGGGGGTCGAGGTCGCGGCGCGGTACGTGCCTTCGCTGGACCTCGGCGGCGACTTCTACGACTTCATCCGGCTGGACTACTCGCTGGGGCTAGCGATCGGTGACGTGGTCGGTAAGGGTGTCGCCGCGTCGCTCTTGATGGCTTCAACACGCGCTGCACTCCGGGCCTACGCGCAGGACCTCTACGATCTCGACGAGGTGATCGCCCGGGTGAACACGGCGCTATGCCGGGACACCCGCGACAACGAGTTCGCCACGCTGTGGTATGGCACGCTCGACCCACTAACCATGCGGATGACTTACTGCAACGCCGGCCACGAGCCGCCGCTGGTGCTCCGCCCCGGCGAGCCCGACCCGATCCCCTTGGACCTGGGCGGCATGATCGTCGGCGTCGACCCGGCCTCGCACTACGACAAGGGCATCTGGGACTTCGAGCCCGGCGACCTGCTGCTGCTCTACACCGACGGCCTCGGCGACGCGATGAACGCCGACGCCAAACGCTTCGGCCGGGACCGCATCGACGAAGTCCTCCGCGAGTGCGCCGACAAATCCGCCCAGGACGCGCTGAATCACATCCTCTGGCAGATGCGTCGCCACACCGGCCCGAAACGCGGAACGGACGACACCACGCTGGTCACGCTGCGGGTCGAGTAGCGTCTGGACTAAAACGCAGGCTGTGGCGGTGGCGGATGCTTGGCCAGCGAAAATTTCCATCTATAAGATTCTTAATAGGCTTCATCGCCCCGGTGATCACGCCGATGGCCCTTTCGTAAAGCCAACGCCTTTGAAAGGGCACCCCATGGCCCAGAGCACTCGCTCGGTGTCAGGGGGGGGGCAGAGCGGACTCCGCCGCTCCACATTCCGGGATCGATTCAGGCTCTGCGGTGTCGGAGTCATCGGGATTCTCCTCTCGATCGGCCTGCATCAGAAATTGTCTTCCCACGAGACCGGTGTCGCCCAGCGGGCGTTCCACGAGATCAGCGAGTCCCGGGCGGCGGTGCTGCAGGACGAGATCGAGAGCCATCTCGCGGCGATGTACATGCTGCGTGACTTCTACGATGCGTCGCACTCGGTGGAGCGTGAAGAGTTCCGGGCGTTTGTTTCGGGGCTGATCCAGCAGTTCCCCTCGCTCACCGGCGTTGCCCAGTCCGTCCGGGTCGAACACCGCGATCGGGCTGGGCACGAAACAGCCCTGCGTCAAAAAGGTCTGCCCGACTACGAGATCCGAGAGAAGACCGACGATCGCCGGCTGGTTCGGGCCGGCGATCGCCCCGTCTATCACCCGTTCATCTTCAGCCACACCGATGACCAGGAGTTGTACCGTCGGTTCGTTGGGTTCGACCCGCAGTCCGACCCCGTGCGTCACGACGCGATGCGGCAGGCCGAGGCGACCGGTTCCATCGCGCTCACCGCACCGCTCGAGCTGATCTACAAGGCGCAGCGTCGCTGGGGGATTGTTGCGGTGCTGCCGCTGCACAAGTTGAGCGAGACCCCCGACGGCCCGCCCCGCGGCTTCCTTTTCGGCGGCTTCCGGCTCGACTCTGTCCTCGCTAACGCGATGGACCACCACCGCTCGGTCTTCCTCAGTATGAGCCTTGCGGACATCACCGAGCCCGGCCGGCCCGTCTCGATCTGGCCCGATCCCGAGGCAACGCCGGTCGCCGCCGACCTGCCGTGGGTGAGCCAGACCGAGGTCCAATGGGGCGGCCGACGGGTACGTATCGAGCACCGCCCGATGCCCGGCTTCCTCGCCAGCTACCAGAGCATCCGGCCGATCGCCGGGCTGGCCGCCGGGCTGCTCGTTACCGCGGCTTTGCTTGGCTATCTCGGCACCATGCAGTTGCGTGCCGCTAAGGTCGAACGCCTCGTCGATCAGCGCACCGCCGAGCTCTCCGCCGCCAACGCCGAGCTCGACGGGAAGAACCGTCGGCTGGCCGTGCTCACCGAGACCGCCCACCGCTTTGTCGACAACGTCGCCCACGAGTTCCGTACCCCGCTGACCGTGATCAAAGAGTTCAACGCGATCGTCGACGAAGAGCTCGGCGGCCCCGTCACCCCCGAACAGCACGAATACCTCGGGTACGTCAACGCGGCCGCCGACGAGCTGTCCCAGATGGTCGATGACTTCCTCGACTCCTCGAAGCTCAAGGCCAACACGCTCCGCATCGACCGCCGACCGCATCACCCCCAGGCACTCCTGGATCAGACCCGCACCGTCTTGTCCCTCCGCGCGAAGACCCGATCCATTGAGTTGATCGAGGACATCGAGCCCGGCCTTCCGGAGGTGTTCTGTGATCTGGACAAGGCGGCGCGGGTGCTGATCAACCTCACCATCAACGCGATCAAGTTCTCGGATGTTGGCCAGCCCGTGACGCTCCGCGTGGCCCGTGATGAACACGACGACATCCGCGTCAGCGTCATCGATCACGGCCCGGGGCTTTCGTCCGAAGAACTCGAGCTCGTCAGCCAACGCTTCCAACAGGTCGGCGACCCCGCCCGCACCAGCTCCAAGGGCTTCGGGCTCGGGCTCAACATCGCCAAGGAGCTCGTCTGGCTCAACCTCGGGCACATGGACATCCAGAGCACCCCCGGCTCCGGGAGCACCTTCTCGTTCACGCTGCCCCGGTGGGAGCCCGGCCGCATCGTCGCCGCGTATCTCGACGCCCTGGCCATGGCCGAGCCAAACGACCTCGCCCAGACCCCCGACACCTCCCGGCTGCTCCTGCTCGAAGCGCGCAGCCCCGAATCCCATGCCATCCCCGGCGACCAGCTCATGGCCCGGCTGTCCGGGATCACCCGCGCGACCGACCTGCTCATGGTCACCCCCGACGGCGGCGTGCTGCTCCTGGGCACCGCGCCCGGCGACGGCAGCTGGGCCGACCGCCTCCGTGAAGAGCACCGGCAACGCCTCCGGCTGCAGGACACCGACGCCTGGCGCCTAGAGCTCACGCCCTCCGAGGAGCACGACTTAGCAGCCGACCCGCAAACCCTGATTCAGACCGTCCGCCGGCGGATGTCCGCCGATGCTTCAGGCGTCCACCCTTCCAACGGCACCGAGGAGTATCACCATGCCGCATGACCCCCAGCGTGTTTTGATTGTTGATGACGAGGCCCCGATCGCCCACGCCCTACAGCTCCGGCTCAAAGCCGCCGGCTTCGAGGTCCGCGCCGCACACTGCGGGCGCGATGGCCTCGACGCCGTCGACGACTTCGAGCCCGAAGCGGTGCTGCTCGACATCCGCATGCCGGATATCGACGGCTATGAAGTCTGCCGCCACATCCGTCGCGACCACGAGGCACCGCCGCCCAACGTCGTGTTCCTCTCGGCCAACTCGACCGACGCGGCGCGGATCCAGGCTCGCGAAGCCGGCGGCGATGCGTTCCTGTCCAAGCCCTACAACCCCAAAGACGTCATCGAGACCCTGCACCGGCTGATCAGCAAGCAGGGCACGGCTCGGTCGACCGAAACCCGACTGAACTGACCCCATCCAGCCCCCCTGGCCGGGGCGGGTGCGTCTACCCGCCCCGGCTTTTACCGATCCATTCCCAGCAACCCCGATGACCAAGGACCAGGAGAAACCGTTCCATGCCGAGCCCGATCCCGCCCCGTATTTTGATCGCCGATGACCACACCAAGCTGGTCGAGGCCCTGAAGTTCCGCTTCGAGAAACGCGGCTTCCAGGTCCACACCGCCCACGACGGCTATAACGCCCTGGCCACCGCGACCCGTGAACCCCTCGACCTGATGATCCTTGACATCAACATGCCCGCCGGCGACGGGTTCAGCGTCCAGGAACGCCTGCACAAGCCGCGCGGCTCGGCCGGCATCCCGGTGATCTATATCACCGGCGACAAGAGCGTCCGACTCGACGAGGTCGCCGAAGACCTCGGCGCCCTGGCCGTGTTCCACAAGCCGTTCCAGTTCAACGAGCTGTTCCACGCCGCGAGCTGCATTGTCCGCGATATCGCGGCGTGACCGCGTGGCTCAACACCCGAAAGGCTGCCGATGACTTCCTGCATCCGCCCCCGCATCCTCGTTGTCGACAACGACCCGTTGGTCGTCACCGCGCTTGGCACCCGGCTCGCGCACCAGGGCTACTTCCCCGTCCCCGCCGGCACTGGTGCCCAGGCCCTCGATGTCCTGCGCTTCGGCGGTATCGAGCTCGTCATCACCGACCTGCACATGCCCGTGCTCGACGGCCTCGGCCTCATCGAACGCATCCGCCGAAACCCCATCACCGCCGACCTGCCGGTCGTGGTTGTGACCGGTGCCGAGACTGCCGTGTGTCGACAGCTCGAAACCACGCCGCAGCTCTGCCTGGTCCGCAAGCCGTTCAGCTTCGGTGACCTCTCTTCGATCTGCCACGAACTGCTCGGCCCCACCCGCCCTGCCCGTCGCGCCGCCTGATCCCCCGGCCGCTTGCCGGGTTGGCCCGTGGTGTGGCGAGTGGGTTTTGAGAAGAGACGGGCTGGCGTGGCGGGGTGCTGGATCGGTCGGCCCGAGAAGCGGCCGTCAGCAGCTGAACGTTTTGGATGAGTCGGGCAGGAATTTGTGCGGATGTGCGGAAAGTGGCTGGCGGGGCGTTGTGTGCGTCGGCGGTTGGCTCTATAAGCGGTATTGAGGAGGGTGGGCGGTACCGGGTTCGTGACCACAGTTTCGGGAAGCAGAGCGATGGCCAGTCCGACGGCAGAGGTGAAGCGGTTCGAGTGTCCGACCTGTGGGCAGCGGTTTAAGTGGAAGCCGGAGGTGGTGGGGCGGCGGGTGAAGTGCCCGTGCGGGGAGCGGTTCCGGGTGCCGGACCTGTCGGCGAAACGGGCAGGAGCGACGGGTGGTGCGGGTGCTGGGGTTGGTGCGGGTGGTGCGGGTGGGGGGCGTCGGGTGGTGAAGCCGGCGGCGGTGGAGCCGAAGCCGGAGGCGGACGACTGGCTGTCGGCGTTGTCGGCGGCGGAGTCGGGTGATGCGGTGGCCCCGGTGGCGTATGAGCCGGCGGTGGAGCCGGCGCGTCTGGCGGTGCCCGCGTCGGGTGCGGGGGTGTTGGAGCGTCGGGTGGACGCGATGACGCCGGTGGAGAGAGACTCAGAGAAGGACGGCCGGTTGGGTGTGAAGATCGCGGGGGTCGGGGTCTTGGCCCATGTGGGGGGAATGGGCTTGATGGTGCTGGGGATGGTGGGGTTGCTCGTGGCGGTGGCGGGGGCCACGACGCCGGGGGGTGTGCAGCAGACGGCGACCGAGTCGTTGTGGCTGTACGGGCTGGGGGCGGTGGGGATGGTGATGGGGCCGTTGCTGGGGCTGGCGGCGCCGGCTCACGCGGGGCGGAATTCGATCCTGGCGTGCTTGGCGTGCTTCGGGGGGATCATCGCGGTGGCGGTGGGCTTGGCGGTGATGCAGGCGGGCATCTTGTTGTTCGGGCTGGGGCTGATCGCGATCGTGGTGCTGTACGTGATGATCTTCGCGTTCTTCATGCAGTACTTCGCGGACCTCGCGGCGCACATCGGTCGGCCAAACCTGTCAGCCCTGGCGCTGACGCTACGGAAGGCGTTGTTCACGCTGGTGGGCGTGGGGTTCGTGGCGGGGATCACGTTCATCGCGCTGCCGACCGCACAGGACATCGCCAGCATGCTTCAGGGCGTCGCGTCGCTGGTCTGGTCGGTGGCGTACCTGGTGATGGCGGTGGCGATCGGGTGGCACGCAGTGCGTTGGTGACGCGCGGCGTGCGGCGGATGACGGTGAGCGATCGCGTGTTGCGTTGAGGTGTAGCGGGTGCACCCAAGGTGCCCGCGGATGCGCTACGGGGCGCTCCGCGTCTGCCGCTACACGTAAAGCGGACACGCGCTAGAGTGGGTGGATGCAGAACGGAACGGATGCAGTGCGTGGCGTGTTGGCGTCGTTGGGCGCAGCGTTTATCCCATGGGGGCCGGCAGACGAGGGGGAGGACGGGGTAGTGGAACTGGCGGAGTCGTTCGGGGCGTATGAAGCGGAGTACGGGGCGGTCCGGCAGCGTGTGGGGTTGATGGATTTACCGATGCGGGGGGTGCTGGGGCTACGCGGTGGCGAGGTGAAGGACTTCCTGCACCGGCTGCTGAGCTGTGAGATGAACGGTCGCTCGGGTGGTGAATCGTTCGGAGGGATGCTGCTCAGCGATGACGGGAAGGTGCTGGCGGATTTGGTGGTGCATCACGGTGATGAATCGACGTGGCTGGAGGGGGACGGGTTTGATCTGCCGGGGGTGCGGGAGGCGCTAGACCGTCGGCTGTTTGCGGAAGACGTGGAGCTTGCCGACGTCAATACCTTCCGGGGTCGGCGGTGTTTCTGGCTGGTGGGGCCGGCGGCGGTGAAGGCGTTGTCGGCGGCGGTGGCGGACGATCAGTCGGCGGCGGGGCACGACGGGCAGAGCGGCAAAGCCGTGGTGGAGCGGATGGGCGGGATGGCGGGGACGCACCATGTGGTGGCGTTTGGCGAGGGTGTGTTGGCGACGGTGTACCGGTGGGACTTGGGGCGGGTGCTCGGCGTGCGGGTGATGGTGCAGCAGGCGGACGCGGCAGCGGTGTACGGGAAGCTGTTGGGGGCGGTGGGGTACGAGATGGAGCCGGAGGATGGGGGGATAGATGCCGAGGCGGCGGCGGCGTGGGCGGCACGAAGGCGGGAGGGATTGCGGGGTCGGCCGGTCGGGTGGTCGGCGGTGAACACGGTGCGGATCGAGGAGGGCGTGGTCTGGCCGCACGTGGACTTCGGGCCGGATGCGCAGCCGGCGGAGCTGGGCAAGGTGAAGTTCGCCTCGGCGGTCAGCCTGACCAAGGGGTGTTACGTCGGGCAGGAGGCGGTGGCCCGGATGCACAATTTGTCGCACCCCAAGCGGGTGCTGGTGGGGCTGGAGATGGCGGACGAACGGCTGCCGATCGCCGGGGCGCAGGTGTTCGAGGCGGACCCGGAGAAGCGGGCGAAGGCGCCGCGGGGTGGGGTGATCGGGGCGCTAACCAGCTCGACCAACGCGCCGCTCCGCGGGCAGAAGGCGGTGGGGATTGCGATGATGAAGTGGGGCAAGCACCGCAAGGGCGTGAAGGTTGCGGTGGCGGCGGACGGGGAGATGGTGGAGGCGGAGGTGGTGGGGCTGGGGGAGTGAGTGATGAATAATCAGTGATGAGTGATCAATTCATCATTCATCACTTATGGCTGATCACTCAAAGCATGGGTTTGCAGATCGCTCAGATCGACAAACTCCAACGCCGCGGCGTGGGTGGCTTCGAGGTGGACCTTGGGGGCGACGCCGGCGTCGAGGGCTTCTTGCCAGCGCTTCGCGCAGAGGCACCAGCGGTCGCCGGGCTTGAGGCCGGGGAAGCGGTATTCGGGGCGGGGGGTGGAGAGGTCGTTGCCGGCGGCCTGGCTGAACGCGAGGAAGTCGGCGGTGACTTCGGCGCAGACGACGTGGACACCGGCGTCGCCGGCCCCGGTGTTACAGCAGCCATCGCGGTAGTAGCCGGTGAGCGGGTCGGTTGAGCAGGTCTGGAGGTCGGAGCCGAGGACGTTCTTAGGCATGGGTGGAGTTTAGCGCGGGGCGACCGCGGGCCGGTGTGCCCGCGGCTATCGGGCGCGGTGGTTTGGTGGGATCACTTGACCTTGGCGAGCGGCAGCAATCGGGCGGGGGGGATTTCGTCGTCTTGGTTGTCGAATGGCGAGGCAGTGAGGCTGTCGCCTTGGAGGTGGCGTTTGTAGACGTTGATGGGGCGGATCGCGGCGAGGGTGCCGGAGTGCTTGACGACGACCTGGGGCTGGACGCGGGACGAGTCGTACTTGTACCAAGTGGTGTTCTGGAGCCGCCATTCGGTGGTGCGCTTCCAGTTGGTCATCGGGATGCGGACGGCGAGGATTTCGATGCCGGGGTGCTGCTCGAGGAGGGCGGCGGTGGCGGCGGCGATGACGGCGTCGCGGTCGGGCTCGCCGAAGGCGTCGGCGGGGAGAGTGTTGTTCTGGATGATCTGGTCGCGGAGGGAGGCGGCCATGGTTTTAATGTCGGCTTCGGTCTGGTTCACAAGGTCGACCTGGGTCTTGCCGGCGACGGGGTCGAGGGCGGCGAAGAGGTTGGCGCGGTCCCGGGCGAAGCCGAGCTGTTGGACGACCCCGCCGTTGGGCCCGAAGAACCCGGGGGCTTTCTTGTCGACGCCTTGCTGAGCGTACTTGCGGGCGTTGGCGAGGTCTTCGGCGATGGCGGCGGGGATCTGGGGCTGGTAGGCGCGGGCCTTGTTGAGGAACTCGGTGCGTTTCTGCTGGAAGCCGCGGAGGGCTCGGCCGAGGGTGACGCCTTGGGGGAACTGGTGGGTGATGAGGGGGCCGAACTTCTTGGCGATGCGCTGGGCTTCGGCGAGGGTGGCGGCGTCGTCGGTGAGGGTCTGGGTGAAGGCGGGGAACTGGCTGGCGTCGGGGACGAAGAAGCGGTAGCGGTCGGTGAGGTTGGCGACCTTGTCGGTGTCGGGCTTGAGCTGGGGGTCTTTGGTGAGGGGGCCGGCCTGGCTGAGCGGGGCAGTGACTTTCTGGAAGCGGAGTGTCTGTGCTTTGAGGGCCTGGGCGGCGGTGATGAAGGCCTGGGTTTCCTCGGTGAGTTCGGGGTGGTCGGCGGGTAGGGCCTGGATGTTGGCGGCTGCCTTCTGGGCTTCAGCGCGGGCCTGGTTGAGGTTCTGGAGCGCGGCCATCGCGGCGGGGTATTGGACGGGGGTGGTGGCCTTCTCGATGGGGTCGAGGCGGGCCTTGAGTTGTTTGGTCCAGTAGTCGGTCTGGCGAGTGGTCCAGGCGAGGTCTTTCTTGAGGCCGACCTGTTCGCGGGTGAGCGGGGGCTGGGCGGGGGCGGCGGGCTGGCCGTTGTTGCCTTCCGCGGCGGGAGGGGGTGGGGCGTTGGTGGGGTCGAGGATGCGGAGGGTCTGGTTGGCGAACTGGCGGGTGGCGTCGTGCTTGGCCTGGGCGTCGGCGACACCGGTGTCGTCGGCGGGGAGTTTGGCGAGGAGTGCGGCCGCCTGGTCGAGTTGCCCGATGCCCTGGTTGAGTCGTGAGAGGGCGAGCTTCTTGCGGGAGCCCTTGGCGGGGTTGGCGGCGGTGCCCGCGGCGGAGGCGGCGCTTTGGATGTTGCTGTCGGCCGAGCGGAGCTGGGCGGTCGCCTGACGGAGTACCTCGGCTTGTGGGTCGGTGAGGTCGCCGGCGAAAGTTGGGAGGGTGGTCAGGATGAACAGGGCGGTGGCGAGGGCGAGCAGTGGGCGAGCGATTCGGGCGGGGCGGGGCATGAGGGGCTCCGGGTGAAGGGATCGGCGGAGTGCCATCGTGCCAAGGGTTGGGGGGGGATGCAAGGGGTTGTTACTGGGCAGGCGATGATTGCGAGGCGGCTGCGGGCAGGTGTGCCCGCAGCTCGTTGGGTGATGTCAAGGTGTGCAAGAGATCGGGCCAGTCTTGACGGAATGCGGCGAGGGCGTGCTCGAAGACTTTGCGGCGAGCTTGGTTGAAGGTGTTGCACTGAAGGTCAGCTGACCCCCAGAAGTTGCTGAATCGGGTGGTATGCACCTCGTGGCTGTGCAGCGCTACGGGCTTACGGGTGTCCGTACTCAAGAAGGCAAGTTCGATGGTTGCGTTGGCTTCACCCACATAGGTTGGAAACAACCCCAGGGTGAAGGCGGAGACCAAAGGGAGCTGGTCTGATGATGTTGCGTGACTGACGATGCTGTAAGCCACAAGGAGATGAACGCCTTGTTGTTTGGCGTGCGTATAAATATCCAAGGGTTCAATAAACACATGACCCGATCGGAAAATCCGATGTGCGGTTGCGTCCATGTACGTCGGCGATTGATTTGGCAGTTGAAGCTTCACGGCCTGAGCGATGAAGTTGAGGTCACGTAACCCGTCCGAATCTGCAGGTACCCATACGCTTTGTGGGTCTGAAGCAGCCTGGAAGGCGATGAAATCAAGGTCTCGATCGAGGTGTGATCCCGTTGTGTAGTTGTCGGGTGGGTAAGCCTTGTCATGCCGCCACACCTCGATAAAACCGACGGTAATGGGTGGGACAAGCGAGAGCGTGTGTTTGGGGTCGATCTCGTAGCCGAGAAATGCGGTCCGTGCCTGTTCGTCGATGCCCAGCGGGGCTAGGTCGACGCGTTCCGGGCTTAGGCAGTGTGGGGCACAAGCTGTGAGTGCAAACGCCGCGACACATAGTGTCAGGAGCAAAACAGGTTTCATATCCGCCTATCTGCTTGTCATTCGGGGACGGTGGTGTCGTAGCGGACGCCGTCGGGGACGGGGAGGCCGACGGGGACGGTGACGCCGTGGGTGCCGGAGGTGGGTTCGGTGGTGTCGACGGCGAGGAAGGCGGTGTAGTTGGACATCAAGGAGTAGGACAGGGCGGTGGTTTTGATCTGGTGTCGGACGGCGTCTTGGTCTTCGGTGTGGGCCAGTTGGTCGTGGAGGTCGGCGATTTTGCGGCGGGCCCAGACCTGGGCGAGTTCGGGGCCGGCGGTGGTTGCGGGGTTGGCTTCGGTGACGGGGTTGATGAGCAGGTTGTAGGGGCCGGCGCGGCCGGTGACCTGGACGGTGGAGGGGGTGCCGGTGAAGGTGCCGGTGAGGATGACGGGGCGGTCGACGAAGAGGTCGGGGAGCCGCTGGGGGTAGACGTCGGCGACGTTTAGGGTCCCCCAGTCGATCTTGAGGTCGGTCATCGCGGGGTGGGCGATGCGTTGGAAGTAGAAGTCCATGATGGCGGTGGCGTCGTCTTCGAGGGCGAGGTAGGCGGCGGCACCACGGCCGGCCTTGGCCATGCGGTTCATGAGGTAACGGTTGGGGGAGGAGCCGACGCCGAAGGAGAAGATGCGGGCGTCACTGAGGTACTTGTGGATGGCGGCGAAGATCTGCTGTTCGTTGCCGATGTAGCCATCGGTGAGGAAGGTGACGGTGCGGTAGCGTTTGGGGTCGTGGGGGAAGTTGAGGGCGGCGCGGATGCCCTCGATCATGTGGGTGCCGCCGGAGCCCTTGAGGCCGTCGACGTAGGTGAGGGCTTTGGCGATGTTTTCGGGGGTCGCGGGGACGGGGTTGGGCCCGAAGGCGGAGGCGTCCTGGGAGAAGCGGATGACCTGGAAGGTGTCGGTGGGCTGGAGTTGTTGGAGGGCGTGTTTGATGGCGGCCTTGGCCTGGGCGATGGGCTTGCCGGACATGGAGCCGGAGCAGTCGAGGACGAAGACCATTTCCATGGGCTGGCGGGTCAGGCCATCGAGGTCGTCGGGGGGGAAGAGCATGAGGCTGAAGTAGCCCTTGCCTTCCGGGGTGGTGTGGGTGACGAGGCCGGAGTTGATGCGGTCGCCGGTGACCTTGAAGGAGAGGACGAAGTCCTTGTTGGGGATGGTGGCTTCGTTGGCGAGGGTGATGTGTAGGGAGCCGTCGTCTTGGGGCTGGGTGGTGACGGGGTGGGAGTTGGAGGTGGTGGACTGGACGGCGACGCCGGGGTTGAGGTGGACGGTAAGGGCGATGTCGTTGCCAGGGCGCTCATGGGGTTTGAGGTAGGGGGTGGTGGTGCCGGTGGTGGTGGGGTTGGTGCCGTGGGCGATGGGGGTGATGGGGTCTTCGGTGTGGGGTGGGTTGAAGCGGGGGCCGACGACCATGGGGAAGACGAAGTGGTATTGGCCGTGGGCGTAGGCGAGCGTGTTGAAGTAGCGGATGGAGATGTCGATGGCTTTGCCGGGCTCGATGTTGGCGACCTTCTGGGTGAAGATGTTGGGGCGCTGCTGGGTGAGGAGGGCGGCGCGGTAGCCCTGGGCCTTGGCTTGGGCGTAGAGCTTCTCGGCTTCTTCCTTCTCGCGGATGAGGCCGCGGATTTTGCGGTCGCCGATGGTCATGACGAACTCGGAGACGGCGGCGTCCTGCGGCAGCGGGAAGACGTAGACGGCCTCGATCTTGGTGTCGAACGGGTTGTGGAACTGTTGAGTGACATCGACAGTGGCGAGGTAGCCGGTGATGGCGGCGCGGACGTCGGTGTGCTTGAGGGGTAACGGAACGGTCTCGGTGGGGATGTGGGTGGGGAGGTCGGTGGTGCGGGGGGCAGCGGGGTCTGCGGCGGGTTTGGGTTGGGGGAGGGCGAGGAGGGCGCCGGACTCGGGGGCGGGTTCGGCGGGGCTCGACGCGGCTGAAGCCGCGTCGCCTTGTGGTGGGGTTGAGATGATCCAGAGTTCTTCGCCAGGGGCGGCGGAGGCGGTGGGTAGTGGTTGGGGGTTTGGGGTGTTTTCGTGGTCGATCGACTGCTCTGGTCCGCCTAGGCGTCGGAGGTTGAGGGCGGGCCAGTCTGCGGGACTCTGTGGGGGGCTGGCGGCGGGTTCGGGTGCTGGGCTTGGGGTAATGGGTGTGACGAAGGAATCACCACCATCGGGGCGGTTTTGCTTGAGGGCGTCGGTGAGTCCGAAGTGGGGGCGGACGCCGGGCTCGCCGCCTTGATCGGAGTAGAAGTAAGCGTCCCTGCGTCCAACGTAGCCCTCCCCATCTATTCCGGTTTGCAAACCGGTCTGGTCATGGCCCGTGTTACAAGCCGTGATGATGGCGAGGCTGGCGCAGGTGAGCAGGGCAAGGGTGGCGGCGGTGAGGGATCGGCGTCGGGTCATGGCGTGGGCTTACTCAGGGTGACGGTGGCGGGGATGGGCTGGCCTTGGGGGTTGGCGGCTTGGGTGAGGGTGGCGGTGAGGCCGAGGGCTTGGGTGAGTTGTTCGGGGGTGGGGTGGGTGAGGGGTTGTGGCGGGACGGCGTAGGCGTGGATGGTGGCGATGACGGCGGGCTCGGTGGGCAGGTCTTCCGGGGGGGCGAGGGAGAAGTCGGCGAGGATGAGGCGGTCGAGGGACTGATCGGGGTGGGCGGTGGTGCGGTCGTAGCGGGCGGGGTTCGGAAACGCGGGGAGGTTCGGGGCGTTTTCGATGCCGACGACCTGGAAGGTGCCGTGGGCGGCGGTGAGTTCGAGTTGGTAGGCGGCGAGGGGCTGGTTTTGGGGGTCGAGGGTGATGGGGATGGAGAAGAAATGGCCTGCGGCGGGGGTGGGGGGGGAGCCATACCCCAGAAGCGGGATGGCCGGGGGAGTAGTGGTGGTGGGGGCGGTGGTTGGGCCCGCCCCCGAAATCGACGCGGTGGTGGTGATACAGAGGGTCGTGAGTAAGAAAAAGAGTGTTGCCGCACGACCC
>JBCCOW010000073.1:0-17600 GCA_039025195.1 Planctomycetota bacterium
AGCACCCCGGCATGGACGTCGTCATCGTCCGCGAGAACGAGGAAGACACCTACGGCGGTATCGAGCACCAGCAGACCGCCGAGGTCACCCAGTGCCTCAAGCTCATCACAAGGCCCGGCTGCGAAAAGATCGTCCGGCACGCGTTTGAGTATGCCGTGAAGAACGGCCGGAAGCGGGTGTCCTGCTTCACCAAAGACAACATCATGAAGGCCACCGACGGGCTCTTTCATAAGGTCTTCAACGAGATCGCCCCGCAGTACCCCGACATCGAGACCGACCACTGGATCATCGACATCGGAGCCGCCCGACTGGCCGACACCCCCGAGATGTTCGACGTCATCGTGACGCCCAACCTCTACGGCGACATCCTCAGCGACATCGCCGCCCAGGTCGCCGGCAGCGTCGGCTTGGTTGGCACCGCCAACATCGGCCCGAGCGTCTCGATGTTCGAGGCGATCCACGGCAGCGCCCCTGACATCGCCGGCATGGACATCGCCAACCCCACCGCGCTGATCCTCGCGTCGGTCCAGATGCTGATCCACATCGGCAAGCCCGACGTCGCCGAGCGGGTCCATAACGCTTGGCTCGCGACGATCGAAGACGGCGTCCACACCCGCGACGTGTTCAACCCCGGCCACACCCGCGAACTCGTCGGCACCCAAGGCTTCGCCGACGCCGTCATCGCCCGGCTCGGCCGGCAGCCCGAATCGCTACCCACCGTCAACTACACCGACCTCGAATCTGACACCGCGCTGGTCGAGGAATCCTCACAGGCCCAGGAGCACCACCGCCCTGAGAAGGCGTTGGTCGGCGTCGACCTCTTCATGGACTGGGGCGGCGATCGTGATCCATCCGAGCGGAACCCCGATGAACTCGCCGAGCAGCTCCGAGCACTCGAGCCCCACTGCGGCCTGAAGCTCCAGATGATCACCAACCGCGGCGTCAAGGTCTGGCCCCAAGGCATGCCCGAGACCTTCTGCACCGACCACTGGCGCTGCCGGTTCGTGGGTGCCGACGACCTGACCCACCCCACCGCGTCCGTCACCCCGCTGCAGATCGTGCACCTCCAGCAGGCCGCCGCCGAACACGGCCTCGACTTCATCAAGACCGAACACCTCTGCACCTTCGACGGCACCCCCGGCTTCTCGCTCGGTCAGGGCCAATGAGCCCCCGGTAGATTGTCCTGTCGGTTACGCCCGTGAGCGTCGCCGCCGTGCGACGAGCAGGCTGGTCAGGCCCAGCAGCGTGAGGCTGGTGGGTTCGGGCACGACGATGAACTGCCCGATGACTGCGCCTGAGCCGTCTTGGCCATCGCCGACGATGACGTTGCCGACCGTGCCCTCGACAGGCAGGGGGTTGGTGGTGAACAGTTCCACATCCAGCAAGCCGGTAAAGGCGGGGGCGGTGGTGGTGAACTGCTGGGGGCCGCTCTGGAAGACACTGGCGATATTCAGGTCACGCGCAGACAGTGGCGGGTCGAGGTTACCGAAGACGTTGGGGTAGGTCGTGCCGTTCACCGCCAGGTCGCCGGCCGTGAATGGCGCAATAATCGGGAAAAAACCGGAAGGGAAAAGGTCAAGGAGTGAAACGCCCGAACTCGCGGTTGTCGAGCTGTCGTCCACTAGAGACGAGGCGCCGGTCGCGCGGATCACGATCGTCGAGGTGCCGTCCACCTCCACGAAGAGGACCGTCCCGGCCGATAGTGGGTTGGCCGAGACAGCCAGCGCAAGAAGCATGGCAATAGCAGTGATTTTGGAGGTGTTCAACACTTCTCATATCTCCGGGTGGATGTTTGATCTTGACTTAACGCCGCCGCCGCGCGACGAGCAGGCCGCCCAGGCCCAGCAGCGCGAGGCTGGTGGGTTCGGGCACCAGGGTGACGTTGACGTTCTGATAGCTTCCGAGGGCCCCGGTGCTAAGCGGCGAATTCCAAGAGACATCATTCGCCAGGGCTTGGGTAAAATCGCCGGTCAAGTTCCCGATCAACGCCACCGCAAGACTGTTGTCCGTGTCTACTACGTTTAGGCCGAAGTCCTCGGTATCGAGCTGGTCGATCGGCACCCCTTCGATCCAGAACTGGGCTTGCTGCGGCCCACCAAACGGCAAGAGACTCAGGAGCACGTCGTCGGTCGTCCACGTGAAGCCATCGATCGTCACGGTCGCGCTGAGGACGTCGTAGCCGTACCAGGGCTCGATCTCGAGCTGTTCGCTCGGGCCGAGGTCGGCGTTGGTGACGAGGTCGGTTAGGCCGTTGGGGTCGATGTCGATCACGAGCGTGCCGACCTGCGCGGGGGTGTTGTCGAAGAGGTCGCCCGTGACGCGGTAGAACGGCTGGGCAGCAGCAAGCGGGGCAAGCCCGAGCGCGGCGGCGGTTGTTGCAATGCAGAGGGTTTTCACGGACGGTTTCTCCGGTGGGTGTTGGGGGGACGTTCAACGCGTGCGGCGGCGTCGCCGAGTGACAATCACTCCGCCTAGGCCCAGCAGCGCGAGGCTGGTGGGTTCGGGGACGATGCTTGTGAAGGGGCCGGGGTCCGGGCCGAGGTTCTCGGTGAACGAGAAGTACCTGAATTTCACTTCCGCGCGGTCGAAGAGGAACTCGGTGTCCGTAGCGAAGGCGGTAGGAGTGAAGGACTGGCCGATCGTCACCGATTCGAAGGACGCACCGTCCGAGGGCAGGAGGATGTCGCTTCCGATGGTGGTCACAAAGATGAGCTCGCCCGTGTCGCCGAAGGTGGCCCCGCCCTGGCCGGTGGTTGGGAGGTTTGGGGTGCCGTTGGTGAAAGCGACGTCGAGGGGGTCAAAGCCGCCAAAGCCAGTCCCGCCTGGCGTCTCCCAGAGGATGTCGAGCTCGAGCTCGGTGGTGGCGGGGGTCGGGTCGAGTACGAACACGTTGCCCGGTGCGACGTTTAGGACAAGCTCGATCCGGTCGTAGGTCCCGGCGGGAACGACGACCGACGCAGTATCCGCGAAGCCGTAGAGGTCCAGCGCGTCGGTGAAGTCGGCTCCGCCCGAGCCGACGCCGGCGAAATAGGTGTGTTTCTGGAACACGATCTCGCGGTTGATCGTGAGCGTCTGGGCCGCCGCCGCCGAGGCTGGCGTGAGGACGACGAGCAGGGCGAACAGCGGGATGGGCAGCTTGATGTTCATCTGTTCTCCGGTTGGGTCAGCGTGCACGACGCCTTTGTGTCAAGAGGAGGCCGGCGGCGGCGAGGAGGGTGAGGGAGGCGGGCTCGGGGACGATCTCGAACTGGCCGATGACCGCGCCGGAGCCAGAGTTTCCGTTGCCGACGACGATGTCGCCGGTGGTGCCGATCGGGCCGAAGATCGCGCCGGTGAGGTCGAGGGTGGCCGAGCCGGTGAAAGGGGCCTGGTCGCTGGCGAAGGCCTGTGCGTTTATCCCGGGGTCGTTGAAGTCGAAGGTGGTGCTGCTGAGATTCAGGCTGGTTGCTCCAACAGGGTCCACGCCGCCATTCGCGAAGTTGTAGGTGACACCAGCGCCGGAGGGCGTGAGCGTGCCGCTGACCGGAGCGCTGTCAACGACGAAGCCTTGGGCGAACAGGCCAATGAGGCTGACACCACCAAAGGTGTTGGCTGACGAATCGTTGATGAGGGCCCTCGTGTCGGTGGCGGTGAAGGTGACAGCGGACGGGTTGGTGGGGTTGATCTCGATCACAGTGATGTTGTCTTCGAAGATGATGCCGGGGGTGGGGTTGCGGTTGAACGGGTCCCCGGGGCCCGGCAGAGCGGCGAGGGGTGGGGCGACCGCGAGGGTGAGCAGGGCGGTGAGGTGCTTGAGTGTTTTCATGGTTCTTTTTCGTGGTGGGCTAGGAGTGGGAGGGTTCGTGTCGGGTGTTTAGCGGTGTCCCACACGCCGGCGACTGAGGAGGGCGACGCCGCCGAGGGCGAGGAGGGTGAGGGAGGCGGGCTCGGGGATCAGGACGCTGGTACGAAAGCCGAGGTCGCGGCCGGGGAAGTCGCTGAAGAAGCCGTCGAACACGCCGAGGGTTGTGCTGATGCCGCCGGCGTAGATGTCGACTTCGGAGTCCCAGACGAAGTAGCTCTCGGGATCGGTGGCGGAGGCGACGTCGATGGCGAACACATCGCCGGGCGAGACCTCAATGCCCAGACCGCTGACGTCGAAGGCGGTGTACGGCCCGGTGGTGAAGTCGTCGAACGCGGGAATGCTGGACACCGGGAGGCTGACGCTGCCGAGGTTCTGGGTGAAGTCGGGCAGGCCCGCGGGAGTGGTGCCGAGGATGGAGACGACCACGTCTTCATTCGGCACGCCGCCGGGGAACAGGGGCTCGCCCCGCATCACCTGCAACTCGACGGTCTGGAGCGTGCCCGCGACACCGACGGTGAAGGTCTGCTGCACGTCCTGGAAGAAGGCCACGCTCGGCCCGCCGAGCTCGCCGATGGGGTTCGGTGCGTTGAAGGCGTCGGCCTGCTGGTCGACGACGACCTGAGCGGACGAGGCGGTGGTGATCAGGATGGCGGTCAAGCAGACCAGCGGTCTGGTGGAGCAAGTGCTCATGGGTCTCTCTCGCTGGGGTGGGTGCTGAGCAAGGGCGTTCTGTGGGCGTGGGACGACGATCGGCAAGCCGAGCGCGTCTTGGCGTTCTCCTCCGTTGGGGTGGGGTGCTTCCTCTGCAAACTACCCGTACTTAGCTTGATCACCAAGGGCCTCGCCGTGATAAATCGAGGTTTTCTAGCGATTTAGTTCTTGGTTTGGTGTTCGGTCTTTAAAAACTTCGTACGCAAAACATGGATCGCATCAGCGTCCATTTGGAGTGTGTGTGACGCGAGCGGCGTTTAGGTTTAGTGCGCGTTCAAATCAGTTTCGGGCCTGCTTGTGGACCGGCGTGCAGCTTCGAGCGGTGCCCGCGTGTATCTTGCTCCATAAGCGCTAGCGCAGCGCGTGTGTCGGTCGCGGCGGGAAAGCGCGGGTCACATCCCCGGGCTCGGCGGTGAGTATCAGCTGGCAGATGTCTCTGGCGTTCGGGGGCTGGCCGCGACCCGACCGTTTGTTTGCAATGAGACGATTGGCCTGGAACTGCTCTGGGCGGTCGATCCCGACGTGCGCAGGCCGTGATCCATGCGAAACTCCACCAGCATGCTTGACAGAGCGCTGGGGACAGACGACGCTTTGCGAACCATCGTGACGATCAAGCCCCTCCTGCTTCTCGACGACTAGGCCGATCTGCCAGCCCTGCTGACCGACGGCCCTGTCTGCTGAAAGCGACGGGGCTTTTTTTTCTGCCGAACTTCCCCTGCCCGTGAGCCTGTCATGAAACCTCAGAACGCGAATGAGCCGGTCCCGATCCGCATCTTCGATACCACACTGCGCGATGGCGAGCAGTCGCCGGGTGCGAGCCTCAACCACGCGGAGAAGCTCAAGATCGCGCATCAGCTCGCGGCGCTCGGGGTCGATGTCATCGAAGCAGGTTTCCCGATCACCAGCCAGGGTGATTTCGACGCGGTGAGCGCGATCGCCAAGGAGGTGGGCGGGCCGATCATTTGTGGGCTAGCGCGGTGTGTGCCGCGGGATATCGAGCGGGCCGGGGAGGCGGTGAAGCACGCCGAGCGGTCGCGGGTGCACGTGTTTTGTGCGACCTCCAAGATCCACCGGGAGCACAAGCTCAAGAAGGCGTTCGATCAGATCATCGAGCTGTCGGTCAACAGCATCAAGCAGGCCAAGGAGTACACCGACGACGTCGAGTTCTCTCCCGAGGACGGCAGCCGGACCGAGCTGGAGTATTTGGTCCAGATCACCGGTGCCGCGATCGACGCCGGGGCGACGACCATCAACATCCCCGACACCGTCGGCTTCTCGGTCCCCGAAGAATACGGCCACATCTTCGCGCACCTGCGGGAGCAGCTCCCCGTCATCGACGACCCCACCCGGGGCATCTACCTCTCCAGCCACTGCCACAACGACCTGGGCTTGGCCGTCGCCAACTCGATCGCCGCGGTTCGCAATGGCGCACGCCAGGTTGAGTGCACCGTCAATGGCATCGGCGAGCGGGCCGGCAACGCGGCCCTCGAAGAACTGGTCATGGCTTTGCGCACCCGCGGTACCGACGGCGACCACTTCGCCGGCTACACCACCGGCATCGACATCTCCAGGATCTTCCCGACCTCCCGCATGGTTTCTTCATTGACGGGCTTGCTGGTGCAGCGCAACAAGGCGGTGATCGGCGAGAACGCCTTCGCCCACGAGTCCGGCATCCATCAAGACGGCATGCTCAAGCACCGCGGCACCTACGAGATCATGGACCCAACCGCGATCGGTGTCCCCGCCTCCAAGCTGGTGCTCGGCAAACACTCGGGCCGGGCCGCGCTGCGTGACCGGCTGGTCGAGCTCGGCTACTCCGTCGACGACGACACGCTCCAACGCGTGTATGACGACTTCAAGGCGCTGGCCGACAAGAAGAAGGATGTGTACGACGAAGACATCGAGGCGATCCTGGACCTGCAGCTCGACGCGGAACGCGAGCTGTGGTCACTTATCCAGTTCCAGGTCACCAGCGGGACCAACGCGATCGCTACCGCGACCGTGGTCGTGAAAGACTCGTCCGGCGTCATCAAGCAGGACGCCGCCACGGGGGACGGTCCGCTCGACGCGATCTTCTCCGCGGTGCAACGCATCACCGGCGTCTCCGCCACCCTCGAGGACTACACCACCCGCGCGATCACCGGCGGCAAGGAAGCCCAGGGTGAAGCTCAGATCCGCCTGAACCACCACGGCAAGACCGTGCGCGGACGGGGCGTGTCGACCGACGTGATCGAGGCGGCGGCGCAGGCCTACCTCTCCGCGATCAACCGGATCCGTACCGCCGAGGCCCGTGCGGTGGCGGCGACCACGATGGGTGATGACGAGGTCAAGGCCGAGCAGCCATGAGTGACTTCGTTTATGCCGAAGCAATGCAGGGCTGGCCGGACTGGCAGCAGGAATACCGTTACGGCGTTCTGTTGATCTACCCGCCTGCGCCCTTGCGCAGCAGCGTCAATCGCTTGAGAGCGCGGCATGATCCGACGTCTCATGCAGGCTGTGAAGCTCACATCAGCCTGACCGTCCCGTTTCCACGGCCGGTGGACGCAGAGGCCTGGGAGGAACTGCAGGGCTTGGCGTCTCGCGTTGATCCGATCGAAATCACGTACGGCCCGCTGCGTCACTACCTGCCACACCCTGGCGTCTGTCTGGCTATTGACCCTCAGGGGCAGCTTGAAGCACTGCTCGAAACGCTGGAGTCGGCGAGTGTTTTCACGGGTGCGACCCCCCGGAGACATCGCTTCTCCGCACACATGACCGTGGCCGAGTTTATTGATGCCGATCAGACCCGCCGGCTGATGGACCAGCTCTCGTCGTCTGCTCCCTCGGGGCGGTTTGTGTGTCGAGAGGTCGCCTATGCGGTGCCGGATGAAGGCTTCAGTTTCAAACCTCAAGGCGTTCTGATGCTCGGGCGAGCCACCGGTGGATAGACCAGTAGGATCGCGCGAGTATCGCAAGACGGCAGACCCGACGGAAGCAGGAGCGTAAATAGGATGGCTGAATTCGAAGCTAAGGCGATCACGCTGAGTGACGGTTCGGCTGTATCACTCCGTAGCCCAAGCGAAGACGACGCCGAGGCGTTGCTGGCTTATATCGACGCGGTGCGTCACGAGACCGACGGCATCTGCCTCAGCGTCGGCGATGATCTGATGGACCTCGACGGCGAACGCCAGTGGGTCCGCAAGTTGCGAGACGACCCGCGTGGGGTTCAGATCATGGCGTGGGTCGATGGCGAGCCGATCGCGCTGTGCGGGCTGCACGGCAGCAAGATGCTCAAGCTCCGGCACCGCGTTGGGCTGGGCATCTCGATCCGCAAGGCCTGGTGTGACCGCGGGCTGGGCAGCCTGCTCATGGCGGAGCTGATCGGCTGGGCAGATGCCCACCCGGAGTTGACGGTGGTGCAGCTGAGTGTGCACAGCAATAACCCGCGTGCGATCCGGGTTTACGAAAAGTTGGGGTTTATTGAGGAGGGCCGGAGACGGCGTAGCATCTGTATCCGGGGGTCCTATGTCGATGAGGTGTTCATGAGCCGGTGGGTGGGCGGGCCGGAGTAACACGCCTTTGCTGAAACCTTACAGACGCAGACTGCACGCCCGCCACTCGGTGAACCGATGACTTATATTGAGCGTAGCCAGAGCGTTTCCGCTTCTGAATCCCGGAGAAATCGGCTTTGACGCAAGCCCCCACCCACCGTCCTGCCCCGTCGTCTCTTCCCGCTTCCCACACCCCGCCGACCGACGCCGAACCGTCGGCCCCGAGCCTCGACATCCCGGCCGTGCAGCCGTCCGCCGACACGACGCCCGGCGTCGTCAAGCACTTTGTCGTGGACACGAACGTGCTGCTGCACAACCCGCGGTCGCTCTATCTCTTTGCCGAGCACGAGGTCGTCATCCCGTTCGCGGTGCTCTCGGAGATCGACAAGTTCAAGAAGGGCAACGACGACGTAGCCCGCAACGCCCGTGAGGTGGCCCGTCAGCTCGATCAGCTCCGCAAGAAAGGCAAGCTCAGCGAGGGCGTGCGGTGGAACGGCCACGGCGGCACCGTCCGTGTTGCGCTCGCGGAAGAAGACCGCCCGCTGGCGTTGCACGAGGACAGCCCCGACCACCGCATCATCGGCGTCGCCTACGCGCTCCAGCAGCAGGGCCACCGCGCCATCCTGGTCAGCAAGGACATCAACGTCCGCATCAAGGCCGACGCCCTGGGCATCCCCTCCGAAGACTTCGAGGCCCAGAAGGTCGACATCGATCGGCTCTACACCGGCTACGTCGAGCTCGATGTCGGCGGTGACCTCATCGATCAGCTCTACGAGGAGAAGCAGCTCGAGCTCGAAGCGATCGACACTTACCTCACACCTGACGCCGAGCCGGGGGAGACCGCGACCGATGCGGACCCCCCAGGCAAGAAACTCGAGATCGCCGGCAACCAGTTCATCCAGTTCCGCAACGCGTTGGACGATTCGCACACCGGGCTCGCCCGCCGACTCGCCGACACCGATTACCTGATCCCGATCCACGGCCCACGCAAGCCGACATTCGGGATCATGCACCGCAACGTCCAGCAGCTCATGGCCCTGGACCTGCTGCTCGACGACGAGATCAAGCTCGTCACCCTGCTCGGCGGGGCGGGCACGGGCAAGACCCTGCTCGCGCTCGCGTCGGGCATGACCAAGGTCTTCACCGAGCAGCGCTACGAGAAGCTGCTCGTCGCGCGCCCGATCATGCCCATGGGACGAGACATCGGCTACCTCCCCGGCGACAAAGACGAAAAGCTCTCCGCCTGGATGCAGCCGATCTTCGACAACCTAGAGTACCTGATGTCCACCCGCGGCAACGGCGTCCAGCACGCCGACTCGAAGCCGACCGAGGTTCGCATCAAGGAGATGGTCGGGTCGGGGCAGCTCGTGCTCGAGCCGCTGACGTACATCCGCGGCCGATCCATCCCGCACCAGTTCATCATCATCGACGAAGCGCAGAACCTCACGCCGCACGAGATCAAAACGATCGTTTCCCGCGTCGGCGAGAGCACCAAGATTGTGCTCACCGGCGATGTGAACCAGATCGACCACCCCTACCTCGACGGCTCGTCCAACGGCCTGTCGTATGCGGTCGAACACCTCAAGGGCTCCCCGCAGGTCGGGCACGTCACGTTGTCGCGCAGCGAGCGCTCCGAGCTCGCATCGTTGGCGGCCGAGCGGTTGTAGCGCGCTCATCGCAGTGCGTGAGGGCGATATGGGGCATCCCTAGCGATGGGGCGTACGGATTGTGCCGTTTGGGAGATTCAGCGAAAACGGGTACCTAGGCGAAACGTTTGCCGGGCGAAATCGTCTATCGTTTAGTCAAGCGTTGCAGTGCCCCCGGCCGGTCGATCAGGAGACGCGATGAGTGAGCCCAGCCCGACAGATGCGGCGGTGGTGCGGCGGCCGGACGCGGTGGCGACGGGGCCGACGCCCGACAGGGGGAGTACACCGAAGGTCAAGCGGAAAAAGAGCTGGCTGGTTCGGCTGGTCGGCGCGGGGATCGTGCTGGTGTTGTTGCTGGCGGGTCTGGTGCTGGCGCTGCCGTTGATTGTGTCGAGTGGATGGGGGACGCAGCGGGTCCTGGCGTACGTCAATGAGGCGATCCCAGGAACGGTCGAGGTCGATGACCTGCGGGTCGGGTGGCTTTCGCCGATCGAGATCGACGGGCTGCGGTATCGGGACGAGGATGGCGTCGAGCGTGTGTCGGCCGAGGGGGTCTTGATGGAGACCCGCCCGATCGATCTGCTGGGTGGGCTTGGCGTGGGCTTTGACCTGGGGACGGTTCGGGTCTCGGGGGTGAAGGCGGAGGTGGTGCGGGAGACCGACGACGCGAAGGAGGCCAAGTCACGATCAGACAAGGCGAAGGATGAAGCATCGGAGCCGGCGGAGTGGCCGGAGGGTCTGCGGGTCCGGGTGATGGTGGAAGACGCGACGGTTCGGCTGGTCTCGCCGGGTCAGCGGGATGTGGTGATCTCGACGCAGGCGCCGGCGGTGGTGGATGCGCGGGACATCGACGAGTTGAAGGCTGAACTCGCCGTCACGGTGGTGAGCGGTCGGCGGTCGGGGGCGATGACGGTGGATGCGACAGTGCGCGGGCTGGTGGATGCGTCGGGGCTGATCCGGCCGGAGCGTTCGGAGGTCTCGTTGAAGGCGGGGCTGACGGCGGTGCCGACGCCGATGATTGCGCGGTTGGGTGATCTGCCGGAGATCTTGCCGGCATTGATCGGGCCGGTCGTTGATGTGTCGCTGGAGGCGGAGGGGATGGCGTTGTCGCCGACGGCGACGCTGAGCGTGAAGTCGGAGCGGCTGGATGTGGATGTGGCGATGGGGGTAAGCGAGAGCGGGCTGGTGGTCGACCCGTCGGCGACGCGTGCGGAGTGGCTGGTGCTGCCGGCGGCGTGGGCGCTGCTGACCGGTGAGGGTTCGGCAGAGGATGAGGCTGGCGAGGCGGTAGAGCTGATGGAGCCGGTGCGGCTGACGGTTGGGGTGGAGCGATTGGAGCTGCCGGTGACGGACGGCGTGCCGGAGATGTCGGCGGCGGCGCTGCGGGGGAGCGTGTCGTTCAGCGATGCGGCGGTCCGGCTTAATGGTGGGGCATCGGGTGCGGCTGCCGAGCGTTGGCGGCTGCTGGAGACCAAGATTCTGGTTGGGGGTGAGCCACTCGGTGAGCGGTTGGCGGTGGTGGCAACCGGGTCGGCGGCGGAGGTCTTGAGTGCAGGGCCGAGCGTGCCGCCGGAGAGTTGGCGGCTGGGGGTGACCTTGGACGATCCTTTGGGTGATGCGGCGCGGCGGGTGACCGGGAGTGGGGAGGTTCCGACTGCGTTGCTGTCGATGCTGACGGACGAGCCAAGGCTTACGAGCCTGCTTGGGCCGATGCTGGCGGTGTCGCTGGAGGCAGAGTTGCCGGAGGCGGACGGGTTGGCGTTGCCGACGATGGCGAAGGTCGGGGTGAAGTCCACACGATTGGATGCGCAGCTGGCGTTGGGGGTGAGCGAGGGTGTGCTGCGGGCGGACCCGTCGGCGACGCGGGTGTCGTACGTGATGACACCGGCGGCATTGGAGTTGTTGACGGCGGAGGCGTCGGAGGGCGGTTCGTCGGCTAAGCAATCGGGGGATGGGGTGGCGTTGTTGCAGCCGGTGCGGGTAACCGTTGGGGTGGAGCGGCTGGAGGTGCCGGTGGCGGACGGGGAGCTGGATATGACGGGGGTCGCGGTGCGGGGGAGCGTGTCGTTGGGTGATGCGGAGGTGCGGGTTGGTGGCAAACGTTGGCGTTTGTCGGAGACGAAGGTGCTGGTGGGCGGTGAGCCGGTGGGCGAGCGGTTGGCGGTGGTGGCGTCGGGTTTGGCGGGTGAGCGGGTGGTGTCGGGTCCGGCGGTGCGGTCAGAAGCGTGGCGGTTGTCTCTGGGGTGGGACGAGCCGCTGGAGGAAGGGCTGTTGCGGGTGAGCGGGGGCGGGGAGGTGCCGACGGCGTTGGTGGCGGTCTTGGCGGATGAGCCGGACCTGCCCGCCATGCTGGGAGATCGGCTGCGGTTGGTGGACCTGAAAGCCTCGCGGTTTGCGGACGGGGGCTCGGCGTTGAGCGGGCGTCTGGAAGGGGCGGACTCTTACGCGGAATTCGGGGTGTCGTTGTCGGCTGGGAAGTTGCTTACGTTGTCGCGTCCGTCGGAGGCGAAGCTGCCGTTGAACCGTACGTCGGTGGGGACATACCTGAAGCTGTTGATGCCGCTCTTGGTGGGGTTAGAGGGATCGGAGCGGTCGGCGTTACTGAAAGTAAGCGATACGGGGTTCAAGGCCGATCTCGCGCAAGGGTTCGATGTGCGGCGTCTAGCCGGGGGCGGGGAGCTGGAGATCGAGACGACCGCCATGACGGAGCAGAGCGAACTGTGGCTGCTGTGGCAGTTGCTGCAGAGGTTCGGGTGGACGGGGCAGGGCGTGCTGGAGGTGGCGTTTGAGCCGGTGCGTTTCAATGCGGCGGACGGGAAGCTGCGGTACGAAGAGGGGTCGTTGACGATCGGTTCGGTGCGGATGGTGTTGTCCGGGGTGGTGGACCTGGAGACGGAGTCGGCGTTGATCGTGTTGGATGTGCCGGCCGAGTCGCTGCGGAAGCTGCTGGACCTGAAGCAGATCCGGGACGACGATTCGCTGCGGGTGCAGATGACGGGGAAGATCGGCGACCTCAAGTTTGACCGGGAGAAGCTGCTGCGGGAGATCGCGGGGCTCACGGCAAGGGAGGCGATCAAGGGGGATGACCCGGAGGACGAGCTCCTGCGGAACCTCATCGATCGGGTCATTCGGCAGCGATGAGTTGCGGTCTGTCGAGAGCGGCTAGCATGCGGGCATGAATCAGAGCATTGCAGTCGAGAGGATGCCGCGTCGGCGGTTCGGGCGGACGGGGCTGGAGATGCCCGTGTTTTCAACGGGGGGCATGCGGTATCAGGACGGGTGGCAGGACAAGCCGCTGAGCGAGGTGGACCCGAAGGTGCAGGCCAACCTGGAGGCGACGATCGCGCGGTCGCTGGAGGTGGGCATTAACCACATCGAGACGGCGCGGGGGTACGGCGTGTCGGAGCGGCAGCTGGGGACGGTCTTGCCGACCTACCCGCGGGAAGAGCTGATTGTGCAGACGAAGGCGGGGCCGACGGATGATGTGGATGAGTTTGTGCGGAATTTCCACGACTCGCTGGATCGGCTGCAGCTGGAGTATGTCGATCTGTTTTCGTTGCACGGGCTGAACGATGCGGAGCCGTTGGAGAAGGCGATCCGGCCCGGTGGGTGTTTGGCGGCGGCGCGGGAGTTACAGAAGCAGGGGCTTTGTCGTCATGTCGGGTTTTCGACGCACGCGCCGCTGGATGTGTTGATGCGGGCGGTGATGCATGAGGGCGATGGCGGGTTCGATTATGTGAACCTGCACTGGTATTACATCTTCCAGCGGAACTGGCCGGCGGTGCTGGCGGCACGGGCGCGGGACATGGGGGTGTTCATCATCAGCCCTTCGGATAAGGGCGGGAAGCTGTACGACCCGTCGCCGGAGCTGGTAGAGCTGTGCGACCCGTTGCACCCGATCGTGTTCAACGACCTGTTTTGTTTGATGCACGAGCCCGTGCACACGCTGAGTCTGGGGGCGGCTCGGCCGAGCGATTACGACCTGCATATCGAGGCGGCGTCGCTGCTGGATCGGGTAGGAGAGTTGGTGCCGCCGATTGTGGAGCGGCTTGAGAAGGCGATGATCGAGGCGACGGGGCACGCGTCGCCGGAGGCGGGGGTGTGGGAGTTGCCGGACCACCGGGACGCCCCGGCGGGTCTGAACCTGCCGATCATGCTGTGGCTGCGGAACCTGCTGGCGGGCTGGGGGATGGAGGCCTACGCGAAGATGCGGTTCAACATGCTCAATGGCGCGGGGCACTGGTTCCCGGGGGCGGACCCGGCGGAGCTGGCGAAGGTAGACCCGGCGGAGCTGAACAGTTTGGCGGAGGGGACGCTTCTGGGCGGGGCGGCGGTGGATGGGCTGCACGATGCGGTCGCGCGGCTGAGCGGGGAGAAGGTGAAGCGGTTGAGTCAGCGGTGAGGGAGGCGGAACGGGCACCTTCGGTGCACCCGCTACACGGTGAGGGGGCCGTGGTTATTTCATACCGCTTTTGAGGAAGAACTCCATGAGCTCGTGGCCGAAGGCAACGCGGAGGTCGGCGGTGGCGGCGTCGGCTTCGGTGAATCGACGGGGGATGGTGGAAGACATCTTGTGGCCGGCGATGAGGAAGGGCGGTGGGGTGGGGAAGTGCTTACGGGTGTCGACGCGGGTGTAGTGGTCGGGCATGACGAGGATGCGGTAGCCGTCGGGCTCGGCCTGGAGCCGCTGGATGAGGGACGGCAAGACCATGGCGTCGATGGCCTCGATGGCGTCGACCTTGGTCTGGGCGTCGCCGGCGTGGGCAGCCTCATCGGGGGCCTCGATGTGGACGCAGACGAGGTCGTAGTCGTCAAGGGCGGCGGCACCGGCGTGGCCGGCGGCGGCGTAGTCGGTGTCGTGATAGGAGGTCTGGCCCGGCACGTCGAGGCGGTCCCAGCCGATGAGGTGGGCGATGCCGGCGAGGAGGTCGACGGCGGTGATCATGGCGCCGCGGACGCCGAAGCGTGACTCGAACGATGGCATGTTGGGTTTGCGGCCCTGGCCCCAGGGCCAGAGGTGGGTGGCGGGGGGCTCGCCCATCTCGCGTCGGGTGGTGTTGATCTCGTGGTCAGCCAAGAGAATCTCGGACTCGGCGATGAGCTGCTGGAGGAGGGGGGCGTGGTCTCCGCCGATGGGTAGGCGTTTGCGGATGGCGTCGCCGGGGATGTCGTGGGGGGGGTGGGTGGCGAGCTCGCTGTAGTCACGCCCGGAGCGGTCGATCAGGAGGTTGCGGTAGCTGACCCCCGGAACGAGTTCTGCCTGATCTAAAGGCATCCGCGGGCTGAAGTCTTTGAGGATGCGTTGGCCCTCTGCGGAGCTGATGGCGCCGGCGGAGTGGTCCTGCATCTTGCCGTCGAGGGCGGTGACGAGGTTGACGCGGAAGACCCAGTCGTCGGGGCCGAGGTCTATTCCGAGAGCGGCGGCTTCGAGGGGGGCGCGCCCGGTGTGGTATTGGAGCGGGTCGTAGCCGAGCAGGGACATCGAGCAGACGTCGGAGCCGCAGGGCATGCCCTTGGGGGTGGTGGCGGCGGTGCCGAGCCGGCCGTTGTGGGCGAGCCGGTCGAGGTTGGGGGTCTTGGCGGCGTCGAGCGGGGTCTTGCCGTCGAGGGCGTCGAGGGGGTGGTCGGCGGCGCCGTCAGGCAGGACGATGGCGTACTTCATTGCGGGGGTTCGGCGGGTAGGGCCTGCGACGCGTCGCGTCGCGGCTATGAAAGACAAGGATGTAAAGCGTGCGTTGTGTCAGAGCTGGATGGGGAGGCCTTCCTTCTTCCACTTTTCGAGGAGGAGGCGGGCTTCGTCGATGAGCTTCTGGAGTTGCAGGGTGGCGTCGTCAAGGTTTTCGTAGAGGCTGGGGTCCTGGACGAGCTTGCCGAGGGTGCCTTCCTTGCGGTTGGCGGCGGCGAGGAGTTCGTTGGCCTGTTGGATGGAGACGCTGAGGTCGTCGGCGAGGGCGGTGTAGCGTTTGGCGAGGGCCTGGGCCTGGGTGGTGACCCGCTTGGCGTTCGCGATGGAAGCCTTGATGTCGCCCCGCAGCTCTTGATCGGCGACGAAGGTCTCGGCGTGGCTGACGGTGGACCGCAAGGCGGTCAGGGTGGCTTTGGCCTCGGTGAGGACCTGGGCGAGGGACGGGGCGTCGGGGTTGCCGTCGGGGCTCTCGATGAGCTTGGCGATGCCTCGGCCGACTTCGGTCCACTCTCGGGTGAGCAGGTCGAAGTCTTCGGCGAGCTGATCGAAGGCGGCGGTGGAGCTGGCGAAGGCGGTGCTGAAGGAGCTGGAGAACTGCTCGGCTGCGGTGAAGACGTCGCCGTCGATCTGAGCTGAGCCGTCGGTGGGCAAAGCGGTGCGGGCCAGGGCGTCGTCCGGGGGGAGGATAACCAGGTCGGAGGCGACGCCGAAGAGGGACTGGCTGACCTCGCCGCGTGAGCCTTCGGGGATGCGGACGGAGCTGCGGATGCGGGCGATGACGGTGACGCCGGTGCCGCCGGGGGCGAGCTGGACGTACTCGACCTCGCCGACGCCGATGCCGGAGAGGGTGACGCGAGAGCCATTGGAGAGACCGCCGCCAGAGGGCATGTTGACGGTGAGCGGATAGCCGGACTTGAGCCATTGGGGGGCGAACCCGAAGAGGATGAGCAGGACGACGAGTCCGACCGCGGCGACAAGGGTCGTGGCTCCGACGGCGATGCTGGCCTGGCGTTCGGTCATGGCTCGGTTCGCACGGGTGCGGGTGCGGGGATGGCGGAGGCGGGCGTGGGTGGGTCGGGTGGAGTCGGTGGGTCGGGTGGTGTGGGTGGTGTGGGTGGGGCGGTGACGAGGGCACCGAAGGCATCGTGGATGCGGTCGATGTCTTGCTGGTCAGCGACGCCCCGGATGAAGCGGCTGACCACGGGGTCTTGGCTCTGATCGAAGCTGTCGGGCGGCCCATCCGCGATGACGTGGCCATCGTAGAGCAGCACCCAGCGGTCGGCAATCTTGCGGGCGGAGGTGAGGTCGTGGGTGACGACAATGCTGGTGATGCCGAGGTTGCGGGGCAGGGCGGCCATGAGCTCGTTGATGACGTCGGAAGACACGGGGTCGAGCCCGGTAGTCGGTTCGTCGTAGAGCATGAGCGCGGGCTGGAGGATGATGGCCCGGGCGAGGGCGACGCGTTTGCGTTGGCCGCCGGAGACCTCGGCGGGCATCTTGGCCTGGATGCCGGGGAGCCCGACCATGGCGAGCACGCGCTCGACGCATCGGCTGCGCTGGTCGGGGTCGAGGTGGGTGTGCTGATCGAGGGGGAAGCCGACGTTTTCACCGATGGTCATCGAGTCGAACAGGGCGGACATCTGGAAGAGGAAGCCCATGTGGAGGCGTTGTTCGACGCGCTGGGCTTCGGGCATGGTGTCGATGCGGTGGCCGTTGAAGTGGACTTCGCCGTGGTCGGGCTGAAGCAGGCCGATGACTTCCTTGATGAGGACGGACTTGCCGGTGCCGGAGGGCCCGAGGAGGACGGTGGTCTGCCCGCGGAAGACGTCGAGGTTGACGCCGCGGTGGACGTGGAGGGGGCCGAAGGCTTTGTAGACATCGACAAGCCGGACCAGGGGAGTGTCGGGGTCGTCGTGCGGGGGCAGGGGCTCGGGGAGCTGGTGCAGGGTGGCGTCGTCGAGGAGCCCGGTATAGATGCTGGGTCGGGTTAAGATGGAGGCAGCGTTGGACATGGGTGGATTTGCGTAAGTTGTCGATCTTAACGCAGGCACTCGGCAGGCCCCGCTGGCAGGTGTGCCCGCGGCTATCCGGGACGGCTCGTCTGATCTTTAATGGGAACGGCGTTAGTTACTTGCCGTCGAGCATCTCACCGAGTTGGCGGATGTTGGCGAGGCGTTCTTGAG
>JBCCOW010000074.1:0-17463 GCA_039025195.1 Planctomycetota bacterium
CTCGCCCACGGCGGACTTGATGCCGTCCATGCCGGAGACGGTGTCGCGGACGACCTCGCCGCCCTCGCGGGCTGTTTTGCCCGAGCGGTCGGCGTTGTTGGAGGCTTCTGCGGTCTTGCGGGCGACGTCCTGGACGGCCTGATCCATCTCGACCATGGCGGTGGAAACCGAGTTCATGCGGTTGGTCTGCTCGTCGGCGGACTGGGCCATTTCCTCGGAGGTGGCGGCCAGCTCGGTGGCGGCGCCGGCGACCTCGTGGGCCGCCTGCTGGACGTTGTCGATGACTTCTCTGATCTGGGTGACGAACGTGTTGAACTTGCTGCCGAGTTCGCCGAGTTCGTCGTGGCGGGTGTCGTCGACGGTCTGGGTGAGGTCACCGTCGCCGTTGGCGATGTCGTCGAGCCGTTGGATGACCGAGCGCAGCGGCTTCACGGTAGAGCGGGTGATAAGCAAGGCGATGACGATGGCGAGGATAACGACGGCGGAGCCCGCGTAGAGCGCTGTATTGAAGAGCAGGGACGTGGCGGCATCAAGGCGTGTGCCGTTCTCGACGAAGCGATGCTCCATGGTGTCGGTCATGCGGGTGAGCAGCCGGGTGGCTTCGGTGGAGGCGGGGGTGACCTCGTGGAGGCAGATGTGCTCGGCGATATTCCAGTCGGGCCGGTCACGGATGGCGATGACCTCCATCGCGGTGGCGAGGAAGCTTTCGCGGACGGCGAGGTAGCGGTCGAAGGTCTCGGCCTGTTTGGGCGTGAACAGTTGGGTGATGGTCTTGAGCCGGGTGACCGAGTTGTCACAGGCGGCGACTTCCTGGTCGATGCCGGCCCGGGTCTCTAGGGAGCCGACGACGAGGTGCTTGGCGATGGACTCGCGGGCCGAGACCAGATGGGTCCGGGCGTTCGATGCTTTGCGGACCAGGGTCTTGCGTGCCGGGTCGGGGTTATCGATCTGCTGTTCGAGATCGAGGATCTCGTCGAGGGCGGAGATCATCTGGTCGCCCAGGGGTACGGCCTTGTCAACGAAGAGCTGGGTGGCAGGGGTGTTTTCGGGGGTGTGGCTGATATCTGCGATGCGATTCTGTGCCCGGCGGAATTCGGCCATGGCTGCTTTGAAGGCCTCGAAGTCTTCCAGCAGTTGCGGGTCATCCCAGCGGGCTGCATCGGCTTCGAGCTGGGCGACCATGGTGTCGATGTTTGCCCAGGTGTCCTTGCGGGCGTCGGCGAGTTCGGGCAGGCCGAGGATCATGTAGCCGCGGTGCATGGACATCGCAGCGGAGATTTGCTGCTTGAGCTTGAGCGAGACCTTGGCGTTGGGGACGTCGTGCTGGAAAACGTGTTCCTGGCGGTCCGCGACGGTCTGGCTTTCATAGAGGATGACCGCGCTGGAGCAGGCGATGAGTGCGGTAATGGTCCCAAACCCCAGCGCGAGCTTTCGGCCGATCGTGAGCTTGAATGGCATCGTGTAGATATCTCCCTGGATGGGTCTTGCCCCGTGCCGGAATACCCCTTCTCTGACTCTGATGCTGAAGACAAGGAAGACAGTAGCGGCTTAAACGTTCAAAACGTTCGTTCTTAGGCAAGAGATCGGCCAGTCAGGGAGGCGGCTTGATGCGATCCGGTTATTTGTCCAGGGAAGGGTGTAGCAGATGCACCGGAGGTGTCCGCGAAGGTAGAGCGGTACGCTTAGGAGGCCTGTCTAACGGATTAGGGCAGCGACGGTCACCACGAGCATCAGGATCGCGATGACCAGCTTCGCGGCGGACCCGGTGAGCTTGCCGATGGCAGCACCGCGGGCGGCGCGCGTGGCCTGACCCACGGGGCGGCGGGCGGTGAGGTCGCCAAGGAATGAGCCGATGGCCGCGCCGAGGGCGGCGCCGATGAGGGTGCCGGCGACGGGGATGGGGATGAAGATCGAGCCGAGGATCGCGCCGGGGATGCCCATGACGATGGCGAGGATCGCGCCGCGTCGGGTGCCGCCGGCCTTGCGGGACGCGGCGCCGGCGAGGGCGGTCTCGAGGACCTCGCCAAGGATGGCGAGGGCGAGCAGTGCCGCGAGGGTGAGCCAGCCGATGACGGGGCCGCCGGCGGTGCCGTTGTCCCAGGTGGCCCAGGCGAAGCCGGCGGTGGCGGCGACGATGAGCCAGCAGCCGGGGAGTTGGAGCAGCACGAGGACGACGCCGGCCGCGTTGATGAGGGTGAGCAGGATCCCGAGGGCGATGAGCAGCATGGCGTTTGATTTACGCCGACGCGTCGCTGGTCTCGAACCGGATCACGTTGGTGCGGAGGTCGTTGGCCTTGGCGTGGTCGGAGAGCAGCGCGATGTAGGAGGCTTTGATGAGGGGCAGGTCGGCGAGCCCGAGCTTTTCGCGGGCTTCGAGGACGGCCTCGTCGGACGGGCCTTCGATTTCGACGTAGTCGCCGATGTGCGGGACGGTGTCGAGCTCGATGATGCAGTCGTCGAGCTGGTAGGAGGTGCGTCGCTTCTCGAAGGTGAGGACGTGGGCGTAGCCGAGGATGGCGAGGAGTTCGGCGGCGGCCTTCGCGTCGGTGACGTGGACCTCGTGTTCGGAGCGGGACTTGAGCTGACCGTGGGCGCGGGGGCCCTTGTGGGTGATGGTGGCGTGGGGGGGTTCGCCGTTGTCGGGGGTGACGACGCGGACGCGGAGGCCCTGGTCGGTGGCTTTGAGCCGGCCTTCGGGGGTGTCGAAGAAGGTGTTGGACTCGGTGAAGTCACCGAGGCGGGTGGCGTTGAGCTCGTGGAGCCGGACGACCAGCGTGTCACGGGCATCGCGGTCGCCGAGCTTCATCTTGGCTTCGATCTCGATGATCACAGCGTTCTCTGGGGGTGGGTCAGGCTTGGGGGAACAACAGCAGGCGGCCGGGAGGCGGGCTTCCGGCGGTGATAGGCAACGCAGCAGTTTAGGCGGGATCAGGGGGGGGTGCTGCGCTTGGCGTGGGTCCGGTGGGCGGGGGGCCGAAGAGGCGTCGGTGGATACCGGCGAGGCGTTGTTCAAGCCGGGCGGCGGCCGCGGGGCGTCTGGCGTATTGGAGCTGGGTCTGGGCGGCGGCGTGGAGGCGGAGGGTGCGGGCGGAGACGAGGAGCGTGATGGGTGAGGGGAGCTGGCGGGCTTTGGCGAGCTGGAAGAGGGCGAACTGGTCGGCGAGGGTGAGCCCGGCCGACTTGGCGGCGCTGCGGAAGATCAGCAGGGGGTGGGGGTTCTTGTGCCGGTTGCGATACCAGCGGATGGCGGAGAAGGCGGCGAGGCCGGCGAGGAGGAGACCGACGGCGGCGACGAGGAAGTCGATGGGCAGCGTGGCGGCGGTGCCGTCGGTGATGTGCCGAGCGATGTCGCGGGTCTCGGCTTCGATCAGTCGTGGGGAGTTGGGCTCGGGGGGCATGGTTGGAGGAGTAAAGAGTTAGGAGTCAGGAGGCGGTGGTCGGAGCCAACTTGTCAGTCGTTGGTGCGGGTTCGGGCTGGAGTGTTTCGATCACGCGTAGGGTGATCTGTCGGGCTTTGAGGCGAACGGCGGGGTCGGGGTCGGAGACGGCGGCCTCAGCGGCGACGGTGGCGAGGTCAAGGCGGCCGAGGTGTTCGATGAGCCAGAGCCCCGAGAGGCGGTGGGGCGAGCGGGCGTCTCGGAGCATGTCGGTGAGGAGGGATTGGTGGTCGTCGTGGCCGAGGCGGGCGAGGGCGGCGATGGCGTTGGCGCGGGGGCGGTTGTGGTCGTGGGTGGCGATGCGGGTGAGGGTGTCGGTGGGTGTGGTATTCAGGTCGCTTTGGGCGATGGACTCGATGGCGTTGGCGCGGACGCGGGGGTCTTTGTGGTCGAGGGCACTGAGGAGGTGTTGGTGGGCTTGGGGGGAGGTGGCGGAGCCGAGGGCTTTGATGGCGGAGGCGGCGAGGGTGGCGTCGGGGTGGTCGGCGAGCTTGAGGAGGGCGGGCTCGAAGAGGTCGGCTTGGCCGAGGGTGGCGATGATGTGCAGAGCGCGGAGACGCTGGGGTTTGCGGGTGCTGGCGAGATGCTGGGTGAGGGGGCGGTAGGGGTCGGGGTGGGCGCGGAGGAGGGCTCGGCCGGCGGCGAGGCGTTGGCGGAGGTTGAGTCGGGGCCAGTTGGACCAGAGGCGGTCGAAGGCGATGGGGCCGAGGGCTTCGGAGGCGCGGCGGGCGATGTCGGGGTGGGGGGAGTTGACGAGTCGGGCGAGGAGCTCGGCGTAGTTTTCGGAGTTGGCGTTGGCGGTACCGCGTCGGCGGTGGTCGTGGAGCAGGGTGTGGACGGCGGTGCGGGCGATGGCGGGGAGGGGGTCGTTGGCGAAGCGGGCGATGGCATCGCGGAGCTCGGCGGGCTCGGGCTGGTCCAGTTGAGGCGGCGTGAGGTGCGCGATGAGCCGGCGGAGGGCGGCGAGGCGGACGGCGGGGTCTTCGTGCGTGGCGAGGTCGGTGAGACGGGCGGCCCGTTCGTCGGTGGGCAGCGGCAAAACGTCGAGGTAGGCGGGGAGCCAGCGTTCGGCGGGGTGGGGCGTGCTGGTGGAGTCGTCGGCGATGTCCGGGGGAAGCAGTCGGGTGGGTTCTGCGGTTTTGGCGAGGGCGTGTCGGACGGGCCGGAGGCTGAGGAAGTGGCCGCGTTGGAGGGCTTGATGGAGGTGGTGGGGCTGTTGGGCGGCGACCTGGAGGCCGTCGATGCCGGCGTCGGTGAGGGCGGGATGGCGGAGGGCGGGGAGGAGTGCGTGGAGCCAGTGGGGGTGTTGGCCAGCGATGAGTCGGGCGCGGAGCTCGAGGGCGAGGTCGGTGTGGAGTGTTTGAAGCGCGGCTTCGGTGTGGGGCATGGGCCTGGGGAGGAGGCGGGCCCAGGCGTCGAGGAGTGCGGGGTGGGGTTGCCGGGCGGATTGGCCGAGGGCGTGATCGACGGCGTTGAGGAGCAGGGTGGTGTGGCGGGCGGGGGTGTGCGGGGTCGGCCTGGGGTTGGGGCTGGTCTGGGCGTGCTGGAGGAGTGAAGTGAGGCAGGCGGTGGCCTGGGTGGTGAGGTCTTGGTCGCCACGGCGGATGAGCTCGATGACGAGGTAGGCCATGGCGGGGGCGTTGGCGGCTTGGATAATGCGGAGGGCGTTGGCGGGGCCGTGGGTTGATTGCGGTGCGAGAAGGGCGGCTTTGGGCTTGTTGGTGTTGGTGGGTGGAGTGGGGGAGGCGGCTTCGCGGAGGGCGCGGTCAAGAAGGGGGGCGCGGTCGATGATGTGGTGCTGGGTGTCCTCGGGGAGGAGGTGGAAGAAGAGGACGAGGCCGAGGAGGCCGGGCGGGCGTTTGCGGTCGAGGAGGGTGCGGGCGAGGTATCGGGCCTCATCGGGGTCGGCGGTGGGTAGGGCGGCGGCGATGGCGCGGTCGACCGCCGAGTGGTTGGCCCCGGTGAGCTGCTTAAGGACGGCGAGGACGGCGGCGGGCATAGGGAGGGTATTAGGGTCAGGAGGGCCGACGGATAGGACTGTTATCGGCCTCTCGCGGCGGCGGGCTGCAAGACCGGGTGGGGCAGTGCTGGGACGGGTCAGGACGGCATGGATTTATGTCCCGAACCGGCGATTCGCAGGGTCTAAGCCTCTCAAGGCTGCTGAAAAGCCCCATAAAACTGGAAGTCGGGGCTTCCGTTTCGGGGCGGTCCAGCTATAATCGCGCTCCCGAGAACGGCGGGCTCGGGAGTGTTTCTACAACATGTAGGGTCACGGAGGGTGCGTGCACCCGACGATGTAGTGATCCCTTTTTGAACCCCTCTTTTTCCGAGTTCAACCTATGAGCCTGAGCAGCAAGTCCGCCGTCAACGCCATCCCCCGCCTCATGGCCTACCGTCGGCCCCTGCACCCCGAACTGTTCGACCTCCAAGGCCGACGCCTCGACCGCCACGGCGACTACGAGATCGAGTCCTGGATCACCGCCGGCGGCCACGTCGTCCGCTTCAACTACGCCGGCCAGGTCATGTCCGAGACCGTCGTCGATGCGGCCGGCTCCGAGGGCCTGCCCGAGTCCGGCTTGGTCCACGCCCTGCCCTGCATCGGCGAGAAGGAATACGACCACACCCCCGAGGGCAAGATCGGCTACTTCGTCACGATCCAGACCGAGAACCTGGCCGACAACCTGTATCAGTCGACCTTCCGCGAGATGGAAGACTTCGTCCAGGAGACCAACGGCCTGAGCCACGTCTGGGAAGACGAAGCGGGCAAGCACCTGTCGATGCTCGACGCCCAGAAGTACCGCAACGAGTTCCACTTCCAGTCGTACCACCTCAACGCAACCAACGGGCATGTTCTGCGGACGCAGTCGATCTTTGAGGTGCTGGAGGGGAAGTAAGGTGTTTGGTGATGAAGTCGCGATTAACACCGCAACAAAAGAAGCACTACAGCCTGACTAAAGACTGCCGAAACACTTACGGTGAAAGCCATAAGGCTTCATTACGGGGTGTTCGTCGGAAAAGGGCATCGAAGCATCGGGTGTATCGGCGACATCTGCAGCAGCTCATTCAGCAGTCTTTGGGAGACTGTGTCTTGGACGGGGATGACTTACACACGAGTATTGCGTCAAATCGCCGCTCGGATGCGTTTCGAAAAGTACCTGATACTCCTTTGGGTCATGTTGTGATTGATCAGTTGGAACGTCGACGTACTACTGGTCAAAGCCAATAAGAATCTCGTCTATGCTGGCCATGAGCTATGCTCCCCCCATGGCCGAACGCGCAGCGATACTGGAACGGATCATTGAAGGTGGGTTGGTGGCGATCATCCGGGCGGATTCGTCGGACGGGTTGATCGAGACGTGCCGCGCGTTGGCGGCGGGGGGGGTGACGGTGGCGGAGATCACGATGACAACGCCGAACGCGATCGAGGCGATCCGGGAGGCGTCGGCGGCATTGTCGGAGATGCTGATGGGGGTGGGTAGTGTGGTGGACGGGCCGACGGTGAAGGAGGCGGTGGACGCGGGGGCGGAGTTTGTGGTGAGCCCGGTGTTCAAGGCAGAGGTCGTCAAGGCGTCGCACGCGTTGGGCAAGCCGGTGCTGGCGGGGGCGTTCACGCCGACGGAGATCCTGGCGGCGACGGAAGCGGGGGCGGACCTGGTGAAGGTCTTCCCGGCAAACCACAACGGGCCGAAGTTCTTCAAGGACGTATTGGCTCCGATGCCGCACTTGAACCTGACGCCGACCGGCGGGGTCGACCTCGACACGCTGGAAGACTGGTTTACGGCCGGGGCGAAGTGTGTCGGTGTGGGCTCGGCGTTGGTGAAGAAGGATTTGATTAAGGCGGGGGCGTGGGATGAACTGACTGCGTTGGCAAAATCCTTCGTCGACAAGGTTGCGACAATCCGCGGGGCGTAATGGCTTGGCGGTCTTGGCCGTCTTTCTTAGGGTTTGGACTCCAGTGAAAGGTTGATGAAATGAGCACGCTCAAGCGATTATTGGTGGCATCGGCGGTGTTTGCGTTTGTCGTTAGCCTGGTGGGGTGCAACACGTTGTCTGGCGCTAAAGATGGCTTCGCGGAAGACCTGCGTGAGACCGGCGACAACATCGAAAAGATCGGCGACTGACTGAGTCTGGCGGATCAGGCGTCTGGCGCGAGCGGATCGATCGGAAAAGCCAGGATGAAGTCGCAGCCTCGGCCGGGGGCGTTGTGCAGTTCGAGCCGGCCGCCGTGCTCTTCGATGAGGCGTCGGGTGGTGGGCAGGCCCAGGCCGGTGCCGCCGCGCTTGTGGGAGATGTAGGGCTGGAAGACGGTATCGACACGGTCGGGCGGGATGCCGGGGCCGGTGTCGGTGACGTGCAGGTGAAGCTCGGGCTGCTTGTTGGGCGAGCGGAGGTGGGTGTGGAGGAGCAGCTCGTTCGCGCCGCCGTGGGGCTGGTTGTCGTCGCGGGCCTGCTGCATGGCTTGCACAGCATTGATCATGAGGTTGAGGACAGCTTGCTTGATCAAGGCGGGGTCGAGGGAGGTGACGGCCGGGTTGGCGTCGAACTGACCGCGGAGGCGGACGCCGGCAGCGGCGGCTTGGGGTTCGAAGAAATCGATGAGGTCGGCGGCGAGTGCGTTGAGGTCGGTGGGTTGTTGATCGAGCTGAATGCGGCCGGCGTAGCGGAGGAAGTCTTCGAGAATCTCGCGGAGCCGGGCGGTCTCTCGGCCGAGCATGCCGAAGCGTCGGTCGATGCGGGCGAGCTTATCGCTGCCGTCGGCATCGTCGGTGAGGTGGGGCTTGAGGTCGGTGAGGTCTTCTTGGAGGAGCTGCAGGTTGAGCCCGAGGGTGGAGAGGGGGTTCTTGATTTCGTGGGCGAGGCCTGAGGTCATGTTGCCGACCTCGGCGAGGCGTTCAGCGGTCTGGGCGCGTTGTTCGAGGCGTCGGACTTTGTTGGCGACGCGCCGGGTGAAGAGCCAGGCGAGGGGGATGGAGGCGGCGACGCCGAGGGCGATCCCAAGGAAGAGGGCGGCGTCGGGCATGAGCGGAGGATAGGGGCTATCGTTCCGGGATGACGAATACGGACGGTCTAGACAGTGATGCCCGGGCCACGGGCGGGGCGGCGGAGACGGGCATCAACGGGACAGACGGAGAGACCACGGCCACGGATGGGTTGATCGGTGGAAGCCCCACCGCTCCGGGTCCCTCGGACCCCACGCCCGGCGAACACGGCGACGGGACGGGTCCGCCGCGGGTTGGTGATCGGCGGAAAGCGGGACCCCGCAACGCCGGCGTGCCGGCGGGGGTCGGCAACCCACGACGCCCGGTGAAGCTGTTCAGCTGCAACCTCGACGCGACCCTGATCGGGACACCCGGAGCAGCGCACCACTTCAATACGGCCTGGCGGGACTGCATGGACTGCGACCGCCCGACGCTGGTCTACAACTCCGGCCGAGGGCTCGAAGACATGCTCTCGATCATCGCCGACAACGGGCTGCCCGAGCCGGACTACATCATCTCCGGCGTCGGGACGATCGTATACGACGCGGCGAAGGGCGAGCCGATCGAGGACTACACCAAGAGCTTCAGCGAGGGCTGGGACCTTGAGCTGATCGAGTCGATTGTCCGGGAGCTGCCGGGGGTGGAGAAGCAGGGGCCGGAGAACCAGAACCCGTTCAAGAGCAGCTGGTATCTGGAAGACGCGACGCGGGACTCGGTGGCGGTGATCCGGGAGCAGCTCAAGACGCAGGGGCTCGCGGTATCGGTGGTCTACACAGGGTTTCAGTACCTGGATGTGGTGCCGGCCAAGACGAACAAGGGGCTTGCCCTGCAGTGGCTTTGCGATCGATTGGAGATCGGCCTGGATACGGTCGTCGTCGCGGGGAGCTCGGCCAACGACGCAAGCTGCTATTTCCTTCCCGGTGTCCGGGGTATTGTGGTGGAAAATGCGAAGCCCGAGTTATTCGAGGCGATTGTTTCGATCGACACCGCGTTCCGCAGCGACAAGGTGATGTCGGAGGGGATCGTCGATGGGCTGGTGCGCTACGGCGTGATCGACCGCCGGAAACGGCCTGCGTTGCAGGGCGTCGCGATCGATGCCGAGGCCGATCCCGAGTTGAGCCGGCTTTTCACGGCCAAAGACCGCACCGGGCTCGGCGACGAGCAGGCGAAGCTCCTGACCACGGGCTACGGCAAAGCGATCGAGACGATCCGCAAGTGCATCACGCCGCTCGGTTTCTCGGCCGCATCACTAGCAGACAACGAGATCACAGGCACCGATGAAAACTATCACTCGGTCTGGGCCCGCGACGGCTGCATCACCGTGATCGGGACCGTCTTACTCAACGATGAAGACATCCGGGAGACGCAGCGCAAAACGCTGGCGACGCTGCTCGAGAACATGAGCCCGAACGGACAGGTGCCGGCCAACGTGCGCCTGGCCACCGGACAGCCGGACTACTCCGGCGTCGGCGGGATCTGTGCGATCGACTCCAACCTCTGGGTGATCATCGCGGTTTATACCTACTGCCGGTATACGGGCGATCGCAGCCTGCTTCGCGACTACCGGGCCCAGCTGCAGCGGGCGATGGACTGGATCTCGGCCCACGACTCGAATAACGACGGGCTCATCGAAGTCCCCGAAGCGTCGGACTGGACCGACCTGTTCGGGCGGTCGTACAACGTGCTGTACGACGAGGTGCTCTGGTTCCGGGCGAACGTGTGCTTCGGCCGGCTGATGGAGATGCTCGATGACCCGAAGCGGGCGGCGGACTACGCGGCGTGGGCTCAGTTTATCCAAGGCCGATGCTTGCACACGTTCTGGCCGAGCACGACGAGCACCACCGACCAGCCGCAGCGGAGTTTTGCCGATCTGCAGTATTCACTGGGCGATGCGCAGTACCTGCTCGCGGAGGTGACGCCGTTCTCGTTCAGCTGGCGGTGTGATACCTACGGCAACATCCTCGCGTTCATCATGGGGCTGATCGACGCCGACCGGGCGCGGAAGGCGTTTGCGTATATGTGGGGCTGCGGGGTGAACGAGCCCTGGCCCGTGCAGAACCTCTACCCGGTGGTGCAGGCCGGCGATCCGGACTGGAAGGACTACTACGCGGTGAACTTGTTGAACCTGCCGCACCACTACCACAACGGCGGCATTTGGCCGTTCATCGGCGGCATGTGGTGCCGGTTCATCCATCGGCTCGGGCAGCACGATGTCGCGGTGCAGGAACTCGTCAAGCTCGCCAAGCTCAACAAGCTCGGCATCCGTGAAGACTGGGAGTTCAACGAGTGGGCCCACGGCAAGACTGGCCGCGTGCTCGGCAAACGCTACCAGGCGTGGTCCGCAGCGTCGTACATCCGGGCGTGTCACGAGTTGGATGTGGTGTCGCCTTGAGTCTTGGGTGGGCGGAAATCACAGAGTTTGAGAGACACAGAGACACAGAGCAGAAAAGCCAGAGTCATCCCTAATGGTCTGGCTGCTATTTATGGTGTGCCTTTCTATGAAATGCATTTGTGATCACCACGATACAAGTTAGTCCAGCCATGGACAAAATGAATTGCAAAGCGGTCAGGTCAAAGTTGAATACTGATTTAGCAACCCAGCGATAAAACCAAAAGCCTATGGCAAGGTTCAAGCCAATGAATATCAGTAAGCAGATCAGGAAGATGACGGTTTTCCTGGAGCCATCTTTAGTGCGGATAGGTTCGCCCTTGTCGTGATTCATATCCTGCATCCTGAGCTTGGTCTTTCTCTGTGCCTCTGTGTCTCTCAAACTCTGTGATAACCGAGCCGCCAAAAGCTAAACCACGCCGCCGAATTTGCGGGTGCGTTTGTCGTAGGCGGCGAGGGCGAGGTTGAGCTGGGCGAGGTCGAACTCGGGCCAGCAGACGTCGGTGACGTAGAGCTCGGCGTAGGAGCACTGCCAGAGCAGGTAGTTGGAGAGGCGCATCTCGCCGGCGGTGCGGATGAGCAGGTCGGGGTCGGAGAGGCCGGCGGTGTAGAGGTGGTCGCCGACGGTGTCTTCGGTGATGGTGGCGGGGTCGAGGGAGCCGTTGGCGGCGGCGTGGGCGATGCGTTGGACGGCGTCGGTGATCTCGGTGCGGGAGCCGTAGTTGATGGCGAGGACGAGGTTGAGCCCGGTGTGGTGGGCGGTGAGCTGCTCGGTGTTTTTCAGTTCTTCGAGCACGTCGGCGGGCATGCCGACGGGCGAGCCGATGTGTCGGACGCGGACGTTGTTGTCGATGAAGAGCTGGCGTTCGGAGATGAGGTACTGGACATACAAGGCCATGAGGCCGTCGACTTCGTCCTGGGCGCGGGTCCAGTTTTCGGTGCTGAAGCTATAGATCGTGAGGGCGTCGAGCCCGAGCTTGGAGCACTGGGTGACGATGGGGCGGACAGCTTCGGCACCGGCCTTGTGGCCGGCGGAGCGGTCGAGGCCGCGGGCGGTGGCCCATCGGCCGTTGCCGTCCATGATGATGGCGATGTGTTGGGGGAGGTTATCCATGGCCGAGTGAATGGTGGGGTTTATTTTGAACCACGAAGGGCACGAAGATCACGAAGAGTGAAGTTATGTTTTTCTTAGTGTACTTCGTGGTTCAATCTTCAACGTGGGAGTGCTTGTGAGCGTTTGGGGCCGACGCAGACGAGCTTGATGGGGATGCCGACGAAGTCTTCGACGGCCTGGACATAGGCCTTGGCGGCGTCGGGGAGGTCGGCGAAGGCGGTGGCGTCGCCGGTGCCGGTGGGGAAGCAGGGGAGGGTTTGGTAGATGGGGGTGGCTTGTTCCAGGACGAAGGCGTCGGCGGGGAAGGTGTCGAGGCGTTGGCCGTCGTGTTCGTAGGCGACGGCGAGCTTGAGCTCGGGGAGGCCGGCGAGGACGGAGAGGCCCGTCAGGACCAGCGCGGTGCAGCCGTTGAGCTGGGCGGAGTATTTGACGGCGGTGAGGTCGAGCCAGCCGACGCGTCGGGGTCGTCCGGTGGTGGTGCCGAACTCGTTGCCGGTGGTGCGGATGTGTTCGCCGGTGTCGTCGAGGAGTTCGGTGGGGTGGGGACCGCCGCCGACGCGGGAGGTGTAGGCCTTGGCAACGCCGAGGACGTTGTGGAGGTGTCGGGGGGCGAGGCCGGTGCCGGTGGCGGCGCCGAGGGCGGACGTGGTGGAGGAGGTGACGTAGGGGTAGGTGCCGTGGTCGACGTCGAGGAGGGCGGCGTTGGCGCCTTCAAACAACACACGGCCCTTGTTGAGTTCGATGTCGGTGAGGGCGGCGGTGGTGTCGCCGATCATGGGGCGGAGGGCTTCGGCCCAGTCGGCGGCTTGTTGGAGGAGGGTGTCGAGCTCGAAGGGCGTGTACTCGACGCCGGCGAGGTCGGCGAGGGCTTGGAGCAGGGCGTTCTTGATCTGGAGGATGGGGCGGAGCTGGTCGTGGAGGCGGTTGGGGACGAGCAGATCGCCCATGCGGATGGCGGTGGAGCGGTGGGCTTTGTCGGCGTAGGCGCGGCCGATGCCGCGGCCGGTGGTGCCGATCGCGCCGGCGGTGATCTCGGACTTGCCGGCTTTGGCGAGGGCTTCGTAGAGGCCGTCTTCCACGCGGTGGTAGGGCATCACGACGTGGGCGCGGTTAGAGATGCGGAGCTTGTTGGCGTCGACGGTGATGCCACGATCAGCGAGGGCTTTGATCTCCTTGAGCAGGCCGGTCTCGGGGGAGGGATCGACGACGACGCCGTTGCCGATGACGCAGAGGACGCCAGGGTGGGTGATGCCGGAGGGCAGGAGGTGGAGGGCGAATTTTTCGTTGCCGACGTGGACGGAATGGCCGGCGTTGTTGCCGCCGTTGAACCGGGCGATGGCGTTGAAGTGGGGGGTGAGCAGGTCGACGGTCTGGCCCTTGCCTTCGTCGCCCCACTGGAGCCCGACGATGGCGGCGTGGCCGGGGGAGAGGAGGCGTTCGGCGGCCTCGGCGGCGTGGTCCGAATTGGGGTTTGCGGCGGGGGTAGCGGTGGGCATGGCTAGCGGCTGGTTCGATGCGGACAAACACGGAGTGTACCACTGTGGGCGTGGTTTTCGCCGCTGTGTTTGGGGGTGAGATCTTGGTGGCGCGACCGGTCGCAAGCGACCGCGCTAAAGGCAACGGGTTGTTTATGCGTGGTCGAGGGAGGGCAGGGTGACGGCCTCGGCTTTGTTGATGCCGGGCTGGGTGCGCATGTGGTCGAGGACGGCGGGGGGGACAGGGTCGCTGACCTTGAGGACCTGGAGGGCGGTGCCGGCGCGGGGGGAGATGGTCATGTCGGCGATGTTGACGCCGGCCTTGCCGAGCTCGGTGCCGATGAGCCCGACCATGCCGGGGCGGTCGTCGTTGAGCAGGAGGAGCATGGGGCCGGCGGGGGTCATGTCCATGACGTAGCCGTTGATGTCGACGACGTGGGGGCGGAGGTCGTCGTAGACACGGCCGGTGATCTTGCGGGTCTTGTCGCCGGGGTGGCCCGTTGTGTCGGTGGTGCCGGCGGGGGCGAAGACCTCGATGGAGAGCTCGGGGCCCTGGGGGGACGGGTCGTCGCAGGTGGAGGTGGTGAGCTTGATGCCGCGGGAGGCAGCGACATCGGCGACGTTGATGAGGTTGACGGGGTCGGCGAGGTGGGCCTGGAGGAGGCCGACCATGGCGGAGCGTTCGATGGTGCCGGCGGCCTTGGCGATGGCTTGCCCGGCGAGGCTGATCTCGACCTTGGCGATGCCGCGGGTGATCATGGGCGAGAGCAGGGCGGCCATGCGTTGGGCGAGATCGACGAAGGCGTGTTGGAGCGGGTCGAGGTCGACGCGGAGGCCGCCGGCGTTGACCGCACCCTTGATGCCCTCGCCACGGAGGTAGGCGAGGCAGGCCTTGGCGGCGTCGATGCTGACAGCCTGCTGGGCTTCTTTGGTGGAGGCACCGAGGTGGGGCGTGACCAGGAGCTTGGGGTGGGATCGGAGCGGCGAATCTTCCGGGGGGGGCTCGCTGGTGAAGACGTCGAGAGCGGCGCCGCCGCACTGTCCCGAGTCGAGGGCGGCGAGGAGGTCGGTTTCGTCGATGACGCCCCCGCGGGCGGCGTTGACGGCGAAGACACCTTTCTTGCAGAGGGCGAAGGTCTCGGCGTTGAGCATGCCGCGGGTGTGATCGTTGAGCGGGACGTGAAACGATAGGACGTCGGGGAGCGGGAGCATGGCCTTGAAGTCGGAGAACATCTTGACCTTGCCGTCGAGCGCGGTGGGTGAGGACCAGACGGGGTCGAAGGCGACGACGTCCATGCCGAAGGCCAGCGCGCGGTGGGCCATGGTCTGGCCGATTCGGCCGAAGCCGACGACGCCGAGGGTGAGTCCGTGAAGCTGTCGGCCGGCGTATTTGGAGCGGTCCCAGCCGCCGGTGGTCATGGTCTTGTAGGCGGGCCCGACGTTGCGGAGCAGGGCCATCATGAGGGTGAACGCGTGCTCGGCGGTGGTGATGGTGGAGGCCTCGGCGGTGTTGACGACGAGGATGCCCTTTTCGGTGGCGGCGGGGAGGTCGATATTGTCGACGCCGACGCCGGCTCGGGCGATGATCTTGAGGGTGCCGGGGTTGGCGAGCATCTCGGGGGTGACGGTGATGCCGGAGCGGACGATCATGGCGTCGGCGTCGCCGTTGGCGAGGAGTTTGGCGTACTCCTCATCGGCGAGGCCGGGCCTATTCAGGAGCTGGGCGTCGGGCTGGGATTCGATGAAGTCGAGGCCGTCCTGGGAGAGCTTGTCGGCGGCGAGGATGCGGTGGGTGGTCATGGCAGGCGTGGCGGTTGGGGTTGTGGCCGAGGGTTGTTTGGGCGGGATCGGGAGGATACCGCGTGTGCCGTTATGGGGTGTCTGGCCAAACGACAACGCGATCAGTCCCGAGCAGGGGCAGGCCCGACCAGGGTTGATCGCTGGGTTTGCGGAGCAGCGGGCGGCTACTCGCCCTTGACGGGGGTAAAGACGAGGGTCTGATTGTTGTCGTAGAAGGTGAGGGTCAGCTGGCCGTCGGCGACCTTGATCTCGAATGGGCGGGCGGGCTGGCCGGGGTCGTAGAGGTTGCCATGGGTGCCCTTGATCTCGTCGGAGCCGAGGAGCATGGCGTAGGCCTGGATGGTCAGTTCGACGCGGTAGAGGACGCCGATGTAATCGTTGGTGGAGTCGGGCTCGGCGTTGATGATGAGGGTGGTCTGTTGGTCGGCGGTTTGCCAGGAGCCGACGATGGGGTTAGCCGGTGCGTGGGCGTGGGCGGGGAGCGTGAGGGCTGCGGCGGCAAGCAGGGCGAGAGCGGCGAGTGTGGTCTTCATGAGGGGAGCGGCTTTCTCTTGAGGTGGGTGAATGCGGACAGGACTAGACATCTAATCACCAAAATACCGGATGAGACCGCGTACGCCAGCGCAAACGAGTCGCACGCCGGGGTCGGCTGAGTGCTGCAGCGTGTGGTTCTGGCTTGGCGTCAGTTGGCCGGGGCGGACTGCATGGCCGGCGTTGATCGGGCGTTGCTCTTGCGCCAAGCCATGTATTCGTCGAACATCGTCTGGACGCGGTCGGCGTGGGCCGGGTCGTTGAGGAGGTTCTGTTCTTCGAGTTCCTTGGGGTTGTCGTCGAGGTTGAACAGGGCGACGAGGGTGTGCTCGGTCTCGGGGTGGTTGGTGTCGATGATGAGCTTCCAGGGGCCGACGCGGTGGATGAGTTCGTTGTGGCTGCCGCCCTGGAGGGGGAGCATGCGGTCGCGGTTGTCTTCGGCCTGGCCGAGGAGGACGGGCAGGAGGCTCAGGGCGTCCATGCCCTGGTCTTCGCGGAGGGGCTGGTCGAAGAGGTCGGCGAGGGTGGCGACGATGTCGCGGTCGGCGGTCATGTGGAACGACGTGGTGCCGGGCTCGATATGTCCGGGCCAGACAACGACGAAGGGGATGCGTCGGCCGCCTTCGTGAGGGCTGTTCTTGGAGCCGCGCCAGCCGTTGGACGAATCGTGCCCGAGCTTCTCGGCCTTGCCGTCGCGGAGTCCGCCGTTATCCGAGAGCAGGAAGATGATGGTGTTGTCGTAGACGCCCTGGGCTTTGAGGGCGTCGATGATCGCGCCGACCTGCTGGTCGAACTCGGCGACCATGTCGAGGTGCCGGGTGGCGTGCTGGCCGGCGATAGGGCGGCCGTTGAACGAGTCGGGCGGGAGGTGCGGGATGTGCACCATCGGGCTCCAGTAGCAGAGCAGGAACGGCTGGTCTTGTTCAGCGTTGGCGTTAATGAAGTCGACGGCCTTGCCGGCGAGGAGGGGGCCGACGTCGCGGGTGTTGAAGTGGGAGTCGCCGAGTCCTGGGCCCTTGTCGGAGACGATGGCGGGCTCGAGGGCGGTGTCTTTGGTGAGGTTGATGAGCTTGGAGTCTTCGGAGAAGGGGTACCACTGGCCGTTTTCGTAGGCGGTGTAGAGGGGGCCCTGGATGCCGGCGGGCATGGTGAAGCTGTAGTCGAAGCCGATGGACTGGGGGCCGCTGTCGACGAGCACGGAGCCGTCGAAGCGGTCAGGCCCGGCGTTGCGCATGTCGCCGCGGAAGAAGCCTTGGCCGTTGGGGTTTTTGAAGGCGCCGCCGAGGTGGTACTTGCCGATGAAGCCGGTGGTGAGGCCGGCGTCCTGGCCGACGCGGCCGAGGGTGGCGTCGTTGTCGGTGATGGGGGTGGGGGCGTTGGAGCGCCAGACGCCCCAGCGGTTTTTGCTGCGGTGGCAGAGATTGCCGGTCATGGCGCAGTAGCGGCTGGGGGAGCAGAGAGCGGTGGACGAGTGGGCGTCGATGAAGCGCATGCCTTCGGCGATGAGGGCGTCCATGCGGGGGGTTTCAACGAGTGCGGGCTTGCCGGTGCGCTCGCGGTGGTAGTGGCTCAGGTCGCCGGGGCCGAGATCGTCGGCGTAGATGATGACGACGTTGGGCGGGTCGGGTTCGGCGTGGGCCGGGGCGATGAGTGTGATGGACGCGACAGAGACGGTGAGGGCCAGCAGGCGGAGTGAGATCATGATGAAGTACTTTATCATTGGAATTGAGAAAACCCA
>JBCCOW010000075.1:0-17144 GCA_039025195.1 Planctomycetota bacterium
ATTGGGTTTTTTGTCCCTCCATACAACCCCGGCTGTTTTTATTTTTCCCAATCTGCCCCCCCCACACCCCCATTCTGGTGGGGCCGCGGCGGGGGCCCCCCGGCCCGAGACCTACCCCCGCCCCACCAACGCCCCCTCCACCAACCCCGCCAACTCCCCCACCGCCCGCTCCAGATCGTCATTGACCACGAACGCGTCATACAAGCCCGACGCGTGCGCAAACTCGATCTCCCGCTGCGCGATCCCGAACCGCCGCTGGATCGTCGCCTCGTCTTCCGTCGACCGCGTCCGCAGCCGATGCAGCAACGCCTCCCGCGTCGGCGCCTCAATAAACACCGCAAACGCCCCCGGCATCTTCCCCTTCACCTGCGCCGCCCCCGCCACATCGATCTCCAACACCATCACTCCCCCGGAAGCCAGAACCCGGTCTACCGGCTCACGCGGCGTCCCGTACTTGTTCCCCGCGTACACCGCGTGCTCCAGAAACCCGTCCGCCTCCACCATGTCCTCAAACGCCGCGTCATCCACAAAGTGGTAGTGCTCCCCGTCCACATCGCCCGGCCGCCTCTTCCGCGTCGTCATCGACACCGACAGCGTCGCCCCCAACCGCTCCAGGATCCGGTTCGTGATCGTCGACTTCCCCACCCCCGAAGGCCCCGAGATAATCAGCAACAGTCCATCCATACCCCGTTATACCACCCCACCCACCCCGGCGCTTTCACCCTGTTTAGCCCGGTCGCTCGCGACCGGCCGCGCCACCCAACCCTACCGCCCCACCGCCACCCGCTCCCCATCACCACCACCCCCAGTCACCGACACCTCGATCGGCACGCTCCGCGCATAGTGCATCCCGCCGTGCAAGTCCTGCCCCTTGACCTTCAACACATACCGCCCCACCCCCAGGTCACGCGGCAGGCTCACCACCTGCACCACGAAAAAATCCCGCCGGGGGTTCTTGCTCCGGTCCCGGATCTCCACCGGCTTCTGCCGCCACACCGCCATCCCGTCCTCCGCCTTGTACAGCGTCACCTCCTGACGCAGCTTCACCTCGTACCCGTCGTCCACCGCCTCCCGCGTGAAATTCTCCAGCTCCAGATACACCACCGCCTTCTTCATCCCACCGGCCCGGAACACCCGGCTCGGAAGCGGCTCGTACACCCCGTACCCCTCGACCCGCCGGCACAGCTCCATCTTCGCCACCGTGATCGGCAGCTCCCCAAACACCCGCATCACTCGACGCCCCACCTCGTTCTGCGATAGCGACCCGTCCGTCGCCAGCATCCCCGCCCGGGTCTCTCTGACCAGCTGCTCGAACAACGCCAGCCGCTCCCGCTTCCCCGCCGCCAACCCCGCCAACAGCTCCGATTCCACACCGTCCCCAGCACCCTCCACATCCATCGCCCGCAGCAACGCCCCCACTACCGCCTTGTCCAGCTCCGACCGCTCCCCGTCCGCCACCCGCTCCGCCAACGCCTTAACCAACGCCGCCTCACTCATCTCTTCCAACGCCCCACGACGCTCGGTCCCGCTAACCCCGACCCGCCCTTCGTCAATCCCCGCCACCTCGATCCGCACCACCTGCTCCGCAGGCTGAACCACCCGGTCCGCCGCCGCCTGCGTTCCATCGGACACCCCTGCAGGCTGGCCCGCCAACGTCTCCGGCACCCGCTCCACCGGCGGCCGATCCCGCCACGCCACCTCCTGCTCCACCGGCATCGCTTGCACCACCACCGGCTCCGACGCTTCCACCCGACGCACGTAATCCCGCACCGAGTTCACCGCCGCGCTCGGTTCCCCGCGGGCTTCCGCCGCTTGAGCAGCGGAGCGCCCGTCCCCAGCCATCGGCACCGTCAACCCGGTCAGGCCGTCCCCCCCCCGCATCTGTCGACCCGTCTCCACGCACCCCCAACCCAGCACCGCCTGCACCACCGCCAACACCGAACCCACCACCACCGCCGTCACCCGCCGACCACACAACGTCCCGTCCCCACGCTTGAACCACTCTGCCATCGCAGGCCTCCTGCCAGCTACCCCACCCCCGCACGAAACACCACGCGAGTCGTCCCTGCTCGCTCTAGGCGTTATCGGCCAACGCCACGCAAAGGCATTCGAGATTCCGCACCGCCTCCCCGTACCCGCTCTTACTCCGCGCATCGGCCTGCAGCGCCCGACCCAGCATCCCCGACACCCTACCGACCCCGCCGGCCCCACCCGCCCCTCTACTCATCTGACCCACCACCGCCATGAACGGCCGAACCTGCGGCCCCCACACCCGCGCCGCCTTCGTGATCGCCCCGTCCCCCTCCCCCGCCGCCCGCATCGCCACCCCCACCGCCAGCTTCCGCATCAAATCCGCCACCGCATACCCCACCAGGATCGCCGGCTGCCCCGACAACTCCACCAACTCCTTGATGGTCGCCAACGCGCCCGATGCGTTTCCGTTTGCCAACCCTTTCAGAACCTCCGCCTGCACCACCCACGCCTTCTCCTCGCTGCCCTGCCCCACCACCTCCCGCACCAACTCCAGCGTGATCTTCCCCCCACCTTTTAGCCCGGTCGCTTGCGACCGGTCGCCTCCACACGCCGCGGGCACCGACATCAGCGCCAGCTTCGCCACCTCCGTCTCCAGCATCCCCAGGTCCACCCCCATCCGCTCCACCAACAGCCCCGCCGCCCGCCGATCCAGCTCGACGCCGTGCTCCGTCTTCGCCCGCTCCACCGCCCACGCCGCCGCTTCCGCCGGCCGAACCGCCTCACACTTCATGATCGCCCCCACCTTCGCGATCGCCTTGTCCAGGTTCCCCCGGTTCCACGTCCCCGCCCGCAGCACCAGCGTCGCGTGGTCCACCGGCTTCTCGCAATACCGCTCCAACGCCCCCCGGTGCGCCTTCACAAACGCGTCCGCCTCGTCCACCACCACCACCTTGTACCCCGCCATCAGCGAGTACCCCCGCAGCTCATCCATCACTGCCGAAAGCTCGACCGTCTTCCCATCAAACTGGTGCACATCCAGCTCGCCGTGCTCGGTCTCCAACGCCCCCTTCAGCTCCTTCAGATACCCCCGCTTGAGCGCCTCCTCCGGCCCATGCAACACCAACACCCGCGTCCCCACCCCCAGTTCAACACCCGCTTTCTTCCTCGTCGTCGCCGCTCGCTTCGCCATCCCCGCACTCTACCCCACCTCAACCCCACCGACCTCACCGTTTCAACCACCCCGCCTGTTTAGCCCGGTCGCTTGCGACCGGCCCGCGTTACGGAAAACCCTCGAGATAAAGCCCGGTGTTCCCCACCCACGCCCCCCCCACAACCAGCCATGGGAACTTTGAAAGTAACCCAAAATCTCACCAACCCGCTTGCCCGTCCCCACCTGCCACAGTAGTTTGCTCTAAGTAGTTTCATTGGGTCTTGGCCCCACATCACGAACGCCATCCCCAGTCGGTCCGGAGAAAGAACCCTATGCCGTTGTCGCCCACCGCCAGAGCCCAACGGCTCACCGGCGCCGCTCTGCTCGCCGCCGCCGCCGTCTCGATCCCGGCCCACGCTCAGACTGCCGACCTCATTGCCCTCACCGGCGACACCGCCCCCGATGCCAATGGCTCCTTTTCCACCTTTGACGCCCCTGTTCTTAATGAAGCCGGCCAAGTCGCATTCTCTAGCTTCCTGACTAACACCACCGGATTTGGCGACGACCGTGGAATCTTCTTGGGCGACCGCGTGGCTCTGACTCAAGTCGTCCGGGAAGGCCAGACTGACGCGAGCGGCGATTTTTCATTCTCTGAGTTGCGCGAATTCCTCGCCCTGAATGACGCCGGGCAGACGGCTTTTTCCGCTTTCATTAGAGGTCCCGCTAACGGCGGAGTCGGTATCGTCCGGGGCGACGGTTCGTCCCTCACCCAACTCGTACGAGCCGGCCAAGACGCACCCGACGCGAACGGCTTCTTCGTAAATATTCGCAGTCCTGCGTTTAACGAGGCCGGGGAAACCGCCTTCCACGGCCGCCTCTTTCGGACCGCTGGCGGTGGCAGCGACGACCATGGCATCTTCCGGGGCGACGGTACTTCCCACACCCGCATCGCCCGGGAGGGTGAGGCTGCGCCCGATGCGAACGGCTCTTTCTCTGAATTCGACGAAGTTGTCGCCTTGAACGATGCCGGGCAGGCCGCCTTCCGCGCCACCCTCAATAACACCACCGGCGGGACCAGCGACGACACCGGCATCTTCAGAGGCGACGGCTCGACCCTCACGCAGATCGCCCGGACAGGCCAGTCCGCACCGGACGCCAACGGCTCTTTCTCTAACTTCGGCAGCGGTGTCTCCCTTAACGACGCCGGGCAGGCCGCATTCGTCGGCGAACTCACCGGCACCACCGGTGGGGGCAGTGACAATGCCGGCATCTTCCTGGGCGATGGCTCAACCCTCACCCAGATCATCCGGACAGGCCAAGCCGCACCCGACGCCAACGGCTCTTTCTCCAACTTCGGCAGCCCTTCCCTCAACGACGCCGGGCAAGCCGCATTCGTCGGCTTCTTCACCGGTACCGCAGGTGGGTTCGGCGACGACTCCGGACTATTCCGCAGTGACGGCTCAATCCTGACCCAGATCGCCCGTGAAGGCCAGGCCGCACCCGACGCGAACGGCTTCTTTTCCGAATTTGCAGGCGGCGTCGCCCTAAACAACGCTGGGCAGGCCGCATTCCTCGGCGACCTCACCGGAACCATCGGCGGGTCCACTGACGACCTCGGCCTCTACCTTTTTGATGATGGACTGGGCCTCATTCAGATCGCCCGGGAGGGAAACTCCTTCTTAGGCAGCACGATCACCGAACTGAGCTTCGCACCGGGCTTCTCGATACAAGACGAAGGCAGCGGCTTAAACGACCTCGGCCAGGTTGCCTACCAGTTCACCCTCGCCGACGGCCGCTCCGGCATCGCCCTCTACACCATCCCCGAACCCGCTTCCCTCACCCTCCTCGCCCTCGGCGTCGCTGCCCTCACCCGACGATCGCGCGACGACGACGCCTCCGACTGAGCCTGCCGCAATCCCACCCGCACCGCTCTGCCTACGCGGCTCACCCCTGCTCGTTGACAGGTATTGAGAACGCATTATCATTCACGAAATGCCCCGCCCCAGCGAGCACCTCGTCGCCGTCACCGACCTGCTCCGCCAGGCCCCCGGCCCGCTCTCGGCCCACGAGATCCACGAAGACCTCGCCCACACCGGGATCGGGCTCGCCACGGTCTATCGGCTGGTCAAACGCGGGGTTGAGGCCGGGCAGTTCATCGCGGTGGACATCCCCAACGGGCCCACGCATTACGAGCCGAGCGATCGGCCGCACCACCACCACTTCGAGTGCACGAGTTGCCACCGTGTCTTCGACATCGAAGGTTGTCCGGGACACTTCGATGAGCTGACCCCCGAAGGCTTCACGCTCGAATCGCACGAGGTCTTCCTGAGAGGGCGGTGCGACGCGTGTTCCGAGGAGGGGAAGGCATGAAGGGTGCCGGCAGACAGCGGTGGATGATCGCGGTGGGCTTGGCGGTGCTGATGCTGTCGCTGGTCTGGGGGAGCCTGGCGTATCCCAGCCGAGGCGAGGGTGCGGCGGAGGCGGGGCCCGGCGTGAGTCCGGAGCAACCCGCGGGGGCTGCGGCTTCGCCGACCCTAATCCCGCACGCCTGCCCGGACTGCGGCGTAACGCACTGATCGGCGGCAATCCCCCGAAACCCGCCCCGGCAGCGTCGATGAGCGCTACGCTCTACGCAGAACCTTCACCCTCAAGCGGAGCCCCGATCATGGAATCGCTCGACCACAAACTCCCCGTCACCGTCCTCTCCGGCTTCCTCGGTGCGGGCAAGACCACCCTGCTCAACCACGTGCTCAACAACCGCGAAGGCCTGCGGGTCGCGGTCATCGTCAACGACATGTCCGAGGTCAACATCGACGCGGCGCTGGTCCGCGACGGCGGGGCGGAACTGTCCCGCACCGAAGAGAAGATGGTCGAGATGTCCAACGGCTGCATCTGCTGCACCTTGCGTGAGGACCTGATGATCGAGGTCAAGAAGCTCGCCGACGAAGGCCGCTTCGACCACCTGCTCATCGAGTCCACCGGCATCGGCGAGCCCATGCCCGTCGCGGCGACCTTCTCGTTCCGTGATGAGGACGACCAGAGCCTCGCCGACGTCTCCCAGATCGACACGATGGTGACCGTCATCGACGCCGCCAACTTCATCCGGGACTTCGAGAGCGAGCAGCGCCTCGAAGACCGCGGCATGGCGGTGGGCGAAGAGGACGAGCGCACCATCGTCGACCTGCTCACCGACCAGGTCGAGTTCGCCAACGTCATCGTGATCAACAAGTGCGACCTGGTCCTGCCTGCCGATGTCGACCGGCTCGAGGGCATCCTGCACCACATGAACCCCGACGCAAAGCTGATCCGCACCCGGCGCGGGCAGATCGACGTCTCGGCCATCGTCGGCACCGGGCTATACGACGAAGAAGAAGCGGCCATGACCCCCGGCTGGGTCAAGGAGCTCAACGGCGAGCACACCCCCGAAACCGAAGAGTACGGCATCGGGAGCTTCGTCTACCGCCGACGCAAGCCGTTCCATCTGCAGCGGATGCGAGACGCCGTCGCTACGGGCTTCCCTGGCGTGGTCCGCTCCAAGGGCTACCTCTGGCTCTCATCACACCCGCAGTACTGCAGCGTCTGGTCGCAGGCCGGCTCGTCGATCTCGGTGGACCGTGCCGGGCTCTGGTTTGCCTCGGTCGACAAGGAAGACTGGCCGGACGACCCCGAAACGCGGGCCTGGATCGAGGAACGCTGGGACGACCAGGTCGGCGACTGCCGACAGGAGATCGTGTTCATCGGCGTGGGGATGGACCGCGACGCGATCGAGGCCGCCCTCGACGCGGCCCTGCTGACCCGTGAAGAGATCGCGGCAGGCTTCGAGAACTGGCCCGGCTACGAAGCACCCGTCTCGGCTTCTGATGCGGCGGACCCGGAGTTGGCGTAAAACAGTCGCCCCCACAAACCCCACGGCCGACGGCCGCGACACGGGCTGTCACCGATGAGTAACGCACCCACCCCGACCCTCTCCACCACCAACACCTACGACGCCATTGTGGTCGGCGCCGGGGCTGCGGGTGTCGGCGTGGCGATCGCACTCAAAGACGCGGGGCTCGAGAACTACCTCGTCCTGGAAGGGCAGACCGTCGGCGCCTCGTTCGACAACTGGCCCGCCGAGACACGGTTTATCACGCCGTCGTTCCCGACCAACTCGGTCGGCATGGTCGACCTCAACTCGATCGCGATCGGAATTTCCCCTGCCTACGCCCTCGACGTCGAGCACCCGACGGGCCAGCAGTACGCGGCGCACCTCCGCGAGGTCGCGGCGTTCTTCAAGGTCCCGGTCGTGGAGAACACCCACGTGCTGCGGGTCACACCGGTCGGCGACGACTTCCGTGTCGATACCGAGGAACACACGCTGCGGGCCAAGCACGTGATCTGGGCGGCCGGCGAGTTTCAGTACCCCCGGCTGAGTGGGTTCACCGGTGCCGAGCACTGCACCCACACCGCGACTCTCACGAGCTACGACGACCTCGAGGGCGACGCGTTCATCGTGATCGGCGGCTACGAGAGCGGCATCGATGCGGCCTTCCACCTCGCCCGACGCGGCAAAGAGGTACAGCTCTTCGACATGGGCTGCCCCTGGGAAGCCGAGACGTCCGACCCCAGCGCCGCACTATCGACCTACTCCGTCGAACGGATGCGCGACCCGCACTTCCAGGAATACGTCGAGCTGTTCCCGAACACCCCCGTGATGCGGGTCTCCAAGACCAGCACCGACAGCAGCACGCTCTATCAGGTCAAGACGCTCGACGAAGAGCTGTTCGAGTCGTCCGCCCCGCCGCTGCTCGCCAGCGGGTTCGTGGGCAGCCACCGGCTGGTCCAGCACCTCTTCGAGGACCGCGAGGACGGCTACCCGCTGCTGAGCGAAAACGACGAATCGACGATCACGCCGGGGCTGTTCTTGTGCGGGGCCGCGGTGCGTCACGGCAACCACGTGTTCTGTTTTATCTACAAGTACCGGCAGCGCTTCGCCGTGGTCGCCAAAGCGATCGCCACGGCGCTGGGCCTGCCGGCCGAACGTCTCGAGAGCTACCGCAGCTGGGGCATGTACCTCGACGACCTATCGTGCTGCGGAAAGGAGTGTGTGTGTTGAACGCCGAAGCCGATCATGCCGTCGCAGAGAGCACAACCCCCGCGTGGCTGCTGCGCGTGCTGCGTATCGAATGGCTCGGCCAGACCGCGGCGAGCCTCTGCTGGATGGTGAGCATGTTCTTCTACGGCATCAGCTCCATCGGCGACGGCCTTCAGCTCGGTGCCGCGTCGTGCTGGCTGCTGGCCAACATCGCGGCCGCCATCACCGCCACCGAAGCCTGAGCGTTTCGAGGCCTACGCCGACATCGGCCGGAGGAACCCGACCGGCTTCTCGCGGCTGCGGTATTCCGGGAAGAAGTCGTGCTCGTCGGCCTCGAAGCCGTACAGCGTGGCGAGGCTCTCGGCGAAGATACGTCGGAAGTCGGTGTGCACCCGAAGGTCTCGGCCGGCCACGAGTGTGCGGCGTTCCAGCCCTGTCCACTTGCCGTAGATTTGGCCGCCGTTGACCATGCCGCCGACCGCCATCATGCAGCTGGCCCGGCCGTGGTCCGTGCCGTTGTTCCCGTTCTCGCGGACGGTGCGCCCGAACTCGGTCATCATCAGCACCAGCGTCCGGTCCATGCGTGGGCCCATGTCGTTGACGAACGCACCGACCGATTGTGACAGGGTGCGGAGCATGTCGGACATCGTGCCGTTGACCCCGCCCTGGTAGGCGTGGTGGTCCCAGCCGTTGTAATCGATCGCGGCGACCTCAAGACCTTCGCCGGCCTTGATCAGCTTGGCGAGGTCACGGAACTGGTGCCCGAGCCGATGGTTCGGGTAGCCGCTACCACCCCGGCCGCCGACCGCGTGGTTGAGCTCGCGCAGCTTGCGGATACCGTCGTCGCCCGCCTCGGCGATCCGCTGACGCATCGCGTCTTCGGGCAGCAAGGCTGCTTCTTGTGCTTCGGGCTTCGCCTCGTTCGCGGCGGGGTCCGCATCGTTGCCGTTACGCCGCAGCGCCTCCTTGTTCGAGTCGCAGTCGTACAGGTGTTGGAATGTGTTCATCACGTGGTCCGCGCCGTAGCCCGGCACCGCGAGTGCCCCGTACTCCCCCCGCATCGACCGCGGCAGCGTCTCCTGCAACGCGATCGCGCGGAGGTCCGAGTCGTCATCGGTTTTGGTCGCATAGAGGTAGCGGTTGAGCCAACCCTCGGTCACCGACTTCACGCCCGGCGCAGCACGCTCCATGAAGTCCTGGGCGTCGAAGTGTGAACGCGTCGGATGGGTCGACCCGCAATTCAGGATCGGGCACATCATGCCTTTCTCATAGAGCTCGGCCAGCTCGGTCATCGCGGGGTGGAACCCGAAGTAGCGGTTGATCGGGATCACGCCGGGCGTGTTGCCATTGGCTTGGCCAGGCACGCGGATGGTCGGGCGAACCGTGGCGTAGAGCGGGTCGCCGTAGGGGATAACGGTGTTGAGCGGGTCGGCCCCGCCGCGGAGGTAGACCACGACCAGCGTGGGCGGCTGCGAGCCGTCGACGTTCGGGACGCCGTAGCTCAGCCGGGGGGAGAGCCCGATCATGCCCGCACCGAGCATCAGGCTGGAGGACTTCAGGACATCGCGTCGTGTGGGGGTCATCGTGTGGCCTCGTCTGGACGGAAGCGGTGGGTGTTAAAACAGTTATTGCTGCTGGAACTCGGGCGTCCCCAGCATGAGCCCCCAGGCCCCCGTCACGCCGCCCCGGCGGAGCGCGCGTGCCAGCTCTTCCCGCGCCAGCGGGTCGATCCTCCCAGGCAGGACCCGCTGGATCAGCCGGCTGTCCAACTGCTCCGGGCTGATGTTCGCCTGCATCGCGTCGGGCACCCGCAGCCCCTGCACGTCGTTGTTGGCCAACGCCAACGCGAACCGCCAGCGGTAAAGCAGCACCCCCGGGTCCAGCCACGCCTCCGCCTGGTCGTAGTACCCCGTCGGATCGACACACCGGTAGATCGGCTGGCCCATCCGCTCGAGCATCTGGTGTGTGCCCCGGCCGCCGTCCACCACCGCACCGGTCGCACGGATCGCCGACACCGTGAACTCGAACGGCGTCTTGAACTTCACCCGGTGGTTCTGCCGGAACATGAAGTCATCCGAGAAAATGATCGCCTCATACACCGAGGGCAGGTGCCCCCGCGTCCGCTGAAACACCCGCGACACCCGCTTCACCAACGCATCGCTCGGCTCGTCCCGCACGAGGTATCGGCAGAGCTTGTACGAGATGAAATCGGCCGTGTAATCGTGACGGGCCAGCCCGCGGATCACCGACACGCCCTGGTCCATCCCGTCGCCCCGGACCGTCCGGCCAAACAGCCGCTTGCGGTTGTCGTCGTGCACCTCTTCCCGGAACGCGAACTCGAGCCCGCCGCCCTCCGTCCGCTTCACCGACCAGCCTGTCAGCACCCGAGCGAGCTCCGTCACATCACGCTGCTTGTAACGGCGGTCGACACCGAGCGTGTGCAGCTCCATCAGCTCCCGCGCGTAGTTCTCGTTCAGCCCCCGATGTCGGCCGAGCGCCTGCACACTCCGCGGCACATTATCCCGCCCCTCAAACCGCTCCAGCAGCCGGAGCTCCCGCTCGGTCAACGGCTTCTGGCTGACCACGTTGTCGAGGTACACCAGCATCGCCGGGTGCGTCGCCGACGCGAGCAGCATGTGCTCGAACCGGCCGAACGCGTGCCTGCGGATCACCGACTGCTCGAAGTCCGGGGCCATGTACGCCACCGCGTCTTTGCTGTGGTCGATGTTGAAGTGGTTCCGCCAGAACTCGACCATCACCTCTTCAAACTGACGCGGCGAGTGGACCGCCCGATACAAAACCGCGTCACGCAGCTCCCCCATCACCGTGTTCCGCAACTGGTTCCGACGCTGCAACTGCGACGGCGAGGGGTTCGGCCCCAACTGCGGGTAGTACGTCTGCATCGCCGTATCAAGCGTCATGCCCAGCGCGGGGTACCGCTCCACCACCAACGCATCGAACGCCTCGGCATCAATCGACTCCGGATCAAGCTGCTCCTTCGCCCACGCCTCCCACCCCATCTCGAGCACCCGCTCCACATCCCCCGGCCCCGGCCCAAATGACATCCGGTTCAGCACGTGGAACGCCTTCTCCCGATCGTTCAGCTCGGGCCCAAGATCACGTTCGGGCAACCGTGCCGACGCCACCCCAACCATCAACAAGCAGACACCAAACACGAGCGTGCGGGTGACGGCCAAGCGGCGGTAGTGAGCGAGGGGTTTCGACATGAATCAGTCCTGCCCGGAACCCCACACACGACGTTTCACAATTCTTCTACCCGTACAATTTTAACCAACATTCTCCCAGATCAGCCAGCCGTTTTCTCGCAAAAACGCTTGCCGAAATCGTTCGCTCCCTCCATTGTTATCGGCCAACCACACCGTCCACTGTGCTCGCTCCGCTCTACCCTTGCCCAGTTAAAAGCGACCTACGCCGCCAGCCCCGCCGCCAGCATCAGCACCGAGAAAAACGCCACCAGGTCCACCACCGTCGTCACCAACGGGCCGCTCGCCATCGCCGGGTCCAGCCCAGCCTTCCGCAGCACCAACGGCACCGTCCCCCCCACCACCTTCGCCACGCTCACCCCCACCGGCACCGCCCCGCCTACCGCGATCGCCAACCCCCCATCCCCCCGCCACACCCACACCACCACCCCCATCACCGCCCCCATCAACACGCCGATCGGCACCGCCACCGCCAACTCCCTGCCCAGCACAAACACCAAATCCTTCGGCCCAATCAACCCCAGACTCACCTCCCGCATACTCACCGCCACCGCCTGATTCCCCCCGCTCCCGCAGATCCCCGCCACCACCGGCAGGAACGCCGCGAGGATCGGCAGCTCCGCCACCGTCGGCTCAAATAGCGCGATGATCGACGCCGACACCAGCATCAGCACCATGATCGGGAGCAAAAACATCAGCCGACGAACCGCCCGCCGCCACGCCGCCATCGTCCGCAGCTCCTCCCCCGCGATCAGCCCCGCGAACTTCCCGAAGTCCGCCTTCGCTACATCCCCGACCGCTTCCTGCACCGCCGACCGCTGGATCACCCCCACCAACTCACCCTCGCTATTGACCACCGGCAGGGCCGACAGATCGATCCGGTCAAATAAGTCGTCGAGGTCATCCAGCGGCGTGTCGTCACTCACCGCGATCGGCTCCTTGATCGCCCACTCATACAACCGCTCCCCCGGCTGGGCCATGACCAGCTCCCGCATCGGTACCACCCCGCTGAACTTCTCGGAGGTGTCGTTGCAGTACAGGTACCGCACCTCGTACTCGTTGTAACGCTCCCGGTTCCGACGCAAATCGTGCCGCACCGACTTCACATCATCCGTGTCGCGATAGCTCAGGTACTCCGTGATCATCAGGCCACCCGCCACATCGGGGGCGTACTCCAGCCGCTGCCGGACGTCGTCCGCCTCCTCCGGCGACATCGCGTCGAGCACCTGTTCCTGGAACGCCTCGGGCACCACGCCGAGCACGTCCGCCTGCTCGTCCGAGTCCATCTCGTCGACAATCGCCGCCGCCACCGCCGGCTCGACCTCCTGGATGATCTCCGCGACATACCCGTCGTCCAGGTGCTCCAGCAAGTCCGCCGCAAACTCCGGGGCCTCGGCAGACAGCATCTCCAGCAACACCCCCCGCCGCTCTTCACTCAGGTGCGTGACCGTGTACCCCGTATCCCCCGGCGGCAGCAGCCGCAAGAACGCCACCACCGCCGCCGCGTGCCCCGACCCGATCAGCCGATCGAGCTCAACCCACGCCTCCGTATCGATCGACGGACTGTCTTGCACATCCACCATGCGGGCAGTCTACCCACCTTCAACTACCGCCAGCCCCACACGCCTTTCCGATACCGCTTTAATCACCCGCCTTTTAGCGCCAAGACGCCAAGCGGCCATGACGCCAAGAAGAACAAACCCAAACCAACCAACCACCGCACCCTCCACCACAATAAGCCGACCAATGACTTCATCGCTTCTTCTTGGCGTCTTTGCTCCTTGGCGTCTTGGCGTTCAATACCCCCCTACCCGCTAACCGCTTCACCCCACGCCTGCCGCATCGCCGCGACCTCACCCGCGTGGGTCAGGTCGAAGTGCAACGGCGTCACCGTCGTCCACCCCGCAAACAGCTCTGCGGCGTCCGTCCCCGCCGGCAGCTCGCCGTACGCCAGCGTGCTGCCCGGCCGGAGCGCTACCGCCCCGCCGTCGGCCCGCTCCCGTGTGTACACCCCCGCTACGTGCTCCATGCACAGCTCCGCCGGCACGATCCCTTTCGGCTCACCACCCTCTTCTAACGCCGGCAGGTTGATGTTCATCACCATCCCTCGCTCCCACTCCGTCAAGCCCCGGTGTTCCAACACCTGCTGGATAGCAGCCGCCGCATGCTCCCCCGACCGCGCCCACGGCGAGGTCGCCCACTCCCGCAGCAGCTGACTCACCGCGATCGCCGGCACCCCCGCAAACCCCGCCTCCCGCGCCGCACCCACCGTCCCGCTGTACAGCACGTTCAGCCCGATGTTCGCCCCCGCGTTCGTCCCCGACACCACCAGGTCCGGTGGCTCATCCAACAACCCCGCCTCCGGGTCCAACGCCAACTTCACACAATCCGCCGGCCGACCATCCACCGCCCACCCCCGCCGGAATTTCCCCCGCCCCACCCCGTTTAGCCCGGTCGCTTGCGACCGGTCCCCCGCCCCACCCGGCTCCCCCCGCCCCTCAACCTCAATTACCCGGTGGAGCGTGATCGCATGGCTCGTCGCCGACTGCACTTCCTTCGGCGCCACCACCCACACTCCCTCCACCGCCTCCATCCCGCACAACGCCTCGTACAGCGACGCCAGCCCCGGGGCGTAATACCCGTCATCGTTGGTCAGTAATACTCGCATTGGGTACACTACGCATTTACCAGGATCAACAGCGCATGATTAAATCTGTAAGTCCAATACGTCGAAACCGCTATGGCAAATGGTCTTTAGCCCAGCGATTTCACTTTTTCAGCTGCAGCTTACTTCTGAGTATTTTCATTGGACTCTGCGGCTGCGGTGACATTGTTTACCTTACAGAGCCGATCGGTGATCCTGTACCTGAACAAGATTTGAAGCAGGCTCTGTCGGGGGTTTGGCATTTAAAGCTTTCAGATGATGGTGACGTAGAAGTGATTGAAGTCAATGTTATTGCTGACGGACTAGTTAGTCTAATCCTTCAAGACGCCATTACCAGCAATAACGACAAAGAGAATCCAGACGCGGGTCAGGACGAGACTCGCCACAGCGTCCGCATCAATAAACTTGAAGATGTATGGCTGCTGATCTTTGAATCTAGCCCTGATCCAGGCGATACGGCTGACAATCGGTTAGACGAACTTCAGTGGTATTGGATCGCTTCTCACGGTGACCAACTCTGGCTCGCAATGCCGGAAGCCAAGCTATTTGCTGAGGCAATATGCAAAGGTGATCTCTACGGTCGTATTGAGCGTGTGCGTGCTGAGCAGCCCCAGCCTGATAATGTAGTCCCTAAAGATCCAGTAATGAAGACCGTTGAGCAAGTACCTTTCGCTGGAGAGTTCGTAGTAAATACGGTCAGATCCGCAAAAGAAAAACCTCACGGACAAGGACCAACTATCGATACCTTCAAAGTTTGGCTCACTGGCCCGCCTGGTCCAATACGTGAGTTTCTCGAAAACCACAGCCCGCTGAGTCTTACCAATCCACCCAACGAAAGACCATTAGCAGTACGCGTAAAGCCGAAGCCGTAACCGCAACTGAGTGATGCAGCTCTCAGTTGCTGATGATTACCCAGGAATTTACTCCAAAAAAGCCCCGAACGAATACTCGGAGCTTGATAGTTTAACACGATGACCGGAGGGCCGATCAAGCGTCTTTCTTCTGATCGTCTTCATTGGCCTCGGTCTCCGCTTCCGGAGCAGCGGCTTCTTCCGCAGGTGCTTCGTCGGCGGGTGGGTCGGCGACCGCAGTGGCGGTATCAGCTTCTACTTCCTCGACGGGGGCTTCAGCGGTTTCTTCGGTGGCCGTGCCCTTGCGGAGCTTGGCGGCGAAGTCCATGCGGCGGTTGGCCTTGGCCTTCCGCGTGCCCTTGCCACCGACCTGGGGGCCGCCGTCGTCTTCGGAGAGCAGCATCAGGACGCAGAGGTCCGAGCCGTCACCGATGCGGTGCTGGCTGAGCTTGACGATGCGGGTGTAGCCGCCGTCGCGCTCGGCGTACTGCGGGGCGATCTCGTCGAAGAGCTTCTTGACCACACGCGGAGCCTTGGTGCGGGCCTGGTTGGAGATCTCGCCGTACTTGTTGCGCAGGGCGTTGACCGCTTCGTCCTCATCGTTGGCGACCATGATCTTGTCGCCGCCGAGCTGGGCGATGACCCGGCGACGCGAGGCGAGATCGCCCTTCTTCGCGGCGGTGATGAGCTTCTCGACGAACGGCTTGACGGCCTTGGCCTTGGGGATCGTGGTGGTGATCTGACCGTGCGTGAACAGGGACACCGCCATGTTGCGGAACATGCTGATGCGGTGGTTGGTGCGTCGACCGAGCGTTCGGCCATAGATACGGTGTCTCATGGGGATTTCCTTTCTTGATCGGGCGAGACCGGAGACGATCGGTCAGGCCTGGACCACTCGCCACGATCAGAATCGTGGCGGCAAGTTGGGCTGCAACACGCAGCCGGAGCGTCGGAGGCTCCAAGTGCCGTGGGACGAATCACACGGCGGAGAAGGTCGTTTCGACCTCGGCGGGGATCTCCATGCCGAACTCGAGCCCGAGGTCGGCGAGCTTCCGCTTCACCTCACGCAGGCTGGTCTTGCCGAAGGACCGGACCTTGAGCAGGTCGGATTCCTCGTGGCTGACCAGGTCGGCGACGGTGTTGCACTTCGCGGACTCGAGGCAGTTGCTGGCCCGCACGGACAGGTCGAGCTCGGTGATGGGCATCTTGAGCTTGCGGATGAGCTCTTCATCGACGCGGGCGGCGGCGGCAGCGGTCTCGCTGGCGGACTCGCTGCCGAGCTCGAAGTACTGGACGAACGGGTTGAGGTGCTTGCGGAGGATCTTCGCGGCTTCGACCACGGCCATCTCGGGCGAAGTCGTGCCGTCGGTCCAGACCTCGAGGGTCAGCTTGTCGTAGTTGGTCTTCTGGCCAACACGGGTGTCTTCGACCTTGTAACGCACACGCTGGACGGGCGAGTAGATCGCGTCCACGGGGATGACGCCGACCTCCTGGTCTTCACCGGTCTCGTAGTGCTCGGAGGCGGGGACGTAGCCCCGGCCCTTCTCGACGGTGAACTCCATGTCGAAGTCGACGGCCTTGGTCAGCGTGGCAAGCACGTACTCGGGGTTATGGATCGTCACGGAGGTGTCGGCTTCGATCAGGTCGGCGGTGACTTCGCCGGGGCCCTGTGCTTCGAGCCGCATCGTCTTGGGCTCGTCACCCTCGAGGGAGACGACCATGTTCTTGACGTTGAGGATGATGTCGGTGACGTCTTCGGTCACGCCCTCGAGCGAGGTGAACTCGTGAGGGGCACCCTTGATCTTGACGCCGGTGATCGCGGCGCCCTCGAGGGAGGACAGGAGGATGCGGCGGAGGGAGTTGCCGACGGTGGTGCCGAAGCCGCGCTCGAAGGGCTCGACGACAAACTTGCCGTAGGTCTCGGACAGGGTGTCCTCGACGGGGGCAACGCGGTGGGGGAGTTCGAGGCCTCGCCAACGGATACGCATGGGGGTGCTCCTTTCAGAAGCGGGCAGCCGGTTCCTGGGATGAATCCCGGTGTCGTTCAGGCGATGCCTGGGTAACTTCCGGGGGGAACATGCCGGGCATGGACGCTCCTGATCGGCCGAGGCTGCGGTCGGCGGACGTGGCTGCTGTTGCCGGGCGGTTCTTGTGAGTCGGGTGGGGGTTTGGGCGGGCGGGTTGAAACCCTCCGCTAAACGGGGAG
>JBCCOW010000076.1:0-17039 GCA_039025195.1 Planctomycetota bacterium
CGTAGGCGCTAAAGAGGTGGCGTTTGTCTTCCTGAAGATCGCGGTTGTAGCCGATGGTCAGGCCCTTGCACATCGTGAGCAGGGCGACGAGCGAGCCGTAGACCTGGCCGGTCTTGCCGCGGATGAGCTCGAGCATGTCGGGGTTGCGTTTCTGCGGCATCATCGACGAGCCGGTGGTGTAGGCATCGCCGAGGGTGATGAAGCTGAACTCGGTAGAGTTGTAGATGATCCATTGCTCGGCCCAGCGCGAGAGCCACATGGACACCATCGAAAGGCCGTAGGCCATATCGAGGGTTGCGTCGCGCGATGCGGTCGCAATCATCGAGCTCGGCGCAATCGCATTGATGTCATCGCACATCGACGCAGAGAATTGGCGGTCTAATGGGAGGCTCGATCCAGCAATCGCACCACATCCCAGCGGGTTCTCGAGACGATCATCCAATTGCCAAAAACGCTTACCGCAGCGATTGAAACAACTCGCCCAAGCGAGCGCTTCGCCACCCGCAACGATGGGCTGAGCACGCTGCATGTGCGTGTATGAAGGCATGATGACTTCACCACAACGATCGGCAAGCTCAGCAAAGGCAGCCGCCAAAGACTCCGTTTTCTTCAGCAACACGGCGATCGATTGATCGATCCAGAGCTTCATATCAAGCGCGACCTGATCGTTTCGGCTGCGTCCCGTGTGTAAGCGTCTTCCAGGCTCGCCGATCTTTTCGATCAGGGCGGCCTCGATGCACATGTGGACGTCTTCGAGCTCGACCTTCCAGCCGGGCCAGGACTCGCCCTGTTCGTCGATCTCGGACTTGATGGCGTTGAGGCCGGTGGTGATGGTGTCCAGCTCGTTGACGGTGAGGAGGCCGACGTGGTGGAGCATGGTGGCGTGGGCGATGGACCCGGCGATGTCGTGGGGGTAGAGACGCTGATCGACGTCGAGAGAAGCGACGAAGCGGGTGGCAACGGGGTCGGCCTCGCTGCCGGAGGACTTGGCGTGTTCCCAGGGTTTCTGGCTCATCGGCGGATGATACGGGAAGGGGTTCCGCGCGATGGAGATTGAAGTATGTCATAGCCGGCCCGCTACGCGGGGCGGGCGGGTGGCTGATGTGTTCGTGTTGTCGGAGGCATCGCAGAATCGCGTCGCGTAGCGACCCGGCTATTGCTTCGAGAAGATGCAGCGTGGTTTACAGCGGAAGGCCACCGTCGTCTTCGTCGAACGGGAGCTCGTCGTCGCCGGACCAATCGACGGAGCCCCAGTCGTCGTAGTCGGGCTGGGTGGGGTGGGTGGGGTCGGTGTCGAAGAGGGCGGGGTCGGGGAGGTGGCGGTGGTGGATGCGGATCAGCCGGGAGAGCGTCTCGCCAAGGATGGGGGCGAGGGCGCGGCAGGCCTGGACGACCTCGTCGGGGTAGGGCGTCTCGACATCGCGGAACAGGGCGATGACAGCCAGCGACTCGTCGTCGGTGCGGGCGGCGAAGGCGAGGACCTCGCTGTCGGCGAGGTAGGCGGCGTCGTCGCCGATCCACTGCTCGATCGATGCGTTGTCTTTCAGGTGGATCAGCTGGTCACGGTCGGCGACCTTGGGGGCGAGCACGTCGGCGAGGTGCTGCAGGAGCATGTCGGCGGACTCGGCGGTGCAGTCGTGGTTGACGTAGCCGCCGAGGGAGAACTCGTCCATGGAGCACGGCAGGAAGACGGCGGCGTTGGACGGGCCGGACTGCCCGACGAGCCATTCGAGGGTCTTGCGGATGACCTGTTCGAGGTCGAGCTCGTCGGAGAGCACGTCTTCAACAGTGCGGGTCTCGTCGACGACGCCCTTCATCTGGACGGCGAGTTCCTGATACGCGGTAACCAGGTCGTTGCAGAGCGTGTCGACCTGCCCGGCCACTTCGAGGCGGGCGTCGTTGAGGCGCTTGCAGAGCTTCTTGAGGCGGCGGACACGGCGGGCGAGCTTGGCGTCTTTGCGCTGCTTGGCGAGGGTGTGGGCGAGCCGATCGGTAAGTTCGTTGGAGGTCAGCTCGGGCTTGACGAGGAAGTCGGCGGCACCGGCGGCGAGGGCCTTGCGGGCGGCGTCGAAGTCGGCGGTGGACCCGGCGATGAGGGTGGCGACCGCGGGCTTGCTGGGGGAGGGGGCGTCGGCGAGCTCGGCGGCGAGCTCGTAGCCGTCGCCGTCGGGCATGGCGGGCTCGATGATGGCGAGGTCGATGCGCTGCTTGTCGATGAGGTCACGAGCGACGGCGAGGGAGCCGGCCTGGATGATGTCGAGCGTTTGGCCGTCGGGCCGGCAGTCGCGGAGCAGGGCGGGCACGCGGGTGTCGCGATCGACGACAAGGACCCGCGCGGGTCGGCGCGAGGGGGCATTTGCGGCAGGGTCGGTCGTTGAGTCGTTCAAGGCTTTCTCCCAGACCACGCGGGGCAAACGGCGGGTGCCGGGGCGTGGGCTAAGGGAGTGATCGGCGGAGGAGTGGGACGCTATGAGGGATGTTGCCGCGCAAAGGCTTGGTGGGGCGTCGAGTTGGCGGATCGTGACGGCTGGGGGGTAACGGGAGGGGACGTTGGTGTTCGGACGTATGGGGTAAGCGATAGGACGTTGGGTGGGCGGAGTGGGTGGCGGCGCGGGCCACGGTGGGACACCGTGGGCTTCGGGGGTGGTGTGGGGTGGTGTGGGTTGTGGGGTTTGGATTAGACCGGTTCGGCGAGGGGGAGGATGAGGGTGGCGGTGGTGCCGGAGCCGGGGGTGGAGTCGAGGCGGACTTCGCCGTGGTGGGCGGCGGCGAGCTGTTGGACGCGCGGCAGGCCCATGCCGACCTGTCGGCCGGCGGGCTTGGCGGAGAAGAACGGGTCGAGGGCGTGCTTGAGGGTGTCGGGGTCCATGCCGTCGCCATCATCGATGACGGAGATAAAGAGGGCGGGCTCGGCGTGGTTGCCCCAGGGCTTGCTGGTGGCGGTGACGGAGATCGCCTCTTTGGGGCTGGCCTGGAGGGCGTTGAGCAGGAGCTCGGTCACGGCACGGGCGACCTGGTCGGCGTCGAGCAGGGCGGGCGAGAGGTCATCGCCGAGCGTGAGGTAGATGTCGATCTCGGCCTGTCGTTTGCGACGCGTCGCTTTGACCTTGCGGACGATGGTGTCGAGCAGGGCGGCAGGATCGACGGGCTTGCGGTCGGCCTGCGGCGGCTCGGCGAACATGTGCAGGCAGGTGATGAGGTCCGAGAGGCGGTGGGCTTCGCGGAAGACCTGCTGGGCGGCGGCCTGGTTCTTGGAACCGGCTTCAAGGGACATAGACAAGAGCTGCGATCGGCCGGAGATGACGGCTAGGGGGTTGTTCATCTCGTGGGCGGCACCGGCGGCCATCTCGCCGAGGCGGGCCATGGAGGCTTGTTTGAGCAGCGTGTCTTGTGCGTCTTGCAGGGCGGTGTTGGCTTCGGCGAGCTGTTCGCCGAGTCGTCGTGCGCCGTCATGCTGGGAGGCGGCGGCGATCGCGGCGCCCCAGGTGCGGGTCAGCGGCGTGAGGATGGAAGCGGTGGGCAGGGAAGGGCGGTCGTGCAGCAGGAGCGCGGCGGTGCCCCAGCCCGAGGCGAGCGGGAGGATCTCGATATCGCGGAGGTCGTCGGCCTCCATGAGTTCGTCGGCGACCCAGGGGAGCACGCCCGTGAGGGACATGCTGCCCGCGGAGCTGTTGGCCTGGGTGTCGAGGGTGCGGAGGTCGGGGGCAGCGGGGGGCTGGTCGAGGACCTTGGCGTCGAGGGGTTCGCCCTCGGGGGTGTACCGGCAGAGCAGCCAAGCGGCGGGCTCGTCGGGGGTTTCGGGCAGGGGGTGGAGCAGGGCGTAGAAGCCGGGGCCGAAGAGGGTGGCGGCGGAGTGGGCGGCGCGGTCGAGGAGGTCCTGGACGGATCGGCCGGGGGTGGCGAGCGCGTGGAAATCGGTGATGGCCTGGAGGACGCGAGCCTGGGTGGCGGCGGCGCGGGAGCGGTGGTCGAGGGTGGCGTTGAGCTTGCCAAGGGCGGCGTTGGCCTTTTGGATCGAGGCGAAGAACTGTTCACGGGAGGGCAGCTCGTGCATGCCCAGGGCCTTGCCGCGTTCTTCGAGGGCGGGGTAGAGGTCTTGGGTCGCTGCATGGACGAGGTCGAGGTCGAAGCCGAGCTGCTTGGTGAGAGTATCGGCGTCGGGCTGGAGAGCGTGGTTGCCGGAGTAGCCGATGTGCTGGGCACGGGCGATGGTGTCGGCGAGCTGGATAAGCCCGACGAGCTTGCGGTGGGGCAGGGGGGGTAGCGAGTCGAGGGGGGAGCCGTGCAGCCAGATGGTGTCCTGGAGCTGGAGCGGCAGGCCCCACTGCTCGGCGAGGCGTTTGCCGGCGGTGTGGTGGTCGATCCCGATGAGTTGGCGCTCGTAGGTGGCGATGTTGCCCTGGTGGGTCGCGGCGAGGCTGACGCACTTGGCGTAGGACTTGGGGAGCGCGAGGTCGAGGGCGAGCTTGCCGACGTCGTGGAGGAGGCCGCAGACGAACGCCTCGTCGGGGTTGAGGTCGGGGGCGCGGTGGGCCTTGGCGATCATCTCAGCGGCGAGGGCGACGGCGAGGGAGTGCGACCAGAAGCCGGTGCGGTCGAAGGCGGGGGCGTCTTGCTCGTCGGCGTCGCGCTGGAGCGCGAGTCCGCGGCGGTCGGCGGCGTCTTGCTGCTGCTGCTGGAACAGCTCGAAGACCTTGAGCGAGAGCACCGCGTTGCGGACGGTGTTGAACCCAAGCAGCACGACGGCCCGTTCGACGGACATAACCTGCTGATTACCATCGCGGGCGCCGCGGTCAGCGGAACGGCAGAGCGAGAGGATCTTGGCGGTGAGCGGCGGGTCGGCGGAGATGAGCTGGACGACCTCGCGGGTTTCGGAGGCGTCGGACGACGTGAGTTGGAGCAGACGGGTAGCGATGGCCGGCAGGGTCGGGAGGGTGTCGATCTGCCGGAGGATGAGTTCGAGGCGTCGGGGCTGGGAGACTTCGGAAACCATTGGGAAGAAGCTAGGAGTTAGTAGCTGGAAGTTAGAAGCAGCTCCAGAGGAAGCGGTCTGTGATGCGGCGCAGGTCGTACCTCTTCTAGCTTCCAGCTACTAGCTTCTAACTTCTCCATGTCACACCGCGAGGTGGGCGTCGATGCGGGCGATGAGGTGTTTGACGTCGAAGGGCTTCTTGATGAACTCGTCGGCACCGGAGGCGAGGAGCTCGTCGATCTCGTGCTGGTTGACGACGCCGGAGACGATGATGACCTTCATGCCGACGAGGTCGGGGTTCTTGCGGACGGTCTTGCAGACGACGTTGCCGTTGATGTCCGGGAGCATGTAGTCGAGGATCATCAGGTCGGGCTTGAACTCGGTGGTGACGACGCCGGCGTCGTAGCCGGTGGAGGCGGAGCGGACGTCGTAGCGGTCCGAACCCGAGAGCAGATCGGTGAAGAGCTCGACGATTTGCGGATCGTCATCGACGACAAGCACGCGCTTGCGGGCGGTGGTCTCGAAGTCGTCGGTGGGGATCTCGTTGGCCTTCATGAACCGAATCAGGTCCTCGCGCGGGATGCGTCGGAAGCGTGAGCCGGGGACGCGGAAGCCCTTGAGCCGACCGGCGTCGAAGCAGCGGATGATGGTCTGCTGCGAGACCTTGCAGACCTCGGCGGCCTCGCCGGTGGTGAAGACCTGTTTGTTTCGGAGCTCGTCGGAAAGCCCCGAGGAAGGGGTGGTGTCGTGGCTAGCCATGGCGTGGTTCTCCCCGTGGACACCCCGCTCGGCCTGTCGCAGACCGATAGGTTTGCCCACTTTGACTAACTTGACATCGGACGGGCTGGGGGGCGACTTAATCGGGGGCGGGCGGCATTCTGGCGGTGCGGTCGGCCCCCGCGGGTTGGGAAAGCTGGTCAACCGTCGAGGTAGGCGGCGTAGGGGGTGCCTGCGAAGGCATCGCGCAGCTCGTCGGCGTTCGCGATGGCGTCGCCGAGGCTCCGGCTACGCTGACGCTCGAGGGTGGTCTCCAGCGGCATGGGCTCAAGCCCCAAAAACTCGAGCACGCGGTGCAGGGTCGGCTCGCGCTGCTCGGCCAACTCCTCATAGGTCAGACGTAGCAGGGGATGACCCGCGAAGCACTGCTCGAAGTCGTGTTCCTCGGCTTCACGCTGCTGGAAGAACGCCAGGCAGGCGGCGGGGTCGAGGCGGATGGACAACGGGGCGGCCTGTTCCGCCTGGGGGGCCTGCTGGTCGTTGCTGGACCAGACCTGGGTCTGCTCCGCACGGGCGAGGGAGAGGTAGGTCGCCAGACGGTTGTGTCGGCGGAGGTGGATGAACTTGAACGGGTGCTGAGCGAGCGTGCGGTCGAAGGCGTCTTGATACGCGGCGTAATGATCGGGGAAGAGCTTGAAGCCGACGGCCTGGGTGTCGGGGGTGTATCCGCCGAAGACGAGGCGGTTGAGGAAATGGTCGGGTGCCCAGCGGCGGTAGCGTTTAAGGCCCTTGGCGTGGTGGTTGAACCCGTCGAGGTAGAACATCGGGAACGGGCCACAGAGCACCTCGCTGTAGCAGACGATGTGGGGGTGGTGGTTGAGCAGGTCGTTGAGGAGGGTGGAGCCGGAGCGCTGGTAGGAAAGGATGACGAAGCGTTGGTAGGCGTGGTGTTGGCCGAGGTTGGGGCGTTTGAAGAGGGTGGGCGCGGCGAGGCTGAGGCCAGCGGCGGCGAGGCGTTTAGCGGCGGCGCGGGGGCTGGGCATCGGGGCGGGTCTCTAGGGGATTGGGACGCGGGCAATAGCCGACGAACCGGCTGCCCGTCATTGGCGGCAGCAGGGGGATACCAGATCGTGGCCTGAGGGTATCGCTATTTGAGCTCGACGGACCAGTAGGCGTTGTCGAGGAAGGCCCGCCAGGAGGCGTACTTGCCCGAGCCGAGGCGGAGGTGGATCACGGGGTTTCGGCTGGGCTTGACCGGCTTGCGGACCAGGGGCATCCGGGCCTGCCGCGGGGTTCGGCCGCCCTTCTTGGAGTTGCAGGCCACGCAGCAGCACACCAGGTTGTCCCAAGAGGCGCCGCCACCCTGGCTGCGGGGAATGACATGGTCCAGCGACAGCTCGGAGGTCGGGAAGTACTGGCCGCAGTACTGGCACTGGTTGCGGTCCCGGGCGAAGATGTTCCGGCGGTTGAGCTTGACGTCCTGGGCGGGGAGCTTGTCGTAGCCAAGCAGCCGGATGACCTTGGGCACAGCGATCTTCATGCGGACCGTGGAGACCCACTCGTAGGGCTCGGCTTCGTCGTTTCCTTCGGGGACGATCAGGTCGTGCATGGCTGAGGCTTCCGCCCAGGACCCGAAGTCGTAGGCGGTGTACGAGCCGTCATCGACACGGATGACCTCCGCCAGATCGCGGAACAGCATGGAGAAGGCCCGCTTGGCGTTGACCACGCGGACGGCCATCCACATGCGGTTGAGCACCAGGACGTGGCTGTGGATCGGAGACGGCGTGAGCGTCGAGGCGGACGATTCGGAGGCTGAATTGAAGGTCACGGCAACGTTTCCGGGGACGCGGAACCATGCCCGTGTAGGGCACCGGATAATAACGCCCATCTGGTGGAAAAACAGTGGGCAAGTGTCAAAGTCGTGTTTGGATAGCTTGGGTTTAGGGAGGTTTGGACCGTGCATTCGCCTTGACGGATGGGCGGCGGTGCGGTTCAATGCCCCGTCCGCGATCGGGTGGAGCAGCCCATTGGGGGGTTGCCGGAGCGGCCAAACGGGGCAGACTGTAAATCTGCTGGCATTGCCTACAGTGGTTCGAATCCACTACCCCCCATTCCATCTACAGACCGACGGGCGGCCCATCTAGCGGGCCCGTCGGTGATTTCGGGCTCAAATTAGCGCTGTTTTCGGGGTTGAATTGTCGGCTTTTTGCGTTGTCCGTCGGGCTCGCTAGCATGTGGCCTTTTCCAAAGCCTTTAGGGGAATGCCCTTGCGTCGGTCCGTCAAACCCATCCGCATCGTTGCCCGCACCAGTGCGCTTTCGCGGGTGCAGGCCACGATCGTGGCTCGGGGGCTGGCACGGGCCGATCCGGGGCTGGTGATCCAGCACCGCTGGCTGGAGTCGGAAGGCGACCGGCAAACGGCTGTGGCGCTCGCTGAGCGGGGGGGTAAGGGGTTGTTCACCCGAGGCGTGGAGCGGGTGCTGCTGGAAGAAGGCTCGGATGTGGCGGTGCATTCGATGAAGGACATGCCGGCGGACGAGGTGACGCCGGGGCTGAGCCTCGCGGCGGTGCCGAAGCGGGGCCCGGTGGGGGACGTGCTGGTGGGCCGAGCAGGGCGGGCGATCGGGCTGGCAGACCTGCCGGAGGGGGCGGTCCTGGGGACCGCGAGTGCCCGGCGGGCGGCGCAGGTGCGGTCGACCCGTCCGGATGTCAAAACCGTCCTGATGCGGGGGAACGTGCCGACCCGTCTGGAGAAGGTGCAGGCCGAGGGCGGGCCATATGACGCGACGCTGCTGGCGGCCGCGGGGCTGCTCCGGCTGGGGTATCGGGAGCTGGCGCAGCAGCCGCTGAGCCTGGACGAGATGCTGCCGGCCGCGGGGCAGGGGGCGCTGTGCCTGCAGTGCCGGGGGCAGGACCACGTGACCGTTGCCCGCTGTATGCCGCTGAACGACCCGGCGTCGGCCACCGCAATTCATGCCGAGCGCGACCTCGTCGCGGGCCTGGGCGCGGGCTGCCACTCGCCAATCGCGGTCTACGCCCACCCGCTGGACCCCGAAGAGACGCAGGCCGAGCGTAACGCCGACAGCCACTGGTTCCGGCTGCGGGCGGCGGTCTGGTCGCCCGACGGTTCACGCTGTGCCCGCTTCGATGACAAGATCAAGACGGTGCACCTGCGCCGGCTGGTCAAGCAGGCCATCGCGTCGCTGAGGGCTGACGGAGCGGATCAGATGCTGATGGACGCCGAGGCGCACCCCGCGATCGGACCGCTGCCGGACTGACCCGACCCGGTTTCCCACGTGTGTAGCGGGAGACGCGAAGCGTCCCGTTCCGAAACCGCGAGCACCTCCGGTGCACCCGCTACACATCCACAAACACACGCGATAGCGACCGCTGCCCGGCTCAACCTCCAACCCCGATCGGCCCGGCGGGCTAGGGTGGCCGGATGCCCGAAGCGCCCTGGCGTTGGTTCAGCCCGTCACGCATGCCCGTGATGGTCCGCACGACCTACCGACGCGAACTGCTCACGACCTGCACGCTGCCCATCGCCGTCTCGCTCTTCGAGGGCGGCGTCTTCGGCGTGCTCGCCAAGCGGGTCTTCGGAGTCAGCGATCTCGCCTTCGCCACCATCCTCGCCGTGCCGTTCTTCGCCAACGCCACCAGCCTGCTGTGGACCCGGCTGGCCCGTGGCCGCCCGAAGGTGCCGTTCATCAGCCTGCTCATGGGACTCATCGTGGGCGGCACGGCCGGGCTCGCGCTGCTGCCCACACCCGAGCCGGACGCGGCGGGGCGACTCGTCGCCAGCTTTGCCCTCGAATGGCTAGTCGTCGCCTACGTCATGGGGGTGCGGTCGCTGATCGCCGGCATGATCACGCTGCGTTCGCAGGTCTGGCGCAACAACTACCGCCGGGCCCTGCGCGGCCGCGTCACGAGCCGACTCATCATGCTCGCCGCCCTGATCCTCGGCACCGCACCGACCCTGCTCTACCGCTTACTCGACGGCGACCCGCAACGCTTCCGCCTGATCTACCCCGTCGCCGCCGCGCTCGCCATCGTCGGCGTCTGGTCCTTCAGCCGGGTCCGTCTACGTGGTGAGCAAGCCCTGCTCAAGTACGAACGTGACGGCGACCCCACCCCACCCTCCCGATCCACCCCACCCGCTTCACCCACCTCACACGAGCCGTCAACACCCGCCCGCCGCGTCGGTGCCCTCACCATCCTCCGGCAAGACCGCCTGTTCCGCAGCTACATGATCCTCCAGTTCATCATGGGCCTCGGCAACCTCATGGCCGAGGCCGCCGTCATCAAGCTCACCATCGACCTCATCAGCGCCGCCAACGGCTCAAGCCCCGGCTCCAACAACTTCTCGTTCGGGCTCGCCACCCTCCTCACCGTCACCCTCCCGTTCGTCTGTGCCGGGCTCACCCTCCCGCTCTGGGCCCGCTACCTCGACCGCGTCCATATCCTTGAATTCCGCTCGCGACACGCCGTGCTCTTCGCCGTCATCCAGATCATCTACAGCCTCGCCGCCGCCACGGGCCTGCTCGCGCTGCTCGCCCTCGGCCGCGTCGTCCAGGGCATCGCCCGCGGCGGCGGTATGCTCGCCTGGCAGCTCGGGCACAACGACTTCACCGACCGCCGACTCGCCGCCGTCTACATGGGCGTTCACGTCACCCTGACCGGCATCCGCGGGCTCGTCGCCCCGTTCCTCGCCATCGCCCTGCTTGAAGGCGTCAGCACCTGGCCCGGCGTCGGCAGCACGCTCAGCAAGCTCGCCGACCTCGCCGGCGACAACCCCCTCGGCCATGCCTTCACCGCCGCCGCCCAGTGGACCGGCCTCGGTGCCGGGCTCTTCATCCTCACCGGCGTCATGCTCACCGCCGCCTGGCTCGGCTTCGTCCGGCTCCACCTCCGCCACGCCCGCCAACACGCCAAACCCGACCCGTCCTGAACCCGCCGGCCCGTTGTCCAGTAACCATGACCGGCCTCACGCCGTCGATATACTCGCGGCTTCCAATCCTTACGCACGTCGTCTATCAAACGTCCTTCAACCCTCAGCCTGAGCCCTCCCATGAACGCGATGTCCCGACGCCGCCTCGCTCCCCTCACGCTTCTCACCCTGCTGGCCGTGACCGCCGCCATGCTCCGGCCAACACCCATCGCCGCCGCGCCCGGTGACGGCCACGCCGGGGCCGAGCTGCCCGAGTTCGCCCGCATCCCCGCGACCCACACCAACCTCGTCGTCCTCGACGACCTGATGCCCACCGTCCGCAGCATCGTGGTCTCGCCCCGCCTGCTGCAACCGCTCAACCGGTTCGTGACTGCGCTGGGTGAAGACGGCGTGGCCGACGCCGACCTCGAAGGCCTCGTCGATTGGCTCAAGCAGACCGACGACCAACGCCAAGCCGCTCTCCTCGAAGCCGAAGCCGCGATCCCGAAACGCATCCTATTCGCCACGGATGACGCGACCATCGCCCTGCTGGGGCAGGCCGCCGAGGCCGCCGCGGTCGGCGTGGTCGCCGTCGCCGCCAATGAACTCGACGCAGCTGATGCCAACCTCGCCGACCCGTACCTCGACCGGCTGGTCGAGCTGGCCGAGGGCTTCGTCACGCCGCGTGCCGTACTCGCCCTGACCATGCGTGACGCCGCCACCGCGATGCAGATGCTCGGCGGCCTCCAGATGGGTGCAGGCTTCATCGGGGCCGAGCCCGGCATCAACGTGCAGATGATGGGCAACGGCCTCGCCATCGACATCAACCTCAACGAGGTGTTCAACGGCGATGTCAACAGCGTCGCCGAAAGCCTTTCCGATATGGGCCTCGGCGCCCCCGAGAACCCCAAGGTCCAACAGCTCGCCGCCGCCGTCCTCAAAATCACCTTCCGCTTCGCCTTCGAAACCCAGGACGATCAGTTCCTCGTGACCATCGGCCCCGCCCCCGCCGAGGGCGACCCCGCTCTCAGTTCCGAAGTGCTCGGCGAACTCTGGCCCCGCTATGCCCGCCCCGGTACCGGCGTCCTATTCGCCCGCTTCGCCCCCGAGCCCCTGCTCGAATCCGTCAAGGGCATCGAGGCCGCCTTCGACATCGGCCCTGACACGCCGATCGGGCAAGCCATGGCCGAGAACCCTCAACCAATGGGCGTCAGCGTGCTCGGGTTCCTGTCCGTCACCCAGGTCCAGGGCATCCGTGAGGCGATCGAACAGATGGGCACCCAGCAGGACTTCGCGGTCTGGCTCGACGGCGGCCTCCAGATCGAAGGCATCGCCCAGAACGTGCCCGAAGCCGAATCGCTCGAGGGGGTCAACCTGCCCGACCGACTGCCCGGCGAACTGCCGCTCGTGTTTGTCTCGAACGCCCAGCCCATCGGCAACACCATCGCCACCCAGTCCGGCAGCATCATCGCCCAGGTCGAACAGATGATGCAGATGGAAGCCCTTGAGCAGGCCAACGGTGACGAAGAACGCGCCGACGCCATCGCCAAGCTCATGCTCGACAAGCTCGCCCCGCTCAAGACCCTGCTTACCGAAGAAGCCCCCGTCACTTTCGGCACCGTCGCCGGCGGGATCGCCGGTGTTGTCGAGACCGCGGAACGCGTCACCCTCACCGCCGGGCGTTTGGACGCCCCCAAAACCGTCACGCTCGAGACGCTGCCCGTCCCCGCCGGGCTGCTGTTCTTCGAGGTCGCTGAGGGCAAGGACGGCCTGGGCTACCTCGCCCGCCTCTACAACGAGTCGGTCAACGCCGCCGAGGCGTTCGGCGAGTTCGATGCCCCCGCCGCCGCCAAGTCACTCGCCGAAGCCGACCTCGGGCTCGGGGTCAAGACGCTCCGGGTCGACCTGTCCTGGATTCAGCAGCTGGCCGCCGCCGAGGGCGAACTCGCCCAGCTCCAACTGCTTGGGGCCTCCGCCGACTTCCACGCCTTCGACTTCGACGGCATGCTCGTGCTCTCCACCTCCCCCGCGCTCTCCAAACGCTTCATCGCCGCCTGGGTCGCCAACGGCCAACCCCTTGAGGGCCAGGACGCCCTCGCCGAGATGATCGTCCCCGAGGTCGACGGCCAGCTCATCGGCTTCGCCCGTATGGAACCGTCCGGCCTCGTCTTCAGCCTCCGCCAAGCCACCGACAGCATCGAGAACATCAAGGCCAGCGACCCCAACATGATCGACGACGACTTCGGCGCCGACCAGGCCGCCACCACCATGCGCCTCGTCGCCGACCTCATGGAAGAGCTCGCCCTCAGCGAGTTCGTCATCTTCGACAAGGGCCAGACCCGCACCACCCGCGGTGCCATCAACCTCTCCCGCCAACTCAACTAACCCCACCCCACCCACCTACCAAGCTATCCCTCATCCACGCCCCCTTAGCCGGGTCGCTACGCGACGCGGCCCGCGGCACCTCTGTACCCTCCCGCCATGATCGCCCTCGGCGTCCTCACCGGCCTGCTCACCGCGCTGCTCGCCTCGCTCGCCTACCTCACCTCCCGCGCCTATACCCTGCACCACGGCTCGGCCTACCGCCTCATGGCCATCTCCCACGCCTGGCAGGGCCTCGCCTCCCTCCCTCTCGCCTGGTGGCTCTGGCCCACCGGGCTTACCCTCACCAGCCCCGGCCGGTTCACGCCAGCTCCATGGGTGGGGTGGATTGTCGCCACCTCGCTGTTCTACCTGCTCGGGCAGACCACGCTCTTCCTCGTGCTCCGCAAGGTCCACGCCTCCCGCATCTCCCCCATCCTTGGCATCAAGGTCGCCGTGCTCGCCCTCTTTACGGTGGCCCTGTTCGGCGACACGCTCAGCGCCCTGCAGTGGGCCGGCGTCGCACTCTCCGTCATCGCGGCGTGGACGCTGAACCAGACCGGCGGCCGGCTGCCCTGGCCCCTGCTCGGGCTGCTCGCCGTCACCCTGCTCGGCTACTGCGGCTCCGACCTCAGCATCCGCGTCATGATCGACACCCTCGTCGAGGCGACACCCGACGGGCAACACCCCGCCAAGCTCGCCGTCTTCGGTGCTGCCGCCAGCTATGTCTTCTCCGGCGTGCTCGCCCTGTTGGTCTTGCCCTGGCTCGGCTCCCGCGACGCCAAAGCCTGGACTGCGGCCGTCCCCTACGCCGCCTGCTGGCTGGGCTCCATGCTCGCACTCTTCGCCTGCTTCGCCCTGGTCGGCATCGTGCTCGGCAACATCCTCCAGTCCACCCGCGGCCTCATGTCCATCGCCCTCGGCGCCCTCCTCGCCGCCCGCGGACACCACCACCTCGAAGCACACGTCCCCCGCAGCATCCTCGTCCGCCGAAGCCTCGCCGCCGCCGCCATGACCGCCGCCGTCGCCCTCTATGTCCTCGGTCAGTGACGCATCCCTCGCCCTTCAAGCCCCACCTCTCAAGCCTCACTCACTGATCGGCACGATCACGCCCTCAACACCCATCGCGTCCCGACGCAGCGCCGCCGACCCGAACGTCGAGAACGTCCCCACATGCACCAGCGTGACGGAGCCTGTCTCCGGCAGCACCGACGCCACCAGCCTCGGCCGACCCAGACCGAGTGCCACCGCTTCCGCCGCGATCCCCTCCGCCACGCCCCGCGCGTTCGCCGCGTTGCGGAACGCACCCAACTGGATCGTGAACCCGCTCACCCGGAGCTGCTCCGTCGCCCGCCGCTTAAGGATCGGGTCCGCGCTCTGCGCCCGGGCCAGGATGAAGTTCGTCCGGGCCTGCGCCCACTGCCCCAGCTTCTGCTGCGCGACCGCCGCGAAGAAGCTCGCCTTCGCCCGCCCTTCGCCAATCAGCCGGTCCGCCGCCGCGAGGTACGCGTCCGCCGCCGCCTGGTGACGCCCCGCCTCCGCGTGCACCGTCCCCAGCGTCACCCCCGCGTCCCCCGCCAAGACTGGGTCTGGCGACCGCGTGGCTTGAATCAGGTACCGCACCGCCGACCGGCCGTCCCCCAGGTCCTTCGCCGACAGCCCCGCCAGGTACGCCGCCTCGAACCGCTGCCCGCTCTTGGCCCGGCCCGCAAGCTCGGCCGCGTCCGCAAACGCCGCCCCCGTCTCGCCCGCCTCGTACAGCCGATACGCCCCGTCCAGCGTCGGGCCCGGCGCCACCTGACACCCCATGCCTCCGACCGCCATACCCACCGCCAGCGTGACGATCACCACCCATCCCGACCGTTGATGCCGTCCCAGCAGAACCCCTGATGCCATCGCTATCCCTTTCGATTGCGGTCCATCGCGTGAAGCACCCGGCAGTGTACCGCCACCGCCGAAACCGCCGCCGGACACCGAGCCAAAATCTGTAAACCAATATTTACATTACTCAGCGATCCCGCCATGGCTACGCTACACCCATGGCCCTGCTGCGCCCCATCCTCCGCCGCTGCCTCCTCGACCTCCGCCGGCCGCTGCTCGTCGACGACCAGCGCACCTGGCGCGGCCTCGAAGTCCTCGGCGGCACCTACCACCTCGCCGCCACCATCAAGCAGCAGACCGATCGGCCGCACGTCGGCATCATGCTCCCCACCAGCGGGGCCTTCGCCGCAGCGCTGCTCGCCACCTGGCAGGCCGGCCGCGTCCCCGTCCCCCTCAACTACCTGCTGACCCCCGAAGACCTCCGCTACGTCATCGAGGACGCCGGCCTCGACTGCGTCCTCACCGCGGGCAAACTCCTCGACCACATCGGCGGTGACTCCGTCCTCCCCGACGGCGTCAATGCGGTCAAGCTCGAAACCCTCAACTTCAAGGGCCTCCCCCCCGTCCGCTGGCCCGCCAAACCCAAGGACGACGACCTCGCCCTGATCCTCTACACCTCGGGCACCTCCGGCAAGCCCAAGGGCGTCATGCTCTCGCACGCCAACCTCGAGGCCAACGCCCGCGGCTCCATCCAGCACGCCGGCATCAACCACAACACCTCCTTCCTCGGCGTCCTCCCTCAGTTCCACTCCTTCGGCGTCACCGTCCTCACCCTCATGCCCCTGCTCCTCGGGGCCAAGGTCGTCTACACCGCCCGGTTCGTCCCCAAGAAGCTCACCGAGCTCATCAAAGAACACCGCCCCAATATCTTCGTCGGGGTGCCCTCGATGTATGGCGCACTGCTGGCCGTCAAGGGCGTCACCCCCGAAGACTGGGCCTCGGTGAACATGCCCGTCGTGGGCGGCGAGCCGCTGCCCGATGCCGTCCGCCTCGGCTTCGCCGAGAAGCTCAACGTCCACCTCCTCGAAGGCTACGGCCTCACCGAGACCGCGCCCGTCTGCCACTGGGCCACCCCTACCGCCAACAAGACCCACTCCGTCGGCAAGCCCGTCCCCGGCGTCCGCCACTTCATCGTCGACGACAACAACCACCTCCTCGGCCCCGACGAAGAGGGCGAGATCCTCCTCGCCGGCCCCAACCTCATGATGGGCTACTACAAGCTCCCCGAGCTCACCGACGAGGTCGTCTTCACGCTCGACGTCCCCGGCGAGTCCGGAAAGCCCGAACCCCTCCGCGTCTTCCGCACCGGCGATATCGGCAAGACCGACGCCGACGGCTTCCTCTACATCACCGGGCGAAAGAAAGAGATGCTCATCATCGCCGGCGAAAACGTCTTCCCCCGCGAGATCGAAGAGGTCCTCAACCACTGCCCCGGCGTCGGCGCCTCCGCCGTCATCGGCAAGCAAGACGACACCCGCGGCGAGGTCCCCATCGCCTTCGTCGAGCCCTGCCGAAACGTCTACCCCGACTGCGACGCCAACCCCGAAGGGCAGGGCCCCGATCCCACCGCCGTCCGCCAATACGCCCAACAAAATCTCCCCGCCTACAAAGTCCCCCGCGAGGTCCGCGTCCTCAACCGCCTGCCCCGCAACCCCACCGGCAAGATCCTCCGCCGGCAACTCATCGAGCACCTGTAAGCCACACACGCCGTCACCAGACACCACATAGCCGGGTCGCTACGCGACGCGGCCCGTGACAGGCGATACGTACAAGCCCTTCAAAACACCTACCGTCCCGCCGGTAAGGACTGCCCCAGGCCCCCGTCCGGTTTCGGCTTAGCCCGCCAAAATTCCATCTGCACCCGATTGTCCGGCACGTCGTCACCCACCACCTCCACCGTTGCAGGTCGATCGTCGTCGGGATCCGTAGAGAACGACATCACCAGCCGATCCTTCTCGAGAGTGTAAACCCCCCGGACCCGAGTCTCGCCAAATTCAGAACGACCCACCATGTCGATCCATTTCGGCGTCTTGCTCTCATCTAGAGCGGACCCAGTTCTTTTCTAGCGTCGTTTGGCGCATGTTCGGTTGCGCTGTGGGCGGGCCGGGTCTACGCTCGTGCTTTTGCTTCTCGAAGGGAGTCGAAGCATGCCCAAGGCCAAGTCGCAGGACCTGCGGGATC
>JBCCOW010000077.1:0-16551 GCA_039025195.1 Planctomycetota bacterium
CTCCGTCATCCTCCCCTGGCTCAAGGGCCGATACCCCGGCGTCAAGCTCGTGGCCTTCGCCGCCGAGCTCGGCCAGGGCGACGAGCTCGAGGGCATCGAGAAGAAGGCCTACGCCTCCGGCGCCGACGAGGTCATCGTCAAGGACCTCCGCAAGGAGTTCGCCGAGCAGTACTGCTTCCCCATGCTCCGGGCCCATGCCGTCTACGAGACCGACTACCTCCTGGGCACCTCCATCGCCCGGCCGCTGATCGCCAAGCACCAGGTCCTGGTGGCCAAGCAGACCAAGGCCGACGCCGTGGGCCACGGCGCCACCGGCAAGGGCAACGACCAGGTCCGCTTCGAGCTCACCGCCCGCGCCCTCAACCCCAAGCTCAAAATCGTCTCCCCCTGGAAAGATCCCGCCTTCATTGCCGACGGCCTCACCGACCGTGAGACCGCGATCGACTACGCCAAACAGCACAACATCCCCATCGAACAAACCACCAAAAAGATCTATTCCCGCGACCGCAACCTCTGGCACATCTCCCACGAGGGTGCCGAGATCGAAAGCCCCGGCAACGAACCCAACTGGAAGAACTGCCTCGTGATGTCCGTCCCCGTCGAGAAGGCCCCGGCCAAATCCGAGAACGTCACCATCACCTTCAACAAGGGCAACCCCGTCGCCGTCAACGGCAAAAAGATGCCCGGCCACGACATCATCGCCACCCTCAACGCCATCGGCGGCAAGCACGCTGTCGGCACCACCGTCCTCGTCGAGAACCGCCTCGTCGGCATGAAGTCCCGCGGCGTCTACGAGACCCCCGGCGGCACCATCCTCTACGAAGCGCATAAAGCTCTGGAACAGCTCTGTATCGAACGCGACCTCTACCACCAGAAGCTCCAGCTCGCCCACCGCTACGCCGAGCTGACCTACAACGGCCAGTGGTTCCACCCCCTCCGCGAAGCCCTCCAAGCCTTCATGGACTACGCCAATCAGACCGTCACCGGCGACGTCACCGTCAAGCTCTACAAGGGCAGCGCCTTGGCCATCAAGGCCGACGCCCCCAAGACCAGCCTTTACGACGAAGACCTCGCCAGCTTCGCCATGGACGGCTACGACATCACCGCCGCCCGTGGCTTCATCGACCTCTACGGCCTGCCCATGCAGGTCCGCGGCCTCAAGCACAAGCCCAAGCTCTAACCCCCCTCTCACAAAAGCGCCCTCGCCAAACCGCGGCAAGACCCAACGCCAGCGGCGTGCGGTCTGCTCATACTTCTTGCTCATTACTCATCGGATCATCACCGATTCATAGCATCAACCCGTCATTCTCTCCCGCGGTCGCAGTGACCCCGCACACCACCACCACCCCGGAGAGGACCCACGCTATGAAGACCCGACTCGCTCTCGCCGCGCTCGCCGCCGGCTCCTTGCTCACCGCCAGCCACGCGAACGCTTCCTTTAACCTCCAGATCACCGAGATGTGGCCCGGCAACGAGCCCGGCGACAACCTCACCTCGGACTGGTTCGAGGTCACCAACTTTGGCACCGCCGCCTGGACCGCCGCGACCGATGGCCCGCTGTTCTTCGACGACGACTCGCAAGATGCGACCGCCGCCGACCCCCTCAACGGGATCGCCACCATCGCCCCCGGCGAGTCCGTCGTCTTTGTCGACGACACCGACCTGACCGAATGGAACACCGTCTGGGCCAGCGCCCCGTCCGGCCTGCAGGTCGGCACTTACGACGGCTCCGGGCTCGGCGGCGGCGGCGACGGCGTCACCCTCTTCCTTGACGCCAATAGCAACGGTGCCGAAGCCTCCGAAATCATCGACTTCGAGGCCTACCCCGATGCCGACAGCAACGGCGGTCAGTCCTTCGACGTCCTCCTCGGCGCCTTCAGCACCGACGGTAACGCCGCCAGTGCCTTCACCACGGCCATCGTCAACGACGTGGACCAGCCCGCCATCGGGTCCCCCGGCACCGTCATCCCCGAGCCCGCGTCCCTCGGCCTCCTCGCCGTCGGTGGCCTCCTGATCGCCGGTCGTCGCCGCCGCAACAACTAATACCCCCAAGACTCGAACCCTCCACGGCCCGCCGCTAATCCGGCGGGCCGTGCTTCGTTCCACCCCGCTGTACTTTCAACCCATCCCGAGGCCCACCCGATGCAACCCCTCCGCTACCGCGCCTTCACCCTCATCGAACTCCTCGTGGTCATCTCCATCATCGCCCTGCTCATCGGCATCCTCCTGCCCGTCCTCGGCTCCGCCCGTGCCGCCGGCCAGGCCGCCGCATCCCTGGCCAACACCCGCTCGTGGGGTCAAGGCCTGGTGATGTCTGCCATCGATTACAAGGACCTCCTGCCCTGGGACGGTGAAAAAGACGCGACCGACCAGGGCCAAAACTTCGATGTCAACGAGTGGTGGGCCAACCTCGCCCCTCGCTATACCGACGGCACCCCCTACCGCGACCTAACCAACATCCCCCTGCCCGGCGACGAACAGACGATCTTCATCGACCCCGTCGCTGAGCCCTCGGCCGCCATGCCCGACACCGGCTGGGCCGGCGGCAACCGGCCCTCCACCGGCAACCCCGTCTCCTTCTATTTCAACTACGTCTTCAACGCCGACCTCAACAACGATACCACCCGCACCCGCCCGCTCACCGGCAACCCCGGCTACCCCGACGATGACGGCGTCGGGCTCGAAGACCTCCCCGAAACCTCCTCCACCGTCCTGATGCTCGAGATGCGCGCCAACCCTGACGAACTCCCCACGACTGACCCCTTCTATGGCGAAGACCTCGATCGCCAAAAATCCGACGGCCAACGCTTCGCCGCCCGGCACAACGACGGCGGACACATCGCCTTTGCCGACGGACACGCCGCCCACTTCAAAAACAGCGTCGTCACCACCCCCGGCGACGACTACATCACCGGCCAAGCCAACAGCTACAACAAGCAAGACCTGATCTGGAACCCCTTCGGCCGTGCGGATTGGTGACCCCAGCGACTAAACTGTCGCAATGGCATCCCCCACCGCCCCTACCACAACCCAGCCCAAACCCCCCTTCCTCCAAGTTCCCGCCTTCGACCTCAGGGACCAGTTCAAGCCCATCAAGGCCGAGGTCATGGCCGCGCTCGAAGAAGTCCTCGACGCTCAGGCCTGCGTCAACGGCCCCGCCATCGGCCAGCTCGAGTGCGACCTCGCAGGCTACACCCAGGCCCCCTACGCCCTCGGCTGCTCCTCCGGCACCGACGCCCTGATCCTCGCCCTCATGGCCCTCAAGATCGGCTGCGGCCAGGAAGTTATCACCTCCCCCTTCACCTTCTTCGCCACCGCCGGCTCCCTCTACCGCCAGGGCGTCACCCCCGTCTTCGTCGACATCCAGCCCGACACCTTCAACCTCGACCCTACCCAGCTCGAAGCCGCCCTCACAGAACGCACCAAGGCGATCATGCCCGTCCACCTCTTCGGCCAGACCGCCGACATGGACCCCATCCTCGACCTCTGCAAGCAGCACAACCTCTACTGCATCGAAGACGCCGCCCAGGCCATCGGCGCCCAGTCCCACGGCCGACCCGCCGGCTCCATGGGCGACGCCGCCGCGTTCTCGTTCTACCCCACCAAAAACCTCGGCGGCGCCGGCGACGGCGGCCTGCTCACCACCACCCACGAAGACGTCTACCACCGTGCCGTCATGTTCCGTAATCACGGCGCCCAGCAGCGCTACTTCCATGAAGAGGTCGGCGGCAACTTCCGGCTCGACACCCTCCAGGCCGCTTACTTGCGCGTCAAGCTGAAGCACCTCGAGTCCTGGCACGACAAACGCAACCAGCACGCCGCGTTCTACGACGCCGCTTTCGCCGACCTCGACGACCTCACCACCCCCACCGTCCGCCCCGGCCACCGCAGCGTCTACAACCAGTACACCGTCACCACCACGACGAACGAACAGCGTGACGCCCTCCAGCAATACCTCAAAGACGCCGGCGTTGGCACCGCCATCTACTACCCGCTCGGCCTGCACGAACAAAAGTGCTTCGCCCACCTCGGCCACAGGACCGGCGACTTCCCCCACACCGAGCACGCCGCCGCGACCTGCCTGTCACTACCTATCTTCCCCGAGCTCACCGACGAGCAACGCCAGCACGTCGCCGACACCGTCGTGCGGTTCTTTAATTAATGCAGCACGATCGACATCCACCCAAGCATGAACGGCGCCCGCAGAACTTTGTTCTTTAGGCCTTTTTCCGTGGACACACCGTAAACCGATTGAACCAACGCCGACGGGCGATTACCTTCCGCGTGTCGGGGAAGCACGGTGTCGATACCCGGTGGTCCCACGACGCTTTCCGATCGCACGGCTTGGAGGAAGAATGCTGCATCTGGCCCGCCACAAGAACGCACCGCTCACCGCATCCACGGCCCTCTGCCTCAGCGTTGGCATGGGCATCAGCCCCGCGTTGGCCGAACAGCCCGCACTCATCCCCACCGCCGTGCCCGCGCCCGCCGAAGCCGACTTCGTGCCGCTGGTCACCAACCTGAGAGACCTCTCGCTCACCCCGGGCGTCGGCAACGGATACCACTGGAACAACGACGACGTCTACCTGACCTACGCCGGCTCCGTCGCCCCGCAGGGCGACCCCATCCTCGGCACCGACACCGTCCGCACCAACCTCGGGCTCACCGGGTCCGGCATCACCATCGGCATCATCTCCGACTCGTTCAACGCCCTCGGCGGCGCGTCCGCCGGCATCGCCAGCGGTGACCTCCCCGGGGCCGGCAACCCCCTCAATTCCACTCCCGTCACCGTCCTCAACGAAGACTTCAGCTTCGACCGAATCGACGAGGGCCGGGCCATGGCCGAGATCATCCACGACATCGCCCCCGGCGCGAACCTCCTGTTCCACTCCGCGTTCAACAACGGCGGTCCGCGCGACACCACGATCGCCACCGCCATCGACAACCTCCGCCTCGCCGGAGCCGACATCATCGTCGACGACGTCGCCATCCTCACGACGCCCTTCTTCCAGGACGGCGCCGCCGCACAGGCCGCCAACACCGCCGCCCAGGCCGGCATCGGCTACTACTCCTCCGCCGGCAACAGCGCCAACGACGCCCACCAGGGCACCTTCTCCGGCCAGGCCGGCGACGCCTTCAACTTCAGTTCCACCGGCACCGACACGCTCCTCGACTTCGTCCTCCCCGACGACGGCAACGTCCGCATCACCCTCCAGTGGTCCAACCCGTTCCCCAGCGTCAGCGGGGCCTACAGCGACGCCGAGGCCGCCGACTTCGACTTCGCCATCTTCGATTCCAACGGCACCCCCGTCGCGTTCTCCGGCACCAACCAGAACGGGATCAGCGACCCGGTCGAGTTCATCGACTTCACCAACACCTCCGGCGGGACCGAGAGCTACGTCGTCCGCGTCGACGCCTTCGACGGCCCGGTCGATGGGGCCCTGCTCAAGCTCCTGTTCATCGGCGACGCCGACGTCTTCGACGACGACTTCTCCATGTCGCCCACCGTCTTCGGCCAACCCGGCGCAGAGGGCGCGGTCGCCATCGGGGCCCAGGTCTTCGACCCCGCCAGCTTCGGCGTCGGCGGCTCGGGCCCCAACGAGGTCAACAGTTTCTCCTCCGAAGGCCCCGTCCTCATCCTCTTCGACGAAGACGGCAACCCCGTCTCCCTCACCCGCCCCGGTGCCGAGCTCGTCGGGCCCGATGCGGTCAACACCACCTTCTTCGGTGATGACATCGACGACATCTTCAGCAGCCTCGAGAACGACACGTTCCCCAACTTCCTCGGCACTTCTGCCGCGGCACCGCACATCGCCGCCGTCGCCGCCCTGCTCATGGAACAGGCCAACAACCAGGGCCTGGACCTGACCTTCGACGACATCAACCAGATCCTCTTCGACACCGCGGTCGACCTCGAAAGCCCCGGCTTCGACGACCTCTCCGGCTGGGGCCGGGTCGATGCTATCGCCGCCAGCCAGGCCATCGCCGCCATCCCCGAGCCCACCACGCTCGTCCTCTTCACCGCTGGCCTCGGGTCACTCCTGCTCCGACGACGACGCTGAATCCGGCCCGCTCGACCCATCAGACTCCAGGTACTCCAACGCCGAGCTCGCCAGCCCGAGCCCCATCTCGTCGTGCAGATACCGCGGCACATCGACGCCGGCCTCGCGTAGCTGCTCGATCTCGTCAGGAAAACGCGCCATCGCCACGATATGCCCGGCAAACCCGTGCTCGCGGAGCAGCTTGGTGATCGTGCCTGCCTCAGACTTGGACTGCAGCCCGATCAGCACCAGCTCACACCCCGACGCCTCGCCGAGCCGCTCGTAGAAGTCCGGGTCCGTCGCGTCGCCCACAATGACCTGCCGACCCTCGGCACGGTGCCGCTCGGCAGACACGGGGTCGGCGTCGAGCCCGACAACCTCGTCCCCCAAATGTTCGTGCAACGCGTCATACGCCGCCGTGCCCGTACGCCCCAGCGCGACCACGATCGCCCGCGGCGGCTTGTCGAACGCGATGTGCTGATCGTCGGGCAGCCGGGTCTCCGACTCGAACCGCGTCAGCCGTCTGGCGAACCGTCCGAACAGCCCGTGAGCCTTGGCGTTGAACGGCGCAGCCAGGATAAAGCTGAGGCTGGCCGAGATCGCCAAGACGACCAGCCACTCTCCGCTGATCCAACCCTTCGACGCCCCTAATGCCCCGACGATCAGCCCGAACTCGCTCGCGTTGGCCAGCGCCAGCGAGCTGAGCATCGCCGTCCGCGCCCGCAGCCGGAACTTCGTCATCAGCCAGAAGAACCCAAGCGTCTTGATCGGCACCAACAGCACTAATGCGACCGCGATCAGCAGCTGCTCCCACCCCGGCAGCCCGTTAAGCCCGATGGTCAGGAAGAACGCCACCAGCAACAAGTCCTTCAGGCTCAGCAGCGTCTTACCCAGCTCGCTCGCCCTCGGGTGCGCCCCAACCAGCAGCCCCGCGATCAACGCCCCTAAGTCCGGCTTGAGATCAACTATCCGGAACAACTCGGTAGACGCATAAACCAGCACCAGCCCCGTGAGCACCATCAGCTCCCCATGCCCCACCCGGTCGATCAGCGTGCTCAGCAGCGGGCGAACCACCGGCAGCGCCAACAAGCACAACGCCCACGGCGACGGCATCTTCCCCAGCGACACCGTCAAAAACACAATCGCAAAGATGTCCTGCACGATCAGCACCCCGATCGCTTCGCTGCCGTGCCGGCTCTTCATCTCCGCCTTCTCTTCGAGCACCTTCACCGCGAACACCGTGCTCGAAAAACTCAGCGCAAACGCGACCAGCAGCGACGTCTGCCACGACAGCTCCGCGAACATCCCCAGCCCCACCACCGACAGCCCGAACACCCCCGCCCCCACCAGCGCCGTCGTCGCTGCCATGTGCACCGACGCGACCCCCCACACCTCCGGCTTCGCCAACCCCCGCAAATCCAGCTTCAGCCCGATGCTGAACAGCAGCAGGTAGATGCCCAGGTCCGCCATGTACTCCAGCGTTTCCAACTCCTGCAGGTTGACCGCCCCTATCGCCTCAAGCACGAACCCCGCGCCCAGGAACCCCACCATCGGCGGCAGCCCCAACTGCTTGACCGCCAGCCCCACAAAGAACGCGATGACGACCCAGATCGGGTCCATGCCTGACTCCAACGCAGGACGACGGCCGGCCATGCGGACACGGGCGTGCCGTGTGCCGCGCCGCGTCCTCGCACGGACAAGCAGGCCCGCGAGGCGTGGCCAGCTTAGGACATCGAAGGCCCTTGCGTTGAGCCTGATCAGGCTGGCACCCACCCAAACCCACGCGCCGACAGATTGGCCCGACACAGCGGCGGAGCTTTACGTACATTCTCGCCGATCGATCCCCCAAGCGATCCGACCTCTCCCGCATCCCGCGGCGGCCTCGTCTTACTTCACCGCCGAACGCCTAACCCCAAAGACTCAACCCAGGCAGACCCATCCCCATGCTCCCCGATACCCACTTCCATCAGTTCATCCTGCCCCGGCTTGTTCAGGGCCGTGCACGGCTTGCGTCTCTGATCTGGCGTGACGCCACGCCCCCCCTGCCGGTCATGCAGACCCCGCCCACCGCCGCACACCGCACGCTTCAGGACGTGGCGGAGGACGAGTTCAAGCCGGTGCCCGAGACGCCCTTCCACTGGGGTACGATGTTCGATCAGTGCTGGTGGCGGCTGAAGCTGCCCGAAGATGCGGCGGGGCGTTACCTGCTCTGGCGTGACGAGGGCGAGGCCACGGTCTATGCCAACGGCGTCCCGGTCTACGGCATCGACCCGGGCCACCACTACGCCCCGATCCCCGACGGCGTTACCGAGCTCACCGTCGAGTCGCTCTGTGCACGGACCGGGGTCTGGGTCGATAACGCCGAGCAAGGCATCGACGACACCAAAGGCAGCCACTTCCGCGGGGCCGTCCTGGCGGACCGTAACGAAGACGCCTGGCACGCTTGGCACGATCTCGACGTGTTGATGCAGGTCATGGAGCTGCTGGAGAAACCCGAGTATCTCGAACGACACGGCATGTGGGGCAAAGGCGGCTACCGCCCCGAGCTGACCGAAGCCGACCCGCTGCTGCGTCGGCTGATCCATCGCACCAACCAAGCCATGGACGCATTCGATGCCGAAGGCGTCGCGGCCTGCCGGTCGGCGCTTTCGGAGATCTATCAAGACTTCCCCGCGGCCCCCGACGAGATGACCGCCCTCCTCACCGGGCACGCCCACATCGACCTGGTCTGGCTCTGGCCCGAACGGGCCGGCGAGTTCAAAGCGGTGCACTCCTTCGCCAATGCGCTGAGCATGATCGAGCGCTACCCCGAAGTGGTCTTCGGCTACTCCCAGCCCGCCAGCTACGAGGCGGTCGCGCAGCGCAGCCCCACGCTCATGCAGCGTGTCGGCGATGCCATCAAAACCGGCCACTGGGAGCCCACCGGCGCGCTCTATGTCGAGTCCGACGTCCAGCTGCCCTGCGGCGAAGCGCTGGTGCGAGCGTTCGCCCTCGGGCAGCAGGGCTTCCGCGAACTCCAGGGCCGAGACAGCCAGTGCGTCTGGATCCCCGATGTCTTCGGCTACAGCGCCTGCCTGCCCACCATCATGGCCGGGTTCGATGTCCCGTACTTCTACACCACCAAGCTCCACTGGTCCGGCGCAACCCGCTTCCCCTACAGCAGCTTTCGCTGGGTCGGCATGGACGGCAGCGAGGCGGTCTCCCACATCTCCTGGCACCACTACAACCAGGCGATCAAGCCCAACGAACTCAAGAACGCCGCCTACCGTCACCGCCAAAGCCACGTCCACGGCGAGGCCCTGTTCCCCTGCGGCTACGGCGACGGCGGCGGCGGCCTCAACGAGTCGATGTGCGAACGCGCCCGCCGACTCAGCAACCTCGCCTCCATGCCCCGCGCTCAGTGGGGCACCATCGAAGGCTTCTTCGATCGGCTCAACACCACCCGCGACACCCTGCCCGCCTGGCGCGGCGAGATGTATCTCGAATACCACCGCGGCGTTCAGACCACCAACGGCCCGCTCAAGTCGGCGTTCCGTGCCGCGGAGCGTTCCCTGCAAGTCCACGAAGCCGTCCGCTGCGCGACCGGCGGCGGCCCCGTCGACCAGACTGCTTGGAAGCGCGTCTGCTTCGCCCAATTCCACGACTACATCCCCGGCAGTTCCATCGCTGAGGTCTACGAAGAACACATCCCCGAGCTCGAAGGCATCGCCCAGAGCGTCCTGGAACAGGCCCAGGCCGAACTCGACGCAACCGCATCTGACGCCGAGGGCGACCCGCAAGACTGCGTGTTCAACCCCCTGGCCATGCCCCGCCGCGAGCTCATCGACGGCCAAGTCGTCGAGCTGCCCCCCCTGACCGGCGTCACCGTGGCAGACCTCCAGCCCATCGAGACCGAGCCCGTTCAAGCCACGACTGAGACGCTGAGTAACGGCCGGGTCGACGCACGCTTCACACCCGCCGGTGAGCTCGCCGCGCTCGCGGTCGATGGCCACGCCGTCGCGCTCGCCGCCCCCGGCGCACAAGTGCTCACCTTCGAGGATGTGCCCGCGGTCTACGACGCCTGGGACATCGACCGCTACGCCCTCAGCCAGAGCGAACACCACAACGAGCCCGCCGAGGCCCGCGTCGACCTCGACGCCGGGGTCGGACGCGTCGCGTTCGAGCGTGCCCTGCCCGGCGTCGGTCGCATCACGCTCACCTACACGCTCGAGCCCGGCAGCCCGGTCCTGGGGATCGACATCGACCTGGAACTCACTAAGCCGCAGTGCCTGGTCAAGCTCGCCTTCCCCACGGGATACACCGGCCGAGAGGCACGCTACGGCGGGCCGTTCGGCAGCGTGCGACGCCCGCAGTGGCCCGGCCCGCTGGCGAACGAGGCCATGTTCGAGAACCCCGGAAGCCGGTGGGCCTGCGTCGCCGATGACGACGAACGCGACGGCCTGATGCTCGTCACCGAAGCGAAGTACGGCTTCGGCGCCGTCGAAGGCCTGCTCCACGTCTCCCTCGCCCGCTCCGCCAAATACACCGCCGCCAACAAGCGCGGCGGCACCACGACCCTCGAGACCGACAAGCACGGCAACTTCTGCGACCTGGGCCACCACCACATCCGCCTCGCGGTCGGACGGTTCTCCGCCCAAGCCCCACGTGCCGAACAACCCGCCGCCCTCACCGACCTCCTCTACACCCCCTGCCTCCGCTACACCGGGCAGCCCGTCTCCGCTGGCATGCTCAGCCTCGAAGCCCCGGCATCCCTCGTCCCCGCCTGGGCCGTCCCCGGCGACAACGGTAACTGGACCCTCCGCCTGCACGAAACGCTCGGCAGCCGCGGGCCGCTCGGCATCCGTCTCGCCGAAGGCCTGACCGCTCAGCACGTGGACCTGCGAGACCTACCGGTCGACGCTCCGCTCGACACGGTCTCGCCTTATCAGCTGCGGAGCCTGCGGATCGACAACACGCCAGGCCGTTAGTCCGGCAGCAGCTCCGCATACGCCGAGGGGAGCGCGGGCTCGGGAACGACGCCTGCGGGTATCTCCAGCCGGTGGTCGTGAGCGCCCTGAGCGAACGAGCTGATGTGGTACGCGTTGGGCTTCGTCCAGTCGACCTCCACCCGGTCATCGCCGAGCACGATCCGCCCGAGCTTGTCGCGGAAGAACGCTGCCAGCTCGGTGTACGGCTCGTGGTACGCCACGTTGATCCGCTCGTCCGGATCAACCCGCAGGTCATACAGCGCCATCTCCACTTCCTCAGCCGGCGCATCTAGCGCCCAGCGGATGCGTTCGCCGGGGGCGTAGCCCTCACCGGGCTTGGTGAAGAACGGCCGAGGCCGCATCGAAAACGCGAAGTCCGCCGAACGCAGGAACGCCCTCGGCCCACGCACCGCGTTGATCTCCCCGATCACGTACTGCCGATGCGGCGCCTCACCCCGGAGCGTCTGCCGCAGGCTGAACCCATCGAGACCCGTCCGGTCCGACTCCGGCACGCCCCCGGCCTCAAGAAACGTCGGGGCGAGATCGACGTACTCGACCATCCCGTCGTAGACCGTGCCGGGCGGGTACTTCTCGTGGTCGGACGACACCACGATCACGCTGCCCTGGTTCGACTGACGCCAAGGCCCGAACTTCGCCTCGATGCCCTGCTCGCCCAGGTGCCAGCCGTGATCGCCGTTGACGTAGACGATCAGGTAGTCGCGGCCGTGCTTCTCGGAATACGCCTTGAACGAGTCCGCCGCCTCGCCGGCGAGGTAATCAACCATGGCACACAGCGCGTAGTAATCGCGGATCGCCTGCTGCTTCTCGTCGTCGGTCATCTTCGAGAAGTTCAGGTCGTCGTGCATCTGCCGGAGCGTCTTGGGCAGCAGCTTGAGCTCCCGCTCATCAAAGTCCGGGACGCGATAAGTCTTGCCCTCAAACTGATCACGGAACTCCCGGCTCGGCAGCACCGGCGTGTGCGGCGCACTGAAGCCCAGATGGATGAACACCGGCTGGCTCGGGTCAGGGCCCGTCGCCTGCGTCTTGCCATCAATCAACGTGTAGGGCTTCGCTCCGTCGTGCTCAAGGTAGCGCTGCATCGCGCGGACGGTCGCCCCGTCGATCGTGTTCCACGTGGTGTTCGACGAAACGCCGCCGATGATCAGGTGCTTGTTCCGTCGGGTGTAGCTGCGGAGAATGTCGAGTTCTTCCTCGATCGCAGCACGATGCTGCTTCTCTTCTGGGGTGATCGGCCGATCGACCCGCGATGTCCAATACCGCTCGACTCGGCCGCCAGGGAATCGATACACCTCCTCGTTCCCGAGCACCCGCCCTTTGCCCTCGTGCATGCCCCACGGCTTGTTAAACCAGAAATCGCTGCCGTCCGACTCGTGCAGGCTCCGCTTCGTGACCCGCGGGTCGTAATACCCCGGCGGCATCCACTGATTGATCTTCTCGAACGGGAAGATGCGGACCCCCGCCTTGCCGAAGTGTGCCGGCTGATAGCCGTGATCTTTCAGGACGCCCTGGACCAGCCGGCTTGATACGTCGGCCGAGAGGTGCGCTCGGCGAAAGCCGTAGATCCCGCTGCGGTGCGGGTACTTGCCGGTGTGCATCGAAGCACGCGAGGGTGCACACGCCGGCGAGTTGCAATACGCATTCGGGAAGAACACCCCTTCCGCCGCCAAGGCGTCCAATCGGGGCGACATGACAAAGCCCAGCGGGCTCTCCGATTGACCCGTGGCGTGACGATTGAAGACCGTCAACGCGTCGCTGCGATGATCGTCCGTGATGATCCACAGAATATTCGGCGGACGCTCGGACGCCCCGGCCGACCACGCCGAGGCCATGCAGATCAGGCCCAGTAAAACGCAAAGAAAAGCACTTAAGCACTTGATTCGAAACATAAAATGAAGCACCCTCGGGGGGAATCAAAAGATGAGAAGACCCTGCACGCCTAAGGACAGACCGTGACATCGAGGACACTGCGTGAAGCAACCGTATCTAGTAAGAGGAGCGTACCGGCTCGATCCCACCTCAGGCAAGCCTTTTTGGCCCTACTCAGCTGGGCACACCCGCGTGGCTTCATCGAAGGGAGGCGCCTGCCGGGCGAAAGGAATGGGCGATACAGGACTCGAACCTGTGACCTCACGCGTGTGAAGCGTGCGCTCTAGCCAGCTGAGCTAATCGCCCGTAATTTCAGGCTTTACCAGAATCACTGGCAAGCCGCGGCCACGACCGGCAACGCGTGGCCAACCGCGGAAAGATAACAGAGTTACGCACGCCCGCCAAGCCTTCCGCTCCTTACCGCGCTGTGGCAACTGCGGCCATGGACGGCAGCGCCGGACACCTTGGGGAACAGACGCTACTCCCGTATTTACTCCTGCTCTTGAACCCCCCAACCGTCGTCACCAGGGCCTTAACCCGCGGCCTTGAAGCCCGGCAGCTTGTCGATGTCGCGCTTGGCGTCGTCGAGGCCGAGCTTGTCGTAGTGCCGCTCCAGCGTGGCGATGGACCCGTGCCTGGTGAACCGCCGGGCAATCGACGGATGGATGCCGCTGCGGAGGAGGCGGGTAGCGAAGGTGGTCCGCATCGCGTGGAAGTCGAGCTGTCGGCCGTGCTCGTCGCGGTAGTTGATGCCCGCCTTGGCCAAGTCACGCCGCAGGGTCTTGGTCTGTGGCACCGGCTTGAACACCAGGTCGTTGGGCTTCATCCCTGCGAGGTGCTCACGCAGCGGCTCGACCAAGGCGTCGTGGATCGGCACGACCGCCGCCTTGGCTGTCTTACCGACCTCGGGGCGGACCCGCAGCGTCCGATCGCTGAGGTCGATGTCCCGTCGCTCGATAGCGTTCATCTCGCCGCGTCGCAGGCCCGTAAACACTGCGGCTAGGAACACGAGCCGCCGCCGCTCGGGCATCACCGCGAGCAAGGCCTCGACCTCCTCGTCGGTGGCGGCCCGGCGTTCGCGTCGCCGGTCCAGGTCTTCATTGAGCACCGGGATGGTGTCGATGCGGTGTTGGTCGAGGCGTTCTCGGCAGACGCACCAGTTCAGCCAAGCGATGACGGTGGTGCGGTGTTGGTTCCGCGTCCGATGGCTGAGCCCCTGGGTTTTCAGGTCCGCCAGATACGACGCGACCCGGTCCACCGTGACGTCGGTGAGCCGCCGGGCCCCGGTGTGCTTCAGCATGCGACGGAGTTGGCTCCGCTTGATGCTGGCGAAGGCTGCCCCATGACCTTGGGTCATGCAGTCCTGGACATAGTCCTCGACATGCTGTTCGATGCCGTCTATCGCGGCGGCATCCGCGTTGCCGATGAGCCCGAGTTTGGCCAGACGCTTGAGCACCTTCGGGTTGGCGCGCTCCAGCCACTTCCGCAGCTCCGCGGGCAGCGGCATCTGTGCTTCTGTGTACTCGGCCAGTAACTGGGTCTTCCGCATCACCTCGGTCGCAGCCCGCTGGTCGGTCATGTAGGTATTGACCACGTGCTGTGTGCGCGACGCCCCGATGGACAGCACGATGGCAAACCGCCAGAACTGCTGGTTTTTTGGTTTGTAGACATTCATGAGCCGGTTACCCCGCACGCAGGAAAGCGCAGGAGGTATGCGAATTCCTCAGCGGCTCGACAGGCGTCAAGCAGGGAAGGTGGGTGGGGTGAGTGGGGTGCGGTGGCCATCCAGCCACGTGTCGATGGTCTGGCGACGCCATCGCACCGTGCGTTCCACCACGAGGTCCGGCACGGGCAACAGACCTCTAGCCCGCCAGTTCCGTATGGTCCTGGGGCTGCGTTGGAGCATGCACGCCAGGTCAGCGGGCGTCAGCAGTTGCTCGACGTCTAGGTGATAGCTTTCAGAATTGCCTACTTGGGTCATGCCGTTTCTTTCAAAAGAAGACACAACCGTTTATACCCAGAAAATTTACACTTCTTTTAAGAGATGTTGGGCAACTCGGAATTTAGCTTGCTGCTGAACAGCACCTACTCAGTTCATCGGTAATCAGGCCATGACCGAGCGTGTAGTTGCGTCGATTCGACTCGGCATAGAGCCAGGATCGCCCCAGTCGGATTGCGGCCCGACTGGCCGGCCCGGTTGCCCCGAACGGCTCAACAATCAGCTCACTCGGGTAGCTGTGCTTCGCGATCAGCGCTTCCATGAGCCCGACGGGTTTCTCAAACAGGTGCTGGTCAGAGCGGGCGTAGTCCTTCCGCGAGCACTTCGCTTCGAGGATGTCGGACCGCGACGACCCATCGTGATTGATCAGGCTGACGCCACGCCGAGCGAAGACCAGAATCCGTTCGGTGCCCGATGTGTAGGGAGCCCGCCCGTCGCCGAGCTTGGCGGGGCCGCGCCGCCACGCCAAAGCGTGTCGGCATTCCCACCCATATTGGTCTGCCGCACTGAGAAGCCAGACCGGGTCCGCCAACCCGCCGGGCCTGAATAGCACCAGGCAACCACCCTTCACCATCAACGGTGCGGCGATCTGGAAGAGCTCGATTGTCAGCGCGCGCGCCGAGTTGTCATCGAGCCCGTCACAGTCTCGGGCCGCAGCTGCAACGCGTGTGTGCTGCCCATCCCGGTACTTGCCATACCGTCCGTACGGGGGGTCGGCGATCACGAGCTTGACGCTGCCGGTCTTCAACTGTGGCAAGACTTGGCGGAAATCGGCGTGATGGCAGCGGTTCACAAGCCCAGACGACACCCTAGCTTTACCTCGTACCCGCCTCGCTTCTTGTTCTCGCACCCGTTCTGCCAGGTAACGCGTCGCCGCTCGGGTTGAATCGAGTCCATTCTTCACAAGTTCATCGAGCACATCCACCGGCGAGAGGCCGAGCCGCTTGGCTGATCGGGCTGCCACCGTATGGAAGTGAAAGTCCACCTCCACGCGCCGAGTTTCGGTGGCGAACGCCGCCGCTGTCCGGCGCATCTCGCTCAGCCGCTGCCGCGACGCCCCGATCAGCTCCGCTTGGTCACGCACCGGCACCCCAGCCGTCTTGAGTTCATTCACAAGGTCGCCGATCGCCCAGGCGTTGTGGTTGGCCTCAGCCATCAGCCCTTTAAGCCGACCCAGAGCGGCTGTCATCCTTGCAGCAAAAGGACGAGCGTTCGTCGTTTTCATGGTCTTAGCCCGGCCCATATCTGTTCTCCAAAATGGCAACTAGAAGTGTAATCAAAATCACTATTTTCAAAAAGGTACCCGCCATTGTTACTACAGAAGAAAGGATAGGTCATGACAACGAAAAAGAAGGTCACCAAGAGAACCAAAAGAACTCAAAGCAAAAGACGTGTCAACCCTGTGCAGCTGCAGAAGCAGATCGAAAAACAGATTGACCGCATCCACCACATCGAAGCTGGCATCACGGCCAGCACGTGGAAACTCGCCGACGAGGTGCAGAAGCTGGCCGAGCTGATCCGCAAGAAGACCGGTAGGCCCGCCTCGGCCTCGAAGCTCCGCAACACCCTGAAGATTGACCGCGATGGCTCCCGCCTCGTGCTGTACACGAAGCTCGCCAAGTTCTTCCCGGCGCACCTCCGCCAAGCCGGGGTGGGC
>JBCCOW010000078.1:0-15334 GCA_039025195.1 Planctomycetota bacterium
TCCTCAAAGTCCGCGGCGACTCCATGATCGACGAGCACATCGCCGACGGCGACTTCGTCCTCTGCGAACAACGCAACGTCGCCCGCAACGGCCAAACCGTCGTCGCCCTCCTCGACACCGGCGAAGCCACCCTCAAGACCTTCTTCCGCGAAAAGAACGGCACCGTCCGCCTCCAACCCGCCAACGACAACTACGCCCCCATGATCTACCCCGAACACCAGGTCCAGATCCAAGGCATCCTCATCGGCGTCATCCGCGTGTGCTAAACCCGAACCGCGGAGGCAACACAGGCAGTAGGTGATGCCCCCTGTCAACCCACCAAAACGAATCCCGGGAGCATCCGATCGCCCGGATGGGTCCGGCCTTACGCAACCTCACCAAGCACCGAGACACCGGAGCAGTTGCCATGCCTGATGATCTCTCCAAACGCCCGATCGAAATCCAAGCGATCCTCAAGGCCCAGTACCGTGCCGGCTTCTCCACGCTGCGGCAGGCCATCGAGAAATGCCCCGATGAACTCTGGGGCTCCAGCGAGGGCCACGCTGCGGCCTACTGGCGGATCGCTTTTCATGCGCTGTTCTTTACGCACTTCTACCTGCAGAAAGACCAGCAAAGCATGCGGCTCTGGCCCAGGCAACGCGGGCACCCCGAGCAGCTCGACGCACCGATCGATGACATGTACAGCCAGGCCGACCTGCTAGAGTATTTGGACTTCTGTCTCAGGTTGCTCGACGACGCGATCGGCGACATGGACCTGTCGTCCCACGAATGCGGCTTCCCTTGGTACAAGCAGGGCAAGCTGGAGCATCAAATCACCAACATCCGCCACTTGCAGCACCACGCCGCCCAGCTCGGCGATCGCCTCCGTTCCGCAACAAGCCAAGGTTTGGATTGGCTGCTCGAATCCGTATAGCTCGTAGGGTGGAGTGAGCCTGAGAACCTCACAGAGGTGCTGCGGGTGATTGGTAGGGGTCGATTTCCTGACCCTACCCTACGACATCGCATGTTGGGGTCGGCGGCGGCGGGCGGTGAGGGTCAGACCGAGGATAGCGAGGGTGGCGGCGGTGCCGGGTTCGGGGATGGGGACGGCAAGGGTGGCGATGAACTGGCCGTCGGACTGGGCGATGGCGTTGATCTGGTTGAGGTAGGGGGACATCAGGGTGGAGAGGCCAAAGTAAGGGTCGTCCTGGGAGAAGTCGGTGAAGGGGGAGTTGTCGGGGAGGCCGGAGGCGATGCCGAAGTGAGAGCCGAGGACGGCGAGCTGGCCGTCGATGACGGTGAGGGCGGCGTTGCCGGAGTCGCCGCCCTGGAGGCCGGCCTCGTCGGGGCCGAGGCCGTCGGTGAGGGGGCCGTTGCCGTCGCCGCCGCTGTTCTCGACGGTGTCGAAGACGGTGGCGAGGGCGAAGGAGGGGCGGGGGTTGCCGGAGCTGAACTCGGCGAGCCCGGTGTCGACGATGACGTTTCGGCCAGCGCGGTCGCCCTTGCCGAAGGTGTAGATCTCGAGCCCGATGAAGCCGTCGAGGTCGGGGGCGACGGCGATGGGCAGGGGGTTGATGAAATCGGTGAGGGGGTTGATGGGGCTGGCGAGGGTGCCGATGGAGAGGTCCGAGCCGTCGCCGAGGGTGGTGAGCTGGTCGTAGCTGGCGACGGTGTAGGAGCGGTCGGTGCCGTCGGTGCCGCGGAAGGTGATGGGGGTGTTGACGCCGGCGGGCTTGAAGTGGTCGGCGGTGATGAAGTGCTGGGGGGAGATGAGCACCGCCCCGCTGCCCTTATTGGGGGTCTTGGCGATGGCGGAGAGGTCGAAGCCGGCGAGGAGGAAATCGGGGTTGTTGGCGTCGTTGCCGAGGAAGCGTTCGTGGCGGGTGGGGTCGTAGTCGTCGAACTGGATCGCGGCGGCGGAGGGGGCGAGGCCGATCAGCGGGAGGCAGGTGGCGAGCGTCAGGGCCGTGTGGCGGAACACGCGGCGGCGGAGAGCGAATCTTGACATGGTGCGGAGGCCTCCTGGTGAATCGGCGATACGGCTGAAGCGTACCCCGTAGGGGTTGAAAATCCAACGCGGGACACGTTTCGTTGGCGTTTAGCGGGTGGGCCGAAGGTGCCCGCGGGGGGCGGGCGGGGGGCGAGCGGGACGCTTCGCGTCACCCGCTACACGGGGTGGGACGGGGTGGGACGCCGTGCTAGCCGAAGATGATCCACGCGCCGATGACGAAGACGGGGATATCGACGATGGCGTGGCTGAGGTAGGCGGGCCAGACGCTGCGTTGCTTGGCGTACATCCAGGACCACCAGGCCCCGCCGATGCAGACGCCGAGGGTGCCGAGCACCGCGAGGGGGTGCCCGAACTGGACCGCGAGGGCGACGTAGTGGTGGACGCCGAACGCGAGGGCGGCGAGGACGATCGCCAGGGTCTGCGGGGTGAACGCGCGGAACCGGGTGTAGACGAACCACCGCCAGACGTACTCTTCGAGCAGGGCGTTGATCACCGTGATGTAGGCGGCGAGGAAGAGGTACTTCCGCCAGTCGTCGAGCCCGTTCCCGGCCGCGAGGGTGCGGACGTGCTCCCGCGTGGGCTCATCGATGAGGTGTCGGCCGAGCAGGGCGTAGGCGGCGAAGATGATCGCGGTGATCACAAGACCAGAGACGACCGCGACGACCCAGTCCGCCCGGCCCTGCTTGCCGGTGCGTGGGGGTGACCACGAGATCGGCCCGTGGTCGACGAACAGGTGCCAGACCAGCGGCAACGCGAGCAGCCAGGCCTTGGCCCCGAAGTAGACTGACTGCCCCAGCCACTCGGGGCCCGCCTCGACCACGCCGAGCCCGAAGAGCGTGCCGAGGGTCGGCGCGGGGATGAGCAGCAGCAGCGCGAGCAGGGCCTTAGGTTTGGAGGCCGGGGTGTCGCGGGGAGGGCGTGCAGGCTCGTTCACAGAATGAAGAGTACCAACTTACAGAAGCAGGTGTGGTATGGTCGAAGGGGTCGAAGGAGTGTGCCATGCCGGGGATCGATCTGGAACAGGTGCTGGCGGAGCGGGGAGCGGCGGCTCGGAAGCGGGGGACGCAGCTGATGATCGGGGCGGGGGTGCTGCTGCTGGGGGTGTTCGCGTTCGGGTGGGGGGTGGGTTGGATCGTGGACTGGTTTGCGTCGGCAGACGAGGCGGAGCGGTTGGCGGCGGCGGGTCTGTCTGGGGCAGAGCAGGGCACGGCGTGGTGGTGGCCCTGGCTGGCGGGGCTGGCGGTGACGGGCGTGATCGCGGGATACGGGTTGTGGTACGGGATAACCGGTCGGCAGGAGAACCCGGCGGAGCAGGACAACTCGGCGTTCGAGCGGAGCACCCTGCAGCAGATGACCGGCCGGGGGCAGCACGCGGTGACGGGGGCGTTGCTCGTCGCGGTGCTGTTGCTGCCGGGGAAGCTGTTGGGCGAAGGACTCCGGATGCGGCGGGAGCAGTGCGCCCTGTCGGGGCAGGAGTTGGCGTGGGGGCAGCGGGTGGTGGAGGACCTGCACGAGAAGAACGACTGGCTGCCGATGCAGCGGTACGGACAGGCGGCGGCGGTGGTGCAGCGGCTGATCGGGGCGGGGGTGGTGTGGGCGCGTGAGGGGAAGGGTCGGATGATCGGGCAGGTCGAGGTTCGGCTAGAGCCGGGGTTGATGGATTGAGGGGGTATGGCTAGCAGGGGGTGGTCGGCGGGTGGGCCGGGGCGATACGCCCCGGCTCGCTGGGCGGCGGGGGATGTGGCGTGGGTTTAGGATTCCGTGATGTACGAACCGATGGGTTTGATCGCGGGGGGTGGGGCGCTGCCGAGGCTGGAGGCGGAGGGGATGCGGGCGGCGGGTCGGCGGGTGGTGGGCGTAGGGTTTAGTGGGGTGTATGAAGAGGACTTGCCGGGGCTGTGTGACGGGTTTTCGGCGGCGGGGGTGCTTCGGCCGGGGTCGTGGGCACGGCGGCTGCGGCGGGCGGGGGTGACCGAGGCGGTGATGGTGGGGACGGTGAGCCGGGGGGGTGGCGGGAAGACGGGGCTGATTTACGGGCCGATGCGTTGGGTTCGGAACGTGCCGGACTGGACGGCACTGCGGGTGCATCTCAAGCAGCGGAAGACGGACCAGCGGAGCCAGGCGGTCTTGGCGACGGTGGCGGACGAACTGACTAGATTGGGGATCACCTTGGTGGACACGACGCGTTACATCCCGGAGCACTTGGCGGAGGCGGGCGTGATGACGGAGCGGGAGCCGAGCGCGGAGCAGCGGGCGGATGTTGAATTTGGTTGGCCGGTGCTGATGCAGATGAACGCGATGGAGGTGGGTCAGGCGGTTGCGATCAAGGCGCGGGACATCGTGGCGGTGGAGGCGATCGAGGGGACGGACCGGATGATCGAGCGGGCGGGGGCGTTGTGCGGCAAGGGGTGGACGCTGCTGAAGGGTGCACCGGAAGACAAGGATCGGCGGTTCGATGTGCCGACGGTGGGGGTGCAGACGATCGAGACGCTGAAGGCGGCGGGGGCGGGGTGTGTGGCGTTGGCGGCGGGGCGGACGATCCTGTTGGACAAGCCGGCGGTACTGGCGGCGGCGGACGCGGCGGGGATTGCGGTGGTGGGGGTTTAACCACAGAGGCACAGAGGCACAGAGGTTTTTTGTCCACAGATGAACAGGATAAAAAGGATGAGAGAAGAGTTGATCACCCGTATCGGTGGTTCTTAATCCTTTACATCCTGATCATCTGTGGACTTTCTTCTCTGCGTCTCTGTGGCTCTGTGGTTCAATTCTTCAGCACAGCAGCGGTGAAGGAGGAGCCGGTGGTGTCGCGGTCCCAGGTGTGGGCGTCGCCGAAGCGTTCTTCGTAGTGACGCCAGAGCTCGAACCAGTAGGCTTTGAATTGGTAGGGCTTGTACTGCGCGTAATGGGCGTCGATTTTGTTGTGGAGTCGGGCGAGGCCGGGCGGGTCTTTGGGGCGGGGGGTGTTGGTGGTGAGGCAGTAGTGGCGGTAGGTTTCGGTGTCGATGGCGAGGCGATCGTAGTGGCCGAGGAGCATGGCGATGTTGGCGGCGGCGTAGTCGCCGATGCCGTGGAGTTTTTTGAGGGCGATGTTTAACTCGTCGGTGGTACGGGCGGGGTCTTCGTACCAGTCGGGATTGATGTCACCATCGATGAAGGACTGGGCAAGTCGGACGATGCGTTCGGCGCGGTAGCCAACGCGGCAGGCGGCTTTGAGGCGGTCAGGGCCGAAGGCGACGACCTGTTTGGGGGTGGGGAAGGCGCCGCGGCCGATGCGGGGCACATGGGCGCAGAGCAGCCGGTTCATGTTGATAGTGTTCTTCCAGGTGACGTTGCAGCCAGTGATGGTTTTGACCATGTCCTCGAAGAGCGAGGGGGAGCGGAACATGGGGCCGAAGCGTCGGCGTTTGGCTTCGGGGTGCATGGCCCACCAGTCGGACTGGTCTTCATCAGGGCGGAGCATCCGGGTGAGGTCGCGTTTGACGCTGTCGGCTTCGCCGCGGTCGAGCTTGGTGTCGGTGGTGATCGTGAGGCGATCAGGCTGGCGTTGGCGGACGGCGACACGGAGGGGGCGTTGCCGGTTGCCGCGGAGGACGCGGTGGAAGGTGGCGGTGTGGTGGTCCCAGCGGTTGGGTTCGAGGATGAAGTAGCCGTAGGAGCAGACGGCGTGGGGCAGGGAGAAGTCGCGGGGGACGGCGAGGGTGAGGCGGGAGCCGGCGGGCATTGGGGTTGCGTTGGGGAGGGAGGCGGGTCTAGCCGGTACGCCAGGTTTTGAAGATGTCGATGAGGTAGTCGGCATCGGCGGCGGGTAGCGCTCGGGCGAGGGGGATACGTCCGGAAGGGGAGAAGAGGTCGACGCCGACGCGGGGGCCGGGCTGGACGCGTTCGAGGTCGGTGCGGGCGAGTTCGGAGATGCGGAGGGGGCGACGGCGTGCCGGGCCGCGCGGGCTGGTCCGGCGTGGGCGTGCGTTCGGGTCGTCTGGATGGGCTCCGGAGCCGGTGTCGGGGATGCGGGCTTTGGGGATGAAGACGACGTGGTCGGCGTCGAAGACCAGGCGTTGGACGCGGCCAAGGATACGTTGGCGGATGAGGTTGTAGATGAAGAAGACACCGATGCCGCCCCAGACACTGAGCCAAATCGCGGTCGCGGCGGTGACCGCGCCGCCGGAGCCGACCATGCTGTTGATGGGCAGAGCGAGCCCGACGATCCAGATAGCAAAGAAGACGGCAAGGGCGAGCCAGACGCCGGGGTTTTGCCGGGGCTTCTCGGTGTAGGTGAGCTTCACGCCGGTGTCGGTCGTCTGGTGGTCGATCACGCTGGAGGCGTGCGGGCGGGGGAGGTTGACCATGACGGAGCTGACGGTCTTGAGGGGTTTGAGGCGAGAGGGGATCAGGAATACTGCGGGTGGTAGTTGGCGACGGTGCCGCCGGCCGAGGGGAGCCGGCGGTTAATGGAGAAGAGTCGGTCGCAGAGGTTCTGGCAGAGCCGATCGCCGAGGTGCCGGTACATGTCGTAGTGCTGATCGAGCTCGTCGTTGAGCTCAGCCCGGCTCTTGCCGGAGGCGGCGGCGAACTCGTGGAAGTGGTCGAGGAAGTCGCCGATACGTTTGCGGGTCCATTCGAAGTGGTACTGGAAGCCATAGGTGGTGAGCCCGACACGGAAGGCTTGGTTCTTGGAGGCGGCGGACGAGACCAGGGGGATCGGCGTGCCGCCGGCGGGGGCTTTGGTGACTTCGCAGCCGTGGGCGTGGTAGGCCATGGTGTTCCAGGGGATACCTTGGAGCAGGGGGTCGGTCGAGCCGAAGAAGCTCTGGGTGGTCTTCTCGAAGCCGACCTCGGGCTTGTCCATCCGGCTGACCTCGCCGCCGAGGGCGACGGCGATGAGCTGGGCCCCAAGACAAACGCCGAGCACGGGCAGCTCGGCATCGTGGGCCTGCTTAATGATCTCGAGCTCGCGGGCCATCCACGGGTGCTCGTCGAGCTGGTCGGTGTCCTGAGGCCCCCCCATAGAGATGACCGCGTCGATGTCGTCGAGGTCTTCGGGCAGCGGTTCGTTGGCGTGGATGCGGACGGTCCGGAGCTTGTGGCCGTGGTCGCGGAGCACCTCCCCGAGCCGGCAGGACGAGTCGAGCGGGTGGTGTTCGGTAATGAGGATCGCCATGCGGGGAGTGTAGCGGCTGCGGGGTTGTGGTTGAATAGGAATGCCGGGGAGCAGAGCTCCAGCAAGTCGATGCACCGAGTTAGGAAAAAGCAGTCTCCGGCCTATAATCCCGACCATGCTCTGGCAGCCCGCGATCCCCGACCATTATCACGACCTGACCGATGCCCAGCTCGCCCAGGCGATCACCGCCTGCAAGCGTGAGCTCGGCAACCGCTTGGTCGTCCTCGGCCACCACTACCAGCAGGACGAGGTCATCGCCTTCGCCGACTTCACCGGCGACAGCTTCAAGCTCAGTCAGCTCGCCGCCGAGCAGGTCAAGAAGGCCGACGCTGAATACGTGATCTTCTGCGGGGTCCACTTCATGGCCGAGACCGCGGACATCCTCACTGAAGACCACGTGCAGGTCCTGCTACCCGACCTCGGGGCCGGCTGCTCGATGGCGGACATGGCCGACTACGACCAGACCGTCGAGGCGTGGGACCAGCTGACCGAGGTCTACGACGCGGCCGGCGAGTCGGTCCGCATCATCCCGGTCTGTTACATGAACTCGACCGCCGCGATCAAGGCGTTCTGCGGCGAGCACGGCGGGGCCGTCTGCACCTCGTCCAACTGCGGCAAGGTCTTCGACTGGGCACTGGCCGGCGGCGACACCCCGCTTGAGCTCGGCCAGAGCGTCAAGATCCTCTTCCTCCCCGACCAGCACCTCGGCCGAAACACCGGTGCCGCGGCCGGCTTCGACCCCGCCACCGAGATGTGCCTCTGGGACCCCAAGCGCGACCTCGGCGGCTGCACCGAAGACGAACTCCACGCCTCCACCTTCATCCTCTGGAAGGGCCACTGCTCGGTCCACAAGCTCTTCCGCCCCGAGCACATCGACGAGCTCCGCGAAGAGTGGCCCGACGTCACCGTCATGGCCCACCCCGAGTGCAGCTACGAGGTCTGCCAGAAGGCCGATCTGACCGGCTCCACTGAGGGCATCATCAACGCGATCGAGTCTGCCGAGCCCGGCAGCCGGTGGGCCATCGCCACCGAAGTCCACCTGGTCAACCGGCTCTGCAACGCCGCCAAGCAGCGCGGCGTCCACGCCCGCATCCTCAGCTCCTGCCAGTGCCTCTGTACCACGATGTACCGCATCGACCTGCCGCACCTGCTCTGGACGCTCGACCTCATCCTCGAGGGCAAGACGCCCAACCGCATCACGGTCCACCCCGAGGCCAAGCGCCTCGCCTGGATCGCCCTCGAACGCATGCTCCGCATCACGGCCGCGCCCTCGACCGAAGCCGCGACAACCGCCGCTGTGCGTTGAGCGTCACACCCACCCCGCTTAGCCTTTGCCGCTAGAGGCCGTCGTCCAACCGGCCCGACCCACCGTTAACTCAGACCCCATACCGCCATGACCGCTCACTCTTTCCGCTCCCTGGCCCTCATCGCTGTCGCTGCCGTCCTGCTCGCCAGCTGCAGCGACCCCACGCCCGAAGCCGACATCTCCGCCGAGACAACCCCAGCCGCCAAGCCACAGAGCTTTATCGACGTCGCCCAACTCCTCAAACTCAAGGCAACCCACAGCGACCTCGTCCTCATCGACGCCCGCAAGCCCACCGACTTCACCGCCGGCCACCTGCCTGATGCGATCAACATGCCGCCCGACCTTTGGCGCACCAAGCGGGCCAAAGTCGGTGAGGGTCCGTCACGCGTGCTCTACCGCCAAGGCGAACTCACCGACCCCGATTACACCAACGCCCCCGTCGACACCGCCTACTACGCCGAGCTCCTCGGTAAGCACGGCATCGCCCGCACCACGCCCGTCGTCGTCTACGGCAACCACGCCGGCAAGGCCGACGGCTCCGTCCCCGCCATGATCCTCGACATGCTCGGCCATGAAACCGTCTTCTTCCTCGACGGTATCGGCACCACCGCTTGGCAAGACGCCGGACAGTCCCTGGCCACCGGCCCCGCCACCGCTGTGCCCTCACCCGTCGAGTATCAACCCCGATACACCGACCAAGCCATCTGGACGCTCAACGATGTCCTGGCCAGCCTCGACCGCGACGACGTCGTCTTCTACGACACCCGCACCGAAGAAGAGTTCCTCGGCACCGACCACCGCTCCAACGCCCGCAAGGGCCGACTGCCCAATGCCGTCCGCATCAATTACTCCGACCTGATGCACAACTATCAGGCCAAAGACGCCGAAGCCCTCCGCAAGCTCCACGTCGAGGCCGGCATCACCCCCGACAAACACATCGTCCTTTACTGCCAGACCGCCACCCGTGTCTCGCTGCCCTACCTCGTCCTCAAAGACCTCGGCTACCCCAACGTCCACATCTACGACGCCTCCTGGTTCGAGTACGGCAACCGCGACGACACCATCATCGAAACCGGCAGCTGAAAATAAACACCAATAGCCGGGTGGCTACGCCACCCCGGCCAGCGACGCGTAGAGTCGCGGCTAGGGCGAAAGCCCACGCCAATCACTCTGAGCTGCGCCTCACACCAACACCCGCTCCGCACTGCCCGACGCCGACGACGCATACACCGCGTCCGTGATCGCTGTGATCACCTTCGCCCGCCGCAGCGTCGTCATCGGCTCCCGCCCCTCCAACACCGCCGCCGCAAAGTCATGGATCGGTGTCGCGTGTGCATCCTGCCACCCGTCCGATCCCTCCCAAACCACCTCTTCCCGCAGCGGCTCGTCACCCGCCGACCCCTCCGCCGCTTCAATCACCACCACCCGGTTGTTCTCGCCCGGCAGCAGGCTCATCCGCACTGACCCCCGCTCCCCCACCACCTCCCACGCCGTCTCCTTCGCCACCGGCAGAAACTCCCCCCGTTCCAGCGTCAACACCACCCCGCCCTTGCACACCACCAGAGCCGCCGTGTGCGTCTCCGCATCCGAGTCCGGGTGCACCCGATCCCCAAACGGCTCCGCGACCGGCCAAACCCGGCCCAACGCCAGCTCCGGCTCCAACCGCCAACCCACCACCCCCAGCAGAAAGTCCAGGTCGTACACCCCCCAGTTCGACATGATCCCCCCCGCGTTCAGATCACGCCGCACCCGCCATACCGGCGGCGACTCCGGTGCCGCCCCCGCCGCCGGCAACACCGCACGCCCCCGCACCACCCGTAGCGCCCCCAGCCGACCACTCTCGATCACCCCCCGCGCCGCCACCGCCGACCCCAGCCCCGTGTGACGACACGAACACGACCCCGCCAGAACGCCAGCACACTCCGCCGCGTCAATCAACCCCTGCACCTCCGCCGCGTCCATCCCCGCCGGCTTCTCCACCAGCACATGCTTCCCCGCCGCGATGGCCTTCAGCGCCAACACCGCCCGGCCCTTCACCGGCATCGCCAGTACCACCACTTCCACCCCCTCATCCGCAAACATCGCTTCCGCGCCCTCATACACCCGCTCGATCCCCTGCTCCGCCGCAAACGCCGACGCCCGCTCCTGATCCAGGTCCGTCACCCCCACCATCACCGCATGCTCACACCCCGCCGCCGCCAACGCGTGCTGCTTCGCAATCACGCCACACCCCACCATTCCAAACCGTACCGGCCCGCGTTGTCCTGTCGTTCCCATCCCCGCACCCTAACGCTTCGTAACCCACCTCACACGCCACCCCACACACACCGCTCATCAACCGCTAACCCCTCCCGAACCAGATCCTCGTCACCCCTCGATACGTTCCCCTGACCGCGCACCCCGCATGACGCCTCGTGAGCACCCTATGCCGTGTAGTCATCCCCACATCAAACCCCTGATCTCGGCGCTCGCCATACTCACTCTTCTCACCCCCCCCACACCCGCCACCGCCGACCCCAACCCCAACCTCCTCGCCGAACTCACCATCGTCGGCCGCTACGAAACCGGCATCTTCGATCAATCCGCAGCCGAAATCGTCGCCCACGACCCAGCCTCCCAACGTCTCTTCGTCGTCAACGCCAAGGCCGGCATCGACATCCTCGACATCGCCGACCCCACCACCCCCACCAAAACCGGCGACATCCCTGTCCCGCCCGGCTTCGCCGGCATCAACTCTATCGCCGTCCGCAACGGCCAGCTCGCCGCCGCCGTCGAAGCCACCTCCCCCCTCGGCAACGGGGCCGTCTTCCTCTACGACACCCAGGGCCGACTCAAAAAACTCTTCACCGTCGGCGTCCTCCCCGACTCCCTCTCCTTCACCCCCGATGGCCAAACCCTTGTCGTCGCCAACGAAGCCCAGCCCCACGTTGAACTCGACGCCAACGACCAAAACGTCGCCGCCTTCCACGGCGACGCCCCCGGCTCTATCTCCATCATCGACATCCCCACCGACACCGTCACCCCCATCACCTTCGACGCGCTCAACAACCCTACAGCCGAACAAGCCTTCCGCAGCGGCGGCGGCATCCTCTCCCTCAAAGACGCCACCCTCCCCGGCAATCCGCCCATCACCGTCGCCCAAGACCTCGAACCCGAATACGTCGCCATCACCGACGACGGCAAGCTCGCCATCGTCTCCATCCAGGAAAACAACGCCCTCGCCATCGTCAACCTCAAAACCAAAACCCTCCAAGCCCTGTTCCCACTCGGCTTCAAAGACAACACCCAACCCGAAAACGCCCTCGACCCCTCCAACCGCGACGACGCCATCAACCTCCGCACCGGGCCCACCCGCTCCGCCTACATGCCCGACACTATCGACACCTTTACCCACGACGGCCAGACCTACATCATCACCGCCAACGAGGGCGATGCCCGCGACTTCGACATCCGGCGTGTCGCCGACCTCACCCTCGACCCCGCCTTCAACCCCAGCCCCTACCCGAACGCCAAAGCCCTGCAAAACAAGGCCGAGTTCGGCCGGCTCGAGGTCTCCCTCACTGCCTCTGACCCCGATCAAGACGGCGACGCCGACCGCCTCGTCGCCTTCGGTGCCCGATCCTTCTCCATCTTCAAACTCCACGGCAACCGCCTCGAACCCGTCTTCGACTCCGGCAACCAGTTCGAGCAGATCACCGCCAAACGCTTCCCCAAACATTTCAACGCCAACAACGACAGCAACACCCCCTATGCCCGCTCCGACGACGCCGGCCCCGAACCCGAAGCCGTCACCGTCGCCTCCATCGGCCCCAACCGCTACGCCTTCATCGCCCTCGAACGCATCGGCGGCGTCCTCGCCTACGACATCGCCGACCCCGCCAATCCCGCCTTCCTCCAGTACGTCAACAACCGCGACTTCTCCCAGGAAATCAAAACGAACCTCAACGGCAATAAAACCTTCAACCGCCTCGTCGGCGACCTCGGCCCCGAAGGTCTCCTCTACATCCCCCCCCAAGACTCCCCCGACGGTCAAGGCCTCCTCGTCGTCGCCAACGAAGTCTCCGGCACCACCACCCTCTACCGCATCACCCACCCCACCCAACACCAAACGCCGGGTCAGTAACAACCGGTGCGCTCCCATCACCCCTCGTAGCGCGGTCGCTTGCGACCACGCACCCGCGCCCGGTTACCCTCTGTATATGACCGCGAACCCCGCCCCCCACATCGACCACACCATCCTCAAAGCCGAGGCCACCCGACCCGACGTCATGAAGGTCGTCTCCGAAGCCCTCGAACACAGCTTCGCCTCCGTCTGCATCAACGGCGTCTTCGTCCCCGCCGTCGCCGAGAAACTCAAAGGCACGGGCGTCAAAACCTGTGCCGTCGTCGGCTTCCCCCTCGGTGCGATGTCCCCCACCGTCAAGGCCATCGAGGCCACCTCTATTGTTAAAGCCGGGGCCCACGAGGTCGACGTCGTCGCCCACCTGCCGCACCTGCTCAACCGCGATGTCGACGCCACCCGCGAAGAACTGCTCGAACTGACCAAAGCCGTCCGCGGCGTCCTCAAGGAAGTCATCGTCAAGGTCATCATCGAGTCCGCCGCCCTGCTCAAAGACGCCTCCGACGACGAAGCCGAGGCCCGCATCGCCGCCGCCGCCACCGCCGCCCGCGAGGCCGGCTGCGACTTCATCAAGACCTCCACCGGCTTCCACCCCGCCGGTGGCGCCTCCCTCCAGGCCGTCCAGCTCATGGTCAAACACGCCGGCCCGCTCCAGGTCAAAGCCTCCGGCGGCATCCGCACCCCCGACGACGCCAAGCTCTACCTCGACGCCGGCGCCACCCGCCTCGGCTGCTCCGCCTCCGTCGCCATCGCCACCGGCGCATCCGATTCATCTTCTGGTTATTAATCACAGAGATTCGGAGACACGGAGACACAGAGAAAACCCAAGAGGGTCGATGCCTGTTGTCTTCTCTGTGTCTCCGTGTCTCTGAAACTCTGTGATACAAACGCCAACAAAAACCACCATGCAAACCCAAGTCGCCAACCTCACCCTCGGCACCGACCAACCCCTCACCATCATCGCCGGCCCCTGCGTCGCCGAGTCCAAAGACCTCTGCCTCACCATCGGCCAAGCCGTCCAGGCCGCCTGCCAAGACCTCGGCTTCCAGCTCATCTTCAAAGCCTCCTACGACAAAGCCAACCGCTCCTCCGTCCACTCCGCCCGCGGCCCCGGCCTCACCCAGGGCCTCAACCTCATCGCCGACGTCGGCCAAGCCCTCGCCGCCCCCACTACCACCGACATCCACCTCCCCGAACACGCCGACCCCACCGCCTCCCGCATCGACCTCCTCCAGATCCCCGCCTTCCTCTCGAGGCAAACCGACCTGCTCCTCGCCGCCGCCGCCACCGGCAAGCCCGTCAACGTCAAGAAGGGCCAGTTCCTCTCCCCCCAGGAAATGACCAACGTCGTCACCAAACTCCAAGAAGCCCACGCCGCCGGCATCATGCTCACCGAACGCGGCACCTTCTTCGGCTACAACCGACTCGTCAACGACTTCACCGGTCTCGGCGACCTCCTCGCCCTCGACTACCCCGTCTGCTTCGACGTCACCCACTCCACCCAACAACCCGGCGGCCAGGGCACCGCATCCGGCGGCCGACCCGACCGCGCCCCCCTGCTCGCCAAAGCCGCCGTCGCCGCCGGCGTCCACGCCCTCTTCATCGAAACCCACCCCGACCCCGCAAACGCCCTCTCCGACGGCGCCACCATGCTCCCCCTCGACGCCACCCTCGAGCTCCTCCCCACCCTGGCCAAGCTCCACGCCGCCCTTCAATAGCCCAACCGGTTTAGCGGCGGGTTTCAACCCGCCTTCCCGCGAACCCCACCTACCTCCCCCGCGTCCAACCGGTAGCGCGATCCGTCCGATCACACCCCTATGATGCAGGTAGCCGAAAGCGCCCAAACCCCGCCATGACCGCCGTCCAACGTACCCTCCATTCCGCACGCCGACGACTCATCCTCGCCCGCTTCCTCCGCGCCCTCGGTTGGTCACTCCTCGCAGCAGCCTTCATCGCCCTCGCCGGCTTCCTCGCCAACGACTTCCTCGGCACCCAGTTCCCCCTCTGGACCCTCGCCATCCCCACGGGCCTCGCCCTCCTCACCGCCGCCGTCATCGCCCTCGCCACCGCCCCTTCCACTGCCCAGACCGCCGTCCTCCTCGACGACCGCCTCCAACTCAAAGACGCCCTCGCCACCCACCTCTACGCCCAATCACTCCCCGACTCCGAACTCACCCAACAGGTCCAGGCCGACGCCGAAAAACGCGCCGCCACCGCCACCCCCAAACGCGCCGCCCCCGTCGCCCTCACCGCCGTCTGGTCTTACGCCGCTGTGCTCATCGCCGCGACCGCCGCCGTCGCGTTCTTCATGCCCACCCACAACCTGCTCGCCCCTTCCCCGGAAGACCTCCAGGCCGAGCAGGACCAGCAACTCACCCAGCAGACCGCCCTCGCCGCACACGACACCGTCCGCGCGACCACCACCGCCCTCGATCAGCTCACCAACACCCTCCCCGAAGACGCCCCGGTCAATGACCAGTCCTTCGCCGACCTCCGCAAGGAGCTCGACAGCCTCACCCAGGAAGACCTCGAAAACCCCGACGTCCGCCGCGACGCCGCCGCCAAGCTCTCCGACCTGCAGGACCGCCTCGACACCGCCCACGAAGAAAAGCAACAAGAGCTCGACGACCTCCGCTCCAACCTCTCCCAGATCGACCCCAAAACGCCCGGCCCCGCCGACGACTTCGCCAACGCCCTCCGCCGCGGCGACTTCGACGCCGCCGCCCAGAACATCCAGGAACTTCAGGAACAGATCGACAA
>JBCCOW010000079.1:0-15273 GCA_039025195.1 Planctomycetota bacterium
CGAGGAGCCAGTAGAGGGTCGGGAAGGGTTGGGGGGGGCGGAGGGCGTGGAAGCGGAGCGGGTAGCAGCGGAGGACGACGGGGCGGTCTTGGGCGTTGCGGGTGGCGACGGCGGCGCCGCGGCCGGGGTCGTGGCCGAGCAGGGCGGTGACCTCGACGAGGTCGCTGGGGGGCAGGGGAGTCGGGAGTGGCGTGCTGCTCATGGTCGCGGGTTCGCCACGGGCCGTGTCGCATCGCGACCCGGCTTTGGGGGGGCACGTGTTCAAGGGTTTTCGATGCGTTCGATATAGAACATCGAGTCTTTGGCGCGTGGGCCGATCATGTGCCAGGACAGGGGGAAGCCGGGGTGTTTGGAGGCGTAGGTTTCGAAGAGGTGTCGGCCCCAGGCGTATTGCTGGTCGATGTTTTTCTCAACGCGGCGGGCGGCGGTGTTGGGGATGTAGGACTGGGTGGCGTAGGACCAGTTGGGGTCGAGCCGGATGAGGAGGTGGCCTTCGTCCCACTCGATGGGGTAGCCGTGCACCATGCCTTCGCCGGAGGAGGGGGTGTGGTACCAGAAGCAGACGTAGCGGTCTTTGTCGGCGGTGGAGGAGGAGTTGGAGCCGCCCTTGAGGAGTCGGGCGTGGGAGACGTTGGACGGGTTTTTGCCGAAGCGTTTGCGGGCGATCCAGACGGAGCGGTCTTCGACATCGAAGAGCCCGACGTGGGGGTAGTCGACGCGGAGGCGATTGGTGCAGTAGGTCGTGTTGACGCGGGATGGCTTGGGCTTGGGCGTGGCCATGGCGTGGGCGTGGGCCGGCGGGGCGTTGGGTCGCGTTGGGTTGGGGTAGAGTGGTATAGGGGCGAGACCTATCGTAAGGCTCGGGAGCGGGTTGGGGCACGATTGGAGCAGAACGCGATGAGCGAGATGACTTTAAAAGGGCGGCCGACCGTGAGCGGGGTGGTGACCGACTCCGGGTTGGAGGCGATGGAGCTGAAGCTGGATGGCGGGGGTCATTACCGGCTGAAGCTGGTGTGGGCGGGGGAGGGTGAGCCGCCGGCGTTGGGCGAGCGGGTGACGGGGGTGATCCGGGCCAAGGCCAAGCGGATGGACGTGATCTCGGCGGGGGGGCGGTATGTGGAGCCGGTGCACGGGCGCCCGAGGCGGGTGCAGGGTCGGATCACGGGGGGCGACGCGGGGGCGAACGTAGTGGACGTGTCGGCGGGGCCGGCGGTGGTGGTGACGCCGACGGCTCCGGGGCAGGCCGCGGCAGATTTCATGATCGGGCAGATGGTGAGCTTTGATGTGCTGCGGGGCGCGACGTTCACGCCGGTCGAGGCTTGAGGGTGGTGAGGACAGATTCGCGGGGTAGGGTTCACGCTCGCGGGGGTTTGGTCCGACATATCATCGGGGTGCGGTGGCAGGCCACGGCCGATAACGCTGGGCTGAGTAAGTTCGAGACCTTCAACCTGTAGGACCTCCTGGGCCATGACCCTCAAACGCATCCTTGTGACTGGCGGCACCGGCTTCCTCGGTAGCCATATCTGCGAACGCATGGTCGCCGGCGGCCACGACGTGATCTGCCTCGACAACCTGTTCACCTCGCAGAAGCACAACATCGACCACCTGCTGGACAAGCCCAACTTCGAGTTCGTCCGTCACGACATCACCAACCCGATCACGCTCGAGGTCGACCAGATCTATAACATGGCATGCCCCGCCTCGCCGGTGCACTACCAGTTCAACCCGATCAAGACCATGAAGGTCTCGGTGATGGGCTCCATCAACCTGCTGGGCATGGCCAAGCGGACCGGCGCCCGGATCCTGCAGGCCTCGACCTCCGAGGTCTACGGCGACCCGACCCCCGAGTTCCACCCCCAGACCGAGGATTACCGCGGCAACGTGAACCCGATTGGCGTCCGCGCCTGCTACGACGAGGGTAAGCGGGCCGCCGAGACGCTGTTCTTCGATTACCACCGGTCCAACGGCGTGGACATCCGCGTCGTCCGGATCTTCAACACCTACGGCCCGCGGATGCACCCCTACGACGGCCGGGTCGTGACCAACTTCATCGTCCAGGCGATCCAGGGCGAAGACATCACGATCTACGGCGACGGCAGCCAGACACGGTCGTTCTGTTTCGTCGATGACCTGGTCGATGTGATCATCGCGCTGATGAATAACGACGACTCGCCGGACCCCTCGTTCGTTGGCCCGGTCAACATCGGGAACCCCGGCGAGTTCACGATCAAGCAGCTGGCCGAGCAGGTCATCGAGCTGACCGGCTCGTCGTCGAAGCTGACGTACCTGCCGCTCCCGAGCGACGACCCGCTGCAGCGGAAGCCGGATATCTCGCTGGCGAAAGAGAAGCTCGGCTGGGAGCCGAAGGTGCCGCTGGCCGAGGGCTTGAAGAAGACCATTGAGTACTTCAAGAGCGTGGACCTTTCGACGTTCCGGAAGCCGACGGACCACACCGCCCACACCAACACGGACGCGTGGGAAGCCTCGAAGGCCAAGCCGCAGCCGGCGGCGGTCTGACCACCGGACCGGGCGGTGCGTCCGAATGATTAAAATGGCTGAATGGGAGTCAAGCCCAGCGGTGATTCGGGGGGTGCGTTCTGTCGGTGCTGTCGGTATCCGCTGATCGGTTTGGAGTCGGATCAGGGTGAAGCGCGAGGAACGGTGAGGTCGTGCCCGGAGTGTGGGGAGCGCTTCGATTGGGCTGATCCGCGGACGTTTTTGAGCACGCCATCCAGAGAGGGGGTGCAGCCGTACCCGGTGGGGCGGTCGGTGATCAATGGGTTGGCGTTGGCGTTGCCGGTGGTGCTTGGGGTGTGCTTCGGGATCACCGCCCTTGGGTTGGGGATGGGTGCGGAGGCCCAGGGGCAAGGGCGGTATCAAGCGGCGGCGGGGCTGGTGCTGAGCGCGGCGTGTCTGGGGTCGTTCTTCTTGCTGGTGGGGCAGCCGTTGCTGGCGATGTCGACGATGCCTTGGCCGGCGTGGTACTCGGGGGTCCGGCGGTGGAGCTTGTATGTGCGGCTGGGGCTGTTCGGGCTGCCCTACGGGGTGGTCGCGTGGGCGGCGTGCTGCCGGTTGTGCGGGTGATGCGGGTGGTAGGGGTGAGCGATGGGTTGGCGATTAACCGGGCGGGTGATCGTGCCGATGTCTCCGACGAGGAGGCGAATAGATGTCGGTTGAACTGCGTGAAATCCGGACCGATGAGCTGGACGATGCGCTGCGGTTCATGGGCGAGCATGGCGGGATCACCTCGCCCACGCAGGCTCGCCATGACCTGTCGCTGTTGGCGCGGGACGGCGATGGCAAGACGCTCGGGGCGGCGGTGCTGCACCGGGTGGCGGAGACGGCGGCGGTGCTGCAGGTCGCGTTGGCGGAGGCGTTGGCGGACGACGACGCGTGTCGGCTGATCGATAAGGCGCTGCTCAAGGCGCAGACCGGTCGGCTTCGACGGGTGCGGATCATGGTGCTGGATGGTGAGCGTCAGCAGCGGCTGTGGGAGGCTCAAGACTTCCTCAAGCACGGGGTACAGGGCGATGCCGCCTGAGGTCGAACAAGCGGGACCGTTACTAGGGGTGCGGCGGGCTTGGGTCGCGGACCGGAGTTTGGCGGTGGCGTCGGCGTTGGGTGGTGTGCTGAGTGATGCGGGGTGGGAAGCGGAAGGGTTTGCGGATGCTGAAGGCTTAATGGCTGCTTTGGATCGGGTGACACCGGACGCGAAGCCTGGGCTGTTGTTGCTGGACCTGCACCTGCCTCGGGGTGGGGCGGTGGGTGGATCGAACGAGGCAGGTCGTCCGCCGCGGTCGTTGCACGACGAACCGATGGGGTTTGAGCTGTTGCCGGAGCTGCGTCTGCGTGAGCAGGGGCTGGCGGTGGTGCTGCTGGTGGAGTTCGCTCGGCTGGAGACGGCGGTGAAGGCGGTGCGTCTGGGGGCTGCGGATGTGCTGGTCAAGCCGATCCCCGATGATCGCTTGATCGCGTCGGCGGAGGGGGCGGTGTCGCGGCAGGCGTTGATGCAGTCAGCGGTGGACCAAGCGGAGACGCAGGATGAGCCGGTGGCGGGCCCGCAGCCGGAGCAGGGGTTGGTCGAGGTGGAAGGCTTGGTGGCGGATAGCCCGGGGGTGGTGCCGCTGAGCGAGTCGATGGAGGCGGCCGAGCGGGTGCTGATCCGCCGAGCGCTCGATGCCCACGGCTGGGCCCGGACTGTTACGGCCGAGGCTCTGGGCATTAACCGGGCAACGCTTTACAAAAAGATGCGAGTACACGGCCTGGACCAGCCCGGCGAAGACTGGCCCCAACGCAGCGCATGACGGTCTGTTCCGAGCAGCGGGCCTAGACTCAGGTCTAAGGGTTGATCCCAAAACGTGGCCGAGTCTGTGGCTTGGCTGTTTCTGACGAACCGTTCGTATCCGATTGTTGCCGTGCTCAACATCAGCCTGCCCCTGATCATTTTCGTGCTGGGGTTCATCACCTTCGAGGTCACGATGGGGCTGATCGTGATGGCGGTGCCGAACCGTAAGCACCACCAGGGCTGGGACGCGGCGGACAAGAAGAAGGTCCGGCGGATCGTGATCGGGGCGATCGTGTTCTGGCCCGCGGTACTGCTGATCGTGGCGGTGCATGTCTACCTGTCGCAGGTGGCGATCATCCTGTTCGATACCGCCCTCGCGGTCGGGCTGATCCTGCTGATCGGGCACGGCTTGCGTCACCGCAAGAAGAAATCGCTGGTCGAGGTCGGGCACTGCCCGGCCTGTCACTACGACCTTGTCGGCAGCGCCCACGCCAGCCACTGTCCCGAGTGCGGGCACCTGATCCCCGAGCCGATCCGGCAAGCGGCGATGGCCCGCGAAGCGGCGTTGGGCGTGCGGTCAGCGATGGACCCAGGCACGGTCGCCGCCTCAGCCGAGCCCTCGGCTCAGCGTGACGCGGAGCCGTCGGTTTCGCCGTCCCAGCCCGCCGGGGCTTAGCACGGCGGCGGGAGCCGATCGAGCAGGCCGCGTGCGACCCTCCAGACATCGCCCGCGCCCATCGTGACCACGAGGTCGCCGTCGCGTACCGCACCGACCAGCTGATCGACGATCGCTTCCATCGGGTCGACGTGCATCGCGGTCACGCCCCGGGCCCGTAGCGCTTTGACCAAGTCGTTGGCCCGCACTGCTTCCCGCTCCTGCTCGGTGTCCCGCACGAAGTAGATCTCCGGCACGATCACCACGTCCGCCGCCGAGAAACTCACCGCGAACTGCTCCATCAGGAACCGCGTCCGGCTGTGCTGGTGCGGCTGGAACACGCACACCAAACGCCCCGGCCGATACCACGCCCGTAGCGCCCGCAGCGTCGCGTCGACCTCCGTCGGGTGGTGCCCGTAATCGTCGACCACCGTGACGGTGCCCCCACCCACCAGCTCGCGTGTACCGAGCCGTTGCATCCGCCGATCCAGCCCGGTGAAGCCCGCGATAGCCTTGGCGATGCCGTCCCACGGCGCCCCGAGCCGGTGGGCGGTGACCGCGGCGACCGCGGCGTTGTAGGCCATGTGCTCGCCCGGCATCGACGCCCGCCACGACGCGACGCGCTCGCCGCCCTGCCGGAGTTCCACCGTGCGATCGCTGCCGCCGGACACCGCGACTTGCCAGTCGGCCTGTGGGTCGAACCCGATCGTCTCGACCGGACACGCCACGCCCGCGCTGACCAACATCCGGTGCGGCGACTCGTGCTGGATCAGCAGCGAGCCCTGCGTTGGGAGCTTGCGGGCAAAGACCGCGAAGGCCTCGGCGATCTCGTCGAGCGAGCCGTACAGGTCCAGGTGGTCTGCCTCGATGTTCAGGATCACGCCGTGCACGGGCTCGAGCGCATGGAACGACCTGTCGAACTCGCACGCCTCAGCGACCAGCACCTCGCCGGCCTCCCGCGACCCGTCACTGACCCGGGCCCCGCCGCCGATCTGTTCGCAGTTCGCCCCGACGATGAAGCTGGGGTCCAGCCCGCAGCTCAGCAGCACATGGCACAGCACCGAGGTCGTCGTGCTCTTGCCGTGCGTCCCCGCGATCGCCACGCCCTCCACGCCTAGCTGCCCCATCAGCCGCCCCAGCATCGCCGCGTACTTCATCACCTCCACCCCACGGCATTCTGCCTCCACCACCTCTGGATGATCCGCCGGGATCGCCGCTGAGACCACCAGCGTGTCCACCCGCTCCGGCACACTTTTAGCTGTCTGCTGCAGTACCACCCCGACCCCCCCGGCCCGCAGCCCCGCCACCGTCGCCGAGTCCGCCCGATCACTGCCCGTAACCGTCGCCCCTCGCTTGGCCGCCATCCGCGCGAGCCCCGACATGCCGCAGCCCCCGATCCCGACAAAGTGCAGCCGACGCCCCGCCAGCGAATCCTCACTGTCTCTGTTATCCGTGTAGGCCCGTCGATCCATCACCGATAAGATACTTCAATGGATTGGCGCGATTACATCCACCGTGACCCGGAGATCCTCGCGGGCAAGCCCGTGTTCAAGGGGACCCGTCTGAGTGTCCAGATCATCCTGGAGTGTCTGGCTGCGGGATGGGAACCCGAGAAGATTTTTCACGAGTTTCCGCTGACCCGGCCTGAACACCTCCGAGCGGCTCAGGCGTACGCCGCCGAGGTCATGGACCTGACAAAGTTCGTGTCCGCCGACTGATCTCCGGCGCCGGCCAACAGAATCCATATGAAGATTCTCGCCGACGTCAACATCACCTCAGCCATGGTGACCCACCTCAGGTCGAAAGGCCATGACCTGGCCTGGGCGGTCGAGCTGATGCCAGAGGCTTCGGACCGACAGCTCATTGAGCATGCGGTTGCCGAAGGGCGTGTCTTGCTCAGCTTTGATTCGGACTTCGGTGAGCTGGCGTTCCGTTACCGGGTTCAACCGCCTGGCATCATCCTGATCCGCTGGCATCCGAATAATGATCCCGAGATCTTGGCGATGCTGGATCACTACCGGCGTGCCTTGGAGCAAGACAGCCCGGGCAGTCTGATCGTGATCACAAAGCGTGGCTGCCGGGTCCGTCCGCTCGGTCTGTAATCATTACATCACTTCAACGGATACCATCTCTCATCATGTCTGCATCACTCGGCTCGTTCTGCCTCGTCCTCCACGGCCACCTGCCCTACGTCCTCCGCCACGGCACCTGGCCGCACGGCGAAGACTGGCTCTACGAAGCCGCGGCGGAGACCTACCTGCCGATCCTGGCGATGCTCGAGGAGTGTGTGTACTTCAATGCGACGCCGAAGCTGACCATGGGATTGACGCCGGTGCTGCTCGAGCAGCTCGCCCACGAGCACTTCAAGACCGGCTTCGAGCACTACCTCAACGACCGGGCCGAGCGGGCCCGCAAGGACCAGGCCGAGTTCAAGGAGCTGGACAACGGGCACATGCAGTATCTCGCCGAGCGGTGGGAGCAGTGGTATACGAAGCTGCTGGCGCAGTTCGAGGACATGGGGCGGGACATCCCCAAGGCCTACGCGTCGATGTCCGAACGCGGCATGGTCGAAATCCTCACGTCCAACGCGACGCACGGCTACATGCCGCTGCTATTACAGGACTCGACCATCCGTGGACAGATTCGGGCCGGCGTCGCCAGCAGCGAGCGGATTCTGGGGTTCAAGCCCAAAGGGATGTGGCTGCCAGAGTGTGCGTATCGGCCGGGCGGGCCGTGGAACCCGCCCATCAACTGGGGGCATCAGGACTACCGCGTCGGGATCGAACACCTCGTCGCCGACGAGGGCATCACGCACTTCTTCGTCGAGAACCACCTGATCGAGGGCTCACGCAGCGAGTACATGTTCCAGGACGGCGACTGGAATAAGGTCGGCTGGGACGAGGCCGAGAAGTATCCCGGCCGCGGCTGGCGTTCAGTCAACGAGGCCCACGGCGTGAACTCCGACGGCAACGGCTTGGCCCGCACCTGGGCGTTCGGGCGCGACGCCACCGTCTGCGAACAGGTCTGGTCCGGCGACTTCGGCTACCCCGCGGCCGGCGAATACCTCGAGTTCCACAAGCAGTGGGGTGCCAAACGCGGCCTCCGCTACTGGAAGGTCACCGGCTCCAAGGTCGACCTCGGCGACAAGCACCTCTACCACCCCGACAACATCGACTCCAAGGTCCACGAGCACGTCAGCCACTTCATCGACATCCTCAAGGACCGTTTGCGGAAGTACCGCGACGAGCGCGGCCAGCCCGGCGTCGTCGTGGCGACCTTCGATGCCGAGTTGTTCGGGCACTGGTGGTTCGAGGGCCCGCAGTTCATCCGCGACCTGATGCTCTCGCTCAACGCCGACCCCGAGATCGAGCTGCGTACCACCCAAGAACACCTGGACAGCCAGTTCTGCGACAAGGTCGTCGCGCTGCCCGAGGGCTCATGGGGTGAGGAGGGCGACCACCGTGTCTGGACCAACGAGCAGGTCAACTGGATGTGGGACATCGCGTACCGCTGCGAGAGCACCTGGGGCCGATTGACCGCGACGCTGCCGTGGAAAGAGAACGAGGACGTCCACAACCTGCTCAAAAAATGCGGCCGGGAGTTGTTGTTGTTGGAGGCGAGCGACTGGCCGTTTGTGATCCGGCGGGGGCAAGCCGTCGACTACGGGATCAAGCGGTTCATGCAGCACGTCGCCCGGTTCGAGACTTTGAGTGACCTCGCCGAGAAGGTCGCCGAAGACTCGGCCTACCTCGGCGGGCTCACCGATGTTGAGCAGCACGCGATCAAGGACGCGGACCTGCACGACGTGATCTTCCCGGAGATCGACCTGCACTGGTGGGATATGTGAATTCTTGTTTGGCGGTTTAATCACAGAGTTCAAGAGACACAGAGACACAGAGGTGTTTCTGATCGTTCGAGTTTCTGCTCTTTGTCTCTGTGTCTCCTAATCTCTGTGATATGAACACTCAACGATTGCTCATCGCGACTTCGAACCCACACAAGGTGGAAGAGATCGGTGCAATCCTGAATGACGGGGGCGAGGGCGTGGAGCTGTTGACGCTGGCGGATGTGGGCTTGGCGGAGATGCCCGAGCCGGTGGAGGACGCGGACACGTTCGAGGGCAACGCGGTGATCAAAGCCGAGGCGTACGCGGCGGCGGCGGGGATGGCGGTGGTGGGGTGCTTGGCGGACGACAGCGGGCTGGTCGTCGATGCGTTGGATGGGGCGCCGGGCGTTTATTCAGCGCGGTATGCGGGGGTGGGCGACACACGGGCCGAGCGGGACACGGCGAACAACCGGAAGCTGATCGAGGTGTTGGGTGATACGCCGGCTGCCCAGCGGTCGGCTCGATTTGTGTGTGTGGTGGCCTACGCGGTGCCGGGTGGCGAGACGGTGACGGCAAGGGGCACATTCGAGGGGCGGATCATCACGGCCAATGAGGCGGCGGACCCGGCGGTGCCGTGGCGTGGGCGTGGAGCCAACGGCTTCGGCTACGACCCGCTGTTCTGGCTGGAGGATGTGGGGATGACCAGTGCAGAGCTGACGCCCGAGGCGAAGCATGCGCGTAGTCACCGCGGGGCGGCGGTACAGGCGCTACGCGATCGACTCAGTCTTTGAGGTCTTCCTTGAAGACCTGCTTGGTCTTGTAGACCTTGGGGTCGGAGACGTGGACGATGTACATCGCGCCGGGGTTCCGGCGGGCGTAGTCTTGGTGGTATTCCTCGGCAGGATGGAATTTGCCGAGGGGCTCGAGCGTGGTCACGATCGGCTTGTTGAAGACCTTCGCGTCGGTGAGCTGCTGGATGTACGCCTCGACGAAGGCCTTCTCGTCGTCGGACTGGTAGAAGACGGCTGAGCGGTATTGCGGCCCGACGTCGTTGCCCTGGCGGTTGAGCTGGGTGGGGTCGTGGGCGGTGGCGAAAAAGACTTGGAGGAGCTTGCCGTAGGAGATGACGGCGGGGTCGTAGGTGATCTGGATGACCTCGGCGTGCTGGGTTGAGCCGGAGGAGACGAGCTGGTAGGTAGCGGTGTCGGCGGCGCCGCCGGCGTAGCCGGAGACGACGGTGGAGACGCCGTCGAGGAGCTCGAAGACGGCTTCGGTGCACCAGAAGCAGCCGCCGGCGAAGACGGCGGTGGCGGAGCCGTCGGGCTGGAGGTTGGCGGGCTGCGTCGCGGGCTGGGTGCCGGCGGCATCGACGCCGGCGGGTGGGGGGACGTCGGCGCTGGCAGGGGATCGGGTGCAGGCGAGGCCGGGGATGTTCAGGGCCATGACGAGGATTCCGAGGAGCACGGGGGTAGGGCGAAGCATAGGGATACAACGATACGATAGGGCGGTTTGTTCCCGTGGGGCCACGATCCGCGTCGCGTAGCGACCCGGCTGTTGGGTTATTGATAGGTGAGGGCGTTACGGCCGGGGGTGGAAGCGGTCGAGGACGTCGCGGAGGCGGGAGCGGTCGATGTGGGTGTAGACCTGGGTGGTGTTGATGTTGGCGTGCCCGAGCAGTTCCTGGACGACGCGGAGGTCGGCACCGCCGGCGAGGAGGTGGGTGGCGAAGGAGTGGCGGAGGGTGTGGGGGTGGACGTCGTGGAGGCCGGCCCGCTGAGCGTGGCGTTTGACGATCTGCCAGACGACGATGCGGGTGATGGGCTGGCCGCGGCGCGAGAGGAACACGTTGGGCGTGGGCTGGTCGTCGCGGGTCAGGGCGGGGCGGAGCTCTTCGAGGTATCGGCCCACCGCACGGAGCGCGGGCTTGCCCACGGGGATGACGCGTTCCTTGGACCCCTTGCCCATGACGCGGACGACACCGACCGTAGGGTGCAGCCAGGAGAGCTGGAGGTCGGCGACTTCCGAGGCACGCAGGCCGCCGGCGTAGAGCATCTCGAGGATGGCGACGTCGCGGAGGAACAGCGGATCTGAGGGCCGGGGCGCGGAGATCAGGAGCTCGACCTCTTGCGGCCCCAGCACGTTGGGCAGCTTCTGCCAGGTCGCGGGGGTGGCGAGCTGCTCTGCGGGGTTGTTCGGGAGGTGCTCAGCGGACTCCATAAACCGGCAGAACACGCGGATGGTCGCGACGTGTCGGGCAACAGAAGAGGACTCCAGGCCCTTGTCGAGCAGCGTCTTGAGGTGCTCGGTGATGAGGTCGTGGGTGAGGGCGGACCAGCCGGTGTGCTTGCGGGTGGCGAGCCAGACCCAGAGGTCGCGGAGGTCGGCGGCGTAGGCCTGGAGGGTGGCGGGGGAGAAGCCGCACTCGATGCGGCAGTGGGTGAGGAAGTCGCGGACGGGGGCCTCGAAGCGGGAGGGCTTACGGGTGGCGCTGCCGTTGGGGTCTGCGTTGGCGGGTTTGAGCCGGGTGACGGGGGGGAGGGGCGGGTGGATGGGGGGGGTGACGCGGACGGGGGGCTCAGGCCGTAAGCGGGAGAGGGCGGCCGTGGAGGGTGAGGCGGTGGAAGAGTCGGCGGTTGGGGTGCGGGTTGTCGAGGGGGGTGTGGTCCTGCTCACGGAAGGCGGCCTGCTGGTAGAGGGGGCAGAGGTGGTGGCCGCCGCCGATACAGAGGCGGAAGGCCTGGTCCAGGTGCTGGAGCGTGAGGTGCTCGCTACAGTGCGGCAGGTCACGCTCGAGGAACGGGCAGGGCCCGGCATGATCGCGCGGGCCAAGACCGATGGTGGTCGAGGCCCCCGCCGTGTGGTGCATCCTGCCAGCCACGGTTGGCTCCTTCCTTGGGGCAAGTGGAGTATCGACCGAGGGGGGCGAAAAGCTTGAGCGGTTTGTTAAGACAACCGCGGTATCCCGTGTGGGGGGACGGGTTTGGGGATGAACGGGAATCTCGGGCCCGCGTGGTTACCGGTCAGTAGGGCGGGGGCTCGCCGCGTTGCCACCAGCGGTCGTCGTCGTCTTCTTCGTCCTCATCCTCGTCGTCGTCTTCGTCGTTGGGGTAGCCGTCGTCGTACGGCAGCTCGGCGTCGTCACCCTCGTCGCTATCATCCGGGTCGCCGAAGGGGATCTCTTCATCAGGTATCGGATCGCTTGTTGGGCCAGACGGCCCCGCTTCAGACATCAACGCTTCGAGGTCGGCCGCGTCTTCTTCGGAGAACCCCAGGTCGGTGAGCTCGTCATGGATGGTGTCCGCCGCGGTGGCTGGCGACGCTTCATCGCAGTCGGCTTGGACGCGCTGGCCCGCGACGGCCCAGACATCGGTCGCTGCGGGTTGGCGTGTGCGCTGCAATCCACGCTCCTGTGCCGCTTCACGCCGTCGCCGCCTCCGCCGCAGCGCCGCGAGGCCCAGCAGCCCGAACGTCGCCACCAGCAGCAGCCCGATCAGGATCATCGTCAGGATGATGAACTGGATCGACAGCGGATTGCGGGGTGTCGCAAGCGTCAAGGCAGGGAGTTCGGGCCACACAATCGATCAGTTTACTGGCCTGACATGAACGGTCGGGTTCAGGCCGGCGTTGGTGTCGAAACCGGGCCGCGGTAGGTGCACGCCGTCTTCTCGGTCTCCCACACCGTGACCTCGTCGAGCGTCGCGGGCCCGGGCATGTGGTCGGCGAGCCGGTCCCAGATGTCGGCCGCGATGTGCTCGACCGACGGGTTGTGGTCGGCGTAGGCCGGGACGTCTTCGTTGAGGTGTTTGTGGTCCAGCGCTTCGATCACGTGCTCGTCCACCGCGTCGTCGAGGGCGGCGACCGAGAGCGACTGGCCGTGTTCATCGACGGGACATCGGGCGACGACCTCGAGGTGGTAGTTGTGGCCGTGGCCCGCGGGGTTGTTGCACTTGCCGAAGGTCTCGCGGTTCTGCTGGTCGGAGTAGCCGGGCACGTGGAGCCGGTGGGCGGCGGAGAAGGAGTAGCGCTGTTTGAGGAAGACCTGTTGCATGGTGTTGGTGTGGAGCAGGAGGCGGACGAAGGGGGTCAGGGCGAGGTCGAGCGTGGCGACCGAATCGTTGAGCGGCGGCTGCAGGGCGTCGGCGACGCGGCGCATCAGCTCCGCCAGCGGCGGGCGATTGGCAGGGGGCTGGGCGATCGCGTCACGCAGCACGGGCAGCGCGTGATCGCGGACGGCCGTGTCGATGTGCTTGATATTGATGAAGTAGCCCGTGAGCGGGTCGGCTTCGCCGTGGCAGGTCACGGTCAGCTCGTAGTAACGGTCCAGCCAGGCGGGTGGTGGCCAGGCGGAGAAAGTGTTGGACCGAGCGGGCGTCGCGTCGGACGGCGTGTCGGCGAGGCAGAAGCGGACGGCTCGGGACAGGGCAAGCATAGGATGATCATAGGGCCGGGCGTATCGCGTTCGATGGGTGTGTTCGCAGGGTCCAAACGCAGCCGGCGTGTTACGCTTTCGCAATGCCGAAGTGGGTCTTGCCGTTGATCGTGGTGGTGCTGGGTCTGGGGATCGCGGGGGGCTTATGGCTGCTGCGGGCGGTGGACGAGCCGATCGATCGTGACGCGGAGGCGGCAGCGCTGTTGTCGCCGGTGCAGGACGAGGTCGACGGCTGGGCCGAGCTCGAACGCGTCGGCGAAGGGATCCCCCCTGCGGACCGGGAGCGTGTGATCAACCGGCTGATCGAGCTCCACAGCACCTACCCGGAGCATCAGCCGACCGCCGACCTGTTGTCGCAGCTCCAGGCCGAGGACCTGCAGGAACGCGTGACCGAAGCGATCGAGAACAAGGTCGCCTTGTCCGTGTTTCTGCCCGAAGCCCAGGCCTTGGCGGAGCGGTCGCCCGACCTCCTGGCCACACGCGTGCTCTTCGGCCAGGTCCTGCTCAGCACCAGCCAGCCGCAGCGGGCGAAGGACCAGTTCGCCGCCGCCGTCGAGCTCGCGCCCAGCGACCCCGCCCTGCGTTCCCTGCTCGGGACCATACTCTTCGGGGCCGGCGACCTCCCCGCCGCGGTCGCCGCTTACCGCAAGGCCACCACACTCGCCCCTGACGCCCCCGCCTACGCCGAGCTGCTCGCTAACGCCCTGGTCAAACAGGGCGAGATCGACGAGGCCCGTGTCTTCTACACCGCGGTCCTCGACGCCGACGGCTCACGCCACCACGCCCACGCCGGCCTCGCCGATGTCACCCTTGCCGAAGCCGATGCCCTGCCCGGCGCTGTCGCGTCCGACACGCCACCCACCGACGAACTCCGCAGCAAGCTCGACGCCGCGCTGCTCCACATGGACGACGCTCTCGATTGGGGGCGCGACGACCCCAAGGCCGACCTGCTGGGCTATCAGCGTAAACGCTGGTCCATCCTCATCCGCCTCGGCCGGGCCGGTGACGCCGCCGCCGAGATCGCGCAGCTCCCCATCGAACAGCGGGCTGACTCCCGTGTTACCTCCGACCTGATCGCTCTTGCCGAACGCCTGGATCAGCCCGCCCTCGCGGCGATCCACTTCGCCAGCCTTGCCGACGCTTTCCCCGACGCGATCGCCCTGCAGGCCCAGGCCGTCCGCTGGCACGAACGCGCGAATCTCGTGTCGGCCGCCATCGCTTACCGCCAACGACTCGCCGAGCTTTCCCCCGATCACCCGCTGCTGCGTCGCGCCCAACCCGCAACCGCCGCGACGCAGCCCGGTGACCTGCCCGACGACCCCTTCGCCAAGTAACCCAGTCCTTCAGCGCGCCCGGATCCGCCGTAGCCGGGCCTGGCTCTCCGCCGCCGCTCGTGCCTCGGCCGCCAGCACCCGCGGCGGCTTCGGCACATCCACCGGACGGATCGGCCCGTACCACGCCACCGGGGCCGGCCGCTGCCGCTCCACATAGATCAACCCCCTCGGCTCCACTACCCAGACCAGATACCGCGCCCCGCTCCCCAACCGCTCCCCCCGCTCCATCAGCCGGATCACCGGCCTCGCCCGCTGCCCCTCTTCCACGCTCGGCCGCTGCCCCTCCGCCATCTCCAGCATCTGACCGATCGTCAGCCACCGCGCCACCTCCGCCGTCTCATACCCCGGCCACGCCCCCGACCCACCCCCCGCACACCCCCCCATCAGCAACCCACACACCGCCACCAACCCAGACCACACTGCACCGCGGCTCGCCATCGCCAGATGCTAACCCACCAAACCCCGAAGCCCCCGCTCCACCGCGTCCTGCCCCGACACAAACCGCATCGACAACACCGGCCGAAGCACCGGCACCGGTAGCTCCTCGCCCTCCAAAAGCTCCGCCCACTTCACCCAGTCCTTCTCCGTCGTCACCACCGCCCCACCCCCCGCCCCACCCACCGACTCCGCCATGCCCAAAAGCGCCCGCAGCTCCGGCCAGCTGTACCCGTGATGGTCCGCCTTCGCCTCCACATGCACCTCCTCCCCACCCGCCCCACCCTTCCCCTCCACCGCTTCCCGCAG
>JBCCOW010000080.1:0-15168 GCA_039025195.1 Planctomycetota bacterium
CCCGCAGGTCCTGCGACTTGGCCTTGGGCATGCTTCGACTCCCTTCGAGAAGCAAAAGCACGAGCGTAGACCCGGCCCGCCCACAGCGCAACCGAACATGCGCCAAACGACGCTAGAAAAGAACTGGGTCCGCTCTAACGCCCATCGCCGTACACCGGGAAACCGCTCTATGTCACACGCCCATTTTTCGGATGCCATCGATCCGCCCTCGTTTGGCGAACCCGAACCCGACGCCCGACCGGCTGTGTACAAGCCGGCACGCGCCTGGCTCGCGTTGCCCACCGCGTTCATCGCGGGGTTCTTTATCAATCTGATGTGCTACGGCGCAACCGGGCGGGTCTACACCCAGCACCCGGTCACGCTTGTTTGCCTGATCGCTTTCATCTACGGCATCGTCAAGACGTGCCAGTGCTTCGGCGGCAGGCGTCACGTCGGGCACGGCGCTGGTGGCGTCCTCGTAAGCCTGCTCTTTACAGCCCTGATCGTCGCAACGGTCGTCGTCACGATCCAACGCATCCAGGAACCACCGCACGCCAACGCCACCCCGCCCCCGGCGGCCTTCTCCACCGAGCTCACCGAGACAGACCTGCTCATCGAAGCACAGCTGCGGCAGATCCGTCAGCAGCGTGCCGAGGCCGATAAGGCCAAAGCCGCAGAAGCCCAGCCCGAACCCGTGATTCATGCCGGAGCCGTCCGTATCGACACACCCGCAAAGCCGCAGCGTCTGGTGATCCACACCACAGACCCCACCGAAGCCCGTATTAAGCAGCACGTGAGTCAGACCCAGCCCCGGCTGCCCCTGGCCGTCAACCGCGTCTCCGAGCTGATCGCGGTGTCGCAGCCGGAACCCCACACCCTGCATCTCGATTACCGCGTCACCACATCGGTCAGCTCGCTCAGTGATGCTGCGAGCCAACGCCTCCAACAGCTCGCACAGCAGCGGTTCGAGCGGTCTGCCCTTGGCCGGGACCTGTCGGGGCAGGGCGTGACAGTCCGCGTCACCTATCAGAGCACCACCAGCACGCCCATCACGGAATTCACCTTCACGCACTGACCCCTGTAGGACCCGGATCGCCTCTGCTACGATCTGCGGTCCGCCGTGTCCAAGTCCAAGAAAAAGCCGACCAACCTTGAGCCCCGCATCGCCAACCGGCGGGCGAAGTTTGACTACGCCGTCACCGACAAGCTCGAGTGCGGCATCCAACTCATGGGCTCCGAGGTCAAGTCCGTCCGGCTTGGGCAGGTCTCCCTCGCCGAGGGCTACGCGGCCGTCGATCCCAAGACGATGACGCTCACCCTCCACGGCGTCGACATCGCCCACTACCCCCAGGCCGGCCCACTGCAGCACGAGACCAAACGCACCCGCAGGCTCCTCGCCCACCGCCGCGAGATCGAGCGCCTGTTCGGCAAGACCTCCGCGAAGGGCACCACGCTGATCCCGCTGGCCATGTACTTCGTGCGCGGCCGGGTCAAGGTCGAGATCGGCGTCGGCACCGGTAAACGCCAGTCCGACAAACGCCAGGACATGAAGAAGCGTGACGCCGACCGCGAGATCCGCAAGGCGATGACGCGGAAGGTCATCGGCTAATAAAACGGAATTTGAGGTTTCGGATTTGGAAATAACACCAAACCAGCGCATGATCTCCGCCCCCACGGTGCCAAACCGCCGCCGCACCGGTTCCAGCGACACCCGAACCCCCATTCAACGCTATGCTCCGCCCCCTCCTACTCATCACCGGTCTCGAGAACGTCGCCTCGGCCCTGATCCAGATCTCGCTCTACTTTTACACCTCTGAGCGCCTGGGCTTTTCCGAGACCGACAACCTCCTGCTCGCACTGCTCCACGGCAGCGCCTACATCGCCGGTGCCCTGCTTTCCCATCCCGTCACCCAACGCGTCCGTGAACGCAACGCGCTGCTCGCGATCCTCCTGATCCAGATCGCCCTGATCGGCAGCCTCGCCCTGTTCCCCCACAAGCCCGCCGTCTTCGCCCTCTCGACCGCTGCGCTGTTCGTCTTTGGCCTCAAGTGGCCCATCATCGAATCCTTCGTAACTGCCGGCCGAACGCCTAAGCAGGCCGCGCGCTCTGTCGGCGCGTTCAACCTCGTCTGGTCCTCAGGCGTCGCCCTCGCCGCCGCCGCCTCTGGCCTGCTCATCCAGCTCGGGCCCGCTGTCCTGTTCATCACCTCCCTCTCCGCCACCGCCATCAGCTTCGCCCTGGCCGCTGTCATCCTCCCCCGACAGGTCAGCCACCTCCCCGACGACCACCCCGAACGCCCCGACCCTCAGGCCGCCGACCGCCTCAAAGCGCTATTGACCTCCGCACGCTGGTCTTTGGTGAGCTCTTACCTCTTCCTGCAGATCCTGTTCCCTGTGCTGCCCGGCATCCTCGAAGACCTCGGGCTCTCCGTTGCCGCCGCCACCGCTCTCGCCTCGGTCATGCTCTGGGTCCGCGTTGCCACGTTTGCGGTACTCGAACGCCGCACCGGATGGCACGGCCGACCCACGCTGCTCGCCATCGCCGCGGTCCTCTTACCCCTCGGCGCGATCATCACCCTCACCGTCCCCGACCTGACCGCCGTCCTCCTCGGACAGCTCGTCTTCGGCATCGCTATGGGCATCAGCTACTACGCCGCCCTCTACTACGCCATGGTCATCAAGAACGCGGCCGTCGACGCCAGCGGCGCTCACGAAGCCGTTATTGGCACCGGCTACCTCGCCGGCCCCCTCGTCGGCCTTGCCGCCGCATCCTTCACCACCGCCCTCACCCTCGGCGCCGCCGCACTCCCGCTCACCGCGCTCGCACTACGCCCACTGCTTGCTCATAAGCCCAACACGTAATGACGTGCGCCGTCTCATCCACGCCTTCAACGCACACTCAACTCGTCCCAAATCAGCCGCTGATGATCGTTGTGCATCGCGTCACCCTCCATGCTGTTATTCAACGGCACTTCAAACCGCCCTCGATCCACCCACTGCACGCCTGAGTCCGCGTAAAGCACATGCACGCCGTCGCGGTGCCGAGAGTCCAGCCGGGCCGGCAGCCCCACGCCGTCCGCGAGCATCGGCTGATCCGGCCCCATCTCATCCAGATTCGGATACCCCAACGCCGCCGGAGGATCGGCCCCAAAGCCCCAATCCCAGAACGGATACGACGCATAGCCACCCTGCACATCCTCACCCGGCGTCCCCGGTGGCCACGGATTGTCGGGCGTATTGAACCCCTGCTCACTGGCGGTTTCCGCGGGGCAGTAATACGCCTCCGGGCTCTCCATCAGCCCCGCCCGCTCCAGCTTGCCAAACAGCACAAACTTCCCTGTACCAAACCCGCTGTAGATCATCGTGTTCCAGTACACGTTCCCGCCGCGATAGCCCAACGGCACCGCCCCGTCCTCGTCATTCGCGTACACCACCAGCGTCTGATGCAGCGTCCGCAGGTTCGACTGGCACTGGACCTTGATCGCTGACTCGCGTGCGCTGCCCAGCACCGGCAACACCAGCCCCACCAACAACGCGATGATCGCGATCACCACCAGCAACTCGACGAGTGTAAACGCATGCTTCCTGCCCATAACCCAGTATAAGCCTCGGACGCGGCGTTCTGCGGTTACTGTCCCGGAGATCGACAAACGGGCTGTGCCCCGCAGCCATGACGAGCCGGGGACACAGCCCGTGGTGATCCGGTACCTGCAGCGGTTAGTTCAGGTTCATTTTCAGGGCGAATTCAAGCAGGCCGCGGGCGTCGGCGCGGTCCACCAGTTGCTGAACCGTCCAGCGAATCCGCGGGTTCTCCTGCTCATCGATCATCTCGAGGACCAGGTTGCCCAGCACCGTCATCCAGAGGTTCGCCCCGACGAACGGCGGGGCGGTGCAGTCGTCGTGGCCCGCCTGGACCGCATAAAACTGGCCCGCCGCGTTGAAGTAGTACACCAGGTCCGATGTGGAACGCTCCCCGTCCCAGCTGGACACCCAGTGGTGCCGAACCGTGATCTTGAACGCGCCACGCTGCCGCTCGCCCTGCGCGATCACCGGCTCGACCTTGAGCGTGTACGCGTCGTTCAGGTCCGACGTGACATGCATCATCGTCAACGCGAAGCCTGCCGTCTTCCGTGACGCGAGGTACCGGCTGGCCCGGGCAACCCGCGCCGCACTGACGCCGTCGGGCAGCTTCGGCAACAGCCGGTCGGTCACCGTGACGACCAGCTGATCGTCCGTCCGATCCAGCTTCCGGACCCACACCCGGCCGGGCTCCGGGGTGACCCCGAAATCCGTGCGGATCTGGTAGCGGAACTCGCTGGCCCTCAGGAGGCTGCCGTTCCGCAACAGGCGTGAGCGCTCATTCGCGTCGAACCCCCACCATGATCGCTTATTGACGTCCTGTTCCACGCCCCTTGCATCGGTGAAGGCATCCAAACGGACCTCGATCTTCTGATCGGTCCGGTTATCCACCACCACCGGCTTCGCGCCCGCCAATGCGGTCCCCGAAGCCGAACACAACGCCAACGCCGATACGACCGTACACAACCGCCGCCCGAAACCAGTCCTTACTCGCATCACATCCATCCTTTGGTAGAGGCTTCCGCCCGGGAACAACAGGCCACCCGGATAGACGTGGCAGTGTGTCGGTCATTTCATAACACTCAGAAAAATCACCCCGCCACCGCTCGTTGCGCTCACGGTCACCCAGAAGCAGCAGCCTCCAGGCTCGCCGCCATCCGCGTGATCCGGTCCTGCCACGCCTCGCTGCTCACGTGCTGCTCCCGCAACCGCTCCGCCCACAATGGGAACCCCAAAGGGGTCAATCTTCCGGGGGCGACTTCGACCAGCCGCTGATCGTCCAGCCTCTCCAACGCCCGCCGCAGCCGCGCCACCTCCAGCTGCTGGTTCAGGACTTCCCGCTTGGCCTGGCCTAACAACAGATTCTCCGGGTCGAACTCCGAGAACACATCGAAGAACAGCTCGCTGCTCGCCTGCACATGCCGCTGCGGCCGCTGCTGCCCTGGGTACGTCGGCACGATGAGTCCGGCGATCCGCGCGATGTCCCGGAACTGCCGCCGTGCGAGCTGCGAGGTGTCGACGCAGGTGATCAGGTCTTCGAGCAGACGCTCCGTGCTGAGTAGACCACGCCAGTCGGCCTCATCCAGATCGAACGCGGTCGGCGACAGCAGTTCCAAGCCGTAGTCGTTGACCGTCACGATCACCGATCGGGCCGACGCCTGCGTTAGCCGGTAAGCCAACAACGCCCCCAACCCTTCGTGCACGAGCCTGCCCTGCAGCGGATAAACAAAAACATGAAACCCGTCTCGCGTCTTCACGTGTTCCATCAACAGTTCTTCAACCTTCGGGATGACGGACCACATCGACTGCAATTCCAGCAACGGCCGAATCACCGACATCTCCGGCCCCTCAAACTCACCTCGCGCCGCCCCATCCAGCCGCAGCCGGACCGCGTCCGCCAGCTGTGTGCTCAGCGGTGTCCGCCCGCCCTGCCACGTCGGGACTCGGCCCTTCTTGCCCGTCGATCGCTTGACCGTCGCCGTCATCCCCTGCACCCGCACTAGCTGCAACAGATGCCCAGCAAACACGAACCGATCGCCCGGCTTCAGATACCCCACGAACGACTCTTCGACCGTGCCCAGCTTCTTCCCGCTGGCGAACTGTAGCGAGATCGCCGTGTCCGACGTGATCGTCCCGATCCCTAGACGGTGCGTCTTGGCCGTCTTCTGATCCGTCACCCCGTACCGCCCCGTCTTCTCATCCAACACCACCCGCGCGTACTGCGGATACGCCCGCAACGACTCGCCGCCGTGCACCACAAACGCGAGCGCCCAGTCGAGCTGCTGCTCGGTTAGCTCGCGATACGCCCAGCTCCCCCGCAGCTCTTGCAACACCTCCGCCTTCGTAAACCCGCCCCCCATCGCCAGCGTCACCAGGTGCTGCACCAGCACATCCAGCGGCAGCTCCAACGGCCGACGGCTCTCGATCGCTCGCACCTCGATCGCCGACCGCGCCGCCGCGAAATCGATCAGCTCCAGCGCGTGCGTCGGCACCCCCACCACCACCGACGCCCGCCCCGGCTGATGCCCGCTCCGGCCCGCCCGCTGCATCAACCGCGCCACCCCCTTCGGCGACGCCACCTGGATCACCTGCTCCACCGGCGTGAAATCCACCCCCAGATCCAAACTCGACGTGCACACCACGCACTTGAGCATCCCCTCTTTCAGCATCTGCTCCACGCCCAGCCGGGCCTTCTTCTCGATCGACCCGTGGTGCAACGCGATCTCCCCCGCCCACCCCGGCTTCGCCTGCTCGATCGCGTTGAACCAGATCTCGCTCTGGCTCCGCGTGTTGGTAAACAGCAGCGTCGACTTCGCCTTGTCGATCTGCTCCAGCACCGGCTCCAGCTGCCGAATTCCCAGATGCCCCGCCCAGGGGAACCGCTCGATATCCCCCGGCACCAGCGTCTCGACCCGCACCTCCTTCTCCTCCTCCCCGTGAATCATTTTCCCAACAAGCGAACCCGCCCCCTTTCGCCCCCGGCTCTGCCGGGGGTCGCGCGGCCTACCGGATGCGCCCGCTTGTTCCGTGGTCCACTTCCGGGGGCCCATCAAACAGTCCATCGCCTCTTCCAGATTCCCCAGCGTCGCGCTGAGCCCCCACACCGACAGCCCCGGCTCCCACGCCCGCAGCCGCGCAATCCCCAGCTCCGTCTGCGTCCCCCGCTTCGTGCTCATCAGCTCGTGCCACTCGTCCACTACCACCGTCTCCAGCCCCGCGAACTTCTCCCGGCTATCCGCATAGCTCAACAACAACGAAAGACTCTCCGGCGTCGTCACCAGCACACTCGGCAGCCGCTTCCGCTGCCGTGCCTTCACCGTCTGCGACACATCCCCCGTCCGTCGTTCCACGATCCAAGGCATCCGCCCACCCACACCATCAGGCCATCCCGCTTCAGCGGGATGGCCCGGGCTGCCAATCCCTTCCAACGCCCGCCGAATGCTCCACTCCGTGTCCGCCGCCAACGCCCGGAGCGGCGTCACCCACAACACCCGGATCCTTTCCGACCCACCCACCTTCCGTCCCCACGCTTCAACTTCAGGGTTCTCGTTACACCACCGGATCAACGGCCCCAACAGCGCCGCGTAGGTCTTCCCCATCCCCGTCGGCGCATGCAACAACCCTGACTCCCCCGCCAGCTGCGCATCCCAACATTCCCGCTGAAAGCCGAACGGCTCCCCGATCGCCTCACGAAACCAAGCCTCCGCCGGATTCACTCGTCTGCCTCTGGCCAGTCCGCCCGCGGCCGCAGATACACCACAAAGTGTGCCCGGTACCTGTCCCCCTCCCGCCACCCCCTAACCGGCGGCTCCGCGTCTACCAGACTCACCGTCACCACGGTGACCCCCGGCATAAATCGGCGGATGTACTCAACCAACCCGCCTTGAAAATCGCTGTGGAATCGCCCCACCACCTGCACCACGGGCAAGTACCCATCGGCCAACCCTTTCACGATCGAGTCCGCCATGGTCGCGTCCCACATCAGCTGGGCTCGGTAGAACGCGTCGAGGCCTTCCTCGCTCATTTCTCTTTTGCCGTGCCCCGCCATCGCCGTCTGCATCGCCCGCTCAAAGTCTTCTCGATAACGACCGCCGATCAGCTCCCCCACCTCCTCCGGTACCACCACCAGCCGCCGCTGCTCCGGCGTCATCCGCTCCACAAACGCCAACCCCTCCTTCCGGTACGCCGATACGTACCGCCGTGGTGCATTGCTGGCGATCACCCGTCCGCCGCATGCCAAGGGCAAACCAAACCCCATGGACTCCTCTACCGGCCATGGTTCCCCGAAAAGCCACGCATCATCCAACGCCCGCTGCTGATCACGTTCCAAAAACTCGAGCGATAACATCGCTGTGTCCTGGCTCTCTCGCACCGCCTCCCAAAGCGCCCGTGTCCACGCCCGCCCGGCCGCGTTTCCGTGTGTTTCACCCACCAACAACACCTCCGCTTTCGACGCAAATCCCACCACCTGGCCTATCGTGGTCCTCCGGCCCAACGGATTCACCACCACCAAGCTGGTGGGGTCCACGGCCGCTGGTTCAGCCGCTTCAGACACAGTCGATCCATCCACCGCGTCAACGAGACCCGGCGCGTGGCAGCCGATCAACATGACAGCCCCCACGGTCAACACCTGTAAACCAAGCCATCGAAGCATGTCTGAAAGCCTAGAGCCCCCGCCCCATCGTTTCCATCCTGTCCATCTGTGGACAAGAACAATCCACCACCTCTATCGCCCCTCCGACGCCCGCAGCAACCCCTCCAGAAACCCCAGCGTGTCCGCCTCGCTCGCCGGCTTGTCCGTCCGCCATCGGTGCATCCGCGGGAACCGAAGCGCGATCCCGCTCTTGTGCCGGTCCGATTCCTGGATCCCTTCGAACGCGATCTCAAACACCAGCTCCGGCTCGACCTGCCGGAAGCTCCCCCGCTTGCCCACCGTGTGCTTCTGGATGAACCGATCGACCTTCGCAAACTCCTCATCGGTCAACCCCGAATAAGCCTTCGTCACCGGCACCAGCTCACCCTCACCCGAACGCTCCCCCGTCCACACCGCGAACGTGTAATCGGTGAACAGCGAGCTCCGCCGACCACTGCCCCGCTGCGCGTACACCATCACGCAGTCCACCGTGTACGGGTCCACCTTCCACTTCCACCACGCCCCCCTCTTCCGCCCCGTGGCGTACACCGCGTTTTTCCGCTTGAGCATCACCCCCTCCACCCCCCGCTCCCGCGACTCATCCCGCTTCGCGGATAGCTCATCCCAGCTTCCAAACTCAATCAACGGCGACAACCGGATGACTTCACCCCCAACGCCCGCAGAAGCCAAAGGACTCTGCGCGGCTCCGCCGCCCGCAAGCAGCGCCTCCAACGCGAACCGCCGATCCACCGTCTCCCACGCCCGCACGTCCTCCCCGCCGTGCTCCAAGATGTCGTACGCCATGAACACCACTGGTACCTCCGGGAACAGCATCAGCTCCGCCGACTTCCGATTCAACCGCCGCTGCAACCGCGCAAACGACATCGGTCTTTCTTGTTGGTCATCCCACGCCAGGATCTCCCCGTCCAGCACCGTCCCCACCGGCAGCCCGGCCGCCGCCGCGATCTCCGGGAACGCCGGCGTCACCAACTCGTCCCCCCGCGTCCACACCAGCGTCCGAGGCGACGCGGCTTCAGCCGCGTTGTCGTTCGCCAGCGACTCCCGTCGAATCACCTGCGCTCGAATCCCATCCCACTTCCACTCCGCCTGCCACCCACCCGCCCCACCCAACACTTCCTCAAACCGCTCCGGGGGGTCATCCAACTGATACGCCAGATAGAACGGGTAAGGCCGAGCCGGGTCGTCCGCCCCATCCCCCGACACAAGCGCCTCGAACGCCTCGGCCGTCGGCTCGAACCGCCCCGACATCCGGTGCTGCATCACCGCCGGCTCCACGCCCGCCGCCGCCGCCAACGCGTTGATCACCACCTTCTTCGCCGCCCCAAACCGAAACGCCCCACCGATCAGCTTGTGAAACACAAACCGCGCCAACCCGTCGTACGTCGCCCATGTGTCCTCCATCAGCCGACGCTGGCCCGACTCGCTCAACATCCCCAACGGCAACACCCGCTCCTCCATTACCACCGTCAACGACTCCTCAACTAATTCATCATTCATCACTCCGCATTCATCATTCTTAATCCCCACCCGCTCCCGCATCACCTCAGCTGATGGCAGCAACAACGCCAGCGTCTCCCCCTGATCCCCCACCGCCCCGTAGCACGCCCGGTATAGCCACTCCTCAATCCCCGCCGCGGCGCACGCCCAGGCCCGCAACCGCCCCCTCGGCACCGCCCGCGTCAACCGCTTACCCGTCAGCACCGACAACGCCCAAGCCGCATCCGCCGGCTCAACCTCTTCAAAATACCGCCGCAGCGCCGCCGTCTTCTCCGACGTCCGCGTCGTCCGCTCCACCTCTTCATACAGCCGCACAAACCGCCTCACCCCACGCCCCCATCAGCGTCCTCCACCAAGCCCACGGATGGCGAAGCCTTCCGTCCGGCTTCGTGGTCCTCCCCACCCACTTCCCCACCCGCTTCGCCACCCGCCTCCCCCTCGTACCGCGTCGGCACCACATCCGCCTCCACCTTCCCCGACTCGTTCAGATACCGAGCCACCTCATCCACATACCCGTGCGTCGCCCCGACCTCCGACGCCCCCGTCGTCTCGATCACCCCCATCAGCCCCGACCAGTCCACGTGGTCCGACACCACGAACCCCCGGTCCACCCCCCGCCGACGCCGGTTCCCCCGCACCGCCATCCAACCCGACGCGAAGGCTGTGCTGTAAGGCCCAAACTTCTTCAGCCAAGGCGTCCCCAACACCGACGGCGGCGCCACCACTAGCCCCTTCCCCTTCACCCGCTTCCGACTCTCTTCCGTCGAGGTCGAAACCTCCGGCAGATCAACCCCCGCCGCCCGGTACACCTCCACGAACCGCTTGACCGACCCGTGCACCACCACGCCGTGCTCGTCGCACAACCCCCGGTCCACCATCGACAGCACCCGCTGCGCCTTCCCCAACGCATACGCAAACACCACACTCACCCTGCCCGCTTCCACGTTCCCCCGCCACCATTCATCCATCTCCGCCGCCACCTTGCCCTCCGGCCGCCACCGATAGATCGGCAGCCCGAACGTGCACTCCGTGATTAACCGATCACACGCCACAGCGTCAAACGTCGCACACGTCCGGTCCTCCTCCCCCCCTACCGGGACTTTGTAGTCCCCCGTGACCACCTCCACCCGACCTCCGTGTTCCACCCGGACCTGCGCCGACCCCAGCACATGCCCCGCCGGATGCAGGCTCACATCAACCCCATTGATCGAAACCGACTCCCCGTAAGCCACTCCCTCAATCCGTGCCCCCGCATGCACCCGCTCTTTCAACACCCCTTGTCCAGGGGCACTGCACAGATACCGCTCGCACCCCCACGTCGCGTGGTCCGCATGCCCGTGCGTCACCACCGCCCGATCCACCGGCCGCCACGGGTCGATATAAAAACCCCCCGCCTCGCAAAACAGCCCCCGCTCCGTCGCTTCAATCAACCGATCCGCTCGCGTCACAACCAAATCCTAGCCCACACCACCCACCGTCCCCCATCCACCCCACCGACGCCGTCGTCAATGGCCCACCTCACCCCGCCTTCTCCCCCTGCTTCTTGCCCTTCCACGCCGCCGGCTTGCCCTTCCGGTGCTTGCCCTTCTTCGAGGGGTTCTTGGCCGGGCCCGGCCCCGCGTTCCCCCGGTTCCCCCGGTTCGCCTTCCGCTTGCCACCGCCTTTGGACGCCCCAGCTCCCCGCGTGCCCTTCTTCGGCCAACCCTTCTTCCCTTTCTTCAACCCGCCACCACCCCCCTGCCCATCGCGCGCCCACCCTGGCACGCCGTTCGCCGCCTCGATCTCACTGCCCAGCAACCGCTCGATCGCCCGCAGCCAACCCACCTCGTCCTTGCTGCACAACGACACCGCTACCCCCGCGTTCCCCGCCCTTGCCGTCCGACCGATCCGGTGCACATAGGTCTCCGGCTCGTGCGTCAGGTCGTAGTTCACCACATGGCTCACGCCGTCCACATCGATCCCCCGCGCCGCCACGTCCGTCGCCACCAGCACCGCCACCTTGTCCTCCCGGAACCGCTGCAGCGTCCGCTGCCGCGCGTTCTGCGTCTTGTTCCCGTGGATCGACTCGCTCTTGATCTCCCGCTCCCGCAGTTTCCTGACGAGCTTGTCCGCCCCGTGCTTGGTCCGCACAAACACGATCGTCCGGTGCATCCCCTCCATCAGCTGTGCCAATAGGTCGGGCTTGCCCTCCCGATCCACGAAGTACACCGACTGCTCCACCCCCTCCGCTGTCGGGCGCTCCGGCTCGATCTCCACCACCACCGGCTCACGCAACAGCTGATCCGCCAATGTCCGGATCGCACCCTGCATCGTCGCTGAGAACATCAGCGTCTGGCGGCCGCTTTCCGGGGGGGGCAGTTCCGCCGCGATCTTCCGGATGTCGTGGATAAAGCCCATGTCCAGCATCCGGTCCGCCTCGTCCAACACCAGCGTCTGGATTTGCCGAAGATCCACGTGCCCCTGTTCCATCAAGTCCATCAGCCGGCCCGGCGTCGCGATGATCACATCCACCCCCGACCGCAGGTCCCGCACCTGCCCCTTCTGGTTCACCCCCCCGTACACCGTCACCCCCATCAGCCCCGACCCCCGGCCATATGTCTTGAACCCCGCCGTGATCTGCGTCGCCAATTCCCGCGTCGGGCACAACACCAGACACCGCGCCGCCCGCTTCCCCCCAGAAGCCCCCCTAGAAGCCCCGCCGCCGTTCGCTCGCCGCTTGCCCTTGTCTTTCCCCTTCGGCTTCCCGCCGCCCCACGGCCGGCCCCGCATCAACCCCTCCAAAATCGGCAGCGCAAACGCCGCCGTCTTCCCCGTCCCCGTCTGCGCACAGCCCATCACATCCCGCCCCGCCAACACCTCCGGGATCGCCGCCGCCTGGATCGGCGTCGCCTCGGCGTACCCCTCCTCCGCCAGGTTCTTCAACAAACCCGCACTCAGACCCAACGCATCAAAACGCATCAAACAAACCTTTCAAAGCCCCCACCGCAGCGAGCCCCACAGTGTACCCCAACCCCAATAGCACCACACCCCACCACCACCATCCCCATCACCCCCCTCGTAGCGCCGTCGCTTGCGACGCCCCCCGCCAAACCTACTCCGCCGCCACCTTGACCTTCCCCTCCGCACGCACATACACCACGCTCACCCCCTCCCCCACCCCTTTGACCGGAAACGCGGTCGGCCCGTCCCCCCCGAAGTAACTCCCCGCCTCCAGCACCACCGATCCACCATCCTCCAAACCCGCCAACTCAACACGCCCGCTGACCACCACCGCCCGCAGCGACGCCCCCTTCCCCTTCAACACACCCCGGAACCCTGCCGGCAGCTTCACAAACCGACCGCCCGGCTCCGCGTCCTGCGGGTCCCCCCACAGATACGCCACCTGCGCCCCACCCTGCGCTCCACCCGCACTATTCACCCACACCACGTTCGCCGCGTGCACGTTGATCGCGGGCTCCGGCCCCGCGAACGCCTGGTCCGACGGCTTCACCAGATACGGCCCCGCACCGATCTCGATATACGCCACGTTCTCCTCACCCCGCGCCGACGTGATGTGGTCCTCCCCCGCCGGCTGCACCCAGAACGACCCGGCCGGCATCCACAGGTTCGCCGCTGTCGGATCGTCGTTGTGCACCTCACCCGAGAGCACCACGCCCCGATACGTCACGTTGTAGATGTGCGGCGGCGACGAAAACCCGTCCACGAACTTCACCAGAAACCCCGTCGCCGTGTCCGCCTGCCGGTCCCCCCACAGGTCCGCCGCCCGCGGGCTCGCATCCCCCCGCGCCGGGTTCAACGCCCCCCACTCCACCGCCGACGCCGGCAGGTACGACCACTCCCCCAACGCCCCGCCGGTCCCCGCCAACTGACAACCCCAAGCCGTGCACAACAGACCCAAACCAACCAACGCAACGCTCGCCAAACGCATCATCACATCGCTCCAGATCATCGATCAGACTCAAAATACCACTCGTAGCGTCGTCGCTTGCGACGACACCCGCTTTTACCCGCCGCCCGCCAGCACCAGCATCCCCAATACCAACACCCCCCGCCCACTCCACGCCACCGTCCGCACCCAGTTCGTCCCCACCAACCGCCGCGCCGCCCCCACGTCCGCCGCCTCACACAGCCGCTGGTGCAACGGGATCTGCAGCAACACCGTCGACCCCCACACCACCGCCAACAGCCCCATCCCCACCCACGCACACAACCACCACGCCAAACCCACCCCCTCCGGCACCCACACCATCACGCCCACCGCGCTGCCCAACTCCACCAGCATGATCGGCCCCGTCACCGGCCCCGTCCGCCGCATGTGCTCCCGCTCCGCCGCACAGAACTCCGCCCCACCACCTTCCCCCTCAACCCCCGCAGCCTCCCCCGCCAGCGCCGCGATCATCGGGTAGTGCACCCGCTGCACAAACCACACCAGCCCGACCATCCAGCACGTCGCCCCCGCCTGCACCGCCAACATCACCCACGCCCAGTCCACGCCCTCAACCACCCGCCGCCACCCGCTCGAAGCCCGCAGAAGCCGAGGGATTCTGCGCGGCTTCTGCCCCACCATCCGTCAGCCTTTGCCCCCCAAACACCTCCGCCAACGCCACCGCCCGATACGCAAAGATCTTCTCCACGTCCCGCTGCACCCAGATCGCGTTGACCACCGGCGCCAACACCCACCCCGGCACCCGATACTCCACCACATCCGTGCACAACGTCCCGCCGCCCTCCGCCCCCGGAACCGGCTCAAACGTGTGCGTGTGCCGCCAAAGCAAGTAAGGCCCCTTCTCCTGCTCGTCCTGGAAACTCACCGGCGGCTCCCACCCCTTGATCCGCGTCCGCCAACGCACCGGCAGCCCCCGCACCTTCAGCTTGTAATTGATCTCCACCCCCACCCCCATCTCGATCGGCCCCTCATTCAACACACGGAAGTTCAGCAGCGGCGGCGTGATCCGCTCCAGGTTCCGCGCCTCCGCAAAAAACGGAAACAACTCTTCACGCTCCAACGGCAACCACTGCGACATCCGCAGCACCCACCCCTTCTTCTGCCCCCCATCCTCGACCAACTCTCGGCTCACCACGGGCCCCACCACCGGCTCATCTTGCGTCGCATCTTTCATTCCCCACTCTAGGCCGGCAACCCGAACGCATCCCGCTGTTTAGCCCGGTCGCTTGCAACCGGCCTCTCACGCCGGACTCACCGCCCCCGACACCACCGCACGCCCATCACCAACCCCCTCCACCAACCCACACACATCCACCCGCTCCCCCGCGTGGGCGTGCCGATACGCCCCCACCACCTTTGCATCCTCAATCACAAACGCCCCCGGCATCTGAAACCCCTCCCCCTCCAGCGTCCCCCCCCCCAGCCACACCCCCCCCCCCCCCCCCCCCCCCCCCCCCCCCCCCCACAACACCCCCAACCACCACCCCCCCCCCCCCCCCCCCCCCGCCAACCC
>JBCCOW010000081.1:0-14876 GCA_039025195.1 Planctomycetota bacterium
CCACGACCGCCACGCCCCCCAACCGAAACCACCACCGCCCGACACACCCCGCCACACGCCCCCGCCACACCCCCAGCCGCAGCGCCATCTTCAGACCCATACCCATCCCCCGCGACCACCCCCCACGCCCCGTGTACACCCACCGCCGTAGCCACCACGTCCCCGCCAGCCACAGCCCCGCCCCCATTCCAGCCCCCACCGTGTTCACCACCACATCCCACCACGACGCCACTCTTCCCGGCATCGCCGTCTGCCCCACTTCCATCACCGCCGACAGCCCCGCCCCTAACCCTGTGCCCAGAATCACCGCCACAATCCAGCCCAACCCCGACCACCTCAAACCATGCCTCATCCACCACCCGCCCGCCATCGCCCCCGCCACGCCGATCGGCACGTAGAGCAGCCCGTTCGCCAACGCATCCGCGACCGGCCCGGTCAGTCCCAACCCCGTGCGCGACGACTCCGCGACACCCCAGCCCACGCCCAGCCCGCTGCCGTCCCACACCGCCTGCCAACCCGTCACCAAACCGTCTATACCCCACGACGCCCAAACCACCGCTGCGACCCCACCCACCACCCACAACCCCCGCAGCCACCGCGCCCACCCCCGAACACGCCGAACATCGTCGTTGCGTCGTAGCACCATTCTGTTTATCCGCCGCTCAGGCCCTGCCGCCCACTCACCACTACGCCCGCACAGCAAACTCGTTCTCTCAGTCACCACCCCCACACCCTATAACCGGCCCAACCCCACCCACCGTGTCGTTCCGCACGCGGACCCCTTATCAGACCCAACGCAGCCAATCGCTGGGCTCCGCGGTTTGATCATGCCGGCCGCACACCCGATCACTTCAGAGAGAAGGCCAGCACCCACCCGATCCACCTATGCCCGCTCGCACCCCCACCCCCGCCCGCATCCTCATTCTCTCCGACCTCCACCTCGGACGACCGGGCCAGGGTGCCGTCTCCGCCGATGCGCTCCGACCCCTCTGGTATGACACCGACGAACTCATCATCAATGGCGACGCCGCCGAGCTCGCCGACCACTCCTGCCAGGGCCAGGCCGCCCGCCAACTCCTCCGTCTGCAAGACCTCGCCGAAGCCGACGGCGTCAGGCTTACATACCTCGCCGGCAACCACGACCCCCTCATCACCGACCGCCGCTTTCTCCGACTCGCCGACCGCCGCGTCTTCATCACCCACGGCGACATGCTCCACGACACCATCTCACCCTGGTCTGAACACGCCGCCCGCCTCAAAGCCCTCCACGCCGACGCCTACGCCGCCCTCCAACGCACCGCACGACACGAGGGCTCCCAAGGCGATCCCGCTTCAGCGGGATTAAGCCCCGCCGATGCCTCGTTCGACCAGCACGCCGCCGTCGTCGCCCACACCGCCGCCATGAAGTGGCAGGAGATCGCCGACAGCTCTGGCCAACCCAAGCCCAAAGCGTCCCGCCTTCAAATGAAAGTACGCAAAGCCCGCAAGGCCGCCGCCGTCGCCTGGTACTGGCACACGCTCCCCCGCGCCGCCAAAGCCTTCGCTCGCCGCTACGCCCCCGAGTCCCGCTTCTTCCTCTTCGGCCACATCCACCGCGCCGGCGTCTGGCTCGACCGGACCGATCCCCACCACCACCGCTTCATCATCAACACCGGCTCCTTCCACTACCCCCGCAACCCCCACGCCGTCCGCATCGCCAACCACGAACTCGCGTTCCACCGCATTCAGTTCAAACCCGCCGGCCACCAACTCCTCCCACCACGCCGCACCTGGCCCCTCCCCGAACGCGTGGCCACGGAATCCCTGCCTATCGCCGCCTGACACCTCGATCCGCATCGCTCCCTAAGCTCTAGGCTCTAACAGCTAGCAGCTCCACACGATGCCCGTCGACCTCTTCACCCACCCCGACTTCCTCATGCACCCGGCCCCACCCGGCTTCCCCGAACGCCCCGCCCGCCTCACCGCCATCCTCGACCGCCTCCACGCCACCGGCCTCGCCGACCGCTGCCAACGCCCCACGTTCGAGCCCGCCACCACCCAGCAGATCACTCGCCTCCACATCCCCGGCTACGTCGCCCGCGCCCAGCACGCCTGTCAGGCCGGCAAACAGCAGCTCGACTGCGCCGACGTCCCCATCGGCCCCAGCTCCGAAGTCGTCGCCCGCCTCGCCACCGGCGCCGCGCTTACCGCGATCGATCGCCTCGTCTCTGGCGACAGCACCACTGCCTTCCTCGCCGCCCGCCCCCCCGGCCACCACGCCGAGGCCGACCGCGCCATGGGTTTCTGCATCTACAACCACGCCGCACTCGCCGCCGAGCACGCCATCCAACACCACCGCCTCACCCGCGTCGCCATCCTCGACTTCGACGTCCACCACGGCAACGGCACCCAGCACCTCTTCGAGTCTCGCCCCGACGTCCTCTACATCTCGCTCCACGAAGACCCCACCACCCAATACCCCGGCACCGGCTTCGCCCACGAAACCGGACTTGGCCCGGGGCAGGCCACCACGCTCAACCTCCCACTCCCCGCCGGCACCACCGACGACCACTTCCTCCAAACCTTCACCAGTCAAGCCATCCCCGCCCTAGAACGTTACGAACCCGAACTCCTCATCCTCTCCGCCGGCTTCGACGCCCATACCCACGACCCGCTCGGCCACCTGAACCTCTCCACCGACGGCTTCACCCAGATCACCCAAGCGCTGGTCGCACTCAACCTGCCGACACTCTCGGTCCTCGAAGGTGGCTACCACCTCGACGCCCTCGCCGACTGCGTTGAGGCTTACGTCCGTGTCCTTCTCGTGACTACCTAGAGCGGATTTCCAAAGCGTGTAGCGGGAGACGCGAAGCGTCCCGCTCCGAAACCGCGGGCACCTTCGGTGCACCCGCTACACGCGAACGAAACACGCGCTAGAACAAGTGTTCATTCCACGCCGGGCCGCCCAGCGAGCCGGGGCGTGTCGCCCCGGCCAACCCGCCGATGCCGCCGCCTCAACTACAATGCTGTGATGCAGGCAGGCGCGAAAAAAACCTCCGAGACCGACCAACAGCCCTGGTACGCCGACGGCCTCCGCTTCTCCTGCGCCCAGTGCGGCAACTGCTGCACCGGGCCGCCCGGCTACGTCTGGTTCACCCCCGAAGAGGGCCAGGCCATGGCCGAGAAGCTGGGCGTCGACGAGGTCACCTTCCGCCGCAAATACGCCAAGCGTGTCTGGGGCCGATGGTCGCTCTCCGAAAACGTTCAGCCCAACGGCGACCACGACTGTGTGTTCCTCCGCCGCGACAAGCAGGGCCGAGGCCTGTGCAGCCTGTACGAAGCCCGGCCCAAGCAGTGCCGGACCTGGCCGTTCTGGCCGAGCAATCTCGGCTCCAAGGAAGACTGGGACGCCGCTGCCGAATCGTGTGCCGGCATGCTCAACGGCAACGGCGGCGTCGGCAAGCTCTATCCCGTTGAACACATCCGTATCCTGGCGGGTCAGTCTGCAGGGCTCTAACACGATGCACGCGGCCACCCTCACGCCCGACGCCGACGAACGCCTGATGTGGCGTGAGCTCCACCGCGCTGCGTGCGACCCGTCCATCGATCAAGCCCTCCGTAATCTTTATGCGGAACTCGATGCCGCGATCGCAGAGCGCGGCCCGACCTGCTGGCAGTCCGGAAAGTGCTGCAACTTCGACGCCTACGGCCACCGCCTCTACGTCACCGCACTCGAGATTGCCTGGTTCCGCCGACAACTCCTCGCCATCGACCCGCAACCCGATACCACCGCTGATGCGACCACGCCCCGCGTCAGCCTGCAGCAGTTCGCCGAACAGCCCGGTGCCTGCCCGTATCAAGTTGGTGGGGCCTGCAGCACGCACGCGATCCGGCCGCTGGGCTGCCGGGTGTTCTTCTGTCAGAAGGGCACGGAAGACTGGCAGAACGATCTCTACGAGACGTTCCTACGCAAGCTGCGCGAACTGCATGAAGCGGCCGGCATCGAGTACCGCTACATGGACTGGATCGCGGGCCTCGAATGGGCTGAAGCCGCGACGGGTTGATCCGCCAGGCATGGGCTGCACCTAGCCCTGGTGTCACCAAGATTCAACGCAAGGAGACTCACGACATGATCCGCAAAGCCATCTGCTTCGGGCTCACGCTGATGATCGCCTCACACGCATGGGCCGAGCCGCAGCTGCCCGGTACGATCGAGCTGTTCGACGCCGAGCTGTCGCAGTGGGAAATCTGGATGGGCGTCCCGCACGAGACCGTGCAAGGCCTGCCCGAGGGGACCTACCAGAGCGGCAACGTCCACGCCGGCACACCGATGGGCCTCAACAATGACGTCAAGGGCGTCTTCACCATGATCGAAGAGGACGGCGAGCCGGTCTTGAAAATCACCGGCGAGATCTACGGCGGTCTCACCACCAACGCCTCATTCGCCGACTACCACCTCTCGGTGATGTTCCGTTGGGGCGACCAGAAGTGGGAGCCCCGGCTCAACAAGAAGCGCGACAGCGGGCTGCTGTACCACTGCTACGGCAAGCACGGAGCGTTCTGGAAGACCTGGAAAGCCTGCCTCGAGTTCCAGGTCCAGGAGACCGACCTCGGCGATTTCATCCCGCTCGCCGGCCCGAAGGCCCGGATGCGTGGCACCCTGATCAATGGCAAGTGGCTCCGTTACGACCCCAACAGCGACACCGTCCACGTCGCCGGGGGCTACACGTCGGCCTCCGCCGAGCCCGACGCGCCACACGGTCAGTGGAACCACCTCGAGCTGTATGTGCTGGGGGACCGCGCGGTCCATGTGGTCAACGGGCAGGTCGTGATGGTGTTGTTCGACGCGATCGACGGCAAGGGCCAGCCGCTGACGAGCGGTCAGATCCAGATCCAGTCCGAGGCGGCGGAGTGCTATTACAAGGCCATGCGGCTCACACCGATCCATGCCGAGTCGCTGCCGCCGCAGATCGCGGCCGTGCTCGTGCCCGCTCCCGCTCAGTGATCCGACGAGGCAAGACCGCTCACGCTTCGGCGAACCACTTCCTCACCAGGTCCGCCATCACCAACGCATCCGAATAGCGGTCGCACTCTTCACGCAGCTCTCCGGTGGTGGGATCAACGAAACGCCGGCCATACCCGATGTTCCAGGACAGCAGCTCGGGGGCGAACGCGAGAAACTCACCCGGCTGCGCCGTTTGCTTGAAGTGTCTGAAGATCGCCGACCACATCTGCCCAAAGTGCTGCACGAATGGTTGCCCGAGGGCGTCCTCGACCGTATCAGCTAACGCGACCTGGATGTTCTGGGCATTCCCGATCCGGCCGTGCATGAAAGACGTGCGTTCGAAGACCGGCTGGATGAATGCGAGCTTCTCATCGAAGTCGCCGTAGGGCATTTCCTGCCCGGTGTACCAGTGCGAGAAGTCGCCGTTGAACCGGACCTCGGGGATACGCTCGACGAGCTTGACGGTCCGCCATAGGTCCTGCGTCACCGTCGCCCGGTGCGTCTCGATGTACAGCGGTAGCGCATGGCGGGCACTGGCTTCGAGGATGTCCTTGACGAGCGCATCGACAACATCGTCGTCTTCGTGGCCCCAACCGACGTGCAGCGTCCCGCAGATCGCCCCGCTGTCCTTCTCCCGTCGACACAACTCGTCGGCCTCGCCGACCCGGTTCACGCGCCCGCCAACGGCAAACCACATCCCCGCGTCGCGCACCAGCTCGCCGTTGCACCCCTGCATGCCGCTGAACCCCGCCTCCTTCAACGCCGCATACAGCTCCGCCTCGCTGAGGTCCTGGACGGGCGGAGCCTTGGTCCACTCGGGCAGATCGCTGAGTGTGCTCATGTTCAAGAACACCTCGAGACGCGGGGGTTGGTTGCTGTCGTCGCGGGTCCGTGGCGGGGCGGTCAGCGTGGTGTCGGTCATGGTGGGGTTCCGGTGAGTGGTGTGCGTGCGCGCGGCAGCGTAGCGAGTCGTACCTCCGCCTGCAGCTCGTATGTGCCCCAGGTGTTTTAGCCGTCAAGAAGCACGCCGGTGAGTTCCCGCGTCTCATGCAGGATCACCGCCGCACCGCTCTCCTCCAGCTCCTGAACCGTACGGAAGCCCCACGACACGCCGACCGCGTAACAGCCCGTGGCGGTGGCGGTGCCCATGTCTGCCATGGTGTCACCGACGAACGCGGTCGTCTGCGGTGTCGCGTTGATCTCGTCGAGTAATGCCAGGCACGACGCCGGGTCGGGCTTTGGGGCGTACCCCTCGCGGTGCCCCCATACCGCCGCCCACGGCACCGACGGGAAATAGTGCTCCACCATCGCCACCGTCGCCGCGTCCGGCTTGTTCGATAGCACCGCCAACCGCACGCCCGCCTCCACCAACCCTTTCAGCACCGCTTCGATCCCGTGGAACGGGGCGGTGGTGTTCCGCTGGTGCTCGGCGTAGTACGGCTTGAACAAACCGATGGCCTCGTCAACCCGATCCACCTCTTCCGGGGGTAGAGCCGCCCGGAACAGTTTCGGCAGCCCCTGCCCCGCGAACGTGTTGTAGCTCGACACCGGGTGCCTCGGCAGCCCCATCTCCGCCAGCGTGTGGTTCGCCGATGCCGCGATGTCGCCCAGCGAATCGAGCAGCGTCCCGTCCAGATCGAAAACCGCGGTCTCAAATGTCATCGCCAAGTGATACCGTTTTTTGCGTGGCCACGGGGCACGCCCTAGACTCTCTCGCAATGGATCAGAAGGCAGCGCAGCGTGAGGAGACCCCGCCCCAAGTCTTGGCGATCGGTAAAGCGCTCAGCCGCATCCCCTCCGGGCTCTTTGTTTTGACTGCTGCCCATGAAGACCGCCGCATGGGCATGCTGGTCGCATGGGTGCAGCAGGTGTGCTTCGAGCCCCCCATGATCGCGGTTGCGGTTGCCAAGGGTCGGCCCATCATGCCGCTCATCAGCGAGTCGCGCTGCTTCGGCATCTGCCAGGTCGCCGACGACGACAAGATGCTCCGCCGCAAATTCCGCGACGACCCCGACCCCGACGACGACGCTTTCCTCGGCTACGACCTCGCCCCCTCCGTCCTCGGCGGCGTCCCCCTGCTCCGCACCGGGCTCTCGGCCATGGAGTGCGAGCTCGCCTGCCACATGGACGTCGAGGGCGACCACGACCTCTTCGTCGGCCGCGTCCACGCTGCGCTCGGCGGCGACGGTCAACCCCTCATCCGCCTACGCGACGACGGCTTCAGCTACTGACCCGACCGACCCGCTCAACCCCTACAGCCGCGACGCGACGCGTCGCCGATCCCGCGCTAAACTTTGTGGATGGCCCCCACCTCTTCGCCTCCTGATACCGGCTCGGTCGCCGACCAGATCAACCAGCAGATCCTGGCCGTCTCCGAAGACCGCATCCAGGGCTTCGACCCGCAGCCACTCCACACCATCGCCGAGGTGGCCAACCTTAAACTCGGCGTCGTCATCGAACGCCTACAAGCGATGCTCCGCTCCGGCGCGATCCGACGCATCCGCCAGACCCTCCTCGCCACCAGCCTCGCCCCCGGCGCCCTCGTCGCCTGGAAGGTCCCGCCCAAAAAACTCACCGACGCCTTCGAGTTCATGGCCAACCACGACCCCTTCTCCGGCCACATCGTCACCCGCACCACCGACCGCGAAACCCCCGGCTCCCACTACCGCCTCTGGACCACCCTCAAGGTTCCCGTCGGCTACGCCATGACCAAACACGCCGACTACCTCGCCGCTCAAACGGGTGCCGAGGCCTACCGACTGCTCCCCGCGAAGAAGCTCTTCGCGCTTGGCGTCGGTCACGTCCGCCGCAAAGGCTTGGAACCCGGCAGCCGCAGCGACGAGCCGGGCCGAGTCATCGACACCAACGTGGTGGACCTCGATGATCGGCAGTGGCGCGTCCTCACCGCCCTCAAGCGCGAGTTCGAGCCCGACGAACTGGTCCCCGATCTCTGGGCCGCCCGTGCCAGCGAGGCCGGCGAAACGCTCGACGGCTTCCTGAAGGTTGCTAGGGGCTTGGCCGAGGCCGGCGTGGTGGGGCGGTTTTCGACCTTCCTCGAACACGTCAAGCCGCATAGCGACGGCCAACGCGTGACTCGCTTCAACGCGCTGTTCCACTGGAAGGTCCCGCAGGGCCGAGAGATCGACGCCGGCCGCGAGGTCGGCCGACACCACTGCATGACCCACGCCTACTGGCGCGAGGGCGGCCCCGAGTTCGCCGATGTCAACGTCATGGGTGTCGCCCACGGCACCGAGAAAGACAAAGTCCTCGCCCACAAGGCCGCGATTGACGAACACCTCGAAGAAGCCGGCATTGCAGTGGAATACACCAACGTCTTCTGGGGTGGCCGCAGCGAGATCACCCCCAGCGAAATCAGCCCCCTGGCGTATGCCGAGTGGTGCGGGCACCGCGGGCTCGATCCTGCGACCATGCGGGACTGATGCCCGTGCCCGACGGACAACCCGACACTACACGTTATCTCATGACCGTCGCTTACGACGGCAGCGCCTTCCACGGCTGGCAGAAGCAGGAGCCGCCCGGGAGTGAGCCGTTGCGGACGGTGCAGGGTGTTCTTGAGGATGCGTTGGTTCGGCTGCTCAAGACGCCGCGGGAGGTGCTGGGGCTGACGGGGGCGAGCCGGACGGACACGGGGGTGCACGCCGAGGGGCAGCGGGCGGTGTTTGACGCGGCGACGCCGATCCCGGTGGAGCGGTTGCATCAGGCCATTACGAGCCGGCTGCCGGAGGATATCGAGGTGCGGGTGGTCGAGCCGGTGGCGAGCGACTTCGATGTGATCGGGGCGGTGACGTCGAAGCAGTACCGCTACCGGCTGTGGACGCGCCCAACCCGCCCGCTCGGCGTTCGGCACCTCGTCTACCCGTGCATCTATGAGCTTGAGACTGACCGCATGAACGATGCGGCGGCCCGGCTGGTGGGCACGCATGACCTCGAAGGCCTCGCCAACGCGGGTCACGGGCGGACCACCACGGTCCGGACGGTCCACGGTTGTCACGTTGAGCCTGGGCCGAATGATGAGTTGCACATCGTCGTGTCGGGTAGCGGGTTTCTCTACAACACGGTCCGCATCCTGGCGGGCACACTGGTGGAGATTGGCCGGGGGCACTTCGAGCCGTCGCGGATGGATGAGATCCTGGCGACGGGTGACCGGGCACTGGCGGGCCCGACGCTGACGCCGAACGGGTTGTGCTTGCAGTGGATTGCTTATGGAGAGTCTGGTTTGACGCCAAGAAGCCAAGACGCCAAGACGCCGAGGAATGCAATCAGTAGCGAGGGGGTAGACGATGTGGCCTGACCGATTTCATCAGCGAGCGGACTCTGTTTTTTTTGTTTTTTCTTCTTGGCGTCTTGGCGTCTTGGCGTCTTGGCGTTTTAGAAAACCCCAAAACCAGCGGATGCCTGCGTGAAGATCCTGCACATCATCACGCGGCTGATCCTGGGTGGAGCGCAGCAGAACACCGTGCTGTCGTGCAAGGCCCAGGTCGAGGCGGGGCATGAGGTGCATCTGGCGTACGGGCCGATCTACGGGCCCGAGGGTTCGCTGTTGGAGGAGGCGAAGGCGACCGGGGCGGTGCTGCACGAGGTGCCGGAGCTGGTGCGTGAGGTGTCGCCGTGGAAGGACTGGCGGTGCCGGCGAGCGTTGTCGCGCTTGGTCGATGAGCTTGGGGTTGAGCTTGTGCACACGCATTCCAGCAAGGCGGGGATTGTGGGGAGAGCGGCGTCGTGGAAGCGGGTGGGGGGAGCGAAGCGGGCGGGGCGGGTTGTGCATACCGTGCACGGGCTGCCGTGGAACGATGAGATGTCGTGGTGGAAGCGTCGGCTGTATGTGGAGCTTGAACGGTTCGCGGCGAAGCGGTGTGACCGGTTGATCGCGATCTCGCCGGCGATGGTGGAGGCGTTCGTGGACGAGGGGATCGCGCCGCGGGAGAAGTATGTGGTGATCCCGAGTGGGATTGATGTGGAGGCGTTTCCGTCCACAGATGGACAGGATGGAAAGGATGAAGAGCGGCCGATGCGGATCGGACTTGTGGCTCGGCTTGATCCGTTGAAGGGGCATCGGGATTTGATTGCGGTGTTGCCGCGATTGATTGAGCGGTTTCCTGACATCGAGGTGGTCTTTGTGGGGGATGGGTTTGATGCGGCGGGGGTGCGGGCGGCAGCGCAAGACGCGGGGGTTGTGGGACGGATCAACTTCCGGGGGTTGGTGCCGCTGGAGGAGATGCCGGGGGTGTATCGGGGGTTGGAGGTGGTGGTGCTGCCGAGTTATCAGGAGGGGCAGTCGCGGGTGTTGGCCGAGGCATTGCTGGGTGGCTGCGGGATCGTGGGGTATGACGTGGGAGGGATCCCGTCGGTGTGTGTGGATGGGGAGACGGGGAAGCTGGTGCCGGTGGGGGACACGGACGCGTTGGCGGAGGCGATCGCGTGGATGCTGGAGCACCCGGCGGAGCGGTCGGCGATGGTGGAGCGGGGCAAGGCGTTGGTGCGTGAGCGGTTTAGTGCGGAGGCGATGAACGCGGCGATCCTGAGGTTTTACGATGAGCTGCTTGGAATGGAGTCGACAGAAGCGAAAGGCGATGTATGAATATCCTTGTGGTTGGCCCGCACCCGGACGATCAGGAACTCGGCATGGGTGGGACGATCCTTCGGCTTCAGCAGCAGGGGCACAATGTCTTGGTGTTGGACATGTGTAACGGCGAGCCGACGCCGTATGGCAGTCCCGAGCAGCGTGAGAAGGAGTGGACGGCGGCGGCGGAGATCCTGGGTGTGGAGCGCCGACTACTCGGGCTTAAGAACCGGGAGATCACGCACAGCGTTGCGGCCCGGCACAAGGTGGCGGGGGTGATCCGTGAGCACCAGGCGGAGATGGTGTTCCTGCCGTACTTCGAGGATGCGCACCCGGATCACGTGGCGACAACGCGGATCGTCGAGGACGCCCGGTTCGATGCGAAGCTCACCAAGATTGATCTTCCGGGTGAGCCGATCTATCCGAAGCGGCTGGTTTATTACTTCTGCACGCATCTGCGGATCGTGGCGACGCCGAGCTTCATGATCGACATCACGGAGCAGATAGACGACAAGGAGCGGTCGATCCTGGCGTACGAAACACAGTTTGTGATTCCCGAGAAGAACCGCGGGGTGGTGCAGTGGGTGCGGCAGATGAATGGGTATATGGGGAGCCGGGTGGGCGTGGCGTACGCGGAACCGTTCTATGTGAAGGAGCCGTTGGGGTTGTCGTCGTTAGAGGGGCTGGTGTGAGAGTTCACCACGGAGGCACGGAGGACACGGAGGTCTGAGAGAGGACGCATCCAGGCTTGATCACGCGATGCGTTTCTGGAGGCGTTCGAATTGGCGGAGTTGGGTCTTGGTAATGAGGGTGGTGAGGTGGGTGAGGTCGATGGTTTGTGCTTTGAGGATTTCGGTGATGTCGTAGTCGTCTTGCGGTCGGCCGGCGCGGAGCTTCATGGCGATGAGGTCGTGGACTTCGGCGACCTTGGCGAATCGGCCGGCGATCTTTTTGCGTCTCGCACGATCGACGGTATCGGCGGCGTGCTTGTCTTTCCAGAGGTCGATCTCAATACCGGAGCGGTGGTATAGCTTCCAAGTGCATTCGTGGTCGAAGCCGTGACGCTCCATGACGTCTGGGTGTGATGCAAGGATGCTCTCGTGGTCGGGCTGTGCGACGAAATCGACGTCTTCGGTGTAGCGGGCTCGGCCGTAGAGCATGGCGGCGAGGCCACCGACGAGTGCGTAGCGGATCTTGAGTTCACGGAACAGGGCGATCGCGTCGAGGAGGGCGGCGGTGAGGTCACCGGGTGCAGTGGAAGAGTCCCCAGTCATGACACGGGTTGTAACACGTCCGCGTTGCGATTGATCGAGTGCAGCGGCAAAGGTACTCATCAACTCAGTTTAGGTGTGATGTCGGATTTAACGAAACGTGAGGGTGTGGGTGAGTTGGCCGTCGCGGGAGCGGGACCAAGTGAGGGTGGGGTGGGGGCGGAGGCCGGGGGCGGTGATGCGGGGGGGGAGGTCGATGCGGTCGGGCTCGAGGAAGAGGAAGGGGCGGTCGGGGGCGGTGTCGGTGTGGGGGTCGGGGAAGCGGTAGAGGATGGGGTCGTCGGGGGCGAGGAGGGTGCGGGCGTGGGGGTGGTGGGGGTCGTGGGGGTGGTGGTGGGTGAGGGTGAAGTTGAGTTGGCCGAGGCGTTGGCGGAGGGCTTCGCCGGTGGGGTCGAGGGGCTGGGGGTCGTTGTCGGAGACGGGCAGCGGTTGGTCGTGGGCGAAGCGGATGGCGGAGGCGAGGAGGTGGAGGCGCTGGAGGGCGGTGTCGAGGGGGGCGGGCTGATGCTGGAGCGCGAAGGCGCGCCAGCGGGGTTCGAGCGGGGTGAGGCCGGCGGGCCCGAAGGCGTGCTTGAGGGCGGTGTCGGGTTCGGCACCGGCGGCGAGTTCGCGGAGGTAGCGTTGGAGGGCGGGGAGGTGTCGGCCGTTTTCGCCATGGATGAGGAAGTAGACAAGCGACCAGGCCTGGGCATAGGTGCGTGAGCTGGCGGCGGGGTCGGTGCGGAGGGCGTGGGCCCAGTCACGGGGGGTGAGGGCGAGCAGGCGGTTGAGGGGCATCGCCTGGCCACTCTGGATGGCCCGTTGGATGCGGGCGATCCGCTGCGGGGAGGCGAGCCCGAGCTCCATGGATTCGCGGACGAGCACGGCGTCTTCGAAGTACTGGGCGAGGCCTTCGTTGAGCCAGGTGGGCACGCGGGTGCCGAGGGTGGAGAAGACGAACTGGTGGAAGCCCTCGTGCTGGAGGGTTTTGAGGGTTTGGTGGTGGTTGGGGGAGTGGGTGAAGGTGGCGAGGCCATGGTGATGGTGGGTGACGAAGAACATGCCGCCGGAGTTGGCGGCGTTGATGCCGAAGTGCTGGAGGAGGTTGCGGTAGTCGTCGGCGGAGGCGAGGAGGTAGAGGGGCAGTGGGGCGGCAGGGGGCTGGCCGAGCTCGCGGAAGCGGCGGGTGTACTGCTCGGCAAGCCTGTCCATGTGCTCGCCAAAAGGCTTGGCTTCGCCGCGGGGGAGATTGGTATGGATGCGGTAGTGCTGGGTCTCGAAGACGCGGAGGAGTGGTAGCGGGGCGGGATCGCTGGCGGCTTCTGGCGTGGTGGTTGTGGTGGTCGAGCCGCCGCCAGCCAGGGCGTAGGTGGGAAGCAGTAAGGCGAGCCCGGCGAGGGATAGCGTCAGGGTGCGGCGGGTGCATCGGTACACGCTTGGGGTATCGACGCGGTGGCTTGAGGGCTGAGCGGCGGGCCCGGCTGGGCGGAGCTGGTGGTGGTTTGGGGGGGCGTGTAACCGGTGCAGACGTGACAGGCGGACCGGCGATGCGTCGCATCGCGGCTATGACACGCGGTCCGTATTCGCGCTATCGGAAGGTGACGTCGGCAACGGGGTTGTCGTCTTCGTCGGTGGTCCAGGTGAGGTTGGCGGTCGGGCGAAGCTGGGTGGCATGCAGGGTGGGGAGGTCTTGGGGTTTGCGGGCGGGCTTGAGCTGGAAGGGGGTGGGCTGGCCGCGGCGGTTGAGGTAGACGTAGAGCGATTCGTCGTCGGCTTTGAACTCGGTGGTGCCGGCCTCGTTGCGGGGGGTGCGGGTGAAGCCGATGCGTTTCAGCGCTGCCTTGAGCTCGTCGAGCGAGGCGGGGGTCGGTTCGCCGCGTTCCCGGAGGAGCAGGAGCCCGGCACCGAGGAAGTGGAGCCGACCCACGGCGGTGGTGAGCGGGTCGGGCTCGAGCTCTTCGAGGGTGTATTGCCGCCAACGCCGGGCGAAGCCGTCGGTGTCGTTGGTGCCGAAGGCCTCTGCGAAGGCGGTTTGGCTGGTGCGGCCGTTGGAGATGAGGCTGAGGTAGCGTTGGAAGGCTCGGCGGTACTTGCCGTTGTCGCCGTGGATGAGGAAGTGGACGACGGACCAGGACTGGGTGTATTGGAGCCGGCCGTGCGGGTGGCCGCTGAGCATGTTGCTGTGCCACTGCTGGCTGGTGATGTTGATCAGGTCGTTGAAGCGCATTGCTTGGTTGTTGTTGATGGCGTCGCGCATGATCTGGATGCGGCGGGGTTCGGCGACGCCGAGCTTGAGCTTGCCACGGACCATGATGGCCTGCTCGAAGTAGACGGCGAGGCCCTCGTTGACCCAGAGCGGCAGGTCCGTGCCGATGTGGGAGAAGGCGAACTGGTGGAAGCCCTCGTGCTGGAGGGTTTCGAGGGTGAAGTCCATGGGCACGTCGTCGGTGAAGGTGGCGAGGCCGGACTCGGAGCCGCGGTAGAAGAACATGCCGCCGGAGGCGCTGGCGTTGATGCCGAGGGTGGCCATGTGCTGGACGTAGTCGCGTTGGGTGGCGAACAGGTAGAGGTCGGGCTGGCGTTTAGTGCGGGCGCGGAAGTCGGCGAAGCGTCGGGAGAAGGCGGCGTAGACCTGGTCCATGTGCTGGGCGTAGGGCTTGAGCTCGGCGTTGGAGAGGTTGGTGTGGATGGTGTAGGCGCGGGACTTGACGGTGCGGAGATCGACGGGCTGGGCGGTGGTGGTTTGGGCGAGCCAAGCGGTGAGTAAGAGGGCGAGCGTGCAGGACAGCAGGGCCGCCGGTGTGTGGCGGTGGGTCGATGGTGCGGTCATGGCGGGTCTCCCAGGGTTGGCTACTTGCCGGCGAAGTCGATCAGACGGGCGAACTCGGAGCGGAGGTCTTTGCGATGGACGACGCGGTCAACGAAGCCTTTTTCGAGGAGGAACTCGGAGCGTTGGAAGCCGTCGGGGAGTTCCTGGCGGACGGTGTTGGCGATGACGCGGGGGCCGGCGAAGCCGATGAGGGCTTTGGGTTCGGCGAGGATGAAGTCGCCGAGCATGGCG
>JBCCOW010000082.1:0-14720 GCA_039025195.1 Planctomycetota bacterium
AACATCGGTGCCCAGATGGTCAAGGAAGTCTCGTCCAAGTCCTCCAAGGACGCCGGCGACGGCACCACCACCGCCACCGTCTACGCCGAGGCCATCTTCTCCGAAGGCCTCAAGAACATCACCGCCGGCGCCAACGCCACCCAGGTCAAGCGCGGCATCGATAAGGCCGTCGCCGCCATCACCGCCGCCCTCGCCAAGCAGTCCAAGTCGATCAAGTCCTCCGACGAGATCGCCAAGGTCGGCACCTGTGCCGCCAACCACGACACCGAGGTCGGCCAGATCATCGCCGACGCCATGGACAAGGTCGGCAAGGACGGCGTCATCACCGTCGAAGAGGGCAAGTCCCTCGACACCCACGTCGAGCTCGTCGAAGGCATGCAGTTCGACAAGGGCTACCTCAGCCCCCACTTTGTCACCGACGCCAAGGCCATGGAGGCCGTCCTCGAAGACGCCTACGTCCTCATCCACGAGAAGAAGATCAGCTCCGCCAAGGACCTGCTCCCGATCCTCGGCAAGGTCGCCGAGTCCGGCAAGCCCATCCTGATCGTCGCCGAAGACGTCGACGGTGAAGCCCTCGCCACCCTCGTGGTCAACCGCCTCCGCGGCATCCTCAAGATCGCCGCCGTCAAGGCCCCCGGCTTCGGCGACCGCCGCAAGGCCATGCTCGAAGACATCGCCACCCTCACCGGCGGCCGCGCCATCATGGAAGAGCTCGGCATCGACCTCGAAAAGCTCGAGCTCTCCGACCTCGGCCGCGTCAAGAAGGCCGTCCTCGACAAGGACAACACCACCCTCATCGAAGGCGCCGGCAAGACCTCCGACATCCAGGGCCGCATCAACGCGATCCGCGCCCAGATCGAGAACACCACCTCCGACTACGACGCCGAGAAGCTCCAAGAGCGCCTCGCCAAGCTCGCCGGTGGTGTCGCCCAGATCAACGTCGGGGCCGCCACCGAGTCCGAGATGAAGGAGAAGAAGGCCCGCGTCGAAGACGCCCTCCACGCCTCCCGAGCCGCCGTCGAAGAAGGCATCCTCCCCGGCGGCGGTGTCGCCGTCCTCAAGGCCCGCAAGGCCCTCGACTCGGTCGAGACCGTCGGCGACGAAGCCCTCGGCGTCGCCATCGTCAACCGTGCCGTCTCGGCCCCGATCAAGCAGATCGCCGCCAACGCCGGCCACGACGGCTCCGTCGTCGCCCGTGAAGTCGAGCAGAACAAGGCCGTCGCCTACGGTTTCAACGCCCTCACCGGCGACTACGGCGACATGCTCAAAATGGGCGTCCTCGTCCCCACCAAGGTCGAACGCATCGCCCTCCAAAACGCCGCCTCCATCGCCGGCCTCCTGCTCACCACCGACGCCGTGATCACCGAGATCAAGGACAAGAAAGCCGCCCCCGCCGGCGGCGGTATGGACGACATGGATTACTAATCACATCCGCCACAACTCTCTCCTGATAGCCCGTAATAGACATTGCGGGCTATTTTTTTCCACAGCGCTTGTTTTTCGCTGTTTTGCTGTTACGCTCAACTGCGTAACCCCTATCCCACTCACTGCCCAGAGGAGCCCACCGTGACCACATACTGTCCAGCCGAACATGAACCGACCACTTGGAGTAATTCGATATGCCTTCGGCTCAAGTATCATGAGAAGAAGAAGAATCAACTTCGGAACTCAACCCCTGAAAACACGTTTGGCTTACGAGTACGTGAAATAAGAGAAAATGCGAAAAAGCGTTTAACCGATGTTGCATCCCATCTAGAGTTCTCTGTCACTCACCAATGCGACATTGAGCTAGGCCGAAGAAATCCTTACACATTCGAACGAATCGTCTCATTCGTGGATTTTTGCGGCGGAAATCAAGAAATGATCAAAGATCTTGAAGGACTCGCGGCGGCGAGACAAGGATTTGTACGCGTAGATGTTGATGACAAAAAAACACGAGAGGTACTGGTCCACCTTAATCAAACAATTGAGGAGCAAGGCGGAGCTTTAGACCCTGACGTTCTAGATCATATTGAACAAGCACTTATTAACGAAATACATTCTTCAGGAGATCAAAAAACATGAAAAAAAAATCCGAAAATACCAACCATGGACAGGTTCCACGAGTTCAGTTTCGCACCCAAAGAGAGATAGAATCACTTGCACGCAAGGAAGTCGAGGCAATTGAAGGGTACAAACCCGGAAGCCCCGTGCCTGTACAAGATTATATCGAGTATGGAATCTTAAAAAAACGCCACAACGTTACTTATGCGGTTTCCAATCTGCCAAGTGTTTATGTTGGAAAGTTTGAAATCGATAAAACGAGCCGAAATAAAATCATTACTATCGATCAATCTCAATGGATCAAAGGGCTTGCAGGTAATGGTGAGGAAAAAATCAAAGCTCGCTTTACCATGGCACACGAAATTGGCCATGCAATATTGAACGGCGAAGAAATGATTGAGATGGCAGAATGCCAAGACCAGCGCGTTCTATATAAAAAGGGTTGTATAGAACCGCCGAATGAATGCCCAGAATGGCAAGCAGATCGATTCGCCGAAGCCATGCTCATGCCAGCCGTTAGTGTTAGACGACTGCTGGATGAATATAAATCGAATCAGTCTGGCGGTTTTGGCAATATGGTAATAGATCGTATGTCTGTACCGCGTCAACTTGTAGTTCCACGAGTTCGTACACTTGTTCGGTTAAAGCTTGTAGACAATGTGTTTACGAATTATAGAAATAGAAGTTGGTTTTGGTGGGGAAAATGAGCATCTAGGACAGACTGCCGCAAGACGATGGATTGGCTTATATAGAAATACGGGAAGATTTATTGATGCCTAGCGTATTCCTAAACAGATTCGCTATGGTTTATGGCTCAAGGTAAGATAGGTAGCCTTTAGGCATCATGCCAAAATACCTTTTTACAGAAAGATGCATCGGCGAGTGGCGGGGCACCTGCCGGACGTGGTTTCGGCCGGAGGAGTTGGCGGATGAGTCGGCGGTGACTGGGACGTTCCGTGCGATGGGGGGCGGGGCTGGCGGTGGGGCGATGGTGCGGCACGTGTATTCGGGGACGATGCCGAGTGAGGAGGGTGGGGTGGGTGGGGTGCGGGAGGGGGAGGAATGGATCGCCCGCAACGCGGTGACTGGGCGGTACGAGGTCGCGTGGGTCGACAGCTTCCACATGAACTTCGCGGTGATGTTCTCGACCGGCGACGCACTACCCCCCGGAAGCGACAACGCGGTGGGCTTCTCCGTGCTGAGCCACTACGACGTGCGGAGCGAGGATGGGAAACCCGCGGAGCCGTGGGGCTGGCGGACGGAATACCGGCTGCTCGACGACGACCACCTGACGATCACGGCGTACAACGTGACCCCCACCGGCGACGAAGCCCCCGCGGTCGAGGTGCAGTACGAACGCGTGGAATAAGCGCATGGGCGTGGGTGGGAATTTAGCCCCGGGTCAATGACCCGGGGCCGGGTGACGCGACGCGTGGGGGTGTGGGATGCGTGACGGGGGTGGCGACGCGTGGGTGGGTGGTGTGGATCGGGGTGGTGGCGCGGCGGGCCCGGGGGTGGGGGCGGTTGTGGGATCGGGGTGGGTGTTGAAAATCAGGTGTGTGGCGGGTCGGCCCCGGGGCATTGACCCGGGGCTAAATGGGGTGTGTGGGTTGGTGCGGGGTGCGTTGGAAATTGGTGGGTGTCGTTGCGCGGCCCCGGGTCATTGACCCGGGGCTAAATTGGGGGGATGAGTTACACGCTTGGGGTGATGGTGACGTGTACGACGTATGGGATGTGGCTACGCGGGGATCGGCGGGGGTGGGTTGATGACGGACGCATTTTGCCGGCGGACGCGGATTTGGAAGATCGGGACCGGGGGGCGATGAAACATCGGCCGTGGACGTTTTCGCATGCGCAGTGTTTGGCGGCGGGTGCGTTGATCTGTGAATCGCTGCGGGAACGCCTGGGCATGCGGGTGTGGGCGTTGGCCGTTGAATCATGGCACCTGCACGCGGTGGTTGACCTGCGGCACCACGATATTGGGGCGGTCGTGAAATGTATGAAGGACGCGGTGCGGTACGGCCTGAAACCCGGTCGACCGATCTGGGCGACGAAGTACGACAAGCGCTGGTGTTTCGATACGAAGGCTTTGCGTGGCCGGATCGCATATGTCGAACGCCACAACACGCGACATGGTTTCGCGGCCCGTCGATGGGATGGTGTCGTGCCGTGCCCCCATTTAGCCCCGGGCCAATGACCCGGGGCCGCTGCGACCACCTCCGCCAATCTCCACCATTACCGGATCGTCCGCCACCACTGGATACGATGCGTAATGGGCGATTAAATATCCGCCATTCCTCATGAATGCGTGGGTTGTCCATCAAGCACGGCGGACCAAGCCGGTGAAGGAATTAACAGAAGTCATTAAGGTGTCTCGGCCCGGGTTTTGGCCCACGCAACTGTGGTTCTACACGCTGCCGCTCGCGACCGTGGATTGTTTCGGATCGCCCGCGTTCTGGCTGGGGTGTGTTTACGTCCAGTTCCCCTTGGGGCTGCTGCTTTACGGCTGGAACGATTTAGGTGACTCGGCGACCGACCGGATCAACGCACGCAAGGACAGCTGGCTGTTCGGCGCGACGCCCGACGATGCGCTTCGCCGACGGTTGCCGGTTTGGATCGCGGCGGTTCAGGTCCCTTTCCTGTCGGCATTCGTTTGGCTGCTGGGCTGGAAGGTTCTTCCGTGGGCCGCTGCGCTGTTGATGGTCAACTACAGCTACAACAACCTTGGATTCAAGTCACGGCCGGTTCTGGACCTCTTGAATCAGGTGGGGTATCTGTTGATTTTCGTCTTGGCCAGCTGGCTTTGCGGCGTGCCCCAGTTGAATGGTCCGGCGATGATATTCAGCACGCTCTTTGCCATGCAGAGTCATCTGTTCGGCCAGTTGATGGACATCGATGCTGACCGAATTGCCGGGCGACGTTCGACCGCGGTTACCATCGGTGTGCGGCCCGCGAAAGGGCTTTTGGTGGCCATCATGCTTGCGGAAGTCGTCATCGCGCTGCGGTTCTTTCAGAGCCCCATCGTCGCGTGGTTCATGGCTGCCGGGGCCGTATTCTTCGCGGTTGATGCCGTCCTGGGTCCGAAGCGCTATCCGCTTTGGTTCACGCGAGGATTCTTCATCCTGTGGAACGTGATCGTGCTGGTCACCATGCACTGGGTGTGGCGTTACGGTCTGTTTATGTTGGCAGAAACGTAGGTTGAAGTGCCCGCGATCGAGGTGGAGTACACCCGCGTGGGGGAGCGTGTGGGCGTGGGGTTGTGGCGGGATGGCCCCGGGTCACTGACCCGGGGCTAAATATTTGTGGGTATTACTGCGCGTTGATGCGTTGTTGGAGGATGGCGAATTGGCGGGGGCTGAGCCAGGTGAGGGCTTTGGGGGGGTCGGTACGTAGGAGGGCGTTGAGTTTGGTGCGCTGCATCTCGGTGAGGCCGGGGAGGCCAGTCAGGGTGTCGTAGCCGATGAGTTGGCGGCTCTGGTCGGCCGTGCGGGCGGGGCGGTATGTGGGGCCGAGGGCGGCGACGGGGAGGCCACCGGCTTGGTTGGGTGCGTTGTGGTTGGTGGTGTAGGTTTGGGTGGCGGCGCAGCGGGCAGTGCGGGCGTGTTGGCTGAGGATGTTGAGGGAGATGGTGTTGGGGTCGTAGAGGACGCGGGTGACTTCTTTGCCGTCGTACCAGCCGGCCTCGGTGGAGATGACGCCGGGGAGGGCGCCGAGGTCGGCTTCGCCGACCCAGAAGCAGAACATGGCGAAGGCGGCGGTCTGGAGGCCGGGGTTGTGTTCGGCGGCGACGGTGTGGAGGTACTGCGGGACGGGACGCTCGGCAGCGGTAAGGGCGGCGACCATGCGGGAGCGGAGGTGGGGGGTGGTCCAGACGCGGTCCTTGCGGGGGATGATGTCGTTGGCGTCGGCGTCGAGGAAGCGGATGACCTGGTAGTTCCAGGCGGGTTCGTTGAAGCGTTTGAGGGTTTGACGGTCTTGGCCGAGGCGGTTGTTGATGACGAGGACAGGGATGAACTCGTCCTCGATGGCTTCGACGAGGAGGGGTTCGGTGAGCACGGATTGGCCGAAGTCCTGGCAGCCCTGGCAGCCGGGGACTTCCTGGAAGAGGACGAAGACGGGCTTGCCGGTGTCGGCGGATAATTGGAGGGCGGCGTCGAGGTCGCGGCCCCAGCGAACGTGGCCGACCTCGACGGGATTGTCGGTTTTGGGGGACGTGGGGTTTTGGACTTCGTCGGCCTGGGAGCGGGTGTCGTAGGCGACCATGGCGGCGATCACGATAAAGGGGACAACCAGCAGCAGGAGGCGGGTGGTCATGGGCAGACTCCGTGGGGTAGGCGTTGGGATGGTCTTGGGGTAACCGCGCAGGGTTGCGGATGCTTCCCAGGGTTTGGGATTTCTCGCTGAAATGGTGAGGAGGGTGGGCGGACCGGAGGCCGTTGGCCTCCGGCTATGAGGAGATGGGTGCGGTCAGCGGCCGAGGAGTTTGCTGCAGGGGTCAGCGATGGCTTGGAGCAACTGGGTGAGCTTGCGCTGGTCGGCGCGGCCGAGCTTGGCGAGGCGTTGGCCGTGGATCTTGTCGAGCACGTCGACGCCCTGAGTGCGGGCTTTGATGCCGGCGGAGGTGACGGCGAGGTGGAACCGCCTGAGGTCGCCGGGGACGCCGCGGCGTTCGAGGTAGCCGGCGGTCTCCATCTTTTTGATGAGCGTCGTGACGGTGGGCCGGGGCAGGACCAGGGCGTCGGCCAGCTCGGCGGGGCTGGGGTGGTAATCGACCAGGAGTAGCACGAAGAGGCTTTTCGCGTCCATCCCCAGGCCCGCGAGCGCGGGCTGGGCCTGCTGCAGCACGGACTGCATGGCTGCCATGAGGGTGAAGAGCTGCTCCCACGGATCGACTTGAGTAGAGGGCTTGACAGTCATTTAGTTTATTATTAAACTATTCATAATTAGATTATTTAGCTTTGATCATCCTATTTCTTGGAGACTTCCATGTCCAATACCGTCTTGATTACCGGTGCCTCGACCGGCTTTGGCAAGCTCACGGCTCAGCGGTTCCAGGCCGCGGGCTGGAACGTGATCGCGACGATGCGGTCGCCGCAGAAGGAGGCCGAGCTGACTGGGCTGCCAAACGTCTTGGTCTGCCGGCTCGATGTGACGGACCAGGGGTCGATCGACGCCGCGGTGGCTGAGGGGGTGGAGCGGTTCGGGGGGATCAACGCGGTGGTGAACAACGCGGGGTTCGGGATGGTGGGGCTGTTCGAGGAGGCCAGCGAGGAGGAGTTCACCCGGCAGTTTGATACGAACGTGTTTGGGGTGATCCGCGTGACGCAGGCGGTGCTGCCGTATATGCGGCGGCAGCGGCGGGGGGTGGTGGTGAATGTGAGTTCGATCGGCGGGCTTGTAGGGATGCCGGCGAGCTCGCTGTATTGCTCGACGAAGTTCGCGCTGGAGGGGTTGACCGAGTCGATGGCCCACGAGCTGAGTGCGTTCGGGGTGCGGGCGTACACGGTTTCACCCGGCGCATTCAAGACTCAATTTTTGGATTCGGTACAGATTTATGAAGGGCGGGATGTGCCGGATCTGAAAGCTGCGCATGAGGTGTTGTACGAGCACCTGCAGAAGTGGATGGATTCACCGCCCAAGCCGTTCCGCTTTGGTGACCCGCAGAAGGTGGCGGAACGGGTCTTCCAATGCGTGACGCGTCAGCCGAACAAGACGATCCATCCGGTGGGGCAGGACGCCAGACTGATATTGTGGCTGAAGGGGCTGCTGGGGCGGAATCGTGTGCTGAAGATGATCCGTCGGACCGGCTTCCCGGAATTGGCTTATTGACCGTATTTCGAGAACCCGCGTGACGGGTGCTGTGAAGCCTGAGCGATCTACCACTGGGCGGGGTGTTGGTGGTAGTAGTCGCGGAGCAGGGCGTAGAGGTCGGGGAGGTGGCGGCGGAGTTGGCGGGGCTGCTCGAAGAAGGCTTCGGTGGCGCAGGCGAAGAACTCAGCGGGGCTGGTCTTGCCGTAGTCGCGGATGACGCGGTGCGATCGGCCGTGGGGATTGAGCAGGTCGTCGTAGTGTTTGGACATGACCTCGAACCACTGCTCGTATTGGTTGCGGGAGCCGAGCTCGGGGCAGCCGTCGGCGGTGTGGTCGTTGAAGTCGAGGGCGTGGGCGAACTCGTGGAAGACGACATTGTGGCCGTCGTTGTGGTGGGCGGCACCGCGTTGGACGGCGTCCCAGCAGAGCAGGACGGGTCCGCCGGGGGAGGCGGCACCGGTGAAGGCGGTGTCGTGCTGGAAGGCGCCGTCGTGGGTGGTCATCTGCCGGGTGGTGGGGTAGACGAAGACGGTCTGGACACGCCGGTAGTAGCGGTGCTTCATGCGGAGGATGAGCAGGCAGGCCTGGGCCGCGATGTTGAGCTGGATGCGGTCGGTGAGCTCGAAGCCGTCGCGGGGGATGAAGGTCTTCTCGGCGACGAAGATGCGGGTCAGGTCGAGGAGGTCGGCCTGATCGCTGGCGGTGAGCCGGTTGAAGAAGGGCAGGTCGTCGCGGAGCCAGCCGAGCCAGTCGCGGGGCGGGGGCTGGGCGAGAAGCCTGCGTCGGCGTCGGTTGGTCCACCAGCGGAAGGGCATGGGCCGAGGGTAATCGAAAAGAAGACCGGCCCGGTGCTCTGGCTCTGGGGTGAGCCTGGGCACCGGGCCGGTCGGGTTTAATCGTTGAGCTGGTGTTGGTTTTAGTCGGTGGCTTCGTCGTCGGTGCGGCGGCGGCGACGCAGGGTGGTCACGGCGAGACCCACGCCGACGAGGGTGAGCGCGGCGGGCTCGGGCACGGGGACGACGCTGCCGGAGAGGTCCCACTCCTGCGGGAACGGCGGCGAGAAGGGCGACGGTTCAAATACATCGAAAACATTGAGGCTGAAATCGAGGTTGTCGACCTGCAGAGCATCGACCCCGTCGAAGACCGCGGGAATGGTTGGCCCCGTGGGGTTCTGCGGATTGAAGGTTGTGTACTCGAAGGCCACATCGGCTTCGACGTTGTTGAATGAGACGATGGTACCGTCGATGAGGGTCACGCTGCCGGTCACGTCGGTGACGGTCGTGGTGTAGGGGCCGAAGGAGAACGCGTTGAGGACGGCGTCGTCGTCGGCGACAAACTTGGCCACGTTGAGATCGAAGCCGGTCACGTTGAACGTCCCGGTGCCATCGGCGGGGCCGTCGTAGGTGAAGGTGCCGAGCTTGAAGTTTTCCTCGAAGGGGAATACGTCGGCGGTGCCGCCGATCGGGGTGAGCCCGTCGGAGTCGTCGAGGTCGGCGACATCGAAGAAGCCGTCGAGGGCGGGGTCGCCGTCTCGGCCCTGGTCGAGCTGTGCGAAAGCGTCGGAGAAGTAGTCGAACCAGCGGCTATCGCCGTCGGCGACCACAAAAAAGTTGAGTTCGCCGCCGTGTGCGGGCATCAGGCCTAGGGACATCACGCCACAGGCGAGCGAGCCTGTCAGCAGCGAACGGGTATGGGTAAACGACTTCATTCTCATCCTCCAAGGGTAAAAAAACGAGTGATGCGTTGCGAGTGTTTCGCAGTATAGCATCGCTCCGACACTCTGCAACGGCGGCCGCGTAGGGATACAGCCGACTGGCGTCCTGCGGCCAAAAAGGGTCATCTTGAGCCCTAAGCCCGGGTGTGTACAAGGATCGCACTCACGGTGGCATGGGTGGGCGAGCCTGTTTACGCCGAGGACTCGGGTTGAGGTGCCCTGATCACCACCGCGCGTGGTAGCATGGGACCTTAGTGTTTCATGTCTGCAAAAGGAGTCTTGTGATGTTGATCAGTGCGTGGACGCGGCGGTGTGTGCTTGTGATTTTGGCGGGGTTTGGGTGGAGTGGGGTTGGAGGACAAGCCGCTTGGGCGGGGCCGAAACCGGTGCAAGGGGTGGATGGGCTGGTGGTGATGGAAGCGGAGTCGACGAAGTCCGACCCGGGGCTGTGGGTGGGTGAGCGGGAGCTGCCGGGGTATTCGGGGAAGGGGTACCTGCGGTTCACGGGGAACAAGCCGATGAACGGGCCACCGAAGTCGCCGCTGGGGTACCGGTTCCGGGTGGATGTGGAAGGGCTGTACTACCTGCACCTGAAGGCGGGGCGTGCGGACCTCGGGCAGCGGCGGGACTACAGCAACGACTGCTGGGTGCGTTTGATCGGGGACTTCGATGCGGGGCCGAATCCGGGGGATCAGCACGGGATGGATGCGCCGCTGGAGATGCTCAAGAAAGACACGAAGTTCTACGGCGGTGCACTGGGGAAGATGGGTTGGGCGTCGGGGAACCAGCTGGACCCAGGGGGCCACAACAACAAGCGGGTCGCGGTGTACCGGCTGAAGCCGGACGAGACGTACACGCTGGTCGTGTCGGGCCGATCGCAAAACTTCTGCCTGGACCGGATCGTGTTCCGGCACGAGTCGGTGGACGTGCCGACGGCGCAGAGCGATGAGTTGGAGCCGTCGACGACGGGGCCTTGAAGACTTGTCGTATCGGGGGCAAGACAGCGTCGGTGTGGCTGTCGCTTGGAAGACCATCAGAGGTACCAGGGTGGGGCTTTGGATCGGGCGTGCGCATGGAAAGTGCGTTGGCCGAACTTGGGGTCGAGCCGGAGCAGCCGGGTGAGGCGGAGGTCGAGGGTTTCGACGTGGCCGTGGGGGCTGCGGACGGTGATGAACGGCGGGCCGAGGGCGAGGACCTGTCGGGGGAGCCCGGCATGGGGCGGGATGTAGGACAGGCGCAGGGCTTGACGGGGCCGGTCGTAGGGCTCATCGCAGCCACGGGGGATGTACTGGAGGTCGGCGTCGGCGATAGCGAGGTAGTCGCCGATGCGGAGGTCCTCGATGGCGGCGGGGCGTGCGGGCCTGGGCTTGGCGGGGCCGTCGCGGCGCTTGATCGGTTGGGTGGGGCGTTTCTTGGGCACGGGGGTTCAGGGGTTGGATGGTTTCTTCGGGTGTAAGGCGGTGGCGTGGCGCGGCCAAGCACGGTGTGGCGAGAGCGCAGCGTGAACCGTATGAGGTTACGGACAGGCACGGCCATCGACGGATCGCGAACGGGGCGGGTAGGGCGTAGCGATTGTGGGGGCTCGGAGCGGAGTGCTACGAGCGTTAGCCAGAGGGGCGGGTTGTCCAGACGTCGGCGAGCAAGGCATGGCCTCCGGGTTGGGACAAGCGTGGGCTTCGGATCAGCTTCCCGTCGCGGTTTGGGCAGCGAACGGGACCGCAAAATGTAATCTCGGCCGATTAGATGTCAAGCATTCCGGTGGAGGTTTGCCGAAGCGCAACCCTGTCTAAAGCCGTGGACTCGGCATCGATCGAGCTCACCGGGTTGATAGTCTGGTGTGGTGGCGGAACACAGCAGTGAGTCTTCGAGTTCTGGCATGATGGACGAGGCCGGGGTGACCGCCGGCCTGACGCCACCGTGGTGTCGGGCGGACGGGTTGCCGGAGGTGCCGGCGGACGAGCCCTTCGGTTACATGCAAGGCGGTCGGCTCAAGCCGTGCTCCGCGGAGAAGCTGCACGAGGTGGTGTCGTCGTCACAAGTGGCGACGGTGACGTTTGTGTGGACGCCGGAGACCGAAGGGCTGGAGCCGGCGGCGTGGGTGCCGTCACTGGCGGGGCCGGTTCGGCGGTGCCAACGGCAAGAGCTGACGGTGGGGCTGCTCAACGGGCTGTGCCTGGTGGGCTTCGGCTGGATGTCGTGGGGGATCGGGAGCCTGGGTCAGGGCGACGCGGCGGGCTGGCTGGCGGGCGTGTTTGTGCTGGTTGGCCTGATCGCGTTGGGGCAAGCGGTGTGGTCGTGGAAGCGTCCAGCTGATGCAACACCCAGCGAAGACGGGCTGCTGAGGTTTCGGTTCGCGGCGTGGCTCACGGCACGGCCCAACCGGTACACGCTGGCACTGATGGTGTGTGCCTTCGCGCCATCGTTGGTCGCGGTGTTTGCCGGGTTGGAAGAAGCGGTGGACGCGGCGGGACTGGTTCGAGCAGAGGTGGCCGGCGGGGAGTGGTGGCGGCTGTTGACCTACGGGTCGCTGCACGGGGGGGCGATGCACGGTGTGATGAACGCGGCGGTGTTGTTTGCGGTGGGCGGGCTGGTGGAGGCGCTGCTGGGGTGGAAGCGGTTGGTGGCGGTCTACGTGGGCGGGGTGGTGGTTGGCGGCTTGGCGACATGGTGGTGGCCGGTGAGCGATCTGCCGACGGTGGGGGCGTCGGCGGGGGTGTTGTCGCTCGTGGGCGCGTTGCTGGTGGTGGGGGTGCGTTGGCGGGCTTGGCTGCCGCGTCGGTTTGCGTGGTCGTGGGTGGCGGTGGTGGTGTTGACCGGGGGTGTCGGGGCGGTGTTGCCGGGCATGATCGATAACGTCGCACACGGCGGCGGGTTGATGGCGGGGTTGGTGATGGGCTGGGTGTTGACGCCGAGGGATGCAGCGCGGGGTCCGCGTGAGCCGGCTTGGCCGGTCGGGTTAATCGCGCTGACCTGTCTCTTGGCTCAGGTTGGGGCAGCGGTGTGGGTATTGTGGCGGGTGTTGCTGAGGTAAAGCAGCGGGCCGGGTCAGCGTTGCTGGGTGAGCCAGTAGTGGAGTTGGGCGGTCTCGCGGTAGGGGTAGCCGTTGACGGCGTCGGTGAAGCCGAGGTGCCAGGCGTCGCCGTCAAGGCCGCCGGTGTCGCCGAGGGTGGTGCCTTCGCGGATGCCGACGTTGAAGAACGTGCCGTCGGTGTAGCCCTGGTCGTACTGGTCGGCGACGAGGGTCCGGGCCTCGTTACGCGGAAGGTCGGCGGCACGGAGGGGCGCTTGGCAGGCGGTGGCGGTGAGGGTCAAGGCCAGCAGGAGCGGCGCTAGGAAGTGGGCGAATCGCATAGCAAGGCAAAGCGGAGTACCGCGGGTTTATTCCCGATGGGGTCACTCAATGCGTTGTGGGGTGGAAGCTATGAAAACGGCACCCCGCGGGGTGCGGGATGCCGTGAGGGAGGGGGTCGGTTGACGGGGTGTGTTTACGCGGCGGCGGGCTCGTAGCCAGCACAGGAGCTGACGGGGGTGACGGTCAGCTGAATGGGCTCGAGCTGGGGGTGGCCGCAGGACTCGGTGAAGTCCTCGGGGGCGGACTTGGTGGTCCGGATCTGGACTAGGGTAGGGCCGGCTTCGCCGTCGTGCTCGCCGAAGTGCTTGCACATGCCGCATTGGCCTTCAGTGATGGTCAGCATCGGAAACTCCTGGGTAAGGGGGTGAGTAACTCAATGGGGTGGTATCCGGGAGCCGACACGTTGGCTGCTCGGATTTGGAACTATTCTATAGTAGCTTTGATCGGTCAGACTTCTTCGAGAACGACTCGCAAATGAAAAGTGAGAGTGACTCACAAGACCCTTTCATTATGTGCTTTACGTCTATTCTTGCTGAGATATTGAGATTAGAATGCATGAACGATTTGAGCGTTCGTGCGGGCAGGCCTGGCCCTGTCAACACAGAATGATCGCGGGTCACCTCTCGGCGGAGGCTGGGGCGGTAGACTCCGGGCATGAGCGATGATGTACAGCTGCTGGAAGCGGTATCGGGGCGGGCACGGGCGGCGATGGACCGGGTGGGCGAGCAGATCGTGGGGCAGGACGAGGTGGTGAAGTGGCTCGTAGTGACCGCGTTGGCGGCGGGTCATGCGTTGGTGGTGGGGGTGCCGGGGCTGGGGAAGACGAAGGTGGTGCGGGCGTTGGCGGGCGTGATGGGGGGCCGGTTTTCGCGGGTGCAGTTCACGCCGGACCTGATGCCGGGGGATGTGGTGGGGTCGGAGCTGTTGGTGGAGGAGAGTGATGGGGGGCGAGCGATGGTGTTTCGCCCAGGGCCGGTGTTTGCGAACTGGGTGCTGGCGGACGAGATCAACCGGACGCCGCCGCGGGTGCAGTCGGCGTTGCTGGAGGCGATGCAGGAGGGTCAGGTGACGTCGGGGGGCGTGGCGCACCGGCTGCCGGAGCCGTTCATGGTGGTAGCGACGCAGAACCCGATCGAGCAGGAGGGGACGTACCCGTTGCCGGAGGCGGAGCTGGACCGGTTCATGGTGCAGTTGGCGGTGGGCTATCCGGATGCGGCGTCGGAGGTGGAGATCGCGGTGCGGGTGGAGGGCGACGGGGCCACGGATGAAATCCGTGGGCTTCGGGGGGATGGGGTGTGGGGGTTGGAAGACCAGGACGGGTTGCTGGCGGCGCGGGGGTTGGTGCGGCGGGTGCCGGTGGCGAAGTCGGTGGCGGAGCTGGCGGTGGGGGTGGTGCGGGGGACTCGGCCGGGTGAGGGTAATGGCGAGCTGGCGGAGTGGGTCGGGGAGCATGTGGCGTGGGGGGTGGGGCCGAGGGGAGCGCAGCACTTGGTGATGGCGGCGCGGGGGTTGGCGGTGTTGGAGGGTGAGCCGACGGTGTTGGATCGGCATGTGGCGGAGGCGGCGCGGGTGGTGCTGCCGCACCGGTTGGTTTTGAAGTACGGGGCGGTGGCGGAGGGGGTGACGGAGCAGGCGGTGGTGGAGCGGGTACTTCATGCGGTCATGAAGAGGGTTGGCTGATGGAGGAGGTTGAGGCGGCGAGGTTGCTGCGGTGGCTGGATGGGGTGAAGGGGGTGCTTCGGCGTGCGGGCTTGGTTGGCGGTCGGCGGTTGGGGGGGAGCATCCCGACTGAAGTCGGGG
>JBCCOW010000083.1:0-14298 GCA_039025195.1 Planctomycetota bacterium
CCCCCCCCTTCCCACCTAAGTACTTTTTTTTTTGTGTTGGTTTTTTTTTTGTGGCTGCGCCCCTCCCCCCCCCCCCCCCCTACGCCTTTGTTTTCCCCGCGGCTCCCTCACCACCACTCCCCCCGTCCTCCACCACCGCCAACGCCCGCACCTCCCACACCGCCTGCCGGTCTTCCAAAAACGGCATCGCCGCGTACAGCCACACCGTCTGCTCCGCCTGCATCGAGCTCGGCACCACCGTCACCCGACGCTCGCTCAGCACCCGGTCCCCGTCCTCGTCCCGCAGTTCCCACCGCAGCAGCACCTCCTGCGCCACCGACGACGGGTTGCTCACCCGCACCCGCATCCCCGTCCAACCACCCGGCCGAACCACCCCCGCCAGCCCCAGGTCATCCGCCCGCTCCACCCGCAGCTCGATCCCCGACTGCTGACCATTGGCCACACCGCTCCAATTCAGGCAAAGCCCCATGCACAGCACAACCAGACCGATCGTCCGCATCGCCCGAATCATACGGACCACCCACCGGGCCGTCTCGCTTGAGCGAGACGGGTCACGCAACCCCCCTTCCGATAACCCGCACGCCACGACCCGCTCACCCGCTCCGGCCCGCCCCGCCGATCCCACCGCCATGCCCCTCGGCCTCTGGCTCCTCTTTGCCCTACTCGCCTTCGCCTTCGCCCGCACCGTCCTCGCGGTCATCGGGTCACGCCTGCACATCCACACCGCCCGCCACGACCTGATCCGCGAGACCAAGGTCAAGCGGATCGAATACCTCCACGAGCTCGCCCGTCGTGAACAGGAAACACTCGACCAGCACACGCAGGCCATCATCGAGGACGACGACGAGCACGAGGCCGACGCGGGAGCACCCGAGCCGCTCGCCACGCTCGCGCCCGAGCCCGAATCACCGCTCCAGCAGGCCGCCTGACGCGGGCCATCCCCTACGCCTCCCTTCCTGTAGCCGGGCTAAGACGCAGCCCGGTCGCGCCGCGCGTCCCTACCGGTATTCCACAGCCCGATAACGGCGCCGCCGCGTCGCTATCATGCGTCTTCGACGGCACCCCAAATCCCGACCGCCCTCTTCCCTCCCACAGGAGCACGCATGGCCCTCCGCAATTCCGTCGAACTGCTCACCCTCAACCTCAAACTCCTCGGCAAGCAGACCCGCAAAAACGTCCTCCTCTCCACCGGCGACGCCCCCGACAAGCAAGCCCTCCTCCCCGCCATCCGCCGGCTCCTCGCGCTGCCCGTCGATCTCTACGCCACCCCCGGCACCCACACCTTCCTCGCCGAGCACGACATCGCCTCCACCGAGGTCCACAAGATCACCGACGGCCGGGCCCCCAACATCCTCACCCTCCTCAAATCCAACTCCTTCGACCTCATCGTCAACATCCTCACCGGGCAGGTCGACTACGACGAACAGTCCGACGCCAAGCTCATCCGCTCCCTTGCCATCGAGAACGGCATCCCCCTCGTTACCGACGTCGAGGTCGCTCAGAAGACGATCGAGCAGGTCGTGATCGACACCGAAAAAGGCACCTACCGCTACAAGCTCGCCGACGACGAAGAGCCCTGGAACCTCCACCTCCGCTTCCTCGACCGCGCCGCTCAGCTCGGCGGCCTCGCCAACCACCACGCCCACTTCGACAAGGCGTATCTCATCTCCTACGACAACCTGAAGCTGTCGCAGGTCGATATGCAGAAGAAGTGGGAACTCTACAAATACCTCAAGGAAAATTACACCCTCGCCGACCTCACCGAACGCATCGCCCGCGGCCTCGACAAGATGATCGACCAGGGCGCGACCTACTGCCGGACCATGGTCGACGCCGACGCGACCGTGAAGCTCCTGCCGATCAAGGCCGCCCTCCGCGTCAAGGAGATGTACGCCGACAAGATCCGGTTCGAGGTCGGTATCCAGCCCCTGCAAGGCGTGCTTGAAGAAGACTCGTGGAAGGTCGTGCAGGAAGCCTGCGAAATGGCGGACTACGTCGGCGGCCTCCCCTCGAAAGACCGCCCCACCCCCGAGAAACACATCGACCGCATCTTCGCCCTCGCCAACAAGCTCGACAAGCCCGTCGATGTTCATGTCGATCAGGAGAACAACCCTCGCGAAGACGAGACCGAGCTCCTCGCCCGCAAGACCATCGAGCACGGGCTCCAGGGCAAGGTCCAGGGCGTTCACTCCGTCTCCCTCGCCGCTAAGTCCGAAGCCGAACAGGACCGCATTATCCAGCTCTGCCTCGATGCCGACATGGGCATCATCATCTGCCCCTCCGCCGCGATCTCCATGAAGCAGCTCGACATGACCGCCCCGCTGCACAACTCCATCGCCCCGTTCCCCAAGCTCCACGCCGCCGGCGTCCGCACCTACCTCGGCGTCGACAACATCCACGACCTGTTCATGCCCATGGTCGACGGCGACCTCTGGACCGAAGCCCGCATGCTCATGGAAGCCTGCCGCTTCTACGACGTCGATGCCGTCACCGATTGGGCCTGCCGCCCCCCCGTGACCCAGCCCACCGCCCCCGCCACCCCCGAGCCCGTCGCCGTCTAACCCACTCACCATCCGCTGAAGCCCACGGTGTCCCACCGTGGGCCGCGCGACGATAAACTCTCCGATCCCCTAAACCACGGCGTCCCCATCGCCCAGGCGATCCCCCATGCTCAAGTTCTTCCGCAAATACAACAAGCTCATCCTCGTCGTCGGCGCCTCGCTCCTGATGGTCGCCTTCCTCATCCAGCCGGTGCTCTCCATCTTCCTGCCCGACCCCCGCAAGCAGCCCATCGCCGAGGCCCACGGCGACACGCTCACCGTCGCCGACCTCCGCTCCGCCAGCCTCGAGCTCGACGTGCTCCGCGACCTCGGCGTGCGCTCGCCCTTCTTCGCCGACACCGACCGCGACCTCGCTGAGCAGGGCGTCCGCCTCCCGCTGCCCACCGACGAAGAGGATTGGCTGCTCTTACTCAAAAACGCCGAGCAGCTCGGCATCGTTGCGGGGCCGACCCAGATCAGCTCGTTCTATCAAGTCCAAGGCGTCTCGGCCGACACCCTCGCCCGCCTCGCCGCCAACCGCCGCGTCACCCGCGGCTTCATCGATCAGGCCGTGGGCCACTACATCGTCTCCCAGCAATACCTCGACCTCGCCTCCGGCGTCCTCTACCGCAACGACCCCGGGCTCCCCGCCGCCCCCGCCCTCCGCTACCTCAACGAGCTCGCCCGGGCCGGCAACGCCATCAACCTCTTCCGCCAGGTCGCGGTCGGCCCGCGGTCCCTCCAGCAGTTCCAAAACCTCAACTTCCTCCAGGGCGAAGCCATCACGGCAATGCTCGAAGCCTCCGGCCAGCAACGCCTCTCCGAACCGCTCATCGCCTACCGCACCCAGCAGGCCCTCGCGACCCTCGACGCCCAGATGCTGCTCATCCCCAGCAGCCCGAAGATCGACCCCGAGTTCCAGCCCGACGAAGCCCGCCTCGCTGAGCTCTTCGATCAGAACAAGGACCAGCCGCCCGGCTCCTCCGAGCCCTTCGGCCTCGGCTACCAGCTCCCCGCTCAGGTCCGCTTCGAGGTCCTGACCATCCGTCTCGAAGACGTCGTCAAAGCCGTCCGCCAGACCATCACCCAGGACGACGTCCAGCAGGCCTACGCCGACTCACCCGAGGAGTTCGACCGCTTCCGACTCGACGACGCCCTGTCCGCCGACACACAACCCGCTAGCACGCAGCCCGCCGGCTCCGGTCCTGTCCTTTCCAGAAACGCCCGCAACCTCATCGCCGACGAGCTCGCCCAACGGCGTGCCAACGCCCGCATGCTCGACATCCTCGCGGCCGTCCAGTCCCGTCTCTCCCGTGACATCCGGCAAGCCCCCATCAACCTATCCGGCGTTCGCGACACCTCGGGCCTCACGCCCACGCCCTTCCAGGAAGTCGCCGACGCCATCGCCGGCAACCCCGACCTCGCCGTTGAACTCCTTGTCCAAGACCACACCGATCGCTGGACCGCGATCGCCGACCTCGCCGGCATCGTCCCGGTCGGCGAAGCCTTCGTCCGCGACACCGGGCAGTCCTTCACCGACTACATCGCCGCCACCTACGAGCTCCAGCCCCAGACCGAGTCGAGCGACGAGACGGCCCCGCCGCTCCCGCCCAACACGCTGCAGGCCAAGCTGCCCAGCCTCCCCCTGTCAACCACCGACGGCTCGATCCACATCGTCCGGGTCACCGCCGCCGAGCCCGCCCGTGCCCCCGAGTCGCTCGACGTCGTCCGTGACCAGGTCATCGCCGACGCCCGCCGCCTCGACGCCTACGACAAGCTCCTCGCCCAGAAGGACGCCCTGCTCACCGAGGCCGGCGAGACCACCCTTACCGCCGTCTCCGAACAGCAGACCGACGCCGCGATCACCACGCTCCTGAGCATCACCCCCACCGACCCCCGCCCCGGCCAGCTCGGCCCCCCCGAGCTCCAGAACCTCGGCCGACACGCCCCCTCCGTCGAGGCCCTCTTCGACAAAGCCCAGGCCCTCGGCACCGACGCCGCGAGCAACGCCCCCACCGCCGACCGCCTCATCGCCGTCCCCGTTGACGAGCAGCAGGCCCTGGCCATCTTCCTGATCGAGTCGTTCTCCCCCCTGACCCGCTCGGCGTTCGACGAACAGATCGGCGACCCCCGCAACCTCCTCGAGACCCACCTCACCATCAAGGCCGACGCCCCCACCACCGACCCCCTGGCCGGCCTCCGCGAACGCGTCGGCTACGTCGAGCGTTGAGCCCGACCTTTATCCGACCGACGCCCCCGCGTCGATCTCACTCATCGGCGTCACCAACGCCAGTGCCCCCTTGCCGCCGTCCTCGCCCTCGACGCTCGCGGCCAGCAGCATGCCCTGCGACACCTCGCCCCGGATCTTCCGCGGCTCGAGGTTCGCCACCACCACAATCTGCTTGCCGACCAGCTCGGCGGGGTCGTAGTACGCCTTGACGCCCGCACAGATCTGCCGGCGTTCTTCGCCCACGTCGATCTGCAGTTTCAGCAGCCGGTCCGCGTTGGGGTGCTCCGCCGCCTCCACGATTGTGGCGACCCGCAGGTCCAGCTTCAAAAAGTCGTCAAACGTGATCGTTTCCTTAAACGCCATGGCTCTGTTGCTCGTCCTGCTTGAGTACCGATATCAAGCCGTAACATAGTCCATCGCAGGTCACAGCGAGCCGGGCCGTGTCGGCCCGGCAGACCCGCGGCACCGCCCATGTCCACCGCACCTGATAACCCGCCAACCGCAAGCCCCTCTAGCGCCCCCGCCGCGCCGCAGCCCGCGCCCGCGCCGCGCAAACCCAAGCGTCTCCGCCGATGGGTCCGCCGCCTCACGCTGCTCACCACCGTTACCGTCCTCCTCCTCGCCCTTGGGCTTTTCCTGGTCACCCGACCCTTCCTCCTCACGCCGATCCTCACCCGGCAGCTCGACGGCTACTTCGACACCACCCTCCAGCTCGACCGGGCTCACCTCGCCCTCGACGGCACCCTCACCCTCACCGGCATTGCCGTCGACACCCCCGGCAACGACCCGACCTTCACCCGCCTGTACGAAGCCGACCGCATTATCGTCAACCTCGACCTCGGGCGGCTCGTTTCGGGACAGCACCCGATCGTCGCGGTCCGCCCGGTGAACCCGCGGTTCTACATCACCGAGGACCTCCGCAGCGGCGTGTTCAACTACGAGAAGTGCAGCCTGCCCGAGGCGGAGGAAGGCGTCGAGCCCAAGCCGCTGCCCGCCCTCCCCGCGATCTACCTCAGCAACGCCCAAATCGTCCTCCGTGCCATCGACGACACGGGCGTCAAACGCCTCGAAACCGTCTACGTTGAGGGCGAGCTCTCCGCCAACACCGCCGACCCCAACGCCTACGGCTTCGCCCTCCGCGAGCTGCCCTCCCCCGAAGACCCGACCCCCGCGACCACCGTCTTCGGCCAGTTCCATACCCGGCAGCTCACCGGCAACCTCAGCGTCCGCAACTTCCGGTTCAACCCCAGCCAACGCTTCCTGCTGCCCGCCGCCGCCCGCGGCTGGTTTGACCGTACTGCTCCTGCCGGGCGGGTCCCGGTTGCCGACATTACCGTGGCTCCCGACGAAGAAGGCCAGATCGCGGTCCAGTCCGCTGCGTTCCAGACCGCCAACCTCACCGCCAATCTCGCGGCCCCCGGAGCACCCAGCCCGTTCCAAGTGGGCGGTGTCAACGGTACGACTCGTTTCGTGAACAACCGGATCGAGGTCGCCGACCTGCAAGCCAGCATCCTCGGGCTCGATCTCACCGCTAACGGTACGGTTCCCCTCGAGTTCGACGGGCCCGGCGACCTCGTGGTGGACCTCGAGCCCTTCGAGCTCAACTGGCTGATGCGTACCCAACTCCGCATCCTCCACCCGCTCGTCAATCAGCTCTTCAACGAACTCCGCCCAGCCGGCCGATTCGCCGGGCAAGCCCGCATCACCCGTGCGGCTCAGGGTCAGCCCCTTAAAGTCGGTGCGCGGCTCGATCTGCTCGACTCGTCGATCCGGCACCACGAGTTCCCGTTCCCGGTCCTGAACGCCAAGGGCTCGCTCCGTGTCGATGACAACATGGTTTATCTCGACCGCCTCGTCGGACAAAGCCCGACCGGCAGCCCCATCACGGTCGATGGCTACACCGATATCCGCCGTGGCGGCCCCGTGCAGATCAGCATCACCGCCCGTAACGTCGACAAGGACACGCACCTCGAACGGGCCATCGAACCCCGTGTCAGAAAACTCGTCGACAGCTTATTCTCGGTGTCTCAGTACGAACGCCTGCTGCGGGAAGGCGTCATCCGGCATCCGCCGATCGAGACCAGCGCTGCGGCCTTCCTTCCGGCAAGACCGCCTCTCGAATCGACGAGCACTGAGCCCGCTCTCATCGGGCCGGCCACGCACGATGCGTACCCTCCCGCGCCGCCAAACCCCAACGCACCGGTCTTCACCCTCGGCGGCCGAGCCGATACTGACATCGAGGTCTTCCGCAACCGCGACACGCAGAAGATTTCGACCCGCATCACCATCAGTGCCACCCCGGGCGGCCCGGGTATCGGTTTTCTCGACGAACGCTGGCCCTACCCCATCACCGCCCGCAGCGGCAGGGTTGTGATCGCCCCCGGTGAGGTGCGCATCGAGAATATCGACGTCGTCTCGCCCACCGGCGGCACCGGCACTATTGCCGGCCGTGTCGATATCAACCCCGCGCCCGACCACGACCTCATCGATGTCCGGCTCACGCCGCTCGACCTGCCCCTCGACCCGATCTTCTACGCCTCGATCCCTGAAGACCAACGCGGCTGGGTCAGCGATCTGAATATCGCCGGCCGCATCCAGGGCGACGCCGAGATCTTCACCCGCGACGCCGGCGACACCGGCTTCCGCGTCTTCGCTCGGCTTGACAACGTCACCGCTGCCCCCCACCAGGGCCGATTCCCCATCCGCAACGTCCGCAGCCGATTCGCCCTCACCGGCCAACGTTTCGACCTCCGCGAATTCACCGGCACCCACGACAACGCCCGCATCGACATCAACGGCCACGCCGTCTGGGCACAAGACCCCGCCCAACTCCCTCCCGGCGTAGAGCCTGAGCGGACTCGCACCACCTGGGACTTCACCGTCCGCGGTGAAGACGTCCCGGTCAGCGACGCACTGCTCGACCTCATCCCCGCCGACCTCGATGCTCACCGCGAGGTCGCTAATCTCGTCGACACCTACAACCCCGAGGGGGTTTTCAGCACGACGATCCGATGGGTCCAGCCCGACCCGACCCCCACTGCAGACTGGGACGATTCGTTCGGCAGCGCTCTGGAAGACGCCCCGCCCCCCAGTGTCGAGCTCCGGCCTAGAGCCCTGAGCTTCGACTACGGCGGCGACCGCCTAACCCTCACCGACATGGCCGGTAAAGCCATCGTCGAGCCCCACGCCGTCGAACTTCTCGAGCTCCAGGGCAACCACCCTCACGGCACCCTCAAGCTCCACGGCACCCTTGCCCTCCAACCGACTTACACCACACGCATCACCCTCAACGGCCACGCCACCCGCGTCGGCGCTTTCGAGCGGGCCGTCCTCCCCTCCGCTGTGACGCAGCTCATCGAGGAGGCCGGGCTGCAGGGCGCGTATCGCCTCCGGTCCTGCCGCATCACCGCGTCGCCCCCCGCCACCCCCGGCCCACTCGACGAAGACGGCGACCCCAAACGCGACCTCAGCGTCGTCGCCCAGCTCGCGTTCAACGACGCGTCCGGCGACATCGGCATCGAGCTCTCACACCTCCAGGCCGAGCTCAGCTTCACCCTCGATCAGCCAGCCGACGCCGAGTTCCCCCGCATCACCGGCTCGTTCCTTTCGCCCTCCTTCCGCGCCAGCGACCGCCTCGTCGAACGCCTCACCGCCAACTTCCACACAGACCCGGACCCGCAGCAGCCCCGCCTGATCATCCCCGAGATCCGCGGGTCTCTCGCCACCGGGCTGCTCGTCGGGAGTGCCGCCCTCGATCTCGAAGACGCCGACAACCCCACCGATCAGCCGGGCTACACGGTCAAGCTCTACATCAACGAAGCCGACGCCGAGCCCATCTTTACCCCCGACGTCCCGGACCGGGTCAGCCAGTCCGAGATCCCGCCGCTCGAGCCCTACACCTTTACGTCACCGCCGCCGCCCGACCGCGGCCTCGTCGACGGCCTGGTCTCTGTCAGCCTCACCCTCGTCGGTCGCTTCGACGACCCCCAATCCAAGACCGGGCGCGGCCGGCTCACCGTCCGCGAGGCCACTCTGTACGACTCGCCGTTCGCGTTGGCGGTGCTCCAGGCGATCAATCTCCAGCTGCCCTTCTTCGCCCAGCCCTTCGACACCGCCGACGCGAGCTTCCTCGTCGACGGCGACACCGTCTGGGTCAACAACGCCACCCTCGCCTCACCTTCCCTCGCCATCGTAGGCGTCGGCACCATGGCCCTGCCCGGCCTCAACCTCGACCTCCAGATGTTCATGCAGGACCCCGAGAACACCCAGACCCTCACCCCACAGTTCATCACCAGCATCCGCAACCAGCTCTTCGGCATCCGCGTCCGCGGCACCCTCGACGACCCCCAAGCCTCCGTCACCCCCCTGCCCAACTTCGGCAGCCCCCTACCCACGCTGCCCCCGCCGTGAGCGTCTGCTTCAGTGTGGGCGGCCTACTGGATACGGACCGGCTTAAATCCACGCTTGACCAGCATGTCGATCACGCTCTGATCTCCGACAAGGTGGCCGACACCCACCGCGATGAAGTGGTTCTGATCGCCGGCCATCATCTCTTCGATCTGGCGGGTCCAGGCTGCGTTCCGATCCGTGAACAACGCTTTGAAGGTTTTGGGTGTTTCCTTGCGGGTCTCGGTGATCAGCTCGGCCTCAAGCCACGCCAGGTCGCCCTTCCGCCAAGCGTCCACGAGTTTCAACACGACCGCTTCGAGATTCAGAAGCTCTTCCAGGTCCTCGTCGAAGCCCTTAAGGATTTCTTCTTCATCGAAGCTGACCAGTGCACGGACCTGGACCTCTGCGGTCTCGAAGTAGCCAAGCGTGTCGTCCTGCTCCCGTGCCGCGGCGAGCACCGCCTTGTCCACGCCGGAGTTCGCATCCAGGCCGGTCTGGTTGAAGACCAGCTGCGTCACGGTGAGGATCGCCAGCCAGGGCCGCATGGTTTCTAGCGCTGCGATCGGCACGCCGTACCGCTCGGACAAGGCCGAGAACTTCGCGGCCCGCTCTTCACCCAGCGTGGCGGACAGCGTCACGCCCGATGGGTTAAAGCCTAACGCTTGAATGAGCGGGCCAACCGCGGCCAGGGCCTCGGGGCTCTCGACATCGGCTTCAGCGAAGGTGATCCCTGCGTCTTGCATCGCCGCCTCGTAAGCGGGGGTCAGCCATTCAACGCCCGGCGGCAGCAGGTGGATCGTGCCGAACAGATAGATCGTGTTGTCCTCGTCGGACAGCTTCCACAGGGCTGGAGCCTCGGCCGGATCGGGATCGGCATAAGGGTCATACGCCGCGTTGGGTCCACGGGTATCGGCAACTCCGCCCGGTGCTTCGGGTTCCCCGACCACGTCCGCCGCCATTCCAATGAAGGCGCCAAGGCAAGCCGTCATCACACACGCTATCCCCACACTGCCGAGGCCAAGCAAATCGTTGTCACGCTTCATGCGGTGTCCTTTCATCTTTGACGACTCATCAACCCCACCCAGTCCACCCCCGCCAACGCGTCCACCACCGCCCCGTCGAGCCGCGCCTCCGCTACCGCCGAGTCACGCTCCTTCACCCTCGGCACCTTTGCCAGGATCGGCAGCCCCGTCATCCGCTCGATCCACGCCGCGTTGCTCACCAGGCTCGGGTCTGCCGCCTCCTCGACCCCGCTCGTGTCGACCCCGTTCATCACCACACCCAGCACCCGCACCCCCGCGTCCCGCATCACCCGCACCGTCATCGCCGTGTGGTTCAGCGTCCCCAGCCCCGCCCGCGCGACCACCACCGCCGGGTAACCCAGTGCACCCATCAGCTCCAGCACCGTCACGCCGGGCCGATCCGGGTCGATCGGCACCATCACCCCGCCGACCCCCTCCACCAGCAGCACGTCGTGGTGCACCGACAGCCGTTCGAGCGACCGCCCGATCGCTGAGAAGTCGATCGACTCCCCAAGTTCTAGCGCTGCCGCCGCCGGCGCAAGCGGGGCCTTGAACCGGATCGGGTTGATCACGTCCAGCGACTCCCGGCAGTCCGCAAAGTGTGCCAGTGCTTCGGCGTCCTCGTGTACCAACCCCTCGCGATCCCTCCGGCACCCGCTGCCGAACGGTTTGCACACTCCAATCCGGTACCCGAACCGCCGCATCGCCGCCGCGATCCCGCAGCTCACCACCGTCTTCCCGACGCCCGTGTCCGTCCCCGTGACAAATAGCCCGGGACGTTGCTCACCCGTCACGCGGACCGCCCCCGCCAACTCTCTCACCAACTCGACCGTCTGCTCACTCATAGCTCATCGCTCGGCTTACCTCGGCCCAACCGCATCGCCACCAACCCCAGCTCGAACAACCCGTACAGCGGGATCGCCAGCACCATCATCGAGATCGGGTCCGCCGGCGTCAGCAACGCCCCGAGCGCAAACGACCCGAACAACGCGTACTTCCGGTACCGCCCCAGCAGCGAGGCCTCCACCAGCCCGCTCACCCCCAGCACAAACATCACCACCGGCAGCTGGAACGCGATCAACACCCCCAGCATCAGCAGCACCACAAACGACAGATACGCCTGGATATCCAGCAGCGGCTGCAGACCCGACGGACCCGCCACCGGGAGATACCGCAGCGTCTTTTCCCCGACCCGGACCCGCAGTTCGTTACTCGGCAGCGACACCCATGCTGACCCGTTGGCCATCGCCGCAGGGTCCCCGTCCACCAGCGGCAGACTCAGCAAACCCTCCACCGATGCCCCGTCCGCCGTCGGCTCCACACGGGTTTCTTCCCGCGTCTGCCCCGTCGTCAGCCGGGCCACCATATCGATCAGCGAATCGCCCGCCCCGTCGCCGGGCTCGATCGGCGGGAACGTCGTCGTGAAGAACAACAGAAACGCCAGACAGATCGGCAGCAGCACGTAATACATAAACGCCACCGCCAGCCCCGCCATCACCGTCGAGAACGGGGTCAGCACGTACACAAACCGCCGCTCGTGCGAATACAAACCCGACACCACGAACCGCCAGAACTGGTACAGCACCAACGGCGTCGCCAGGATCAGCCCCGCGATAAGTGAGACCTTCAGATACACCGCAAACCCCGTCGCCACGTGCATCCCGTACGCCTGGGCCGGCAGCCCGAACTCCGACAGCGCTCTGCCCAGCGGACGCAACAGCCAGCCCACGATGTCCTTCCCGAAAAACAGGCATGCCACCGCTGCGATCCCTACGCCGATCAGCGTTTTGAACAGCCGAACCCGCAGCTCGTCTAGGTGATCACCCAACGGCATCCGCATCTCGTCTACCGCCGTGTCCCGCTCGTCACGGCCGACGCCCTCGACCCCCTCCTCGCTCACCAAATTGTCGAAGTCCTGGTCCAACGCCACCCCATAATTGTGAACGGCCACACCCTCCACCGCAAACCCCACCCCACCTCACCCCCACCTCACCCCACTACCCGTTTAGCGGGAGGGGCGCTAGCCCACCGTTTTCACACCACCAGCATCGCGTCCCCGTACGAATAAAACCGGTACCCCTCCGCCACCGCCTCCCGGTACCACCCCAGCAGCCGCTCCACTCCGACCCCCGGCAGCGCCGCGACCAACGCCAGCAGCGTCGACTTCGGCAGGTGAAAATTCGTCAGCAGCATGTCCGTGAACCGGAATTCAAACCCCTCGCCCGGCCGGATGAACAGCCCCGTCTCCGCGGAGTAGTCCCCCTCCAGCGCCGTCCAGTCCGTCGGCAACGACTCAAGTGTCCGCACTGACGTCGTCCCCACCGCCAAGACCTTTCCGCCCCGCTCCCGCACCCGGCGAAGCACCTCCAGTGTCGCCCCCGGCACCGTGATCGGCTCCGTGTGCATCGGATGCTCCTCCAACGCCTCGCTCTTCACCGGCAAAAACGTCCCCGTCCCCACATGCAGCGTCACCTCTGCACGCTGCACGCCCAGCCCCGCGATCGCGTCCAACAAACCCGGCGTGAAGTGCAGCCCCGCCGTCGGTGCCGCCACCGAACCCCCATCTTCCCCAGCAAACACCGTGTTGTAACGCTCCCCATCATTCACAACCTCCTCAACCTCACCCCGCTTTCGCCTTGCCTGCCGGATGTACGGCGGCAGCGGCACCCCACCCACCCGCACTAATACCCCCGCCGCCGGCCCTTCGACCAGCCCCGCCTCACCCTCCACCCGCACCCGCCACGTCCCACCCCCTAAGCCCTCTTCCAGCACCAACGCCGCTCCGTCCAACATCACGGCATCCCCCGCTTTCAACCGCCCCCCCGACTTCAGCATTACCCGCCAAACCCCCGCGCCCTCGTCTTCCAGAAACAACCCCGTCACCCGCCCCCCCGTGCCCCGACGCACCCCGTCCAGAAACGCCCGCACCACCCGGCTCCGGTTCACCACCATCACATCCCCCGCCCCCAACACGCCCAGCCCCGGCAGCTCCGATACCCGGCTGTGCCGCACGGCCCCCGTCGCCCGGTCGCACACCATCAACCGGGCCGAGTCCCTCGGCTCCGCCGCCTGCGTCGCGATCAACCCCTCCGGCAACTCGTAGTCCAACGCGTCCGTCCGCATCCGCACACCCTACCCCAGCCGACCTATCGCCTCACCGGTCGGCCCGCGCTGCCCACCGACACCATCCCGCATACCCCTACCCCAGCCGTCAAGCGCTAAGCCAAACCCATCACCCGACTTACCGGAAACCGCCGCCGCTCACGCCTGATGTGGCTGACTTGCTCCATGCGGCTCGTCGGCTCCCACCCCAATCTCACCATCGCCCGGCTGGACCAGCTCCAGCACGCCCTGCACCTGTCCTGCCCTCACACGCATCAACCCGCACACACCCCGCTCCATCCCGCCGACCGCCTCGACCTCAGCCCGAGCCACGCCAGCCTGGCCTGCCCGCCCTGCCACGCTGCCGACGACCCCCGTGACAGCCCGTCCGTCACTCAGCCCGCCGAGCCCACCCCGCCGATCCTCCCCGAGCTGCCGCCGCGCCCAAGCCAGTCGGCGACCGACACCGCGCCCCCCGTTCTCCCGCTCTACACCCCGATCTTCGTCCCGTCTCACCTGATCGACGTCTTCGCCTGACCCGTCATAATCTACTGATGGCCGGTCGATCTTCCCAGCGCAAACGCCGAGCGCAACCGATCCCCACCCCCCGCCAAGTCCGCTTCGCCCTCAAACGCAAGCGGCTGTTGATCGCCGTGGGCGCCCTCGTCGGCGTCCTGATCCTGGCCCGCCTCGACCACCTCGGGCTACTGCTCGCCCCCGCTTCCGACTTCGACCGCTACCACGGCCAGACCTTCACCGTCCTCCGCGTCGTCGACGGCGACACCCTCATCATCGACGCCCCCGACACCAGCCAGTCCCCCGCCCGCCCCGACACCCGCGTCCGCTTCTGGGGCATCAACGCCCCCGAGACCGCTAAGCCCCAGCGCAACCTCCCCGCTGAGCGCGGGGCCGACGCCGCCACGCAATACCTCGAACAGATCGCCCTGAACAGGCCCATCACCCTCTACCTCGAACCCCACCGCCCCCGCGGCCGCTTCGGCCGACTCCTCGCCCA
>JBCCOW010000084.1:0-14259 GCA_039025195.1 Planctomycetota bacterium
CCCGCACACTCCACGCCGCCGTCCGCACCCAGTTCGTCCGCACCAGCCGCTCCGCCGCCGCCACCATCCCTTCATACCGCACCGGCGGCAGCTTCACCACCACCCCTACTCCCCCATCCCCAAAGCCCGCAGAAGCCGAAGGATTCTGCGAGGCTTCCACCGCCCCTTCAAACCCCCCCTCCCACCCCCCCACCTCCCCCACATTCGGGCAGCTCATATTCAGCTCCACCCCCAACGGCCCAAGCGCCACCGCCCGCTCCACCACCTCCCGCCACTGCCCCCCGTCAAACCCGTGCACCGAAATCAGCTTGTCCGACACATCCAGCCTCCCCGCCTTCACCTTCTGCTCCACCCACCCGATCCCTGGGTTCCGCAGCCCGATCCGGTTCACCCACGCCCCCAGCTTCCCGTAGTAGCGCACCGTCTTCACCACCCGCCACACCCGTGCCGGGATCCCCCCCCGACGCATCACCGTAAACGTCCCCATCGTCGCCGTCGCCCCCGCCGGGTGCAGGTAGTTCCCGAACGGCGCCGACACCACCAACGGTTTCAGTTCACTCAACACCCCATCACCATACCCACCCCCCCACCCCCTCGTAGCGTGGTCGCTTGCGACGCCCCGCGTTAACCTCAACCGATGCGGCCCACCCTCTCCCGTCTAAGCCGACAACTCGCCGCCCCCCTCACCGCCGCCCTTTCTCACCTCGCCCCCACCCCCCACGAACTCGCCCAACGCAACCCCCTTGCTGCCGCCTGGCAGCCCGACCCCGACGACGCCTACTGCCCCCGCTGCGGCGCCCCCGCCGGCCCCCACACCGTCACCCCCGACGGCTGCCCCCGCTGCATCCACACCAAGCCCCACTACCAACGCCTCACCCGACTCGGCCTCTACCACGAACCCCTTGCCGACTGGATCAAGCAGCTCAAGTTCGCCAAGCAGTGGCGCTGGGCCGACCACCTCGGCCGCCTCCTCGCCGACCGGCTCCCCCCACCACCGCCCGGCCACAAACCGCTGGTCATCCCCATACCCATGCACCGCCTCCGCCGCATCCACCGCGGCTTCAATCAGGCCGAGCTCCTCGCCCACGCCGTCGCCAAACGCCGACGCTGGCCCATGCTCCAGCCCCTCCGCCGTACCCGGCACACCCGCCCCCAGTCCAGCCTCCCGCCGTCCACCCGCCTCACCAACCTCAACAACGCCACCGCCTGCCGACCCGTCGACCTCGCCGGCCACGCCGTCTACCTCATCGACGATGTCAAGACCACCGGCGCCACCCTCAACACCGCCGCCCGACTGCTCAAACACGCCAACGCCCCGCTCATCCACGCCGCCGTCCTTGCCATCGCCGATCCCACCGGCCAACGCTTCGAGACCATCACCCCACCCGCCACACCCACCACCAACCGCGAAATCCTCAAACCTCACCCCTCAAACCTCAAGCCTCAATAATCACCCGTTCCCCGCTCTCCGCACTCCGCACCGCCGCGTCCACCATCGCCACGCTCCAGTAATTGTCCGCCGCCGGGCACATCGGCTCCGCCCCGTCCCGCAGCACCCGCACGAACTCGTCAATCAAATACGCATGCCCCTCCAACGCCAGCCCCGCGGGCTCCGCGTCCACCTCTTCCAAGCCCCGGATAAACACATCCTCCGCCGGGTCCTTCACCAGCGACGCCCGCACCACCTCTTCGCCATCACTGATGAGCGTCCCCTTCGTCCCGACGACCCGCCAGTCCCCCGCCCACGACGTGTTCGCCCCCTCGCTGCACCACGAGCCGCGGTACACGTACTTGAACCGCCGACCTCCCCCGTCCTCCATGTCGAACACCGCCACCGCCGACCCGTCCCCGTCGTACCACGACCCTTCCGGGTTCCAGCTCTCGCACCACACCGACACCGGCCGACCCCCCGTGATCTGCCGCGCATTGTCGAACGTGTGGATCGCCATGTCCTTCAGGAGCGGCTGATCCATCGTGTTCCGGAAGTTGTCCCGTGCATCGCCCCCGAACCGTGCCCCCAGAAAAAAATCGCTGTGGCACGACCGCACCGACCCGATCACCCCGCCCGCCACCACCGCCGCCGACCGCACCGCAAACGGTAACGGCCGCCGCGTCTGCGTCACCGCGTACACCTTCCCGCTCGCCTGCTGAGCCTCCACCATCGCCGCCGCGTCCGCCGCCGACTCCGCCATCGGCTTCTCCCCCAGCACGTGACACCCCAAACCCAACGCCTCGGTCACCACCACCCGGTGCGCCGCCGGCACCGTCACATCAAACACCGCCTCCACCCCACCCACCCCACCCGCCGACACCGCCTCACTCAGAGACCCAAACACGACAGACCCCGGCAACCCGTGCCGCTCCGCCATCCCCTCCGCCGCCGCCCGACGCATGTCCACCAAACCCACCACCGCAATCCGCGGGTGCGCCACCGCCAACCGAACCCACGTGTTCGCCATCCCCCCACACCCCACCACCACCACCCGGACCGGACCTTTCTCATCACGCGTCATAACCAAACCCTCAATCCGAAATCGTCAATCTTCAATCCTTAGCCACGCAGCTCCGCACCCACCGCCGCCTTCAACGCCTCCACCACCGCCCCCGCCTGCGGCTCCACCTCTTCACGTGTCAGCGTCCGCCCCGCATCCCGGAACGCCAACCGGAAGCTGACGCTCTTCTTCCCCTTGCCCAGCTGCTTCCCGCGGTACACCCCCAGGAACCGCACCCCCTCCATCGCCGACAGCCCACCGCCCGACCGCACATCTGCCAGCACGCCCTCAATCGCCGACCACGCCACCCCCTCGTCCACCACCACCGACACGTCCCGCTCGATCGCCGGGTACCTCGGCAGCTCCAACCCCCCACCCACCGGCCGACGCAGCCCGCCCAGCACCCCCCAGTCCAACTCCCCACCAACCAAACCGCCCCCCACGCCCTTCAACCCCACCGCCCCGCATAACGCCTCCGACACCAACCCATAAGCCCCTAACCTCGGCCCATCCACCAGAGACACCTCTGCCCCCACGTCATACACACCCTCCCCTGACAACGCTTCCACCCGAACCGCTAACCCCTCACCACCCAGCCGCTCCACCAACGACTCCACCATCCCCCGAACTCCCCGCAGCGCCCCACCCACCACCTCCGCCTTCCCGCTCGACCCCACATCCCCCAACCACGCCAACACCCGACGCTCGCCCCCAATCCCGCCCGACCAACACGACGCCAACTCCCACAGCCGCACCCCTCCAAACTCCACCCCGTTCCCTGCATCCAGGTTCGCCTTCCGGCACTGCAACAAGCTCAACAACACGCTCGGCCGAAGCACCGACTCCGCCCGCCCCGACCGCCACAACTCCACCAACCCTTGCTCCTCAGTCGACGCGGCTTCCGCCACATCCCGCCCCACAAAGCTCGGCGTCACCGTCTCGCAATACCCCGCCCCCACCATCACCCCCGCCGCCGCCCGCTTCGCCAGCTCCTGCTCCGTCGGCGACCGCACCTCCACCGACACCTTTTCCAGCACCGGCAACTTCGCCAACCCGTACGCCCGCGCCACCTCCTCAATCACATCCACCTCCCGCTCCACATCCAGCCGCCAGCTCGGCACACCCACCCGCAAAACCCCATCCGCCTCCTCCACCCCAAACCCCAACCGCTCCAGATACCCCGACGCTTCCTCCGCCGACAGATCCACCCCCAGCAACCCACAACACCGCTCCATCCGCATCTCCACCGTCCCGCGATGTCCACCAAAGCCCGCAGAAGCCGAAGGATTCTGCGCGGCTCCCGCCACCATCAAACCCCCATCCACCTCACCCCCCGCCACCTCCAAAATCAACCGCACCGCCTCCGCCGACACCGCCGGCAGCGCGAAGTCATCCACCCCCCGCTCGAACCGGAAGCTCGAATCACTCCGCAGCTTCAACGCCCGGCTCGACGTCCGCACCCGGACCGCGTCAAACACCGCCGCCTCCAGCAACACATTACTCGTCCCCTCTACCACCCCCGTCGCCGTCCCCCCCATCACCCCCGCCAATGCCACCGGCTTCTCGCTGTCGGCAATCACCACCAACCCGCCCGGCAACTCGTGCTCCGTCCCGTCCAACGCCGAGAACCCCTCCCCCTTCACCGACTCCCGCACGATGACCCCGCCCCCGCTCAGCTTCTCCAAATCAAACGCGTGCAACGGCTGCCCCCACTGCAGCATCACGTAATTCGTCACATCCACCACGTTGTTCACCGACCGCTGCCCCACCGCCTCCAACCGCTCCACCAGCCACGCCGGGCTCGGCCCCACCTTCACGCCCCGAATCACCCGACCCGTATACAACGGACACGCCCCCTCCAATCGCGCCGCCACTTCAACACCGACCCCGTTTAGCCCGGTCGCTTGCGACCGGTCCCCCCTGCCCTCACCCAACCCCACCACCACCCCCCGCCCCGTCGCCGCCGCCACCTCCCGCGCCACCCCCACATGACTCAGCACGTCCGGCCGATTGCTCGTCACCTCCACATCCAGACACCAATCCCCCCCGGAACCCCCGTCCCCCACCGCCTCCTCCCCCTCAATCGGGAACCCCGCCGACGTCAACACGGCCCCCGCCTCACCCCGCTCCACCGGCCGGTCCAGACACGCATTCAACCACTTCAGGCTCACCAACATAGGACGCGGAGTCTAACAACCCCGCCAATCCAAGCCTCCACCACCCACCCCACAACCCCAAACCATTGATTTCACCCCTGGATTCAGCTACTCTCTGGGGCTCCACCAACCCCACCACACACCCCGCAATGGACTGAGAACCCCATGATCGAAGCCTTAAAGGACGACACTGTCATCAACGAGCTCGGCGGCCGCTTTAAATTCACCGCCCTCATCCAGCACCGCGTCCGCGAACTCATGGACGGTGCCCGCCCCCTCGTCGAACGCAACGGCCGGACCGACTTCGAGATCGCTGTCCAGGAAGTTGTCGAAGGCAAGATCACCATCGGCCAAGACGACGAGACCTTCGACGAAGTCGAATAAGGCCCCCCAAGCCCCACCCAACACCAATCGCCCCCGCAGCCCGCACCCCGCGGGCTGCTTTTTTGCGCCATACTCCCACCCATGGCCCGCATCCTCCTCGGCGTCACCGGCGGCATCGCCGCCTACAAAGCCGCCCAACTCACCTCCCTTCTGGTCAAAGCCGACCCACCCGGCCACACCGTCCGCGTCATCATGACCGACGCCGCTGCGCGTTTCATCACCCCCCTCACACTCCGCACCCTCTCCGGCCAACCCGTCCTCACCTCCATGTGGGACGCCGACGACCACCCCGAATCCCAACACATCGGCCTCGCCCGCTGGGCCGACCTCATGCTCATCGCCCCCTGCTCCGCCTCCACCCTCTCCCACCTCGCCCACGCCACCGCCGACAACCTCGTCACCCTCACCGCCACCGCACTCCCTTCAACAACCCCCCTGGCCATCGCCCCCGCCATGAACGCCGACATGTGGGCCAACCCCCTCGTCCAACGCAACCTCCAACTCCTCACCGACCACCTCCCCAACCTCACCGTCATCGACCCCGAGTCCGGCTGGCAAGCCTGCCGTACCACCGGCCCCGGCCGCATGGCCGAACCCCAAACCATCGCTGATCGTGTTGCGACTCTCCTTTCGACGCCAAGACGCCAAGACGCCAAGACGCCAAGCTGAAGTTCGCCAATATCGTTTCACTCCAAGCATCAACCGTTTCGCCAAAGTCATCCACAGCCCAATCAACCAGAGGCCTGGATCTCAGCCTGACTTCTATCGCGCGGAGCAAAGCTCGGGCGGCTAAATCCAAATGGATGGCTGCTGTTGGCGTCTTGGCGTCTTGGCGTCTTGGCGTCTTGGCGTCTTGGCGTCTTGGCGTCTTGGCGTCTTGGCGTCTTGGCGTTCAAACGCTAAGCCAGCGTCTTCTCCACCTTCCACCCAAACCCTCGCCGGTTGTCGATCCACCGCACCCACTCCGGCGTGAACCGGTAGAACGCCTGCGCCTCCACCGCTTCGCGGTACTGCGGCGCCGACGCCACGAAGCTGAACTTCGCCGTGTACGCCTCCCACGCCGCGTGCCACGCCTCGCCCCCCGCCGGGATCACCGCCGCCGTCCCCCGCATCTGCACCCCGTGGATATTCGCCGCATCATCGATATGGGCGTACACCGCCACCGCCACCCGCGGGTTCACGGTCAGCTGCTCGGAGTGCAAGGCCTCCGGCTTCGACACCCACAACAATCCAAACCCCCCGCTGCTCTTTCCGGGGGCGGGTGGGGCCGCTGCGTACTGGATATTCGCCACGTGCGGTGTGCCGTCCCCATCACACGTCCCCAGCGCCGCCGTCCGACACGTCGCCAGAAACACCCCCACCTCCTGATCAAACACAAAGCCCGGCTCAGCCATCCCCGCATGCTAACCGGACAACGCACGGGCTCAATGAGCCATGAGCGCTTTGGCCGAGGACCTCGACGCGGACCCGCAGCCGCATCTCCCTTGGAAAGCCGGAGATCAGAACGCGTCGGACGCCTGCCCGAACACTTCGACTTCGCCGTCTTTGATGACCGCTCCAAAGCCATGCTCGTCATCCCACGTGCAGTGGCCAGAGATGCCCATGTTGTTCGGGGCCTCACGCAGGTAGAACGCATCGATCCGGAACAGGTCTTCCACCACCGACCGATCCGTCGGGTCGGGCAGCGTCAACTTATCGTGATCCTCTCCGCCCCAGAATGCCCAGATGTCTTCGTAATGATCCCTGTAGTAGGTGAACGCCGCGTCGAGGACCCTTCCCCTGACCGCCGGCCAGCTTCTTAGAAACACGTCTAAACGCTCGCGGTGCGCCTCCTGCCAAACGCGGGAGTCTTCGTAGTACACGTCATACAGATCGGGGTCGTCCTCTTCTTCCTCACCCACATCCTCATCGGCGTCGTCGTCATCACCCGCCAAGTCGATCTGATCCAACAGCTTTGCGACCCGCTGCCCGCCCGGCACACCCTCCATCATGGACTTGAGGTGCTCGATGCCTTCCATAACTAGGCCATCAAGTTCTTCGGTACCGGCCTCATCGGTTTCACCGTCACCGTCGGTGGCGTCGTCATCGGTGACCAACCCCATCGCCTTGTGTACCTCACGCTCGAGAGCCGGCAAGCCGTCGCCGAAATTCGGAAAGCCCGTGATACGGCAATGCGCTCTGCTGTCCCGATATGCCTTTACCAGTTCGATCTGCACGGTCCACTCCAAGTTAAGAACAACAAGTCAACAGCATAAAGCAACAGGCCTGTTCGCCTTGATCCCTTGCCTCATTAACCCCATGGCCGTGCCTCTCGTGGGTGTTCCTCACGCCGACTGCCCAATCACCCCTTCGCGGTGATCAACGCCACCGAACCCGCCGGCAGCTCCAACGCCTCCGACGCCGGCCACAGCGACGACGCCACCGGCCTGCTCGCTTCCTCCAACCGCTCCAAGAGTCCCCGGTCCACAAACGCCGGCCGACCCAATTCTTCCCACACCTCGCACGCACTGCCCGCCCCCGGCGACACCCGCAGCACCTCCGCCGTCGATCCCGGCAAGCGTGCCAAACGCAACCGCACCTCGGCGTCGCCACTCCACACCAACACCGCCGCCTCCCCCGGCCCGCGTTCCACCGCAATCCCCCCAGCATCTTCAGATAACCCGTCGCCGCCCCACTCGATCCCGACCCGACGACCCTCCCGCATCCCCGCCAACCACGACAACGCGTGCAGCCCCGCCTTCGGCAACCCGTTCACCGTCAGCAACCCCCGGCCCCCGTGGAACGGCTCGTACCGCAGCCCGTCCGTGTCGTCGATGTCCGTCGCTGACCCCACCACCACCCCGTCGCACCGCTCACCCAACCGCAGCACCGCCGACACCAACGCCCCCGCCGAAGCCGACGCATCCAAGCCCGACTCGCCACCATCCAGTTCCACCACCACCGGCACGTCATCGCCCAGCCGTGAAGACACCCGCCGACGCAGGTCCATCAGCCACGCATCCCGCCCCGCCAACACGTCCGCGATATCGGTTTGGACCACCACATAATCACACAACTCGCGCCCCACTCCCGCCACCCCATCCACAAACGCCTCGGCAAAACCAGGGTCCATCACGGTTGGCCCACCCACACGCAAACCGGCATCCACCCGCTTGATCGCACGAGCCGTCCGCTCGTACAGCTCCAGGTACTCCCCCCGCGTACCCGCCCACCGCTCGGTGTCCGGCCGATCCCACACCGTAAACAACCACCCCCGCAGCTCCGCCGCCCCGAATCGCCCCACCAATTCGCCCATCAGCCGATCCACAAACGCTTCCCACTTGTTCCAATCCGCCGGCGGGCTCGACCGGTACTTGCTCGCCCCCACCGACTCGTCGCCCCGGGCCAACACCAAAGGCATCGACCCCACCTCCACCATCGGTTTAACGCCGGTTTCAACCATCCGCTCCAACGCCAACACCACCCCCTCGAACCCGTATCCCGACGGGCTCCGGGCCAGCACCGCGTCCCCCGTCAACGCCGGCCCCCGCACGTATCGCGTCCCCAATCGGCCCGCCACCTCGCCGACATGCCGGATCACGTCATCGCGCAGCCACATCGCCCCCGGCCCGGTCCGCAGCCCAAAACCCACCGCCCGTGCCACCGCCTCCCACGGCAGCTCGTCCCCGCGCTGGACCGTCAACGTCGTCGCCATGCTTCACCTTCGCATCCCGCTTGCCCATTTTCCGCCAAAGCCCCAGCCGGCAGCGCTATCCCGTCTCGCCCCGCCGTTACCCTCCGCGTGATCCCTACAGGCCGGACCCGACCCCCTGCCGGTGACGCTTGGCCGCCGCGAGCACCTCGGCCTCGTTCAGCGTGGGGTCGTTCTTGATGCAGTGCACCAGGGCGTTGCCCGATTCCACAAGCCGATCGATCGGGGCCGACAGGCCGCGGAAGCGGACGCTGAAGAGTTCACCCGGGCCATCGGCATTGGCTGGCGGCAGACCCGCTGCATAGGCGTACATGCTCAGCATCACGTCTTCGCTGATATTGAAGCGGTCCCACAGGTCCACCGGGTCCAGCAGCCCAGCCGAGTGCATCCGTTCGATCAGTGGCCGGCTGACCGCGTAGGCCCCGCCCTGCACCTGGTTGCCGTATTGGTAGCCGTTCCGGCGCGCGAGGCGGATATGCCGGCGGATCGTCGCCCCGTGCCCGGTCAGCGCGAACTCGACCCGCCGCCGCCTCGGCTTGCCGTCCCGCCACGGCCGAACCGGCCGGCTCATCTTCCGCATAAACGCCGGCCAGATCTCCTCGTGCTTCGGCACCACCCGGTCGTACTCCGACAGACATCCCAACAACCCCGCAGCCCCATCCCCACCCGCATCAGCCTGCGCAGCAAACCCCGCCGCCAGCCGGTCCGCGAACGGCCCCAGCACCAACGCGTCCGTGTCCAGCTTCACGTACCGCTCGCTCCGCCCCTCTGTTGCCGACCACGCCAGCATCGCCCGCACCATCGTGCACATCCGGCCCCACAGCTTGTTCTCCCGATCCCGCGTCGGGCTCTCCAGATGGACCCACCGGCAAGACGCCGGCACCCCGAAGTCGTCCGGGCCGACCCCCAGGTCCTCCGCATCCAGGCCGTCGTTGATCACCACCACCTCGCCCAGCCCGGGCTCAAAATGAAACACCCCGTCTAACAGCTCGCGCAGCCGTCGTCGCTCGGCCTCGCCTGGCCCGAGCATCACCAAGACCCCGGTCGCTTCCGCGGCTGCCTCTTGCATCTCCACAGCTTAACTCAGCACCAGCCGATCAGACCAGCGCCGCTTGCCCGACGATCCGGTCCATCGCGGCCTCGACGTTCGCTCGGCTGTTGAACGCCGAGATGCGGAAGTAGCCCTCGCCCGCCGCGCCGAACCCGGCACCGGGCGTGCCCACGACGTGGGCCTCATTCAGCAGCTTGTCGAAGAAGTCCCACGACCCTAACCCGTCTGGTGTTTGGAGCCAGATGTAGGGGGCGTTGACGCCACCGAAGACGGTGTAGCCCGCGTCGGTCATGCGGTCGCGGATGATCTGGGCGTTCTGCATGTAGAAGCCAACGAGCTCGTCGATCTGCTGTTTGCCCGCATCGCTGTACACCGCCTCGGCGCCGCGTTGCACGATGTAGCTCACGCCGTTGAACTTCGTCGATTGCCGGCGGTTCCACAGCGCGTGCAGCTCGACAGCTTTGCCATCGACCTCCACCGTCAACTCATGCGGCACCACCGTGAACGCACATCGCGTCCCGGTGAACCCAGCGTTTTTCGAGAAGCTGCGGAACTCGATCGCACACGTCCGGGCCCCGTCGCACTCGTAGATCGACCGGGGCAGCGCGTCGTCGGTGATGAACGCGTGGTACGCCGCGTCGAACAAGATCAGCGAGCCGTTGGCGTTGGCGTAATCGACCCAGGCCTGGAGCTCGGCCTTGGTTGCCGTCGCACCGGTCGGGTTGTTCGGCGAGCAGAGGTAGATCACATCGAGCTTGTCGCCGCTGTTTGGAATCTCGGGCACAAACCCGTTCGACTCGGTCATCGGCAGGTAAACCAGACCGCCGTACTTGCCCGAGGCGTCCGCCGGCTCGGTATGCCCCGCCATTACGTTCGTGTCGACGTAAACGGGGTAGACCGGGTCGCACACCGCGACCGTGTTGTCGGAGCCCAGGATGTCGAGGATGTTGCCGCTGTCGCACTTGCTGCCGTCGGACACGAACACCTCGTCGGCGGAGATGTCGCAGCCTCGCGATAGGTAGTCGTGGGCGGCGATCGCTTCGCGAAGCCAGACGTAGCCCTGCTCCGGGCCGTAGCCGTGGAAGCCTTCGGCAGTGCCCATGTCATCGATGGCCTTGTGCATCGCCTCACGGATCGCGGCGGGCAGCGGCTCGGTCACATCGCCGATGCCGAGCTTGATCACCGCCGCGTCGGGGTGGGCCTCGGTGAAGGCGTTCACGCGCCGGGCAATCTCGGGGAAAAGGTAGCCGGCGGCGAGCTTGAGGTAGTTGGTGTTGATCGAGAGCATCGGTCTTCCTTTGTGAACCACAGAGGCACAGAGACACAGAAGTACATAATGGTTCTTCTCTGTGTCTCAGTGCCTCTGTGGTTAATCCTGAGCGAATTGCAAAGCGGCTTGTAAAGCCTCATCCAGCTTCGACGGGTCCTTCCCGCCGGCCTGGGCCATGTCGGGGCGTCCGCCGCCGCCGCCGCCCACGATAGGCGCGACGTGCTTGATCCAGTCCCCCGCCTTGAACCCCGCCTTCACCTTCGCCTCGGGCACCGCGGCCAGCAACGCGACCTTGGCATCGCTGACCGCCGCCAACAGCATCGCGGTCTCGGGGTGTTTCTTACGCAGCACGTCCGCCGCGAGCCGGAGTGTCTTGCCGTCCGCGCCTTCGACCTGAGTCACCAAGACCGGGCCGCCGTCGTGGGCGTCCGCCAGCGACCGGGCCGTCTCCACCACCGCCTGCTCGGCCACGCTGCCCTGGGCCTTCTTCGCCGCCTTGACCTTCTCGCCCAGCTCCGCCAGCGCGGCCTTGACCTTCTGCCGCGCCCGCAGCGGCAGCGTCGCCTCGGCCTCGGCTTTAACCAGCTCATCGAGGTGCTCCATCACGTCGGCGGGCTCCATCCCCATGAACACATCCAATCGGGACAGCAGCCGCTGCGCCTCGGCCGTCGCCTTGTGGGCCGGCGCCCCGGTCAGCCCTGTGATCCGCCGGACGCCCTTGCTGACCGATTCCTGGCTGAGCACGACAAAACCCTCGGCATCGCCGGTCGTCTGCAGATGCGTGCCCCCACAGAACTCGATGCTCATCCCCGCCCACGTCTTCCGCTCCGGCTCGGCCAGCAGGTTCGACACCGGCGCACCCACCGACACCACCCGGACCTTCGGCGGGTACTTCTCGCCAAAGACCGCCCGCAGCCCGTTGATCTTTAGCGCCTCTTCCTGCGGAGCAACCTCCGCATAGACCCGCATGTCCGACGCGATGTCGTCGTTGACCTGCTTCTCGACCGCGTCGAGCTGCTCCGCGGTGAGCGCGGAGTTGTGCGAGAAGTCGAACCGCAGGTACTGGTCGTTCACCAGCGAGCCCCGCTGCATCGCGTCGGGGTTGACGTGATCCCGTAGCGCCCGGTTCATCACATGCGTCGTCGTGTGGTTCGCCGCGATCGCCTCACGCCGATCCCGGTCCACCGCCAACGCGACCGACGCCTCGCCCGACGCCACCAGTTCACCGGCCACCACCTCGCCGAGGTGCAGGTGCACACCGCCGATCTTGATCGTGTCGCTCACCGTGACCCGGCCTCCACCTTCGACCTGGATCGTGCCCGTGTCGCCGACCTGCCCGCCGGCCTCGGCGTAGAACGGCGTGTCCTTCAGAACAACCACCACCCGGTCACCCGTCGCCGCGGACTCGGCCTTCTGATAGAGCCCATCGCTGAGCTTGAACACGAACAGCGCGTTCGGCGACGCAGGGCACTCCGTCTCGTCGTAGCCCGTAAATTCGGTCACGCCAAACCACCCCGCGTCGAGGCCCTGCTGGACGCCGTCGATCAGCGACGCGCGTGCGTCATCGCCGCCCTTGCCGCCGGCCCTTGCCCGCTCCCGGGCTTCTTCCATGAGCTGCTCGAAGCCGTCGAGGTCGACCGACAGGCCGTACTCCTCGGCGAGGAGTTGAGTGAGGTCGATCGGGAAGCCGTAGGTGTCGTGCAAGGCGAACGCGTCGGATGCGCGGATCACCGCCGCCGCCTTGCTCTGCCCCTTGCCCTCGCTCAAGCGCCGGCCGAGCTCCAGTGCGGTCTTGGCCGCGTCGTCGAACAGCGCCAGCCCGCGGTCGATCGTCTTGCCGAACGACACTTCTTCTTCTTCGATCTCGGCCGCCACTGCGTCGGGGTTCTTAGTCAGCTCGGGGAACGCTTCGCCGAACGCCGCCACCACCGCCGGCACCAGCTTGTAGAAGAACGGCTCCTTCACGCCAAGATCGACCCGCCCGTACTTCACCGCTCGCCTCAGGATTCGCCGCAGCACATACCCCCGGCCCTCGTTGCCGCAGTGGGCCCCGTCGGTCAGCGCAAAAGTCAGCGTCCGGATGTGGTCCGCGATCACGCGATACGCCACGTTGATCGGATCACCCAACGCCTCGCCGCTGCCGCCCGGCTGATACGCCCTCGCCCCCGTCGCTTGCTGGATCGCCTTGAACAAGGGCGAGAACACGTCCGTGTCGTAATTGCTGTCCTTGCCTTGCAGCACGCGGACAATCCGCTCGAAGCCCATCCCGGTATCGACGTGCTTCGCCGGCAGCGACACGAGCCCGCCGTCGGCGTTGCGGTTGAACTGGATGAACACCAGGTTCCAGATCTCGATCACGTCCGGGTTGTCCTGGTTGACGAGGCTCGAGCCCGTTTTGCCAGGGGTCCCGTCGTAGTGCAGCTCCGAGCACGGCCCGCACGGCCCGGTGTCCCCCATCTCCCAGAAGTTGTCCTTCTTGTTCCCCGGATGGATGCGCTCCCCCGGAAGATATTTCGACCACAGCTCCTTGGCCTCCAGGTCCGGCTCCAAACCCTCCGCTTCGTCCCCCTCGAAATACGTCGCGTGCAGCCGATCCGGCTCCAGGCCCCAGACCTGCGTCAGCAGCTCCCACGCCCAGTTGATCGCCTCGGCCTTGAAGTAGTCCCCGAACGACCAGTTCCCCAGCATCTCAAAGAACGTGTGGTGGTACGTGTCCTTGCCCACATCGTCCAAGTCGTTGTGCTTGCCCCCCGCACGGATGCACTTCTGGGTGTTCACCGCCCGCGTGCCCTTCCCCGATGCGTCGTCCGCCGGCGGGGCCTCCGTGCCCAGGAAGTACGGCTTGAACTGGTTCATCCCCGCGTTCGCGAACAGCAGCGTCGGGTCGTCGTGCGGCACCACCGGCGACGACGCCACGAAGCGGTGGGCGTGCTTAGCGATAAAGAAATCGATGTACTGCTTGCGGATCGCGTTGGCGGTCGCTGCATTCGGCGACGGGCTATCCGAAGAATCTGTAGACGGGGTAGGGGCGGGGGTGGGGTTGGGGGTTGGTCCGGTCGAGAACGCCATAGCCCCAGATAGTAAGCGGATTACCGGCACCTGTCTGAGCCAGGAAATCGAGGTTTGCAGGGGTTGACCCGAGCTGACCGACCTAGAGTCGTGTAAAAGAGAACGAGTCGTTGCGCGACCCCCGCCTGCTTTCCGGACCCCACCCC
>JBCCOW010000085.1:0-14105 GCA_039025195.1 Planctomycetota bacterium
GGGGGGGGGGGGGGGGGGGGGGGGGGGGGGGGGCCCGGGCCCCAGGCCCCGGGCCAACCGGGGGGGGGGGGGGGGGGGTGGGGGGGGAGGGCGGCGGTTCAGAACGGTTTGGTGGGGCTGTGTGTGCTGGGGGCGGTGGTGGTGGTGGGTGGGCGTTGGGCGGAGCGGGGCTGGGGGGGGTTGCCGATCGGGGCGCACGTGGATGGGCTGCTGGTGTTGGCGGCGTTGCTGGGGTTGTCGGTGCTGTACCTGCAGAACCGGGCGCGGATGGGGGGTTTGGCGGCGTTCGGGCTGCCCATGCTGGCGTTCGTGCTGCTGTGGGCGGTGTGTGCGTCGGCGTGGACGTACCACCCGTTCGCGTTGGACACGCTGGGGGGCGTCTGGCGGGGCGTGCACCTGGTGGGGGTGTATGGCGGAACGCTGGGGGCGGTGGGCGCAGCGGGCGCGGGGGCGATGTACCTGTATGTGCAGCACCGGCTGAAGGACCGCTCGCCGGGGTCGCTTCGGGGGGTGCGGGGGTTGGCGAGTTTGGAGTCGCTGGAGACGCTGATCGTGCGGGCGTCGGGGCTGGGGTTTGTGTTGCTGACGCTGGGGCTGGTGACGGGGGTGCTGGTGATCTATGAGTCGGACCGGGTGTTGGCGGTGTTGGGTGATCCGTGGTGGGGGTCGCCGAAGGTCTGGCTGGCGACGGGGGCGTGGGCGGTTTACGCGGTGCTGATGAATGTGCGGTGGACGGGTGAGCTACGGGGTCGGCGAGCGGCGTGGCTGGCGATCGCGGGACTGGTGTTGCTGCTGGGGGTGTATGGGTTGGTGACGGCGTGGCCTTCGCCGGAGGAGCGCGAGTATAGGGCGGGCGACCGGTCACAAGCGACCGGGCTAAACGTGGATCGTCAGTATGCGGCGCTGGTTTGGTGCGGGAAGGGGGTGGGGTGATGCGTGTGGTGATGTTGGGGGTGAACCATCGGACGGCGGACGTGGCGGCACGAGAGAAGTTGGTGCTCGGCCCGGGCGAGGACGGGGGGGAGGCGGTATGCCGGGTGAAGCTGCGCGAGGCGTTCCCGTGGGCGGAGCTGGTGGTGGTCAATACGTGCAACCGGACGGAGCTTTATGTGGCGCGGCCGGCGGACCGTGGGCCGAGCGCGGACGCGCTGCGGGGGCTGCTGGCGGAGGTCACGGGAGTGGACACTTCAACGGTGTCGGCGGTGACGCTGTGGCGGGAGCAGGAGCCGGCGGTGCATCACCTGATGCGGGTGTGTTGCGGCTTGGACTCGATGCTGCTGGGGGAAACACAGGTCTTGGGTCAGGTCAAGCGTGCGTACGCCACGGCCGATGCTGCGGGCACGGTGGGCCCGGTGCTGCACCGGGTGTTCCAGCGGGCGATCGGTGCGGGCAAGCGGGTGCGGGCGGAGGCGGGGCTGGAGAAGGGTCGGCGGTCGGTGGCGTCGGCGGCGATGGACCTGACGCGGGGCGTGTTTACGGGGCTGCGGGGCAAGACCGTGGTCGGGCTGGGTGCGGGGGAGCTGACCAAGGGGATGCTGCGGGCGGCGGTGCGGGAGGGCGCGGGCCGACAGGGCGGCGCGGTGTGGGTGATGAATCGCAGCGCGGAGCGGGGGCTGGCGACCGCGGACGAGCTGGGCTTGTTCGGGCGGGGCCTGCCGACGGACCCGATCCGGGACCTGCTGAGGCAGAAGCACAAGGGCAAAGAGGTGACGGGCGGGGCACGGTCGTGGGATGACCTGGAAGGGTTGCTGGTGGAGGCGGATGTGCTGGCGTGCGGGACGTCGGCGGGGGAGCCGGTGGTGACGAAGCGGTTGATGCGCCGGCTGATGGGCAAGCGTCGCGGTCGGCCGTTGGTGGTGTTGGACGTGGCGATGCCGCGGGATGTGGAGCCGGCGGTGGGCGGGCTGGCGAACGTGTACCTGTACGACCTGGACGACCTTCAGGAGCTGGTGGAGGCGGGTCACGAGGGCCGATCGTCGGCGGCGGAGCTGGCGGAGCGTCGGGTGGGTGAGCTGGCGGCGTCGTGCGTGGCCGAGCTCCAGCACCGGGATCTGGGCCGGCTGATCAAGCAGCTGCGGGTGAAGCTGTCGGAGATGGGCGAGGCGGAGACCGAGCGGACGCTGCGGAAGCTGCGGGCGGCTTGGCCGGAGAAAGCAAGCGATGGAGAGCTCACACGGCTAGCGGAGTCGGTGGACGGCGGCGGGGTGGCGGTGGACGAGCGGGTCGTCGGGCTGGACGGCGTGATGGAGGCGTTGCTGGCGGAGCACACGCACCGGCTGATCAACAAGATGCTGCACCTGCCGGTGACGCAGATGAAGCGTCCGGGGCACACGGTGGCGGACGCGTTTTTGCCGGACAGCGACGCGCCGCGTGAGGAGGGGCAGGTTCCGAACGAGCCGTCGCCGCCGCTGGGGTTTTACGCGGCGGCGCTGCGGCGGTTGTTCGAGCTGGAGGACGAGCCGGGTGGGGTGGGTGGGGTGGGCGATGCGTCGTAGGTTGGCGTGGGTGTTGATCGGTTGCCTCGCGGTGAGTGCAGCCGGGTGCGAGGGGTCGTCACAGCAGGGATCGGAGGTCACGGTGCAAACGGATCAGGGCGAGCAGACTGAGCAAACTGGGGGCGTTGAGCGTCTGGAAGAGGAGCGTTGGCGGAGCCGGCCGGTGCTGGTGTTTGCGGATGCGGGACAAGAGGCGTTGCGGGTCGCGCAGCAGCAGGTGTTCGACGCGGTGTCGGCGGGTCTGCGGGAGCGGGACATCACGGTGTATGTCGTGACGCCGGAGGGCGTGACACGGGATGGCGAAGCCTTGGCGGGTGACGGGCAGAAGCTGCGATCGCGCTATGGCGTAACGCGTGAAGCATGGGCGGTGGTACTGGTCGGTAAGGACGGCGGCGAGAAGCTGCGGGTCACCGACGGCGTGCTGGACACGGAGCGGTTGTTCGGGGTGATCGACGCGATGCCGATGCGGCGGGCGGAGATGGAAAGAAGGCGCTAGTCGTTAGGGGTTAGGCGCTGGGGTCTTCGAGTCGGGCGGGGGATAGAGGATCCAGTCGCCGGCTTCGGGGATGCGGGGCCAGCGGCTTTGGGCCTGGTCGGTGAGGGTGCCGTGGTCGTCGGTTTGATTGAGGCCGAGGCCGTAGAGGAGGGGCTTGTTGTTGATGAGTTGGTAGCGGAGGGGTTGGCCGGTGGAGTGGTCGAGGGGGATGGTGGGGTAGTAGCGGGGGACCAGGGCTTCGAGGGTGTCGGGGTATTGGGCGTGGTCGCGTTGGTAGGCTTCGAGGGCGAGAGCGACGGTGAGGGCGTCGAAGTGGGCAACGGATTCTTTGATCCGGCGGGTGGCGGAATCGATGGCAGGCATGAGGATGCCGAGGGGCCAGTAGCGGGCGCGGGTCAAGAAGCTTTGGCTCCACGCCTCGAGTTCTTGATCGACTCGCGAGGGCGAATGGAGGGCTTCCCAGAGGGCTTTGTGGCTGTACTCAACGGACATGGCCATCAGGCGTTGGTGTTGTTGCTGCATGTCGTCGCGGTCGGCCATGAGGGCGGCGGCGAGGGGCAGGGCGACAAGGAGGAGAGCTTCTTCCGCGCGTTTTTCGTTGGCGTCGGCGTTTGGGTTCAGTGAGATCAAGCCATCGAGACCTTGGACAAATCTGAGGCCGTCGTAAGTCACTTGGCCGTTGTCGTCGTAGATGCGTTGCAGCGTATCGAGCATGAAATCGACTTCGCCCTGGAGTTGAGGGATTCGGTAGTCGGGGATCAGGGCGGCGAACTGGTGGGCGAGTTGACGGAGGTCTCGGTCGCGGAAGAAGGCGGGGTTTTGGTGGAGGGTGTTGGCGACTTCACGGGAGGCGATGGAGAGGATGGCGTGGGCAAGCAGATCGTTGATGAGGAGTTGGTGTTCTCGGCTGTGGCGAGCGAGACTTAAGACAGCGGTGAGGTTGGCCATCCAACGCTGAGGATCGTCTTGGATGACGGCGAGGCGCATATCGATCACAAGGATTCGGGCGCTGAGCCGCATGAGCGAGAGGTGGGGCAGCAGGACGCCGACGACGTAGTTTTGGCTAAGGCGTTCGGTGTTGTTGAGCGTGGCGGGGTCTGGGTTTGGGGTTGGCGGTTCGTGGTTGGGGCCGTAGAGGGCGAGGCGGTCATCGCCGGTGATGTGGTGGTCGAGCCCCAGGATGAGGCCGAAGCCGGGCTTGTTGCCGGCGGTGCGGAGAGCGTCGAGGAGGGGCTGGTGTTTTTGGAGGAAGGCGACGGCGTTGGGCCAAGCGGGGTCTTCGGGGCGGGCGAGATGGAGGGATCGGTCAGGGGCTTCGGTGAATATGGAGTTGAGTGTGTCGAGTTCGACGAGGTTGCTGGCGATGAAGGCGTCGCGGTAGATAGGCCAGGCGCGGTCGGCTTCGGGGACGGCGCGGGCGTTGGCGTTGAGCTTGGCGATGTAGTCGACGGTGGGGTTAGGTTCGCCCTGGAGGAGGTAGAGGAGGGCGGCGAGGTAAACAGCGATGAGGCTGAGGATGAGCCAGAAACAGACGCGTTGGGCTTTCCACCAGAGAGGGCGGTTGCGTTTGCAGGCGCGTCGGATGAGTCGGGCGGCGGGTTTGAGGGGGCCGAAGTCTTGGAGGAGTTGGTCGGCGTTTGAACCCGCTTCCAGGCCGTCGGCAAAGTGTGCGGTGAGTTCGGTGGCGAGATCGACGCGTTCGCGTCGCCAGAGTCGGGTCTTGCGGGTGAGGGTGAGCAGGGCGGACTGGATGGGGGTGGGGAGTTCGGAGTTGGCAATGGTGCGTCGCCAGTCGAGTGAAGCGGAGACGCGGCCGGTGATCAGATGTTTGAGGGGGGTGTTGCGGAGGCGGTGAAGGAGGCTGGGCGCGGCGGGTTTCTCAGCGGTGGTGCTCATGCAACACCCCCGGCAGGTTGCGGTGGGGTGGGGGCGAGGTCGAGTCGGGCGAGGGCGGAGACGAGGGCCTCGCACTGGCCGGCGGATCGGCGGAGCTGGGTTTTGCCCTTACCGGTGAGGCGGTAGTACTTGCGGGGGCGGGGGCCGGTGGCATCGAGGCGGGCTTTGATGAAACCCTTGGCCTCGAGGTTGTAGAGCATGGGGTAGAGGGTGGACTGGCCCACGGCGAGGACGCCGTCGGACTGGCGGTCGAGGGCGGTGACGAGTTCGTAGCCGTATTTCTCGCCGGGCTCGAGGAGCTTGAGGACGGCGGTGGGTCCGATGCCACGCATGAGTTCGCGTTCGAGTTTCATGGGGATGCCTTGGAGCGTTGAAGATACACGATACACACTATGTTTTGCATAGTACGTAATGCAAAGCTCCAACGCAAGCGGTTTTTGTGGTCACTGCAGTGAGAGCCCCGACGCCCCGAGGCCTCGGGGCGTAGTGTGGTGATCGGAACTGTCTTCAGATGGTCGGGATGCCGGGCGTTAATCGAACGCGGCGAGCTGGGCGGCCTCGGCCTGTTCGACCGCCGAGAGGGTAGCGGACCACCAGGGGCGGTCGGGGTCGACGCGGTGCCAGTCGGGGCGGTGGTCCCAGATCACGAGCTGGCGGGTGTGGCGGAGAGTGGTACGGAGCTTGTGGGCCCAGTCGTCGCCGGGGATGTCGGTGCGGGCGAGTTCGGGGTTGCTGATGTGGTACTGGGGCCAGAGGAACGGGATGACGGGCTTGCCGTAGGCCTTGGCGGCGGCGATGTTGGCCTCGGCGTAGACGGTCCAGTTGGGCAGGTCGTCGTAGAAGGTGTAGAGCGACGGGAAGATGACGTCGACTTCCTGGGCAAGCCGGTCGAGGCGGCGGTTGCGTCGTTCCCAATGGGCCAGTTCGTCGGGGCGGTTCAGGACGGGGGCCCAGTAGTCCCGGTGGGGGAGCATGGCGTAGAGCCCGATGCGGGTGCCGGGCGGGGCGTGCTCGCGGAAGGTGCGGAGCAGGTCGACGTAGCGGTCGATCGCGGCCTCGGCGATGGCGGGGTCGTGGTGGCCGGCGTGCCAGTGCTCAACATTAATGCAGACCAGGCCGTTGGGCTCGGTGATCGACTCGGCGAGGCGGCGGACCGTCTCGTGATGGACCTCCGAGCGGTCGTGCCCACGGGGCCAGAACTGGAACGGGTAGAGGAGGCGGAGGCGTTGGTAGGCGGGCTGACTGAGGACTTCGGGGCCAAAGGAGTAGCTGGTGGCGTCGTAGATACGGAGGGGGGTGACGGCGGGGGGCTCGGGTTCGACCTCGACCTCGGGTTCGGGTTCGGGTTCAGGCTGAGATTCCGCGGTCAATGGCGTGACGGCGTTGGTGATCGGCATATCAGACGATGCCGTGGGCACGTTGGCTGGGGGCGTGGGCGCAGGGGTGACGGTCGGTTCGCTTGCGGGGGCGGGGGGTGGGGCGGGCGGCGGGTTGGGTGATGGGGTGGGGAGCGTGGGCCGGGCGTTGATCCATTGCGCGAGAATGCGCGGTTCGCTGGACGGCTCGGGTGGATCGGCGGCAGCGGCCGAAGGTTCGGCGGGTGATGGCAATGGGTTAGTGGGTGCAGGGTCTGGGCCGGGGCCGGCGATCACCGCGAGGCTGTCGGGGGCTGTGCCCGGGTTGAGGTGTTCGAGTGTCGTGTCCGGCTCTACGAACGCCGACGGGAGGGCGTCGGTCGGCTGGGGTGAGTCGAGAACCACAGCCGGGGCCGGAGCGGGAGAGGGTGGGTCTGGCTGCGGGTCTGCGGCCTGTACCGCTGGGTCCGGCGTGGATGGCGAAGGAGTGTCCGTCGTCAGGGACTTTGGAGCAGGGACTCGGTCGGGCTGCAGGATGTCCCGTCCGGCGAGCGTGAGCGCGGCGGCAGCGATGAGAGCGAGGAGGACGAGGGGCCAGCGCATGGGTGGGGGGGGGTGGGGTGACTGGGGCGGGGAGTGGAAAGGCGCTATGTCAGCGATCACACTGCGTTTGAAGCATCCGATTTGCGAGCGGCCGGGTGATGGGGAACCTGAGAAGGTGGGCGAAGAAAGCGGGCTGCGGGTTTCTCCAGACCGTACAGCCAGACCTGATTGAGTTTTGGCCGATGCAGCACTACGCGTCGGGCGTGCGGCGTTGACGTTTGAGTTGGCCGCGTTGCTTCTTGGCATCGAGGCGGCGTTGATGGGCAGCGCGGGAGGGCTTGGTCTTCTTGCGCGGGGTGGGGCGAACAAGGGCAGCTGCGACGAGCTCGGCCAGTCGTGCGGTGCAGGCGTCGCGGTTGGCGCGTTGGGATCGGCTGCCGGAGTCGGTAAGGACCAGGTGAGTCTCGGTGAGGTAGCGGGCATTGGCAGCGACCAGCCGACGGAACGCGCCGGGCGGGACCACGGCTGCCAAGGCATCGCGGGGGACGGACAGCACCGCCTTGGTGGAGCGTTTATTGACGTTCTGACCGCCGGGCCCGGACGAGCGGACGAACTCGAAGCGGACATCGGCTTCGGGCAGGAAGACGCCGGGGGCCAGCCGGAGCGTGTTGGGCGGCTGGGGTTGGGGTGGGGGTTGGGCCGACGGGGGTTCGGGCATCGGTAGGATTGTGAGCTGCGGAGCCCGATGAGGAAAGTTGCTGCGATGAATGATGGTGGTCTGATCAGCGTTGGGTTGAAGGAGTGGGCGGTGGTGTGTGACTTTCTGGCGGAGGGTCGGTGTGCGCTGCTGCTGCGGAAGGGGGGTGTTCACGAGCGTGAGGGACCGGGGCGGTTCGAGTTGGACTACGACCGGTTCGCGCTGTTCCCGGCGACAGAGCACGAGCGTTTGGACTGGGTGAAGCCGGGGTGGTTGGCAGCGGGGCGGGATGCACAGCGTGACCGGTCGCGAGCGACCGGGCTAAACGAGGAAGGGACGGTGTGCTTCCGGGGGTGGGGTGAGGTGGAATGGATCGGGGTGGTGCCGTCGCGGGCGGCGTTCGATCGGCTGGATGACCTGCACCCGTGGTTGCCGCCGCAGATCGACATGCGGTTCAGCTACAAGCCTGATCGGCCGTTGTATGCGGTACTGGTGCGGGCGTATCGGTGGGCGTCGCCGAGGGTAATTGCTGAGCGGGACGGGTTCGCGGGGTGCGTGAGCTGGGTGCCGTTGGAAGCGGGTGACGCGTTAGGCGTAGAGGGGTCAGAGCCGGCGATGGGGGACGAAGCCTTCGGGGCGATGCGGGAGCGGGTGGTGGGGGCGCTCTCAGGCTAAGGCTGTGCAACAACAAGCCGTTGGTGAAACAAGTCGGCGAGGTAGCGGGCGTCGGCTTTGGAAAGGTGCGTGAAGAACTCTCGGGCTCGGCCCGTGTTGGGTCGGACGGAGATACAAGGTGTGCCGGAGCGGGTGCGCTTCCCGGTAGACGGGTCGGTGTTGTATCGGCTCTGGGACGCGGAGGTGCCGGCGATGATCCGGACTTGATCGGCGGTGAATTCGTGCTGTTTGGTGACAAAGCGGTTCTTACGGGTGATGACCAGAGTGTTGTCGACGAGGTCGATGACGCCGCGCTCCGTGGCTTCCATGACGGCGTACAGGCCGGTGCTCAGGGCGATGAGTGCAAAGACGGGCGTCACCGCGAGGAAGAGGGCGAGCGGGATGTCGATGTCGGGGTCGATGAAGACGCAGTAGATGCCGGCGATGGCGAGCGCGAGGGTGAAGAGCGTGCTGAGGGCGGCAATGGCGAGGGTGAGCCCGGCAGCGCGGAGACCGGCAGGGGGGACACGGACGGTAAAGCCTTGGTCGTTCGTCGTGAGATCGAGGGCTGAGCCGGACGGCAGGTCAGGGATAGTGAAAGGTTCCGGCATCGGGACGGTTTACTCGTCGTCTTCGTCGGGGAAGTCGGACTCGTCTTCATCTTCGTCGTAGTCGTTGCTTTCCAGGTCCAGCTGGGTCTCGATGAGCTTGGCGAGGTATTCAAGGTCGGGGATAGGCCGATTCAGAAACAGCTCGAGTGTCTTGCCTTCGCGGGGGGTGACGGCAAGACAATGGATGTACGGGTCGTTGCGTAAAGGGCTGTAAGCGGAGGAGTCGACCGAGTCGAGCTGGTCGGCGGTGAACTCCCACTGCTTGAGCCGGAAGCGGTTCTTCCGGGTGATGAGCAGCGTCTTATCGATGAGGTCGATCTCGGCCCGTTCGGTGATCAGGATGACAACGTACGCCCCGACCAGGAGGCAGCCGATCAGCATGACCGCCACGCCGCCGAGCCCTAACAAGAATCCGGTGAGCGTCTGCGAACCGTCGATCAGGCCCGAGACCAGATCGACCACGATCAAGAGGCTGCCGACTAAAAAAATCAGCACGATCCCCGCGAACATCACGGCCCGGAAGTGGAGCCCACGCGGCGGCAGGTGAGCGGTGAGGCCCGGGTCACGACGGGTGAGGGTGATGGACGAGCCTGGGGGCGGGGTCGATGGAGTAGGGGTGTTCATATCGCTTTCCATTAAGCTACACAGACGGACGCTCGGTGGATGAAAGAGGCTGGTCGAGCGCGAGCTCACGCCGGAGCAGAGCGGCCAGCCACCGGGCTTCATCGGGCTCGCGTTCGGGGAACAGCTTGACGGGCTTGTCCCACGCGAGCCGGACCTGAAGGCCGCCTTTGTGTTGCTGGTCCTGTTTCTCGGAGGCGTTGATGGCGATCGTGGCGATCTCTTCGGCCAGCCATTCGTTCTGCCTCGCGCCAAAGATCGAACGCTGGGTGACCACGAGGCGGCCGGCGACGGCATCGATGACGCCGCGGCGGCGTCCGAAATGGATCGCGTGCAGCAGGACACCGATGCCGATCACCCACGCGGTGACCACAAAGGCGTACGAGAGGAAGCCCGGCCGAGCCCCCGGGGTGGACTGGATCGCAGCCTGACCGACCAGTGTGGTGCACACCAGCCAGACCAAGGCGAAGGCGAGCTGGCCTCGACTAGCGGCGAACAGGCCACGCGCGGGCAGAGCGATGCTCACGCCAGGGTTCAGCGGGGTCGCGATGGCGGTCGCCTTGTGGGGGCGCGGGGGGACGTAGGCCTCGCCCCGTTCGTCCCGCTTTGGCTCTCGGCCGCCTTCGATCTCCACGACTCCGATCGGCTGGCCCCGCGACCCGACACTATTAAGCTCACGCGTGAGCTCATCGGCGAGGCGACGCAGAACGTGACGGGGGTAGCCCCAGGCCACCACACCGCGGCCGAACAAACCGTAGCCCATCACGGCCCGACCGCTCAGTGAATGGGCAGGCCTCGGGTCGCCGGCCTCGGCGTGGAGCAGGGCGAAGTGTTCGCGGAGTGGTGCGGGCTTGCCGGTCGTCGACGGGTCATCGATGAGAACGATGAAGCGGCGGACCTGATCGACCGCAATGGGGCGTTGGTGGCGGAACGGACCGAGACGATCGGTGGCCGTCAGGTCGCGTGGGCCAACACGGATCGTCGTATGCCCGAAGAGGGCCAAGAGCCCGGCGTAGCCTACGAAGGCCGAGGTCGTGGCGACGGGGGCGCTGGTGACCACGGTGATCAGGCCGAGCGCCCAGCCCGTCGTGCCACCCGGCGTTGTTGCGTTGACCAGCGAGTACAGGGTGAAGAAGGAGAATGCGACAGTGAAGACCACGCCCAGCAGGCTCAGCAGCACAACTGTCAGCCCGATGCGACGGGCTCGCGGCCGACGCGGCAGGCGATAGAGCGCCTCGCCGTCGTCGGTGGTCTCGCGTTGGATCGGCGTGTCGACCATCTCCGGCATAGGCCGAGCTTACCGCGTGGCTCGGCCCCGTCTACCGCTGGTGGAGTGCGAGCTCACGGCGGAGCAGGGCGGCGAGCCAGCGGATCTCGTTGTCTTCGCGTTCGGCGAAGAGCTTGACGGGGCTGCCGTCCTTGGGGGTGACCAGCAAGCAGTTGATGGGCTTGCCGTTGATCTCCGTGCCGGTGGGGCCGAGGCGGACGTCGTCGAGCTGGTCGGCGGTCCACTCAAACTGCGTGGGCTTGAAGAGGGATTGCTTGGTGACGAGGAGGGTGTCGCCGATGACGTCGATGACGCCTCGGCGTTTGCCAGCGTTGAGGGCAGAGATGAACACGCCGAGGCCGACCGCCCATAACGCGGCAAACAGGCCGGTGATCCCGAGGGCGGGCCAGACACCGGGGTTCGAGCTGTACAAGGGCCCGTCGGATACGGTGAAGATCGCCGTAAAGCTGAGCCAGATGAAGGCGAAACCCAGGGTGCCCTTGCCGGCCCTGCGGATACCGCGTGCAGGGAGGGTGATGCTGAGACCGGGGTGGAGTTCGGTGACGTCGGCGGTGGCGTTGGGTGGTCTTTCGGGGACGTAGGGCCGGCCCGCTTCATCGGCGTCGGGGTCGTCGGAGCCGACGGTCTCGATGACGCCGACGGGCGCACTGCCCTCGTCGTCGATCACCAGTGACCGGTGGGACTCGGCGTTGCAGTGCTGGGCGAGCTCGTCGGCGAGGGGACGGAGCCAGTCGCGGGGGTAGCCCCAGGCGATGACGCTCTGGAGCACAGCGCGGACACCGCCCTTGGGTTTGCGTTTGGCGGCCACCGCCTGCGCGAACGCGTCGGTCTGAGCCATGAGGAAGGCGAAGTTTTCCATCGGCTTCTTCGCCCCGCCGTTGGTGGAGGTCGTACCGACGTTGACCTCGAAGCGACGGATCGGATCGAGGGGCTGGCGTCGGCGGTAGCGGAGGATCAGAACCCGGTCGGTGGCGATCAGTTCGTCGCGGGTCACACGCACGCTCGTCCGGCCGAATAGGGCGGTCAGCCCGCTGAGCACACTGGCGGACCCGAAAAGCACAAACACACTCAGAAACATGAGCATCAGCAGCGGGAACAGCCACCCCGTCCACGACGTGGGGTTGCTCGACCCAATCCCGTTGAGAACGATGCTGACCGCACTGAAACCGAACAACCCTGCGAAAACCGCACCAAACAAAACAGCGAACAGCCCGGCAAACTTTCCCTTGGGACGGGTCGGGAACCTGTACAACGTGCCGCCGTCGGGTGATGACTCGACCGAGATGGGCGTGTCGGCCACAGTTTTCACGGACGCAGTCTACCCCGGTGGGTTGCCGCAAAACCGCGAGCCCACACCGTGCTCATTGCGAGTCTGCGGCGGCCCGGCTCGGGCTCAGGTCGCCTGGGCCGCGAGGCTGCGGGACTCGAGCCAGGTGCGGACGTGAATCCACAGCGAGGAGAGCCCTACGTAGAAATAGCCCATGCCGAAGAGCACGATGAACGGCAGGCTCACCACGGTGTACGGGTTGCCGGCCGCTGCGATCGCACACCAGACCATATAGCTGCCCATCAGCAGCTCGAGCACGATGACCCACTTCTTGAGTGACGGGATCGGGACGATGCGGCCGAGGCCCATGGTGGTCTTGGGCTCGGTGCTGGACTTGCTGGGCCGCGGCGTGCTGTTGACGTTGTACTTCGGCGTGCGGACGAAGTCGGACTGATGCCCGAAGAGGGCTTCGAGGCAGGCGATCGCGTTGGAGAGCGCGATGCCGATGCCGACCGACATCATCATCGGGATCTGCAGCAGCGTGACCCAGAAGCCGCGCTTGAGCAGACGCTGCGAGAACAGGTAGAAGACCGACGCGGACATCGCGCCCATCCCAAACATTGAGAGCCCGAAGACGACGCCCGCCCAGCTGCCCGCGCCCTTCACGTTCGCCGCGATCGCGGGATAGAACAGAAGCACGAACAGGTTGATGTAGAGGTACACCAGCGGGCTGGTGAGGTGGAAGAAAGCCTCGATCTTGACCTTCAGCGGCGCGGCCGAGCGGAGCACCGCGGGCAGGATCTTCTTGGCGGTCTGCATCTGGCCCTTGGTCCAGCGGTGCTGCTGGCTCTTGAACGCGTTCATCTCCGGCGGCAGTTCGGCGGGGCAGGTGATGCGGGGCAAGTGCACAAAACGCCAGCCGGCGAGCTGGGCGCGGTAGGACAGGTCCATGTCTTCGGTGAGCGTGTCGTGCTCCCAGCCCCCGGCGTCGTGGATCGCCTGGAGCCGCCAGACCCCGCCGGTGCCCGAGAAGTTGAACCACCGCTGCGACCGCTGCCGGGCGGTGTGTTCGATCACGAAGTGGCCATCAAGAAAGATCGCCTGCGACCGGGTCAGCGTCGAGTCGTTGCGGTTGAGGTGGTCCCACCGCGTCTGCACCATCCCGATGCCCGGGTCGGTGAAGTGGTGGATCGTCCGACGCAGGAAGCTCGGCGGCGGCACGAAGTCGGCGTCGAACATCGCGATGTAGTCGCCCTTGACCTTCGGCATCGCGTTGGCCAACGCCCCGGCCTTGAACCCGGTCCGATCGGTCCGGTGGATCAGCTCGATGTAGACGCCGTGGGCCTGCCAGTATTCGACCGCCTCGCGGGAGACGTCAAGCGTGTCGTCGGTCGAGTCGTCGATGACCTGGACCTGCAGCTTATCGAGGGGGTAGTCCAGCTCGCAGGCCGCGTCGATGATCCGCCGAGCGACCATGCCCTCGTTGAACATCGGGATCTGCACCGTGACCAACGGCAGCTCGTCGAACCGCGACTTGGGCCGGGGCACGTCCTTGCGGTGCTTCTTGAACGTCGCGACCAGCCAGTAGCGGTGCAGCCCGTAGATGCCGATCAGCAGCAGCAGCACGACGTAGGCGACCGTCAACGGCACCCGCCATTCCTCAAACATGCCCACAGCGAGGAGGGCGGACAGAGCAGCAACAGGGTCGGTCATGAGTCGGGTCCGGGTGTGAGTCGGTCAGCGGGGCAGCAGGGGGAATCGAGGTAGGTCAGGCGGGGGTGGCGTGGGGCTAGGTAGCAGGCGGGCTCATCTCGGGGCTCCGGGAGACAGAGAGATCGAGGGGCCGAGGGCTGTCCGATAACGCCGTCCGCTCCTTATCGCTCAGGCAGGGGTCCCCCTTCTCCCGATAACCCAGACGCACAGCTTATGGGCGGGACCACTACTATGCCAAGCCTTTTAAAAATCCTTGCCGGCCTGACACTCCCCTGCGTCCTTCTCGGGCTCGGCCTGCCCGGGTGTTCACCGCTCTACAACGGGGCCTGGGGCCTCAGCAGCTCCGGCAAGCAGCAGGCCGTCGCCTACCAGCAGTTCAAGGCCCAGCAGGCTCAGCAGATCGATCGGGCCGCCCAAAACGCCGCCCGCAACAACCCCCACCAGCTCCGCCCGCCCGCCTCCACCCCCC
>JBCCOW010000086.1:0-13560 GCA_039025195.1 Planctomycetota bacterium
CCCCCCCCCCACGGCCCCACCCCCCGCCCCACCGCCCCCGCATCCATCCACACCCCGCCCCCATAAACCAGCACCAACCCCAACAACGCCACCCCCAGCTTCGCCGGCCCCCACGCCATCCGCCAACCCCGCAACACCCGCACCCACCCCAACACCCCCGCCCAATCCACCCCCGCCACATCAACCCGATCGTTCGTCTCCAGCATGAGCTCCACACCATAACGCCCCACCCCCACCCCATAAAGCCGCGACCGTCGGTCGCGCCCGCCCCGCCACAACCCCACCACAAGATCAACGACTCAAGCCTCCCCGCCCTAGGCTCTAACCGCTAGCAGCTAACTGCTCCGAGAAGCCCGCTCCCACTGCCGCAACCGCACCCGCAGTCCCCGCTCGATCTGATCCGCCGTCGCCGCATACTCCGCCCTCGGCCCCCCGATCGGGTCCGCCACATCCTCGTCCGGCAGCAGCCGGCTCACCCTCCCCTGCAGCTCCGCATAGTCCCGCTCCCCCTCGAGCATCCGCAGCACCATCGCCCGGTGCGCCCCCGTCATCGTGTACACCACATCCGCCCCCCGCACCATCTCCACCGTCAACCCCCGCGACGCGTGCCCGCTCAGGTCCACCCCCCGCTCCGCCATCACCTCCACCGCCTGCTCACTCGCCGCACTCCCATCCATCGCCGACACCCCCGCCGACGCCACCCGCACCCCATCCTCTTCTAACGCCTCCACCGACACCCCCCGCATCTCCGCCAAGACCTGCCGCGCGATCCCCTCCGCCATCGGGCTCCGGCACGTATTGCCCGTGCACACCAGCAACACCGTCTGTCCCGGCCCATCTGCCATCCACCCATGTTATGCCCACCGCGGCATCCTCGTCCGTACCGCACCCCCTTGGCCACCTTAAAGCTCAACGCCCTACACCCGTACCATCACGACCCGTACCATCACGCACCCCCAAAGCCTTCAGCCGCTTGATCGCCTCAGCACAACCCAACCCCGCCGAGGTTTGATACCAGTTCACTGCCATCTTCTTGTTCACCTCAACGCCAATCCCCCGCTCGTAGCAGACCCCCAAGAAGTACATCGCCAACGGCTCGTCCCAGATCACCCCTTGACGAAACAGCCTGACCGCCGCACCGGTATCCCGCTCCACCCCTCGGCCTTGGATGCGCAAAAGCCCAAGATTCACTGTTGCAAGCCCCACCTCTTGTTCGACCGCATGACCGTACCAGACCGCCGCGGTCTTCAACGAAACCTCCACCCCACGCCCACCTTGATACATCGATCCGATGTTGTTCATCGCCATGCCGTGCCCCGACGCGGCCGCACACTCGTACCACAGCATTGCCTTGCGGAAGTCTTGATCGACACCCTCGCCATGTTCCCGCTTCCACCCCAGCTGATACATCGCCTCATCGCTGCCCGCTTCCGCTGCGGCCTGGAACCACGGCACGGAAGCCACCGGATCACGCCGCACGCCCTGTCCCATGTTCAAGACATACGCCCAGCGGAACATGCCATACCGATCACCCGCCTGCGCCGCCTCCCTGTACCACTGCGCCGCCCGGGTGTAGTCGATCTGCCCCACACTGCCGTTCTCGAACATCACGCCCAGCAGCCGAGCCGCCTCACCCGTCTCATCCAGCGGCGCCGCCCGCATTGCCCAGGCATAAGCCAGCCGCGCGTCCGACGCCGTGCCGACTCCGTCGTAGCAGCAGTCCGCAAGGCGGACCATCGCCGGGACGTAACCACGTTCCGCCGACTGCCGCAGCCAATCCACCGCCGCAGCCGGGTCACGTTCGACCCCCCGCCCATCGAGCAGCACCCGTGCGAAACACAGCATGCCGTGCATGCTGCCCGCCTCGGCCGAACGACTCAGCAGCCCTGCCCCACGCACCGCATCCTGCACAAGCCCCAATCGCCCCTCCAGATAAGCCTCGCCCAGATGCGACATCGCATCCCCCACGCCCGCCTCTGCTCCACGCCGGAACAGGTCCAACGCCCGCCGATCGTCCTGTTCGACCCCCTCACCCTTTAGATACATCAGCCCCAGAGGCCCCATCGCCACTGTTTCCCCCGCCACCAATGCCCGACCAAACCACTCCGCCGCCGCCTCTGGCTCCGCCTTCTGCAGCCTCATCCCCATCATCGTCATCGCAGGACCATACCCCGCGTCACCCGACTTCCTGAACCACTGCCCCGCCAACACCTCGCCGCCCGCAACACCCGCCGCCTCCGGCCAATCTTCACGCCCCTCTCCCGAGAGGTACCGCTCCGCCAGCCTGTACATCGACTCCGCATCGCCCGCCTCTGCCCCACGCCGGTACCAGGCCAGAGCCCCCTCTTTCCCGCCCGCCTCATGCAAACCGAGGCTGGCCAGTTGTGCGAGAAGCCGCATGGCTGTCGCTTCACCCCCCGCCGAAGCATTCTTGTACCACTCGACCGCCTGCCCGAAATCGGGATCCCCGAATTCACCCGAAGCATGCATCAGCCCAAGGTTCAACATCGCTGCGACGAAACCCTCCGCCGCCGACCGCTTATACCAAAGCTCCGCCGCCCGCCGAGAACGCGTGCCACCGTATCCGTAGTGATACATCTCACCCAGATTGAACATCGCCTGAGCGTTCCCGGCCAATGCGGCTTTGACATACCAAACCCGGGCCTCCCGCCAGTCCTGACGCGTCCCGTGGCCGTTCGCCAGATACACCCCAAGGTTGCACATCGCCTGAGCTGAGCCCCCATCGGCCGCACGCTCAAACCATACCCGAGCCGTCGCAAAGTCCTGGTCGACCCCATTGCCATAGTGATACGCGCAGGCCAGATCAAACATCGCGGGGACATCCCCACGCTCACCCGCCAGTCGGTACCACGCCGTCGCCGCCGCCGGGTCTTTCTCGACACCCCAGCCCCGCATGTAGCAAATCCCAACGTTCCGCATCGCAAACACCTCACCGGCCAACGCGGCTTGCTCAAAAAACGCAAACGCCTCGACGCGTAACGCCTGCCGCCGGTCTTGCTCGCCGGGCTCGACCAACGCTTGATCCGCAGACTCCAGCAAGACCACCCCCAACTCATTCCACGCCGGCGCATGCCCCGCCTCCGCCGAACGCATCAACCACGCCAACCCCTCTTGCAAGTCCTCGTCCTCATCCGTGCCCTGCACCAGACCCATCCCCAGCCGGTACATAGCCACTACGTCCCCCCGCTCTGCCCCCTGACGATACAACGCCAGAGCCTCTTTCAGGTCTTGCTCCACCCCCTCGCCCTGCTCGTACATGACGCCCAAATCGTGGTATGCCACGATCTCGCCCATCATGGCCGCTCGCCCGTACCACGCCACCGCTTGGGCCGCGTCCGCCGCCACCCCCAAGCCATGCCTGTATGCCATCGCCACCCACAACGCCCCAAGACCGCTGCCCCGATCCGCCGCTGCCCGGCTCCACTTCAAAGCCTCGGCATCATCCCGAATAACTCCACGGGCCTCCCGGTAGCACCACGCCAGCCGGATCAGACCCGATACCTCACCCGCCTCCGCAGCCCTGCGATACCACCGCACCGCCTCCGACGCATCTTCCCTAGCACCCGCACCGTCCATGTAGCGATCACCCAGCCCGATCATCGCCACGGCATCACCCTTCTCCGCCAACCGACGAAGCTCTTCTACAGCTACACGATCCGACGCCTCAACCCGTGCCGGAGACGCCTGCGGACCCGCCTCACCCCAAGCCAGTACCGGCCAAACCGCAAGGACCCAGAGCCACGCCCAGACATACCGCTCTCGGCTCACTTTCTCCATGAACCAACAATAAGCCAAAAACCCTCAACTCAAAAGCTCAACCAGCATGCCTTTTTACGCGTGCAGCCGGTTGTGGGCCTGCGGGAACACCTGGCTCCTCGACCCGCCCATCAACGCACGCCGCCCTCGCCCAACGCCCGCAAGCGATCGATCGCGTCCTGTTCCCCCGTCTCTGCCGAACGCCGGTACCAACGCACCGCCTCATCCTGATCGGCCGCGACGCCCGTCCCCTCCTCGTAACAGCGTCCCAACAGGTACATCGCCCAACCGTCTTCACGCTCGGCCCCCAGCCGGTAGAGCCGAAGCGCCTCATCGACATCCTGATCGACGCCCACGCCCCGCTCGTGCAGCGAGCCCAGGTTCGCCGCCCCCCGACCACTGCCCAGCTCCGTCGCGCGACGGTACCAGTGGGCCGCGACCCCCGGCAGCTCCAGCACCCCGTTGCCGTGCTCGTAGGCCACGCCCAGGTTCACCATCGCATCCGCATCCTCCAACCCGGCCGCCTGGCGGTACCAGTCCAGGCCTTGCTGCAGATCGACGGGGACGCCGTCGCCGTTCATGTAGATGTACCCGAGGTTGAACATCGAGTCGCTGTTGCCCGCTTCCGCAGCCCGGCGGTACCAGGCGATGGCCTGCGCGTCGTCTTCCAGAACGCCGTGGCCGTCGTCGAGCATGACCGCGAGGCTGTGCATCCCGTCGACATCCCCGGCGTCCGCCGCCCGGCGGTACCAGGCCACCGCCTCCGCGTCGTCCTCCGGCACCCCCCGCCCGAAGTCGTACATCATCCCCAGGTTGTTCATCGCCAATCCGTTGCCCGCCTCCGCCGACTTGCGGTACCAGCGCAACGCCTCGGCGTGGTCCTGCCCCACGCCCGTGCCCTGCTCGTACATCACCCCGAGGTTGTTCATCGCCGCGCGGTGCCCCTCGTCCGCCGCCTGCCGGTACCAGCGCACCGCCTCGACAAAGTCCTGATCCGCGCCCTGGCCATTCTCCAGCATCCACCCCGCTTGAAACATGCCCGACGCCACGCCCTCCTCCGCCGCCCGACGCATCCACGCCAGCCCCTCCGCCGCGTCGGGCTCCACGCCGATGCCGTCCCTGTAGCACTCGCCCACATCCACCATCGCCGCGACATACCCCGCTTCGACGGCACGCACGTACCACTGATACGCCTGGGCACCATCGGGCTCCACCCCTTCGCCGTATTGATAGAGATAACCCACGTCGCGCATCGCCCGACCGTGGCCCGCGTCCGCCGCACGGAGAAACCACGCCATCGCCTCAGCGAAGTCTTGCGGCACGCCCTGCCCGAAGTAATACAGGTCGCCCAGGTCGTACATCGCGTTACGGTCGCCCGCCTCCGCCGACGCCCGGTACCACCGCACCGCCTCGACCAAGTCCACCGCCACGCCATCACCGTCCTTCAGGCAGATCGCCAGATACCGCATCGCCCCCGCGTGCCCTGCCTCCGCCGCACGGCGATACCACGCCACCGCCTCCGTGTCGTCCTCCTCCACCCCCGACCCGAAGTCGTACGCGACGCCGACCCGGAACATCGACGCGGGATCGCCCTGCTCCACGCCGAGCCGGTAGAGCCGAAGCGCCTCGACGAGGTCCTGTTCCACGCCGGCCCCCCAGCGGTAGCAGTTGGCCAGGAACCGTGTGCCGTGCCGGTCCCCCGCGTCCGACGCGGCGCGGTACCAACGGACCGCCTCAGCCAGGTCCTCCTCCACGCCCCGGCCGTTCTCGTACAGCAGCCCGAGGTCACTCATCGCCGGGCCGTAACCCGCCTCCGCCGACCGCTCGAACCACCGGCGTGCATCGGCGTCGTCTTGATCCAGCCCGTTGCCGTCCCGGTAGTTCACCCCCAAGTTGAACATCGCCACGCGGTCGCCCAGCTCGGCCCCCTGCAGGTAAAGGGCTTTGGCGCGGTCCATATCACGCTCGACCCCTTCGCCCCGCTCGTACATCACCCCGAGGTTGCAGAACGCTTCCATGTAGCCCGCGTCCACCGCCCGTTGGTACCAGGCCACCGCCTCGGCGTCGTCCTCTTCAACGCCACGACCATCCGAGTAAATCAGCCCGAGCCTGTAGCTCGACGTCGCGTCACCCGCCTCCGCCGCTCGCCGGTACCACACCGCCGCCTCCGCCCTGTCCTGCTCCACGCCCCGGCCCGTCGAATAGCTCCACGCCACCCGCCGCAGCCCCACCGCATCGCCTGTGTCTGCCGCCCGCCGATACCAGCCCAGCGCCGCCTCGGCGTTCTCCTCGACCCCGTCCGCCTCCTCGTAGCGATCCCCCAGCTCAACCATCGCCGACGCGTCGCCCGCCCTCACCCGCTCCGTCAGCTCCTCAAGCGTCGCCCGCTCCGCCGGCTGCGTCTGTGGCGCCTCCGCATACGCGATGCCACTCACCAGCAACCCACTCAACACCAACCCCAGCGTCAACACGCCGACGATCACCCGGTTGTTCCTGTTCATGCCCTCACTATGCCAAGACTCGCCGCCGACCGCCAGACCCCGCTCATCCCCACCCACCCCCGCCTATCCCACGCACCCACTCACCCCATCAGCTCGACCAGCATCCCCTTCTGCGCGTGCAGCCGATTATGCGCCTGCGGGAACACCCGGCTCCTCGGCCCGTCCATCACCGCGTCGGTGATCTCGATGCCCCGGTACGCGGGCAGGCAGTGCAGCACCACCGCGTGGCCCGGAGCGTGCGACAGCAGCCCATCGTTGATCTGGTAGTCGGCGAACGTCTCCAGCCGTTGCTGCTTCTCGTCCTCCTGGCCCATCGACACGAACGTGTCGGCGTAGACCGCGTCGGCGTCCGCCACCGCCGCGACCGGGTCGGCGGTCTGCGAGAAGTCCATCCCCTCCGGGAGCGACTGCGCAAAATCCTCCGGCAGCCGATACCCGTCCGGGCCCGCCATCGTGAACCCCAGCCCCAACTTCCCGCACAGCGCTGCCAGGCTCCGGGCCACGTTGTTCCCGTCCCCGACAAACACGATCTTCCGGCCGCTCAAGTCTTCGCCGAAGGCGTCGATCAGCGTGAGTACATCCGCCAACGCCTGGGCCGGGTGCGCCAGGTCGCTGAGCATGTTGATCACCGGCACCCCCGCGTGCTCGGCCAGCTCTTCCAGGTGCGTGTGATCGAACACCCGCGCCGCGATCCCCTCGACCATCCCGCCGAGCACCCGCGCGACATCCGCGACCGACTCCCGCTTGCCAAGCCCGACCTCGGACTGCCCGAGAACGACCGCGTGCCCGCCGAGCTGGTTCATGCCCTGCTCGAAGCTCACCCGCGTCCGCAGCGACGGCTTCTCGAACAGCATCCCCAACGCCCGCCCCGACAACGGGTCGCCGTGCACCCCACCCATCGCCTTCCCGCCCCCACCGCTATCCCGCGCCGCCCACAGGTCCGCCCGCAGCCGACGCGCCGTTTCCAGCATCCGCTCCAGCGTCGCCGTGTCGTGCTCCGCAATCGTCAGGAAGTGCTTCATCGGGCTATTCCACAAGCTCGGTACCAATGCCTTCGTCGGTGTAGACCTCCAGCAGCAGCGCGTGCGGAATCCGCCCGTCGATGATGTGGGCCTTCCGCACGCCGGCGTCCAACGCGGTGAAGCTCGCCTCGACCTTCGGCAGCATCCCTGCCGAGATGATCCCGCTGTCGATCAGCGCGTTGACCTCCGCCCGGTCCAGGTGCTTGGCCAAGTCTTCGGCCCGCTCCGACTTGCGGATGCCGTGCGTGTCCGAGACCAAGACTAATTTCTCGGCCTGCAGCGCCGCCGCCACGTGACCCGCCACCGAGTCCGCGTTGATGTTCAGCTTGCCGCCCGCCGCGTCCCGCGCGATCGGCGCGATCACCGGGATCGTCCCCGCCTCACACAACGCCCCGATCAGCTCCGCGTTCACGTTGGTGACCTGACCGACCAGCCCGATGTCGACCTTCCGCGCGCCCTCCCCGGCCAGGAACAACCGCTCGCCAAACACCGCGCAGCTCGACAGCGAGTGCAGCCCCATCGCCCGCTGTGACGCGTCGCGCACGTACCCGATGATCTCCGCGTTGATCTGGTTGATCAGCACGTGCTCCGCGATCGCCAGCGTCCGCTCGTCCGTGTACCGCCGGCCCTGCACGAACTGCGCCTCCAGCCCGTTGTCCGCCATCGCGGCGCTGATCGCCTTGCCGCCCCCGTGCACCACCACGGCATGGATCCCCACCGCGTGCATGAAGCACACGTCCTCCACCAGCCCCCGCAGCGCCGCCGGCTGGTCCATGATCGACCCGCCCACCTTCACCACCACCCGCTTGCCCGTGAACCGCCGGATATACCGCCCCGCCTCCACCAACGCCCCCGCTTTGTCGATCGCTTCTTGCATCACACACAGCCTCAAACCCACCCACTGCCACAAACTCCCCAACCGTCCGGGGAAGCCCAACAGAGTAACACACCCCCGCCCTCCTCTGCGTCTCTGTGCCTCTGTGGTTCAATCCATCGGCGACAGGCACGACGCCATCAGCTCGTCCGTCATCCACGGCAGCTCCTCCAGGTTCCGCCGAAGCGCCTTCGGCACCGGCTTGTTGAAACGCTCGTGGCGCGGCCGAGCCTTCCACCGCCGGTGCATCCACAGGTACTGATCGGGCTGGCTACGCACCATCGACTCCAGTGCGCGGTTGAACCGGGCGGTGATGTAGTACAGCGGGTCACGCCGATCCGCCCAGTCGTCGGGGTCGATGATGTCCGCGACCCCGATGCGGTACCGGAACGGCCGGGGGTCTGCGGCCGTGGGGGCCAAGCGGAACGCGTACCCGCACACCACGCTCGCCTCGTGCTGCATCGCCAGCAGCCCGATCGATTTATAGGTGCTCGCCAGCTTCCCCATGAACGGCACAAACATCCCCCGCGTCCCCGCGCTCTGGTCCGCCACAAACCCCAGCGCCCCGCCCCGATCCATCACGCCCAGCATCCGGTCCGTCGCGTCCCACTTCGTGATGATCCGAAGCCCCCGCCGCTCCCGCATCCCCAGCACCCAGTCGTTGAGCTTGTGGTTGTCCAGCGGCCGGGCTAATGCGTCCAGGTCGAACCCCAGCACCGCCAGGATGTATCCCAGCAGTTCCCAGTTGCCCATGTGCCCGGTCACCATCAGCACCGGCCGATCCGACGCCAGCCGAGCGATCGATCCCTCCAGGCCCTCCCACACAAACCGGTCCGCCCAGTTGTCAGGGGTCACCGCCCGCGGCGTGTGCACCACCTCCACCGCAAACTTCGCCAGGTTCTCGAAGCACGCCCGCACCAACCCCTGCACCCGGGGCTCATCCCAGTCCGGGTACGCCCGCCGGATGTTGATCGCCGCCCGCTCCGCGTGCTTCTTGTCGAGCCGCCGCATCACCCGACCGATCGCCGGGGCGACCTTCAGCGTCCGGTCGAGGTCCACCGCCGTGAGACCCGACGCCAGCGCACGCGCCGCCAGGTACTCCCCCCATACCCTTACCGGATGCCGTTGCTTGCCGGGCATCGCTAAACCATACCCGCTCCGACAAGCCCGGCCTTCGCTTAGCGTCAAGCCGACACCGTGGGTGTCGGCCGCCCACCGGTGATCTTGTCACTGCCAAGAACCCTACCGCGTGTAATAACCGGTCAGGAACAGCACCCGGTTCTGGTTCAGCACCGGCACACCCATCCGCTCGGCCTGACGCAGCAGCGCCCCGTACGTCTCGAACGCCTTCTTGCGCTCGTTGTACGCCAGCAGCTGTTCATCATCGATCACGTCCTGATCGAGCTCTTCGACAAACTCCGGGCGGGCACCTAGCACCAGATAATCCAGGTCCGGCGGCAGCCGGATATCTTCGGGTTCCACATCGTCAAGCGGTGGCATGACACGGCCGCCCGACTGCTCGATCAACGAACGGATCTGAGCGATGTCGCTGCCGAGCCCGCCGTCGCCCAGGTCGAACTCGCCGTAGACCTGGAAGCTCAGCGTCGTCGAGGGCGAGAAAACCAAGTTAACCGCCTGGTCGTCCGGCTGGATGGTCTGGTTCTTCTCACGCCGAACCACCCGTGCCAGCGACGTGTTGTCCTGCACGGAGTACACCTGGACCGTCGCCTTGCCGCGGACCTCCTGCTGATTGACCCGCTGGGTGTCGTTCGGCAGCGTCACCACCTCGTCGGGGGCGAACACCTCGAACGTCAACCCGTTCACCACGCCCTCGGTCCGGCCGATGCTCAGGTACACCGCCTCGCCATCACGCACCACGCTCGTCACCTCGGCGTCCGGCTTCACCGCGTCCACCCGAACCTGACGACGCAGCTCCGACAGCTCTGCCTCCAGCCGTTCGTTCTCCTGAGTCGCCTGGTTTAGACGCAGCTGCATCTGCTCAACCGAAGACTTGGCGGTCGCCGCCGCCTCGGCCCAGCCGTCGGTGTTCGAGGTGTACTGGTTTCGGATCGTAGTGGTCTGTGCGGTCGATCTCTGGGTCACCTCCTGAGCGTTCGTCTTGGCCTGCTCCGCTTCCTGGTTCACCCGGGCAAGGTTCGTGTTGAAGGCCGACTCCGCCGCCGCCTGGGCCGACTCCGCCCGCTCCTTCGCCTGCACCGCCTCGGCCAGCTGCGTGTTGAGCGTCGCCATCTGCTGATCCTTCTGACGCGACTGCTCCTGCACGCTGGTCAGGTCCGAACGCAACACCGTCATGTCGTTGCCCAGCTCGGTGATCCGTGTCAACAGCCCCGACACCACCGTGCCCGGCTGCCCCAGCAGCTCCTGCACCACCGGGTTGTTCCCGTCGGCCGAGCTCGCATACCGAGCCAGCTCCCGCTCCGCCTGCTCCTGGGCCTGCTCCGCCGCACCGATCTGCGTGTAGAACAGGATCGACAGCACCAGCGTGATCACAAACCCCGCCCCGAAGATCACCAACGCCACCGCCAAACCACCGCCACCGCTTCGAGAACGTGCCATGAAAGCTTCCTATCAACAGGCCAAAAAACGGACTAATCCAGACCCACAGTGTCCCCCTGCCCCCCTCATCCGTCAAGGGCAACCCCCCACCCCACCCACCACCCCGCCCCGGCGATCAACCCAACCGCAGCAGCAGCTCCACCTCCACCGCCGCATCCAACGGCAGCCGGCTCACCCCCACCGCCGCCCGCGCATGCCGAAACGCTTTGTCCGCGTTCAGCTCCGCCAGCAGCCCGCTCGCCCCGTCCGCCACCCGGTGCTGCTCCACAAACCCCTCCCCCGACGCCACAAACACCCCCACCCGCACCACACCAACCACCCCCCTTTCATCGCCCCGCAGCGCCCAATCCGCCGCCGCCAGCCCATTGATCACCGCCACCCTTGCCGCCGCCTGCGCCGCCTCCAGCGCCACCGCCTCGCCCACCCGGCCCACCGCCACCAACTCCCCATCCCGCATCGGCAGCTGCCCGCTCACCACCACCGTATCCCCCGCCACCACCGCCGGCACGTACCCACCCAATGGCTCCACCACCGCGGGCAGCTCGATCCCCAGCTCCGATAAACGCGTCCGGATGTCCATCCCCACACCCTACCCCATCCTCACTCCGCTGCTCTGCCCTCCAAAGCCGCCACCACCTGCTCCACCGTGTAGAAGTCCCCCTTGAACACCTCCTGCCCCGCCGCGTCGTAGATCACCAGCAGCGGGATCGTCCGCCGACCCACTTCCGTGAGCAGCGCCGCCCCCGCGCCCTCCGTCTCCGCACCCGTCAGGTCCACCTTCATCGGCACCGCCCCCGTACGCTTCAGCGCCTCCACCACCCGCGGGTGGAACAGCACCGCCTGCTCCAATGCCTTGCAGTTGATGCACCACTCCGCGGTGAACTCCACCAATACCGGGCCGCTTCCAGACCTCGCCTGCTCCAGGCGCTCAGGTGTGTAATACACCCAATCGATCGGCCCCTTGTCCGTCAACCGCAGCGCCCCCGCCGCCGACAGCCCCACCACCCCTAACCCCAGCCCCAACGCCAACCCCTTCAGAACCACCCGACGCCCCAACCCCGCCGCAGGCCGTCCAGCTTCAGCGGGACGGCCCCCCCGCCCAACTACCCCCACCACCCGCCACACCCCCACCGCCGTCCACACCCCCGCCGCCGCCACAAACCCTGCCACCGGCCACCAGTACCACAACCCCGCCGGCTGCCCCTCCTCCTTCAGCACCCCCACCAGACCCACCCCCACAAAATACGCCGCCGCCGCCAGCATCAACAGCCCCATCACCTGCTTCAGCACCTCGCTCGCCGGCCCCGTCCTCGGCAGCTTCTTCGCCACCCCCGGGAACGCCGCCAGCACCACATAAGGCGACGCCATCCCGCACCCGATCGCCGCGAACGTCGCCAGCGTCACCCCCGGAGCCTGCAGCGCCGCCCACGCCGCCGCCGCCCCCATGAATGGGGCTGTGCAAGGCGTCGACAGCACCGCCGCCATCACCCCCATCAACCCGCTGCCCAACACCGTCTCCTGCTTCGGGCTCACCCGGTACACCCCCTGCGGCAGCCGAACCGCAAACAGCCCGCACATCCCCACCGCCATCACCGCGATCACCACGCCGACCCCCACCGTGAACGCCGGGTACTGGAACAGCTCATTGATCGCATCGAACCCCGCCACAAACGCGATCGCCCCCCCGATCGCCATCCAGAACCCCACCACCCCCACCCCCGTCGCCAACCCCAACAACAACGTCTTTCCACGCCCGCCCCCCGACGCCTCCGCCGACTTGCTCAGGCTCATGATCTTGATCGGGATCACCGGCAACACGCACGGCGTCAGGTTCAACAAAAAACCCCCAAACGCCGCCACCCCCAACAACGCCACCAAACCGAGCCCGTTCGGATCGATCGCGAACGACCACCCAAACAGATCAAAACCCACCACCGCCAACCGCTCCCGCCCCGCATGAATATCCGGCCAAACCGTCGCGTCAAACTTCTCAAACAAGCCACCCCCAAAGCCCGCAGAAGCCGAAGGATTCTGCGCGGCTCCCATCGCTGCCGCTTCATCCCCCAACCCCACCACCTCCACCTCCGCGGTCAGTTCCACCGTCGCCGCCCGCAGGCACTGCCGATCGTCACACGCCTGGAACCGCACCGACACCCCCACCGTCTTCACCCCCGCTTCCGCGTCCTCCCCCACCGTCACCGGCACATAAATCACCGACCGCCCCGCCAACACCCCAAAATCCACCGGCCCCTTCCGCGTCTGGAACGCCACCTGCTTCACCGCCGGCCACTGCACGTACCCCGCATGCACCACCACATCGCCCGACGTTGACGCCCCCGCCTCCACCGCCGTGGTCACCACCGAGAAACGCACCACCTCCCGCAGGGCTGCGCTGTCCGACGCCCGGTAGCTCTGGCTATGCCAACCCGCCGCATGATCCAGCACCACCGCCGCCACCACATCCCCCCCCGGCAACACCCGCGTCCGGTCCAGCACCATCGACGCCTTCACCACGTCCCGCGAATCCATCAAGACCCGCTGAGCCCCATCCGTCGTGTCCGCTTGCAGCCCCCCTGCATACCCCATCCCTATCATCAACCCGAGGACCCAAACCAGCGTGTTTTGCAAGTGGCTCATGCAGGCAACTCCCGTGTCTGGAGTGTAGGACGCACCCCAGCCCCAAACGATTCCCACCAACCCTTATCGCGGTGGCCGCCTCGATTTAGCCCCGGGTCACTGTCCCGGGGCCGCGGGGCGCGGCGGGGGGGGGGGGGGGGGGGGGGGGGGGGGGGGGGGGGGGGGGGGGGGG
>JBCCOW010000087.1:0-12598 GCA_039025195.1 Planctomycetota bacterium
GAGTGGACGAGCTTGGTGACGCCGGCGGCGTCCATGGCGGTGAGGAGGGAGATGACGCCGGCGGTGTTGTTGGCGTAGTAGAGCAGGGGCTGCTCGACGGACTCGCCGACCTGGGCGAGGGCGGCGAAGTTCATCACGGCTTCGATCTGGTGGGTCTTGAGCGCGTCGGTGATGGCGTCGGTGTCGCGGAGGTCGAGCTTGAGGAGCGGGACGTCGGCGGCGTGGTCCGAGTGCTTGCCGGCGTTGATGACGGCCTGGCGATGCCCGACGGCGAGGTTGTCGAGGACGATGACGGTGTGGCCGCCGTCGAGGAGGCGACGGACGGCGTGAGACCCGATGTAGCCGGCACCGCCGGTGACGAGGATGTTCATAGGAGAGGCGCTAGGGGTTAGGGAATAGGGGTTAGAAAAAGACTCGCGAGAGTCTACGGCAACGCGGCTGCGGGCAGGTGTGCCCGCAGCTATTCGAGTAGGGGTCGTTTGTTTTGGCTCAGCGTTTGGCTTTGCGGTCTTTGCCGATGGAGTCGATGCCGAGGGTGAGGAGGAAGCCGGCGAGGATGAGGCCGAGGCTGGCGGCGACCTGGGTGGCGGTGGGGGTGAAGGTGGCGGTGGGGTAGTCCTCGGGGTCGATGGGTTTGCCGGTCTCTTGAAGGATGAGGTTCTGGTCGGCGTCGAGGGCGACGGTCTGGGCTTTGAAGGTCTGACCGGGGGTGGGGGCGACGCCTTGCTGGAAGGGGTAGAGCCCGACGACGGCCCCGAGGAGGAGGCCGAGGAGGACGCCGAGGGTGGGCTTGGGGAACTTGGCGAGCAGGAGCTTGAGGGCGTTGGAGACCAGGGCGATGCCGAGGATGACGCCGAGGCCAACCGGGAGGATGACGCCGGTGCCGATGCTGAGGATGACGTCGGTGTCGGTGGCTTTGAGGGCGTCTTTAAAGGAGGCGATGGCGGCGAGGATGGGAACGTAGACGCCGAGGACTAGCAGGAGATAGCCGCCGGAGACCCCCGGAAGGATCATCGCAGCTGCTCCCGCCAAACCCGCCAAGAGCATGAAGAGGAAGCCTTCGTTGGCGGCGTCGCCTGTGCCGAGCATCTGGGCGACGGCGAGGGCGGTCATGCCGAGGAAGCCCAGGGCGGTGGCGACCCACATGGGTTTGGTGGGCTTGCCGATGAGTCGCCAGACGACAGGGACGCCGCCGAGGGTGAGGCCGATAAACAGGGAGTACATGACCCAGCGGTGGTGGATGACCAGGTCTTTGACGGGCTCGGCGAGCAGGACGATTGCGGCGAAAGCGGCGGCGACGACGCAGCCGAGCACGAGGAGGGAGGCTTTTCGGAACTTGAGGGTGGTGAGCTCGCCGATGGCGTTGATGAAGTGGGTGTAGATGCCGGCGGCGAGGAGCATGGTGCCGCCGGAGATGCCCGGGACGAGGTTGGCGAGTCCCATGAGGGTGCCGCCGAGGAGGGCTCGGACGGCGAGGAGGGGGGAGGGTTTGTCGTTGGCGGGTTGGGTCACAAGGGGCTTATCGGTTGACGGGGGTGGGGTGTCAACACGGAAGCGTTTGGTGGGAGACCGGCGACGCGTCGCATCGCGGCTAAGAACCTGAGGGGGTGTGCATCTCGCCGGATTTGTAGCGTGACCAATAGGACTGGAGCTGTTTCTTGACCTTGGGGGCGAGGATGATGCCGCCGAGGATGTTGGGTAGGGCGCAGGAGAGGAGCATGAGGTCGGCTGTACCGATCACGGTTTTGAGGCTGGCAACGGCTCCAACAAAGATGCAGGCGACGAAGGCGAGCCGGAAGACGATGACGGTCTTGATGCCGAAGAGGTAGCCCCAAGCGCGTTCGCCGTAGTAGCACCAGGCGATCATGGTGGAAAAGGCGAAGAGGATGATGGAGATGGAGAGGATGTAAGGGAAGAGTCCACCGAAGACGGAGGCGGTCTGGAAGGCTTCGAGGGTTACCGCGGCACCGGCGAGGCCTTCGCGTTGGTAGACGCCGGTGATGAGGACGACCATTGCGGTCATGAAGCAGATGATGATCGTGTCGATGAAGGGTTCGAGTGAGGCGACGAAGCCCTCGCGAACGGGCTCATTCGTTTTGGCGGCGGCGTGGGCGACGGCGGAGGAGCCGATGCCGGATTCGGAGGAGAACGCAGCGCGGGTGAAGCCGATAATGAGAACGCCGAGAAGTCCGCCAGCCGCCGAATCGAGCGCGAAGGCTTCGGTGAACACTTTGCCCAGAAGGTCAGGGAGTTCGTTGATGTTGAGAAGAATGATGGCGAGGCAGGCGGCGACATAGACCACAGCCATGATGGGGACGAGGAAGGATGTGGCTTTGCCGATGCGGGTGATGCCGCCGATGACGACGACGCCGACGATGACGGCCATGACGATGCCGAAGCCGATGCTGGTGGCGTATTTGACGCTCTCAACTTCAGCGGGTGCGATATTGGGCTGAATGAACTGGGAGAAGAATCCCTCGAAGGCCTGATTGGACTGAAACATATTGCCACCGCCGAGGGCTGCGGCCATCAGAAATATTGCGAAGACCACGGCGAGGACTTTGCCGAGTCCGGCGAGGAAGGGGCCTCTGTCGGCGAGTCCTCCTGAGATGAAGTACATAGGGCCGCCAGAGATAGTGCCGTCGGGGTTGCGTTTGCGGTAGAGCTGGGCAAGGGTGGATTCGTGGAACTTAGCGGTCATGCCAAATAGCCCTAAGACCATCATCCAGAAGAGGGCCCCCGGTCCACCAGCGACCATGGCGACGGCGACGCTAGCGATGTTGCCAAGACCGACGGTCGCAGATAGTGCTGAGGTCAACGCTTGGAAAGGGACAATCTCGCCGTCGTCATCGGACTTGGAAAACTTGCCACGGACGATGGCGATGGCGTGGGGGAAGGCCCGGACATTAATCCAGCCGTGGTAGAAGGTGAAGAAGATAGCGCCAAGGCCAAGCCAGACGACCAGAAACTTGAGTTGGGCACCTTCGATGATTGGCGCGCCTTGACTGGTCTTAGGTATGCCGGCCGCGTCAGTAGGCTGTACTTTGTCGCCGGGTTTGACTGAGACGGTCTTTGGGTTCCCTTTTTCGTCGAGTTCGGGGAGGCCCTCTGCGTCAACGATCAGGGCGGTGTACTCGTTAGTCACGTCTTCGAGAACGGGGTCTCGTTCGAATTTTGGATTGCCCTGTTCATCTGTGGCTTGAGAGCGGAAGGCTCCAAAGGCAATGTCGAAAAAGAGGGTGGTTTCGACAACGCCGTTAATGGTGGTAAGCGTTGCGTCGAATCGGTCGCCGAGGGTGGGGTCGGCGGCGGGGGGTTGGTGTTGGCCGATGCGGGGCAAGTCGCGGAGGTCGGCGGGGAGCTTGGCGAGGGCTTCGGGGATGGAGGGGGTGGGCTCGTTGGCGGTGGCGGCTTGGGGGAAGAGCGTGGCCGCGACGAGGAAGACGGCGGTGAGGGTGCGGTGGGGCATGGTGGGTTTTGGGTGAGTGTGAGGCAGGCCAGTGGCGAGGATAACGGAAGGGCGGGCCGGCGATGCGTCGCATCGCGGCTGTGAAGCGATTGTGGTTGGGTGGGTGGGGGGTTACTCGGCGGAGACGAGGCGGGGGTAGCCGAGGCGGGAGGAGGTTTCGGTGGCGAGTTTGCGGAGGGCGGTGCGGACGCGGGTGCGGTCGCGGCGGGCGGTGAAGGAGCCCTCGAGCTCGGAGGGGCCAAGCAGGTCGTTGAAGCGGTCGGAGCGGTCAATGAGGGCGAGGTCGGCGTCCCAGAGCGAGCCGGTGAGGCGGGCGGTGCCGGGGGTGCCTTCGAGGTAGAGGAAGCCGGCACCGGCGTAGACGCCGACCTCTTGGAGGGGGCCGGCGGCGGTGTTGGCGTCGGCGAAGATGAGGTAGTGGATGGTGGCGTTGGTGGCGGCGGGGGCGAGGGGGGTTTGGCCGGCCTTGGGCTTCCATAGCATGCGGAGGACGGCGGCTTGGTCGGGGGTACTTCCGGGGGCGTCTTCGGGGCCGGCGAGGAGGAGGACGGTGACGTGGTTCTGGTCGTCGAAGTCGTAGAAGGCGCGGTCGAAGGAGCCGCGGAGGCGGAGGGGCTCGTTGCCGACGGGGCTGATGGCGAGGGCGGAGGGCTTGGTGGGCCAGAGGGAGCAGGCGGGGAGGAGGGCGATTGCTGTGGCTAGGAGGAAGATTGCTGCGGCGCGCCGCGCGGGCGTAGCCCGCGGGCTATTGGGGGTGGGTTGGGTGTGGGGGATTGGGCGCGGCATGGGTTACCGGGCGGGGTCTTCGACGACTTCGTAGGTCGGGGCTTCGGCGGTGTCCTCTTCGGTTGGCGCGGGTTCGTCGGTCTGAGCTTTGGGCTTGTTTTTGTCTTCAGCGCTGGCGGGTGGGGCGGGGATGCCGAGGACCGAGAGGGTGTCGCGTTCGACGATGGAGCGGAGTTGTTCGCGGGGGACGGAGGGGAGATTGGTGCCCTGGGTCACGGTGTTGACCGAGTACATGTTTTTGATGGCCTGGGCGGGGTCGCAGAACGGGAAGTTGGACGCGAAGAGGACCTGGTCGATCACCTGATGGTGGAAGGCGGAGAGCAGGGAGCTGAGCAGCCGCCAGGGCTGGGATACGAGGCCGGCGAGGTCGGCGTAGACGGTGGGGTGCTTGGCGAGGAGGGCGACGCCCTGATCGACCCAGGGGTCGCCGAGCGAGCCGAGGACGAGCTTGAGGTCGGGGAACTCGCGGGCGACCTCGTCGAGGAGGACGGGCTGATCGAACTCGAGGCGGGCCTGGCGGGCGAGTCGGCCTGAGGACTCGATGTGGACGGGGATGCGGTGGGACTGGCAGGCCTCGAAGAGCTCCATGGCCCGGGTGTCGGTGGGGTGGAAGCCGGCGGCGGCGGGGCAGACGGTGACGCCGACGAGCCCGGCGTTGAGGGCTTCTTCGAGGGAACGTACGGGGTGGCCGGCGTTGGGGTCGATTCCGGCGAAGCCGACGCGGGAGCTGGGGTGTGCGGTGACTTCGTTGGCGACCTGCTCGTGGTCGATCTTGGCGCCGAGGAGGGTGCTCTCGAAGCCGAGGACCGCGGCGACGCCGACGGGGTCCATGGCCTCGGCGTGCTGCTCGGCGGAGCCGGTGGTCTGCTCCCAGGGCTCGGTGCGTCGCCGGCGGAACTGCTCGGCGACGGACTCGCCGAGCTGGGCGGGCGAGGTCCAGATTCGGGTGTGCAGATCGACAATCATCTGATCACAGTTTAACGATGAGGGCCGATCGGGTTAGCGTCGTGTTTAACCGTTGGCGGCGTCGTAATCGGACGCGGCGGCTAGGGCCTCGACCTGGGCGGGGTCTGAGGGCCGGACACGGATTAGCCAGGCGGCGTACGGGTCGTCGTTGATGGCGGAGGGCTCGTCGATGACAGGCTGGTTGACGGCGACGACCTCGCCGTCGATGCCGCAGTAGAGGTCGCTGGTGGCTTTGACGGACTCGATCTCGCCGAAGGTATCGCCCTTGCTGACGGAGCCGTCGGCGATCAGGACCTCGAGGTAGGTGATATCGGTGAGCTCATCGACGGCGAACTGGCTGATGCCGATCTCGACGTGGCCGTCGTCGGTGGGGCGGTGCCACTCGTGAGAGTCCAGATAACGGCGGTCGTTGGGGGAGGGCATGGGGGGTTCCTGAGTGTGGCGGCATATTAGGGGATTGCGGGGGGTGTGCAGGGCAGGCGGTGGTGCGTGTAGGTGGGTGTGGCGGTGAGGTCCGGGGGCGTTATGCTGCGTGGTCGTCAAGGCCGTCGGGGGATTGGCCGATGGGCTGCATAGCTGAGGAGCACCTCGGCGTACCACCGATCAGGGACCCGTTTTGACCACCTCCGATACCGCCGCTGCCGTGCCATCAGGCCCGACTGGCTCGACCCAACCGACGGACGCCTCGACGCCCGGGCTGCCGGCTCAGACGCTGACCCACCTGCGGGCACTCGAGGCCGAGTCGATCCATATCATCCGCGAGGTCGCCGCCGAGTTCGAGAACCCGGTGATGCTGTTCTCGATCGGCAAGGACTCGTGCGTGATGCTGCACCTGGCGCGGAAGGCTTTTGCCCCGGGCAAGCCGCCGTTCCCGCTGCTGCAGATCGACACGACCTGGAACTTCCAGTCGATGTACGGCTTCCGCGACGAATACATCGTCGGCGAGCTCGGGCTCGAGTGCCTGGTCCACATCAACGAGGACGGCCTCAAGCAGGGCATCGACCCGTTCGAGCACGGCAGTAAGACGTTTACCGAGGTCATGAACCTCGGGGCACTGCGGCAAGCCTTGGACAAGTACAAGTTCGACGCCGCGTTCGGCGGCGGTCGACGGGACGAAGAAAAGTCCCGCGCCAAGGAACGGGTCTATAGCTTCCGCGATGCGAACCACCAGTGGGACCCGAAAAACCAGCGTCCCGAACTCTGGAATATCTACAACGGTAATGTTCATAAGGGCGAGCAGATCCGTTCGTTCCCGCTGAGCAACTGGACCGAGCTGGACATCTGGCAGTACATCCACCTTGAGAACATCAAGCTGGTGCCGATCTACTTCGCTTCGGAGATGGAGGTCGTCGAGTTTGAGGGCAACCTCATCGCGGTGGACGACGACCGGATGCCCAAGGCCCTGCGTGATACGGCCCGCAAGGAGTGGGTCCGGTTCCGGACGCTGGGCGACTACCCGTTGTCGGGTGCGACGCCCAGCCGGGCCGACACGCTGCCGCAGATCATCCAGGAGATGCTGCTGGCCACACGCAGCGAGCGCGAGGGCCGGGCGGTGGATAAAGACCCTGGTGCCTCGATGGAAGAGAAAAAGCAACAAGGCTACTACTAGCCGCGAGCGATCCAGACATGACAGCAGCGCAGACCGAACTGATCGCCTCCGATATCAACGCCTACCTCGCGCAGCACGAGCGCAAGGAGATGCTGCGGTTCCTCACATGTGGCAGCGTCGACGACGGCAAGTCGACCCTCATCGGCCGGCTGCTATACGACTCCAAGATGGTCTATGAAGACCAGCTCGCGGCGCTGGAGGTCGACTCCAAGCGGTTCGGGACCACGGGCGGTGAGTTCGACCCGGCCCTGCTGACCGATGGCTTGAAGGCCGAGCGGGAGCAGGGCATCACGATCGACGTGGCGTATCGGTACTTCTCGACGGCGAAGCGGAAGTTCATCATCGCCGACACGCCGGGGCATGAGCAGTACACCCGGAACATGGCGACCGGTGCCTCGACCGCCGACCTGGCGATCATCCTGATCGACGCCCGGCACGGCGTGCAGACGCAGACCCGGCGTCACTCGTTCATCGCGTCGCTACTCGGCATCAAGCATGTCGTGGTGGCCATCAACAAGATGGACCTCGTGGACTTCTCCGAGGACCGCTACGAAGAAATCCGCCTGGAATACGCGGACTTCGCGGCGAAGCTGGACCTGCCGGACGTGCGGTTCGTGCCCATGTCCGCGCTCAACGGCGATAACGTCGTGAACCCGTCGGAGCACACGCCGTGGTATCGAGGCGGGACGCTGATGCACATCCTCGAGACGGTGCATATCGGGTCGGACCGGAACCTGATCGACCTGCGTTTTCCGGTGCAGTACGTGAACCGCCCGGACCTGAACTTCCGCGGGTTCACGGGGACGCTGGCGTCGGGCGTCGTCCGCAAGGGCGACGAGGTGATGGTGTTGCCGTCGGGCAAGACGTCGAAGGTGAAGTCGATCGTGACGTTCGAGGGGGAGATCGACGAGGCGTTTGCACCGATGTCGCCGACGATCACGCTGGAGGACGAGATCGACGCGAGCCGGGGCGACATGCTGGTGCACCCGAACAACCAGCCGACGGTGAGCCAGGCGTTCGAGGCGATGCTGGTGTGGATGAACGAGGAGGCGTTGGAGCCGGGTCGGCCGTACCTGATCAAGCAGACGACGCGGCAGACGCCGGGTGTGATCACGTCGGTGCGGTACCGGATGGACGTCAACACACTGCACCGGCACGATGAGACGGACGGGCTGGAGCTGAACGAAATCGGGCGGGTCGTGGTCGAGCTGGCTCGGCCGCTGTGCTTTGATCCGTACACCAAGAACCGGGGCACCGGCGGGTTCATCGTCATCGACCGGCTGACGCACAACACGGTTGCGGCGGGCATGATCCTCGACCGCTCGGCGAGCGCGGAACAGGCCGCCCGCGATCGGCTGGCCCAGTCGCTGGCGACGCACGCCACGCAGCACCACTCGCTGGTCAACGCCGACGAGCGGGCGGCCCGGCTTAAGCAGCAGCCCGCGACGGTTTGGTTCACCGGGATGACCGGCTCAGGCAAGTCGCCGATCGCCTACGCCCTGGAACGCCGGCTGTTCGACGAGGGCTACACGACGCTGACGCTCGACGGCCGGAACAACCGGCTTGGCTTGTCCTCCGACCTGACCTTCTCCGACGCCGACCGGGCGGAGAACCTTCGGCGGGCGGCCCACGTTGCCAAGCTCGCCAATCAGAACGGGCTCATCACGGTCTGTGCGTTCCTGTCACCGGGCGAAGCGGACCGGGCGGTGGCCCGCGAGGTCTTGGGCGACCACTTCATCGAGGTGTTCACGGATGCCCCGGAGGACGTCTGCAAGCAGCGGGCCGAAGAGCAGGGCTCGAGCATGGCCGCGTTCAGCGACCTGGCTGCGCCTTACGAGCCGCCAAGCAGCCCGGACCTCCGGCTGGCGACCGACGAGCTGTCGATCGACGCCTGTGTCGAGCAGGTGATGGCCCTGCTGCGGGAACGCGGCGTGCTTGGGTAAAGCCTCTTCTAGACCTACAATCGAATCATGGTCGCGACAGCCGAATCAAAACCGTTTGAGGTCGGCACGCTGGGCTGGCGGGTCGAAGACCTGGAAGACCCCGCGATAGCGCGGCAGTGGTTTGATGGTCGGTATGAGATTATCGAGGGGGGCATTGGTCAGCATGGCAGCAGCGCTTGCGCGGGGCGGTGAACCCAATGTCAACCTTGTTGCCATCCTCCGGCAACACCTTTGGGATCTGGAGGTGAAAGCCTCCGTCATCGCTGAAGCTGATCTGGTGCTAAGCGAACAGCGAGTGCTGCGGTCGGACATTACGGTCATGCTCGAAGCGGACCTCCAGGCCCAGAGGGCGGCGTTGTCGGCCGGGGCGGATTGGCGAGAGCATCGCATCACGGTCCCCCCGACGCTGGTGGTGGAGACGCTGTTGGCGGGGCATGAGTCGCATGACCGGGACTTGAAGCGGCGGTGGTACACGGAGTTCGGGGTGCCGTATTACTGGATGGTGGACCCGATGCAGCAGACGCTGGAGGCGTTGAAGCTGGTGGAGGGGGCGTATGTGGAGGTGGCGAGGGGGGCTGGGGTGGAGACTGTGCACGCTGAGCCGTTCGCGGAGCTGGCGATCCCGCTGGGGCGGGTGTGGGGCGAGGCTTGAACGCGTGGAAGCGGGGTGGACAGGCTGGGCCTGGGAATAAGTGCGGTGTGGGCGGGGTTTGGTCTATCGTTGGTCGCTTTGATTCCGTAGAGTGTTTTGTATGGCCCAGCTCAATGAGCCGATCGGACTGACCGTATTTGGGGCGACCGCGTACACGCCCAACGCGTTCGACGACGCGGTGGCAGAGGCGATCGGCGGGCCGCTGCGGGCGGGGTCGCTGACGACGTTTCAGGTGAACATCGGGCTCACGTGCAACCTCGCTTGTGAGCATTGTCATGTCGAGAGCTCGCCGAACAAGCGGGAGCAGATGACCTGGGAGACGATGGAGTACATCCTCGACGCGGCGGCGCGGGCGGGGTCGACCGATTTGGATATCACGGGCGGGGCCCCGGAGATGAACCTGCACTTTCGGCGGTTTGTCGTCGCTGCCCGGGAGCAGGGGATGTCCGTAAATGTGCGGACCAACCTGACGATCATGCTGGACCCAGGCTACGAGGACACGCCCGAGTTTTACCGGGAGCAGGGGGTGTCGCTGGTGGCATCGCTGCCGTGTTATCTGCCGGAGAACGTGGACAAGCAGCGGGGCGAGCACGTATACGAGGAGTCGGTGGAGGTGTTGCAGCGGCTCAACGCGGTGGGGTTCGGGATTGACCCGGCGTTGGAGCTGAACTTGGTGTTCAACCCGGGTGGGCCGAGCCTGCCGCCGCCGACCGAGCAGCTGGAGCGGGACTACAAGAAGGTGCTGAGCGAGCGTTGGGGCATCACGTTCCATTCGCTGTACACGATCACGAACGTGCCGATCGGCCGGTTCATGCGGGACCTGCGCCGTGCGGGCAAGGGCGACGCGTACGACCAGCTGCTGCGGGACCGGTTCAACTGCGCGACGATCGAGCCGCTGATGTGTCGGCACCAGGTGCACATCTCGTACGACGGGACGATGCACGACTGCGACTTCAATTACGCATTGAAGATGCCGGTGAATGACGTGCCGGGCACGCACATCCGGGACTTCGATCCGGAGGTGCACCTGCGTCGTCGGGTTGCGACCGGCGAGCACTGCTTTGCGTGCACCGCGGGTGCGGGCTCGAGCTGCAGCGGGGCGTTGGCTTGAATGACGGGGCCAGCCTGAAGCAGGGGCGGGCGTGGGGTTGGATCGGGTTGATCGGTAGTGTGGGGTGGGCGGTTGCGTTGGCGTGGGTGTCGTGGCGGGTGGACCGTTGGCAGAGCGGGGACGGGGATGCGGTGTGGGGTGCTGTCGATCCGGCGTGGGGGTGGACGGCGGTGGGGTTGATGATGGGCGCGGGGGTGTGGTGGTTGTTGACGCTGACGCTGACGCTGACGCTGGCGGTGGTGGGGCGTAGGGGCTGGCGGACGGGAGTGATCGCGGTGCTTCTGGCGGGTGGGGTGATGCGGGCGGCGATGTTCGGCAGCCTGCCGATGATGGAGGACGACTACCACCGGACGGTGTGGGACGGGGCAGTCGTGGCGGCGGGGCTGGACCCGTACGCGGTGACGCCGGCGGCGGTGCGGGCCGGCGAGGCGCCGAGGGCCTACGTGGACCTCCTGACGGAGCCCGGTGCGTGGGAGACGCTGACGCGGGTGAACCACGCGGAGATCGCGACGATCTACCCGGGGCTGACGCAGGCGGTAGCAGCGGTGGGCCATTGGCTGGACCCGTGGGGGCTTAACGGACTGCGGGTGCTGATCGGGCTGTCTGACCTGCTGGTGTTGTTGGCGGTGTGGAGCCTGCTCCGGGTGCGGGATGGTGGGGAGCGGGCCCGGCGGGCGGCGGTTGTGAGCGGGGTCGCATGGTGGTGCAACCCGCTGGTGGTGTTGATGGGGGTGGGGGCGGTGCACCTGGACACGCTGGCGATCGCGGCGGGGATGGCGGCGTTGGCGTGTGCGGCAAGGGTGCGGCGTTTGGGTTGGCGGTGTGATATCGCGGGGCGGAAGTCGGGGGTGGACAGCCGGGGTCTGGGTTGGTCGGCGGCGGCGGGGGCGATGCTGGGGTTAGGTATCGGCGCGAAACTGTGGCCCGCGTTGTGGGGGTTGCTCATCCTCGGGTGGGTGGGGCGGAGCGGTCGGCCGGTACGTTGGCAGCGGGTCGCGGTCGTTGTGCTGGTGGGTGGGGTGGTGGGTGGGGGGTTGGTGGCGCCGCTGTGGTGGCACACCTCGCGGACGGGCGAGGTGTCGATCGACCCGGCGGAGGTCGGGGATGCGGGGGTGACAAACTACGCGACGCGTTGGTCAAACAACGCGCCGATCTACACGGCTCACGCGGTGGCGTGGCGGGAGGGCCTGGCGTGGTGGGACGAGCACGTGCGGGGGGTGACCGAAGCGCAGCCGGACGGGCGTCGGCCGTGGGTGTGGTCATCGGAGCTGGTGGCGCGGGGCGTGACGGTGGGGGTGATCGGGGGAGCGGCGGTTCTGGCGCTGGGGGGTGTGGCGCTGGGGGTGGGCGGGCGATCGGAAGAGGGGTTGGTGGGGTGGGCGTTATTTGTGTTGGTGGTGGCGTTTTTGCTGGGGCCGACCGCGTTCCCGTGGTACTTCATGTGGGGGTTGGGGGCGGTCGCGGTGTTGGTCGCGGGTGCCAGCCCAGGGTGGAGGCGGCTGGGGTGGGCATGGGCGTTCGGGGTGGTGGTATTGCCGATGTATTACGTGCAGGTGTGGGACATGGCGACGCACGACGGGTTGATGTGGGTGCAGCACGGGGTGCTGGCAGTAGCAGTACTGAGTGCGGGGGTGTATGCGGTGCGGGTATGTTCTGTGCGGCAGAGTGAGCCGGGTGCTGGCGTTGAAAGGGGTGATGAGATGAATCGCGTTGCGGTGGTGATCCCGGCGTTGAACGAGGCGGCGTCGATCGGCAAGGTGGTGAGCGGGGTCCTGGCGGTGGCGGACGGCATCGGTGCGGAGGGGGGTGCGGGGGGGTGGAGGTTGGATCGGGTGGTGGTTGTAGACAACGGGTCGAGCGATGGGACGGATCGGGTGGCGGCGGACGCGGGAGCGGAGGTGGTGCGGGAGGATCGGCGGGGGTACGGGCGGGCGTGCCTGACGGGTCTGGGGTATTTGCAGGAAGTGGGCTTTGGGGGGGGCGGACCCCCGGACAAAGTCCGGGGGCGGGGGGGGGGGGAGGGGGGGGGGGGGGGGGGTGGGGTGATTGGTGAGGACAACGC
>JBCCOW010000088.1:0-12008 GCA_039025195.1 Planctomycetota bacterium
CGGAGCGAGGTGGAGCGATGGCTGCAGAGCCGGTGACTCGGATCGGTACTCGGCCTGACGTGCCGCCGAAAGGTTTGTTGTATTCCCAGCTGGGATATGACGCAGGCGATGAGCTCCGGGTGGTGGTGCGGAACGGGGCCGAAGGTGGCGGGGTGTGTCGTTTGGAAGGGCCGGTGGTATTGGAGCGGGCGTTGGAATCGTGGGGTGAGCTTTGGGGTAGCCGATGGCAGGTCGCGAGCTTCGGTGACGACGTGCCTGCGGGCATCTATCGGGTTGAGGCCTGTGGGATGAGCGGCGAGGGTTTGGTGGTGGGGGAAGGGCGGTTGATGCGGCCGTGGCGGGAGATGGCGTTGGACAACTTTGAGCGGCGGACGCTGATGCCGCCTGACGGGCCGGCGTGGAACGACTGCGGCGGGCATATGCAGGAGGCCTATAGCCATGCGTTGGCGGTGCTGGGGTTGCTCGACCTGTACGAGCACACCGGGGAAGAGCGGGGCCGCTTGGGCGGTCAGTGTCGGCATGGCCTGACGTATCTGGCTCGGCTGCAAGACCTCGCACAGGAGCGGGGGCACCCTGACGGTAGTCTGAGTCACGACACGGTGAGGCAACGCGACGTCTTGCTGATCCCTAATGCGGCGAAGGCGGCGGCGTGTTGGGCGCGGGCTTGGCGGGTGCTTGATGGGGCCGAGCAGGAGCGGGCGGTGTGGCGTCGGCGTGCAGAGCGGGCGGCTAGTTATGTGTTGAACGCAGAACCACACGGCGCACACGGTTTTGTAAGACATGGGCACGGGCTGCCGCCGGACTGGTGCGTGCCACGGGTGCACCGGACGACTGACATGCTTGCGGTGCTTTGGGCCTGGGTTGAGTTGGGCGAGCTTGATCGGGCGTTGGCGTTGGCGGACGAGGTGATCGCGAGGCAAGTCCCGGTTGAACGTGGTGAGTCGGGCCTGTTCGGGCATTTCTATACCTTCTGTGCCGACCACGGGCTGACCGAGCGGGCATGGAGTCACTGCATCGCGTCGGACGATGAGGGCGGGATGGTCTTCGGCAGCGATGGGGGGCAGGCGATGCCGCACGCGGTGCTCCCGATCGCGTTGCTGCTGCGACGCTATCCCGAGCATCCGCGGGCGGAGTCCTGGCGGAAGTCGCTTGAGTCGTTTGTGACGGGTTTCTTGCTGCCGGCGTGCCGGTTGAACCCGTTTGGCATTTTGCCGTTGGGTTATGTGCAGGGCGAAGGTTGGTTGCACTTTGCGGGGCCGTGGCACGGGTTTAATGCGGTCTATGGCTGGACGGCGGCGCTGGCGTTGGAATTGGCGAAAGACTTACCGAGTGATGCGGCGGAGCTTCGGCAGACGGCGGTGAACAACCTGCAATGGGTCGCTGGGCTCAACGCGGGGCTGACGCGGGACGCGGCGGCGGCGTGCGTGTTCCTGACGTTTGATGAGCAGGAGTTGCCCGCGGGGGTAGCGGTCCCGGTGTCGATGATTCAGGGGTTCGGGGCGCGGAGCGTGGGCGGCTGGACGACGCTGCGGGGGAACGTCGCAAACGGGTTCGCGGTGGGCGAGCAGTTCAAATTCGATGTCCCGGTGACGGCGGCGGAAGACGGGCCGCACGCGTATACCGATGAAGAGTGGATCCCGCATGCGGCGGCGTATCTGGCGGGTGCGTGCCGGTTGTGATCCGGTTCAGGCGGGCTGGCGTTGGGTGAGTTGCTGGCCGAGGATGAGCATCGCGGCGGCGGTCCAGGTGTAGGACGGGTCTTTGAGGGGCTTGCCGGTGGTGGCCTCGAAGTTCTCGGCGAAGCCGTTGGCGCAGGTGCGGCAGAAGCGTTCGGCGATGTCGTCGGCTAGGGCGTGTTGGTTGAGATCACGCAGGCCGCTGACGATCAGCAGGGTGGGTGGCGCCCAGATCGGGCCGCGCCAGTAGCCGTCGGCTTCGTAGGCGGGGCTGTCGGGGCGTTCGGTGGCGAGGCCGTAGTCGGTGAGGAAGGCGGGTAGCGCGGCGATCATCGCTTCGGCGACGGAAGTAGGTAGCCGGTGCCCAAGGACCAGCGGGATCAGCGGGACAAGGCTAAGGCAACGGACCTCTCCGCCGCCGATGAGCTTGCGGGCGACGAAGGTGTCGCCACGCCAGAGCTGGTCGATGAGTGTGTCGATCATGCGGGCCGAGGTGGCGGTGTGCTGATTGGCTGTGGTGTCGTCGCCGGATTGTCGGGCGAGGTCGGCCTGGGTTTCGAGTTGAAGGGCGAGCAAGGCGGTAAGGTCGGGCGTGATGAGTGGGACGCCGCGGTCGAACATGGTGCTGTTATCCCAGCCGCTGTCGTTGCCGTGTAGGTAGTGGGGGAGTTGTTGGCTGGGCGCGATGCGGTGGGTGAGCCACCAGCGGGTCCAGCGGTCGAGCCGGGTGCGGATTTCGTGGAGACGGCCGGGCGGGTCGAGCAGGTCCGGCTGTTTGAGGAGCATCTCACGGAGGGCCCAGCCATGGACGGGGGGCTTGGAGTAGTTGTAATGCTTGAAGAGCGCGCTCATGGCGTCGGGGAGTGCGCCGTGCTCATCTTGGTGGTCAAGGACGACCATGAGTTGGTCCCACGCCAGGTCCGGGAGTCCGCCGACCAGAGCGATCGCATTGAAGCAGTGGTCCCAGCTCCAGACCTGGTCCATGATGACCTTGCTCATCAGGACGGTGGGGCGTTTGAGCAGGCCGTAGGGCGCGATGGTGCTGGCCCAGAGGGTGCGTGCGGCGGCGGTGCGGATTGTGTCGAAGCGAGGCGGCGCATCGGGCATCGCGTCGGCGAAGTTTTGAAAACTCCGGCTTGCACGTTCAAGCACGTCGTCAAGGTGATCGCGAGGTTCGGGCGCCCATGTGCTTTGGAAGTAATCGACAGCGACATCGAGGTGATCGTCCTGCGGGAGCAGGTCGAAGGCCATGCGTCGGAGGTTGCCGCCGGGCTGCCACGTGAGGTTGGCGTGGATGTCGCCGACGATCGGGTCGAGCCCGAGCCGTAGGGTGTTGGGGGTGGCGTTGAGGACCCAGCGTTGTTCGTCGTGGGGATAGGCCGTGCCGGCGACCCAAGGGTGTTCGATGGCGTCGAGGCGGAGTCCGAGCTGGTGGTGGCCGAAGACGCGGAGGGTGTCGGGGCCGTCGAAGCAGAGGGTGAGTTCCCCGGTCTGTTCTGGCGTGCTTAGCGTGAGCTGCTCACCTTTAGGTTGGGCGAGGGTCTGGATTGGCTCGCGCTTGTCGTCGAGGAGTCGGAGGCGGACGACCTCGCGTTTGCCACGGCCACGGCTGACGTGACCGCAGAGGTAGACGCCGTGGCCGGGCTCTTCGACGCCGAGTCGGGCGTGGGAGAGGGTCTGGACCGAGAGATAGGAACCGAAGGTGCTAAAAGGGGTGCGTGGTGACTTGGTCCAAGCGATCGATTCATGCTGTTTGGGCTTGACGAAAGTATCAGGCATCGACGAGTTCCAGCCAATCGAGCTTGGTGCCGTCTTCGCGTTGGGCGATCTCGACGGTGACGGTCCCGGAGAAGATGCCGCTACCGACGTTGAGGGTTTCCCAGAGCCCGCTGGTGGCGAAGTCGATGCGTTGCCAGGTGCCGCCGTTGATTCGGAGCCAGACGGAGTTGTCGCCGGAGTTATCGCCTCGGCCGCGGAGGTTGAGGTTTTGGTTGGCGCCGCTGGCGTTGAAGGTGAAGGTCAGCTTGGGGGCAGCGTTGGGGTCGGCGAAGTTGGGGCTGCCGCTGGTGCCGTTGGCGATCTGGCGGAAGGTCACGCCGGACTCGGTGAGGGTTTGCCAGGGCCCGACGGCGACGGCGTCTTCGGCTTCAACACGGGCCTGGCCCGCAGCGAGGGTCTGGGGCGGGCCTTGGTTGACCGGCTGATAAGTTGAGTCGTCAGTCAGTACGATCTTGTCGACACGGACCCCGTCTTCCCGCATGTAGAGGTCGAGGGTGTGCACGCCGACGGACTGGATATTGATTGTGGCCCGGATGCCGTCCATGGTCGAGTCGGTCCAGACCAAGGCGTTGGCGGTGTTGGTTTCGATGCGGTCGGCGGAGGCGACCGCCTGACCGTTGAGCCCGATGTGGAGTGAGTTGCTGCCGCTGTTGGCACCGGTCGCGCGGACCCAGACGTAGTGGGTGCCGGTGCGGTTGAAGGCGATGTCGTAGGACAGGCGGGGGCTGGTGGTGGTGTAGCCGGTGTTGATGTTGGTGCCGGTGTCGGGGCCGGCTTCGACGGCGGTGCCGCCGCTGGCGTCGCCGCGGGTGATGTCGGTCCAGGACTTGCCGGAGCCGTCGGCGCTGTTGGATTCGTTCTCGGCTTCGATGCTGACGAGGCCGGAGCTGTCCTGCACGAAGTCGCTGCTACCAGTGGGTGGCGGGTCGATACCGTCACCGGTCGGTGCGGATTCGGTGGCGTCTTGGATCACGATGCGGTCGAGTTGGGTGCCGTCTTCGCGGTAGGCGATCTCGAGGGTGTTGGTGCCGGCGGCGAGGGTGTAGACGACCTCGGGGCTGCCGGGTGTGGGGGTGTCTTCGACGGCGTTCCAAGTGAAGTCGGTGCCGGTGGGGATGGTGTTCCATGTGGTCCAGGTGCCGCCGTTCATCCGGACATAGACGGAGTTGTCGCCGAGGGTGGCGGCGCGGGTTCGGACCCAGACCTTGTAGTCGTCGGTGGTGTCGACGTCGAAGTCGTACCGGGCGATGCCGGCGCCGTCGGTCGGGACCCCGCTGATGCTGTTGAGCCCGGGGGTGATCTCGATGTAGTTGTCGGCCACGGCGTCGGGGTCGTTGATGACACGCCAGGAACCGCCGAGCAAACCCTCCTCGGCTTCGAAGCTCATGCCGAGCAGGTTTGGGCCGCCCGAGCCGTCGGGGACAGTGGTCGTGGTGTTGGCGGCGGGTCCGAGTCCCGTGGGTGTGAAGGCGCTGCCGACGGGGATGAGGATGAATTTGTCGAGGATGGTTTGGTTTTCCCGCATGACGAAGCTGAGGGTGCGGGTGCCTGGGGAGGCGATGTTGAGGTTGAGGCCGGTGTCGCGCCAGGCGAGGCCGGGCTCGGGTCTGGTGAGGCCGACGACGGTGCCGTCGAGTGTGACCCAGACAGAGTCGCGGGCGGCGTCGGGGCCGTCGGCGCGGAGCCAGAGGGTGTAGCTGCCGGCCTGGTCGAAGGTGAGGTCGTAGCTGAGGGTCGGTGTTTCGGTGGCATAGGTGTTGACGTCGCTGGCGGACTCGACGGGGGCGGCGTCGAGCTCGACGGCGATGACGTCGCCGGAGGCGTTGGTGTTAGTGCCGGTGACCCAGCTGATGCCGGACCAGATCGCGTCGCCGGCCTGGCTGGCGGTGGCGGACTCGGCTTCAACGACAAGGAGGTCGTCCACACTGGAGCTCTGGAGGTATCGGCCGATCTCCGGGCCGGTGGTGGCCGAGGCGGTGGAGGCCGACGAGGTGCCTGCCCCGTTGCGGGCGGTGACGCGGAAGCTGTAGGCCGTATCGGGGTCGAGGCCGCCGACCTGGATCGAGGTGGCGTCGGCGGCCAGGACCGAGACTTCTTCGAAACTGCCACCGGCGGCGGACGCTTCGACCCGGAAGCCCTTTTCATTGATCGCGTTGTCGGACCAGGCCAGGTCGACTTCGGTGGAGCCGATCGGCGTGGCGGTCAGCCCCGTCGGAGCGGTGGGGATGGTGCTGTCGTTGGTGTACCCGGTGACGATGGTGCGGGGGTAGGTCTGGACGGTGTCCCAGGCAATCTCCTGCATGCGGGTGACCGCGGCGGGCGTGAGGTTGATCTGGTTTTCGCCGTTGTCGTTGGCAAAGACGTTGTTGAGGGAGAAGTTGGCGGTGAGGCCGACGGGGCTCTGGCCATATATCGCGGCGTAGTGCACGAGGGCGGAGAAGTATTGGCCCTCTTCGGTGAGGTGCTCACGGTCGGCGGGGTTGTTGTCGTGGACGTAGAGCTGGACGAGGCTGGTGATGCCGGGGAGTTCGCCGTTGTCGATGGCGGCTTCGAGGGCTTGGAACGCGGGGCCAACAGGGATGGCGTAGACCTCGCGGTCGGGGAAGTCGGCGACGAGCTGATCGAGCGCGGGCTCGTAGATCTCGCTGATGAAGAGGTCGATGTTGGGGGCGGTCTCGGTGGGCCCAGTGCCGAAGTAGTCCCAGCGGGAATAGTCGAAGTTGAGGAAGGCGGTGGCGTTGGGGTTGGCGGCGAGGACCTGCAGATAGAATTCGCGGGCGGCGGCGGCTTCGACTTCGGGGGGCGAGCCGAAGGGGCTACGATTGGGCAGGACGATCTCGCCGGCGAGGCTGCTGAACAGCTGCATGCTCACGACGTCTTTGGGTGGCGTGGTGGCTTTTTGCGGGAGTCCGGTGGAGGCCTGATTGAAGTAGTGGGTTTTGAGGGTGGAGCCGCCGATGTTGGCTTGGTCGGTGGAATGGCCGGTGATGCCGGCGTCGGCGACGAGTAGGTCGAGGGCGTCGGTGACGCCGATGATGTGGCTGTTGCCGATGTGGAGCTGGTCCAGGCCTGGGGTGGCGGACAGGAGCTGACGGGGTTCGAGGGGTTCTAGTGCGGCGGGAGACATGGCGGGGTGGATCGCGTCACAGATGGGCATGGCAGGCTCCTTGAAGCGGTGGTTGTTGCGGTGTGTCAACAAACGCCCCGGGTCGCGGTGGTCGTAGGACATCTTGCCAGACAAGGGTTTTCGCGCTTTGCGCAAACCGCAGGCGAACCTTTTCAATCTGCGTGATCGGATGGATCGGCGCGACGCTCGGAGGGCGCGATGCCGAAGGCGGCGCGGAACGAGCGAGAGAAGTTGGCGGAGCCGGAGAAACCGCAGCGGAAGGCGATTTCGGTGAGGGAGAGCCGGGTGCTGGCGATGAGCCGGTCGGCGAGCTGGAGGCGGAGGTCGCGTTGGTAGTTGGCGGGGGTGCAGCCAAGGACTTGGCGGAAGCGTGCTTCGAGCGTGCGGCGAGAGACCGCGAGTTCGTCGGCGACCTCGGCGATGGACAAGGGCCAACGGGCTTCGTCACGCATGATGCGGGCGGCCTGATCGACCACGGGGTCGCCATGCAGGAGCCTGCGGGTGCTGGCCCGTTCGACCACACGCTTAGGCGGCACGGTGACGGCGGGCGGCACCGCGTCGCCATGGAGCATGGCGGTCATGGCTTCGGCAGCGGCGTGCCCGATCGCGGCGAAGTCGGGGTCGACGCTGCTCAGTGGGGTGGTGGCGTAGCTGCAATGCAGGTCGTTGTTGTCCGAGCCGACGACGGCGGCGCTGCTGGGGATGGGTCGGCCCACGGCTTCGAGCAGCCGGATCACCCGGGTGGCGATCCAGTCAGCAGCCCCGAATACGCCGACCCGATCGGGCAGCCTCTGGATTAAACGCCTTGGGGGATTGATCGCTTCATCGAGGCGGAGGATGTGGCGGCGTTGACGCTCCGGGGTAACACCGAGTTGACCGAGCCGATGGAAGAAGCCTTGTTGACGCTGCCGGCTCCAGGGCTGTGCGACGCCGACGAAGGCGAAGTGTTGGCAGCCCCGTTCGTGGAGGTGGTCGGCGGCGAGTGCGCCGATCGCGCGGTTGTCGTGGGTGATTGCGGCTTGCCCGGGCAGGGCAGAAGTGGGCTCGACCAGGACAATGGGTCGGCCCTCCGTGCTACGGATCGCACGCTTGGCGGCGGGGGTGTCCGCAGAGATGATGCCCACGCTTTTGCTGAAACGTACCTGCCGGACGATGTCGGGGTCGGTGACGTCTCGAAAGACGGGCCGCCAGCGGAGCGGATGGCCGGCCTGCGTCACGCCGAGCGAGGCGTCGTCGCCGATCGGTTGAACCCACTGCAGCCACGTCGGCCAGCCGCCGCCCGCGAGGATGTCGACCTGGTCTCGGGCCATACCCCATGTTTACCGCGTGATCGCAAAATGACAAGCATATCGTGCGATTCTTGCAAAGCAGATCGGCTGAGATGTCGTATTTTTCTCCAGTCTCGCAACGGTCTGTTGCGACCCTCGTGTCTTTGCTCACCCCCACACTCAGGAGGATCTCATGTTTAAAAATACTTCTCTGCTCACGGCAGCGGTAGCGGCCGGTTTCTCGGCTCCGGCTGCGTTGGCGGCACCCATCACCGTCAGCAGCGTGGGCACCTACGCCGATACCACCACGCTCAACGGCGATATCGACGCCGACGCCCCCGGGAACAGCAGCACAGCGGCGGCGTTCACCTCTGCGGTCGCCGCTGCGTTTGCGGCCGACACCGGCGGTGTGTTCAACGCCGACTCCGAGGGGTTCCTCAGCGGCGTGGACACCATCAACGTGGAGTACGGCACGAGCGGGTCCAAAACGCTGGTGATCACCCCCAGCGAGAACATCGAACTCGCCGGTTTCGGCTCTGTTGATGAATCCTCGGGCAACTTCTTCTTCATTGACAACGACCGCAACGACAGCGGCTTCAGCTTTGACCTGGCGTTGAGCGGAGCCTCGCCGCTGGAAGGCGTGTTGGAGATCGGCGTGGTGGCCCTGAGCCGAAGCAGCAACTCCGCGGCCGACAACCGTTCGGTGACCGCCAATTTCTCGGGCGGCGGGTCTGTCACGCTGACCGACGAGATCCTGACCGGCAACGGGACGGACAACACGTTCTTCTCGATCGCAGCCCCGACCGGCGAATCGATCACGAGCGTTGACTTCAGCGGTACTGGGCTTTCGGGCGGCGGCAACATCGGCGGCTTCGACGACTTCGGCTTCGTGACGGGTGTGATTCCGGAACCGGCTTCGGGCGTGCTCTGCCTGGTCGGCATGGGCGTGATGGCGATGCGTCGCCGCCGGTAGACCTCGCCCCACCACATCACACCCCGTCTCACTAAGACACATAGACAGCGGGCCGATCGCAATGATCGGCCCGCTTTTTTTCTGTCCGTGTTGATCGTGATCTGAACACAATCGGCTGTTTAAACCGAAACGAGTTCGACGAAGTCCAGGTCCGTACCGTCTTCGCGTTGAGCGATCTCGACGATGCCGACGCCTTCGGTTAGGTTGAAGCTGCCGACGGTGACGGTTTCCCATACGTTGGACCCGCCGAAGTTGACTTGCTGCCAGGTCCCGCTGTTGATGCGGACGTAGAGGCTGTTGCTGCCGAAGTCGTTGCCACGTCCGCGGAGGTTGAGATCGAACAGGCCACCGCCGGTGGGAGCGACGTATTCGAAGGTGAGTCGGGGGGCAGCGTTGGGATCGCTGTAGTTGCTGGAGCCGCTGGTGCCGTCGATGACTTGGCGGTAGGTGATCGGGCCGTCGTTGGCGGTGGCCCAGAGCGGGCTGCCGGTGGCTTCTTCGGCTTCGATCTTGAGCTTGGGTGTGAGGCTGCTCGTGCCTGGCCCGGTGCCGGAGGGGGTGGGCAGGGAGGCGGGCTGGATGACGAGCTTATCGAGTCGGGTACCGTCTTCGCGGTAGGCGATTTCGAGGGTGTGCGCGCCGGCGGCGAGCGACCAGTCCACGGGCTGATTGTTGTTGTCGCTGTCGTGGACCGCGTCCCATTGCCAGGCGGACGAGCCGGCGATGCCGTTCCAGCGGACCCAGGCCCCGCCATCGACGCGGACCCAGAACGAGTCGTCGCCGGTGTTGGGCGCGATGGTTCGGCCGTAGATGCGGTAGGTGCCGGCGTCGGCGAGCGAGAAGCTGAAGGTCGCGCGGGCGTTGCTGGAGGTCGGGGCGGAGCCGGTCGAGTTGTTACCGGGCTGAACCTCGAGATAGCTGCCGCCGCTGGCGGTGCTGTCGGTTTTGATGTCCCAGAGCGAGCCGAGCTGACCGGCTTCGGCTTCAAGGGCGACGACGTTAGAGCCGCCCGGTGTTTGCTGCTTGTCGAACTGGATATGGTCGAGGTCAAAGCCGTTGCCCACGTTGGTCAGCCGGAGGATGGCGGGGCCGGGGTTGAGGGTGATGTCGGTGAGGGTGACGGAGCTGAAGGTGCTAGAGCCACCGGTGTTTTGCAGGCCTGTAAAGGTGCCGGCGGTGTTCCCATTGAGGTCGAGCTGAACGGATCCGGGATTGCTGGCACCGGAGGAGTAGCCGAGCGTGAGGTCGTAGACGCCGGGGTCGGTGACATCGAGGGTGTATTCAAGCCATTCACCGTTGTTGGTCCAGCCGACGGCGTGTCCGTTGCTGGCGGCAGACTTGATGCCGATGTCGACGCCGTCAGTGCGGTAGGCGTTGCCGTTGTTACCGGGGTCGGCATCGTTGTAAGCCACACCCTGGCCGCCGGTGTCGTAGTTCTCGGCTTCGAGGATCGCTCCGTCGCTGATCGAAAGAGCGGTGCCGCCGAAGGGTTGCTGTCCACCGGCCTGTCCACCGGAGGGTTGGCCGTAGACGAAGCTGTTCCCGACGAAGCCGAGGTAGACCAGGCCGTAGGTGTCCCAGCTCGCACCGACGGAGGTGACCACGTCGATAAGGCCGGTGGGGTAGTTGCTGATGCGGTCCCATGTGGTGCCGCGGTCGTCGGATCGGAAGGTGCCCCAGTCGGGGTCGTTGTCGAGCTGGCCGTAGAAGTAGATGGCGTGGTCGGCGTCGCCAGGCTGGCTGCTGCCGACGCCGAGGTCGAGGGCGAAGCTGTAGGCGATGCCGGGGATCTTCTGCCAAGTGACGCCGGCGTCTTGGCTGCGCCATAGCCCGTTGGCTTGGTTGGGGTCGCCGTTCTGTGCGAAAGCGCCCTCGTTGCCGGCGGAGAACCAGAGCTCGTTGGCGACGCGGGGGTTGGCGCGGAGCTGGCCGTGGAACGTGCCCATGGGGAGCTTGGAGTCGTCGGCGGTCTGGGTCCAGTTTCGACCGCCGTCGTCGCTGCGCCAGAAGCCCCCGTTGGTGAGTTTCAGATAGAAGCGATCAGCGATAAACGGGTCGGCGGCCAGAGCGTGCTGCCGGAGGGAGAGTTCCTGGAAGCCGATCTGTCCCGCGTCGAGACGGCCGACCTGCCAGTTGGGAACTGGATCGCCGGGCGTGCCCTCGGGGACCGCGTCGGCCTCGGCCTGGGTGATCAAGTCGAAGCCAGCGGCGGGTTGCCAGGTCTGGCCCCCGTTGTCGGACCAGATCGGCGGGTAGTTGCCCAGCGGTAGGATCACGACCGGGGTCTGGTCCCAGGAGCGACCGTTCTGCAGGCTGATCGCCGGGTAGCCGCCGTCGAACTCGGGGGGGCGGCTGGCGAAATAGTTCCAGGTGTCGCCGCCGTCAAGGGAATAGCTGGAGTAATTGTCGCCGCTACCGATGTTGTTGGGGTCGCCGCTGGCGATCACGACGAAGTCGGGATTGTCGGGAGCGTAGTTGACGCCGGTGCCATTGACGATGAGCTGGTCCTGCTGGTCGATCCATTGGGCGGTGAAGGTGTCGGGGTCGTCGATGACGTGGCCGGTGGCGTCGTGTACCGCGGTGATCGCGCGGTCGCCGCTGCCGGGCAGCAGCTTCACGTCGTGGGTGACCAGTTCTTCGATGCCCTCGCTGATGATGGTCCACTGGGGCGGGTTGCTGAGGTTGGCGGGGTTGCCCGGGCTGGGTGTCCACGAGAGGACGCCCTCGTTGCCCTGGACCATGAGCAGTTCCCCGCCGGCATCGAAGGCGATCGACGCGGTGGCCCGGAAGTTGGGTTGGATCTGCTGCGGGAGCCAGCCGAAGGTGTTGGCGAAGTCGGCCTGGGCGGCGATGCGTTCCCACGAGGCGCCGCCATCGAGAGATCGGCTGATCCCGCCGTTCTCGCTCGCGGCAAAGATGCGGTTGGGGTCGGTCGGATCGACGGCGACGTCGGCGACGGGGTTCGGCGTGCGGGCCCAGCGTTGGAGCCAGGCCCCGTTCTGATAACGCCAGACCTGGTTGCTGAATTTCTCCGTGACCCAGAGCGTGCCGTCAGGGCTCAAGGCCATCTCGGAAGGGCGGCTGCCCAGGGTGCTGCTGGCGGAGATGTTGGTCCAGTTGGCGCCCCCGTCGATCGAACGCAAGACTCGACCGGAGGAGTAGCTGGATTCATTGTCATTATTCAG
>JBCCOW010000089.1:0-11788 GCA_039025195.1 Planctomycetota bacterium
AACACATGTGTCGCCTTCCGTGCCGACCACCGGTTCGCCCGCCCCGCCACCGCATCCAACCTCACCAACGCAACCGCTGGCCCCTCCCCCGACCCCCCCTGATGGCGCCGCCTTCTGTGGGATAACGCCCCCACCACCGCCGCACTCACAAACCCCCCCGTCGCCACCACCGCCCGCACATCACGCTCCGCCATCAATCGCCCCACCACCCCGGCCGTCCCCCGCCACCCCTTCCAGAACCGAAACGCCCCGCCCGGTCGCACCGATGGCGGCGCCGCCGGCACCGCCGTGTATCCCACGCCTAGCCCCGCACAGACCGTCGCGTCCACCGCCCGCTCCGACACCACAAAGTGCGGCACAACATCAACCCCCATCTCAACCAGCCGCTCTACCACCGCCGCGTTCGGATAGATGTGTCCCCCGCTCCCCCCCCCCACAAACAACACCGTCGCCTTCCCGCCACTCACGCCGCCGCCCCAACCACCCGTTTAGCGGGGGGATTCATCCCCCCTTCGACATCCGGCACTTCCGAACCCTCCCGATCCAACCCCGCCAACAACCCCACCATCAACCCCGTCAGCACCCACCCCGTTCCCCCCGCCGAAATCATCGGCAGCGCGATCCCCTTCGTCGGCGCGACCACCGTCACCACCGCCAGATTGATAATCGCCTGGAACCCGATCGTCAGCAGGATCCCCAGCCCCAGCAGCCGGCCAAACACATCCGCCCGCCGCTGCAGCACCCCCCACCCCACCCACAGCAGCACCAGATACAACGCCACCACCAACGCCGCCCCCGCGAACCCCATCTCCTCCGCCAAGACCGGGAACACGAAGTCCGTCGTGTCCTCCGGCAAGTAGTACTTCTGCACGCTGTTGCCCAGCCCAGACCCCGTCACCCCCCCTTCCGCAAACGCCAGCATCGACTGGATCGGGTGATACCCCACCCCCGACGCGTCCGACCACGGGTCCATAAATACCGCCAGCCGTTTCATCCGGAACGGTGCCGCCCACACCATCGCCGCCGCCCCCGCCAGCCCCACCACCACCAACCCCCCGACCTGCCACCACCGCGCCCCGCCCGCCAACAACACACACAACGCCACCGCCCCGAGCAGCACCCCCGTCCCCAGGTCCTCCTTCGCCACCAGCCCGCACACCACCCCCACCAACAACAACGGCGGCAGCAGCCCCGGCCCGAACCGGTGCATCACCCCCCGCCGACGCCCACACCACCACGCCAGTGCCCCCACCAGCACCCACTTCGCCACTTCGCTCGGCTGAAACTGCACCGGGCCCACCCGCAGCCACCGCCGTGCCCCGTTCACCTCCACCCCCACCTCCGCGGTCAGTACCAGCAGCCCCACCGTCACAAACACCAGCCCAAACAGCGGGTTCCCCCACCCCCGCTTCGCCAGCCACCGCCCCGCGTCCACCCGCGACGCCAGCAGCATCACCCCCACCGCAAGCACCGCGAAGACCGTATGCCGCGTCCCGAACATCCCTAAACCACTCCACAGCCCGCCCTCGAGCCGCATCGCTGTCGGCGACACCCCCGCCGAGTGCACCATCACCACCCCGATGCCCAGCAACGCCACCCCGCACGCCAACACAAGATGCGCCGATCGCGCCATACCCCATTATCGACCACCCTCCATCCCCGCCCTGAAAACCGAGCCCCTCGTAACAGTCCGCTGCTGCCACCCGTCTCTTGCGTTTGCCGGCTTCCGCCGCCTCACTGCGACAAGCTCAGACAACCCGCGAACGGGGTGAACTCCAAACGGTCTCCCTGCACTGAGTAACCCCTCGCCAACTCCTTCGCCAGCCCCGCCAGCCCTGCCAACCCAGAAACGCCGCCATGCCCACCCCCAGCTTCCCACGCCGATCCGTGCTCCCCCTGCTCGTGATCCCCGCACTCCTCTGCCTCTTCGCCCTCGGCGGCTGCGGCACCGCCAAATCCCTCAGCGACCTCGGCAACCTCAACGTCGTCGATACCCGCCCCCTCAACGGCCTCTACGAGATCGAAATCACCGGCGACTTCTCCGGCGGGGCCCCCAACATACACCTTGAAAAACACTACTACCTCAACACCGAAGTCGATGACGACGGCCAGATCATGACCGGCCTGATGAGCAAGAAGAGTCGGGACAACCGAGCCGACGCCGAGCTCTCGGTCTCCACGGCCCGCCTCCACCGGCTGAGCAACAACCGCTACGTCGCGGTGTGGTACGGCGAGTTCGAGATCGACCTGTCCAGCAACGACACGGGCGGCCTCCCCATCGTCCGCTTCCTGGATGTCCGCCTCACGCCCGGCCCCCAGCCCACCCTCGAGGTCTGGCCCTACCGACACGACAGCCTCACCCGCATCGCAGAGGACGTCCCCGGAGTATCCCTGGTCAAGGTCCGTCAGAACAACGACACCGAGCAAATCCTCAACGGCTCCGCCGATGCCCTGACCCGGCTGCTTCGCGAAGCCAACAAGCGCCCCCAACAGGCATTCCTCGACAAGCCCACGTTCATCGCCCGCCGGATTGGGGGCCTACCTCAGAAAAACAACCCCTGACTCATCACGCACACGCCTCGCTTATCGCCCCGCATATCGACCACCACACACCGAGACCCACCATGCCGTTTAAACCCCTCGCCCTCGCCCTGACCCTCACGCTCACCCCAGTGGCAGCCGTTCACGCCGAGCCCGAGCGCTTGCCCGCCGCAGCCTTCCACATCGATGAGCTCCAGAACGGCGAGTGGTTCGAGTTCGGCGCGACCTTCCGCACCACCCCGCAGGGCGCCCGCATCACCGCGGTCACCCCCGGCACCACCGCCCATATCGCCGGCCTCAAGCCCGGTGACACCATCGTCCGCATCGGCACGACCCGTTCCGGCATCGGAGCCCACAACGCCGACCGCCTCCTCAAGGCCCAGGCCAACAACGACACCACCTGGGGCTACGTCTACCTCGAAGCCCTCCGCGACGGACAACGCCGCCGCGGCATCATGCCCCTCACCCAGACCCGCCGCACCGCGACCGGCCTCGCCCACCAGCTCCCCCAGCACGGCGACATGATCCACTACATGGCCCGTATGAACGCTGCCCAAAACGCCATCGGTGATCCCTTCGCCAACGCCCCCCAGGCCCAGACCCCCCGCGCCGCCGGCCGCGCCTACTCGGCCATCATGAAAGAGTGGGCCGCCGTGATCCGTGCCGTCGGTACCCGCAACATCCCCGGCGACCTCGCCCGGCAGCACGCCGCGATGGTCGCCGCCATCGAGACCAACGCGATGCTCGGGCTCAACGTCCCCGATGATCCGGAGATGGCCCAACGCATGCTCACCCAGGGGATGCAAGACGTCATGGCCCAGGCCACCCGCTACGCCTCGGTGCTTAAGACCTACCACGAGCTGTACCTGCAGAACAAGGCCCAAGGCCGCGGCTGATCACACTCCCCAGCCCGGCGAGCCGGGGCGTGTCGCCCCGGCCAACCCGCGGTGATCCCCCGGCCCGACACGTGCCGGCTCACCTGCAAGCCGACGCTCAGAAGCTCATGTACTGAGCTTCAAGCATCCGGTCGATCTGCGACTTCGACTCCAGCAGGTGGGCCCGCGTGCCGAAGTCCAGGTCCTCTCCACCGCCTTCGAGGACGGCCCCGATCTTCGCCGACAGGTCACGCAGCGTCAGCCGAGCCATCTGGTCCACATCCGGCGACGTGGCCGTGCTCAATCGCGACATCAGGCCGGACATCCCGGCACCGGTATAAGGCTCCATCATCTGCAGGTACAGCCGCTGCAGGTTCCGCCGCGTCGACGTGATCTGCACCGAGCCGTCCGCGTCGAGCTCGGACCACAAGGCATCGCGCAACGACTGCAACAGCTCGGCGGCGGTGAACTTGTCCGACGACTCGCTCTTGAGCTCCGCGTCGTACACCCGCTGCAGCGTCATCGGGCTCATCAGCGGCATCAGCGCGTAGCCCTGCATCGACAGCGTCACGCGGTGGATCGGGTAGTCGACCCGGCCGCCCAAGAACGCCGAGCCCCCATCAAACACCCACCGCGACGCGGCCAGGTTGTTCAGCAGCTCCGGCGGCAGCGCGATGAAGTCGGCGGCAAACACCGTCTCGCTCAGCCGCTTGAGCGCATCACGCTGCACCTCGGAGTCCACCAGCACAAACGCCGGCTTCGCGCCGGGGTCGCCCGGCCGATGCCGATTAAATGCCTGCCCGCCCACCTTCCGGGACAGGTAGTAGAACCCGCTGGCCCGCTCGAACAGCAGCGTGTTGACCACGCGACGCAGGTAGTGCCGGGGGTCGTCGTCATCGATAGCCCAGTCCTGGACGTCTTCGAGCAGCTTCTCGGAGAGCTCAACCCGTGAGAGCGCGTAGGCGGTCGGGTCGCTGCCCTGATCCCAGACGTTGACCGCCGGGTCGGGCGACGCCATGAACCAGAGGTCTTCATCGGTCGCGTAGGCCAGGCCTTTTTCCGCCGACCGCGACGCGATTTCTTTGAGGGTCTTGTCTTGGGTGCCCTCGGGGATGACGTAGCCGTACTCGATGGCCCAGTAGTCGTAGGGGCCGATGGTCGGGTTGGCGAAGGTCTCGATGTCCTCGAGCTTGTCCCCGGCGAAGAACAGCAGCGGGTTGTAGTCCATAACCGATGCCGAGGTCGCCTCCTCACCGGCGTCCCGGCGGGCCTTGATCTCGTCTAGCGACAGCCACGACGACGCCTTGAAGTTGTGCCGAAGCCCCAGCGTGTGGCCCACCTCGTGGGAAACCAGATCCTTGATGACCTGCCCGATCAGCTCCTCGGGCACGTCCTTGCCCGACGGCGTCTTGATCCCGCCCGCCACCTGCGCCTGCATCAGGGCGAGGTGCCCGATCACCATCTGCCGCTGCAGCCCGCTGGCGAACGTACAGCCGCGGTGCATCGCGTGATCGAAATCCATCGGTTGGGCAAGCCCCGCACCGGCGGCCCGCGCCGCAAGTTCCGAGGTGCCCGCGTCACGGGCCGAAGGCCCAGGCAGTTCCAGGCCGACGCCTGAATACACCGAGCCATCGGTGGGCTTTACCGCACCCGCCCCACCCAACCGCGGCCGATGCTCACGATGGCTGCAACACCCCGAGCCGCTGTGCATGTGCATCTGGATCGGCTGGCCGAACAGCATCGACGCGACCTTCGGCCGCTCCGACAGCTCCGCCACCACGCCCGGCCCCGCCACCGTCGACAACGCCTCCGGCCCGAACACATCGAACTCGCGGGCATAAAAACGCAGAATGCCATCATCAATAATGATGTCCGCATCCAGGATCTGACCCGTCCGCGGGTCCGCCCGGCTCGGGCCCATCGCGAAGCCCCGGCCGGTCACGATCCAACGGATGAAGTTGTATCGCGCGTCTTCCGGATCAACGTCCGCGAACTCGTTCGATTCGGTCTGCTGCTGCACGACGATCGCATCGACAATCCCGATCTCCTCAAACGCTATGTTCCATTCCAGCACGCCGGCCCGCACCCAGCGCCGCCACTGGATCGGCACCGTCTTCTCGATCACAAAAACGATCGGCTCCTTCGGCGGCGAAAGCCGGAGCGACGGGTCCTGCTTCTCGAGGTGCCAACGGTTGATGTAGCGCTTGATCGTTTCGCGTGCGGTCGGCGGGACGGTCCAGTCCTGACGCACGGTCGTGAAGTAGCCGATGCGTTCGTCGGCGGGGCGGGGGGTGTAGCCGTTGTTCTTCGGGAGCTTGCGGAAGCCGTAGGACATGCCCACCGCCTGGAAGGTGCCGTTGCCCGCGGGCATCGCTAGGTCCGCGTCGATCAGCACGTTGTCGGGGAAGCTCTTGACCTTGGTCAGCGTGCTCAGCGACCGGTTGATTGCGCCGGGCCCCATCCCCGTGCCCGGCGGGCTCGCCACGGTGCTAAACACCAGCTGGCTCATGTCCACCACCGGGTCCTGTTTGGCCATCGTTTTGATGGGCATCGCCATCAGGTAGCGCTCGCGATAGGTTCGCTGGATCGCGTCGCCCAGCGGGTTGCCCTCGCCCTGGACGACCGACACCGGCGGGGCCGTCAGCACCACCTGCTTGCCGATTACCTTGAACCGCACCAGCTCATCCCGCCACTGGAACCCCGCCAACGGCCCCCGCGACACGCTGGTCGCCAGCAGGATGTCCTGGTCCAGCAGCGACGCCGGGATCTGGCACAGAAGGGTCGTGTGGTCCTTGGCCTTGTCCTCCGGATCGTGCTGATAGAACGTGAGCATGCCCTCGGTCTTGGTCATACCCTCGACGACCTCCTCGAACTTCGGGAACGGCGGCTTGTCCTTATCAGCCCACGCCGGCGACGCCGGGAGCACACCGACCAGCCCGAGCATCAGGACCACCGAAACCACCCACCGCCCTACGGACGGGACCGCACGATCAACAGCACAAGAAGTCATCAGTTGTTTCCACACAAGAAGGCGAGACGCCCACGGCATACCCGCAGGTATCAATCCATATCGGACGCAAAACCAACCCAGAGGGTTCATACCGAGTGTATCTCTCCACCGCCCCCCAGCCCAAGACTTTTCCCGCCCGCCGTAGTTACCGGCACCCACCACGCGTTGCCCGACAAGGCCAAGAAAAAACGCCGGCCCCCTCCAGGACCGACGTCGGGCAAAGCGAGATGTGAGGCCGTTTGATGGGTTCAGCCGGCACGGCGGCGGCGGGCGGCGAGCAGGCCTATCCCCAGCAGCCCGGCGAGGGCGGCGGTCGGTGTCGGGATCACCCGGGCCGTGCCCGCAGTGATGACCTGTGTGCCGAGGGTGATCCGGCCATCGGGGTCGAACAGTGCGTCGTAAGCGGCCAGCCCGGTGATGGGATCGCCGTTGGTCTCGCCATCGAGGAAACGCAGGTATTGCTCGAAGGCCTGCTGGTAGGTCAGCCCCAGGGAGAAGAATTCGCTGTCGCCGAAGTCGTACTGGTCGCCGCCGCCGAACAGGAAGTCGATCGTGGCGATATCGACGTCGGGGGCGTCTGCGAGGATAAAACCGTCCTTAACGATGTAGGTGCCGTCGGCTAGTTGAACCGAGACGATCCGCAGGCCCTTCTCGCCGAAGACGCCGTCGCCGTCGAGGTCGCGGGGGTTGCCGTCGTCGTCGGGCTGTTCTTCCTGCTGGGCATTGATGTCGTAGACGATGGAGAAGCCGCCGATCTGAGCAAACCGCCCCGTGCCCCCGGACGGACCCTGCACCGGCTGACCGGTGGCGGGGTCGAGCGCGGTCCGGGAAACCGCAGCCTCAAGCAGGTCGAGCAGCGTCTCGGGGTCAACGTCCTTCACGATGCCGACGATGTTGGTGAACCGAGCGGCGCTGAACGTGTCGAGGACGGTGAGGTCGCCGGGGTCAAAGCTGGCGCGGATCCCGCCGCTGTTCTGCAGCGCGATCAGCGGGTTGTCCAGCTCGACACCGAAGTCGTCCAGCAGGCCCTGCTCCTGGAGCTGACCGATCGCGAACAGGTAGCTGTCCGCAAAGAGGTTGCCCAGCGGCACCTCTCGGGCCCGCAGGAAGTCACGGTCGGCGTTGCCAAAGAGCGTGATGTCGATGGTGGCGACGCGTCGGGTCGCGAGATCGGCGACGAAGGTCTCGACCGGGTCGACCGCATTGGCTTGCACTTCGGCATCGACCGGTCCGGTGGCGAAGTTGGCGATCGGGTTGCCGTTGATCGACAGGAGTTCGCCGGTGGTGTCGTCGTAGGTCAGGTCGAGCCGGCCGAGGTAGTTGTAGTTGCCGGAGGTTGTGACGACGGGGACGACGTTGCCGTCGGCGTCGGTGAGCAGGACGCCCGAGCCATCGAGCTCGGTGTTCTGCAACGGGTAAGGCCCGGCCGGGGTGTCGCCGGGCAGCAGCACCGCGTCGGGGTTGGCCAGCAGCTCCGAGCCGCCGCCAGCGATCGTGACGTCCACCCCCGATAGCTCGCCAATCAGGTCGATCTCGACGCCGATGCCCTGGAGGTGCGACACCAGAATGACCTGCTCGGCACCCTGGCTGCGGAGGTCGGCGGCCTCGGCGTTGATCAGCTCTGCCACGTTGCCGAGCACATCGACGTTGCCCGGCGAGGAGATCGACGCGAGGTCGGTCGTCGTCGCGCCGATCACGCCGTACGACCGGGTCACACCGTCGACGGTCTTGGACACAAGCACGGACTCGGCGATCTCACCGGCATCCTTGAGGTTCTGCAGCCCAGCGTTGTCGGAAAAGTCGAGGTTGGCCGAGACGAGCGGGGCGTTGACCTGCGGGATGAAGTCAGCGAGGACGGTGGGCCCGAAGTCGAAGTCGTGGTTGCCGATGGCGATCGCGTCATAGCCGATGGCGTTGAGAACGTTAGCGTCGAAGTAGGTCCGGCTGCCCAGATCGCCGGTGGCGAGCGAGGCGTTGAATTCAGGGCCGGGCAGGATGTTGTCGCCGGAGGACAGGGTAAGGACGAAGTGGCCCGCGGCGTTGGCGTCGGCGCGTTCGCTGCCGACCAGGGCGGAGAAGTTCGCCGCACTACCGCGCGGGTCGTTCGACAGGATGTCCGACTCGCCGTCGTTGTTGTGCAGCAGCGTGAGCGTGACGGGTCCGGCCCACACAGCAGGAACGACAACCGGAACGGTAAGGGTGGCGACCAAGGCCGCGGTGGTCCAGCGAGACAACATCATTTCAGCCTCCAGATCAAAAGGGGGACACGGGAACAACATTGCAACGGACCGGGAGAGTCGGCCCGTTTACGGGAGCATCACCCAGCTGTATTCAAGCCGTGTCAGATTTTGATTGAAGGACTGCAAGACCGCACCGAAAAATACGATCAAACACCGCTCACCCCGCCCCGCTCATCCTCGGCTCGCGCGACGCCAACCCCCCGCTCACGAATCGGTCGCGTGGATGAACTGCCGGTACAGGTTCGCGTACGTCCCGCCCTCGGCCAGCAGCTCCGTGTGCGTGCCCCGCTCCACGATCTCGCCGTGGTCCAGCACCAGCACGCAGTCCGCGTGACGGATCGTGCTCAGCCGGTGGGCCACCACAAAGCTCGTCCGCCCCGCCAGCAGCGTCTCGAGCGCCCGCTGGATCCGGGCCTCGGTCATCGTGTCCACCGACGAGGTCGCCTCGTCCAAAATCAGGATCCGCGGGTCCGCCAGCATCGCCCGGGTGAAGCACACCAGCTGCCGCTGCCCCAGCGACAACGCGGTGCCGTTCTCGCCCACCGGCGTGTTCAGACCCTCCGGCAACTGCTCCAACAGGTCCAAACAATCCAACGCCCGCGCCGCCTCCACCACCTGCTCATCGGTCGCCCCGGGCTTGCCCGCCCGGATGTTGTCCATCACCGTCCCCGTAAACAGGAAGTTCGACTGCAGCACGATCCCCACCTGTTTAATCAGCGACTCCGTGGTGATCTTCCGCACATCATGCCCGTCGATCCGCAGCCCCCCGGACGTCGGCAGATAAAACTTCGAGATCAGCTTGATCACCGTCGACTTGCCCGACCCGGTATGCCCCACCAGCGCGATCGTCTGACCCAGCTCGGCGGTAAAGCTCACCCCGTGCAGCACCGGCTTGTCCGACACATAGGCAAAGCCCACCTCATCGAACACCACCTCGCCACGGATCGGCGGCAGCACCCCCGCATCGTCATCCTGCAGCGGATCGACTTCTTCGTCCAGCAACGTGAACACCCGCTGCGCCCCCGCCATCGCCGTCAGCGCCATGTTGAACATGCGCGAGACAAAGGCGATCCCGCCGAAGAACAGGTTGATCATGAAGAAGAAGACCACCATCGCCGCGAACGTCTGCTCCTGACCCGCGCCCCATCCTGCAAAACCGACCGCCCACTCCGGCAGGACCGTCCCCTCCATCACCAAGACCTGCCAACCCCCCACGATCAGCAGCGCGGAAATAAAGAACTGGTTGTTCAGTTCGATCAGCGGGATAAACACCGACTGCAGCCGGATCGCCCGCATGTTCAGCTCGCCGTGCGCCGCGACCTGGTCCGCGAACGCCGCCGCGTTGTGCTCCTGCCGCACGAACCCCTGCGTGACGCGGATCCCCGTGATCGCCTCCGCCAGCCGGCTCGTGATCCGCGAAAAACTCTCCTGCACGTCCTGCCACGCCTCGCTCAGCCTCGGCCGAAAGTACCGCGTCATCCCCAGCACGATCGGCGACATCAACAGCACCACCCCGAACAGCACCGGGTCGTACCACAGCATCACCGCCGAGGCCATCACCACGTGCCCCAGCTGGATCGCCGAGATGAACAAGACGTCCTGCACCCCGATCCGCATCGCTTCGATGTCCGAGGTCATCCGGCTGATAATCCGCCCCACCTTCGTCCGGTCATAAAACCGCATCGGCATCCGCTGCAGCTTGGCGAACACCTCACGACGCAGGTCGTGCACCACCGCCTCGCCCAGCTCCTGCGCCCAACGCTGCCGGAAGTGCATCGTCGTCTGCGTGAACAGCATCAGGCTCAGCAGCCCCACGCCGCACCACACCAGCCCCGACCAGTCCTCGCCCAGGATCGGGCCATGCAGCGTGTACCCGATGAACCACGCGATCAGCGGGATCTGCACCGCCCGCAGCAGCACCGACGCTAGCAGCGCGTTCCGCTTCCAGCGGTAAGGCCGCATGTACCCGATCGACCGCCAGATCAGCTTCAGCGACAGATCTTCACGATCCTCGTCGCCGTCGCCTCGCCGCACCCCCTTCATCGCTTTGCCCGCGTAGCCGCCGCCGAACGCGCTCATCCCTCACCCCCTTCGTGTCCAACTCCCACCGGCATCCCGAGCAGCCGGCGCGACTCCTCGTCCGCCGACTGCAGGTCCGCCGCCCGGCGGTAGTGGCCGCCCGGCTTCGCCATCAGCTCCTCGTGCGTCCCCCGCTCCACGATCCGCCCCTTCTCCAAGACCAGCACCAGGTCCGCCCGCCGCAGCGTGCTCAAGCGGTGCGCTACCACAAACGTCGTCCGCCCCGACATCGCCCGGTCCATCGCCGAGAGGATCTCGTGCTCAGTGTCCGGGTCGATCGCCGCCGTCGGATCATCCAACAACAACACCGCCGGCTCCAGCAGCACCGCCCGGGCGATCGCCAGCCGCTGACGCTGGCCCCCCGACAGGTTCCCCCCCGCTTCGCTCAGCACCGTGTCGTAGCCCTCCGGCAACTCCCGGATGAACTCGTCCGCCTGCGCCACCGCCGCCGCCCGCTCGATCTGCTCCCGGCTCGCCTCCGGGTACCCAAACGCGATGTTCTCCGCCACCGTGTGACTGAACAAAAAACTCTCCTGGAACACGATGCCCACGCTCCGCCGAAGGTCGTCCAGCTCCAGGTCTTTCAGGTCCGTCCCGTCCAGCGTCACCCTCCCCACCGTCGGGTCGTAGAACCGCGGGATCAGGCTCAGCAGCGTGCTCTTGCCCGCCCCCGTTGCGCCGACAATCGCGATCGTCTGCCCCGGCTCCGCCGCAAAGCTCACATCCTCCAACACCGTCGGCCCCACCCCACCCGCCGCACCCGCCCCACCCAAGCCCGCAGAAGCCGAAGGATTCTGCGCGGCTTCCCCCGTCCTCTCACCCTCCCCACCCCGCAGCTCATACGCAAACCCCACCCCCTCAAACACCACCCGACCCCGCGCCCCACCGCCCCCCTCACCCAACCGCACCGCCCCCGGCTTGCTCTCGATCCCCACCTCCGCGTCCATCACTTCGAACACCCGCTGTGCCCCCGTCAGGCTCCGCTGCATCGTGTTGGCGACCTGCGCGATCCCCGCCACCTGACCCGAGAACTGCTGCAGCAG
>JBCCOW010000090.1:0-11632 GCA_039025195.1 Planctomycetota bacterium
CCGCCCCACCCACCCCACCCGTCAACCCCCACCCACCAACACGCTTTCCGCGTAACCTCTCCCCCCCATCGCCACACCTACAACCTACCCCCTACCACCTACAACCTCATGAACGACCTCCTCTTCACCCCCGGCCCCGTCGCCGTCCCGCAACCCGTCCTCGACGAGCTCGCCAAGCCCATCATCCACCACCGCACCAAAGCCTTCCAGGCCATCTTCGCCGACCTCAACCGCCAGCTCCAACAGCTCTTCGGCACCACCGGACCGGTGTTATCCATCGCCGGCTCCGGCACCACCAGCTACGAGGCCGCCCAGCTCTGCCTCGCCACCCCCGGCTCCACCGTCCTCTCCATCGCCGGCGGCAAGTTCGGCGAACGCTGGCAGGACATCTACGACGTCTACGCCCCCCACCTCAACCTCACCAACATCAAGATCAACCACGACTGGGGCACTCCCGCCCCCCTCGACGAAATCAAGGCTGCCCTTGACGAACACGACAACGTCTCCGCCATCGCCGTCGTCCACAGCGAAACCTCCACCGCCACCGCCACCGACATCCAGGCCATCGCCGAGCTCACCCGCAACCACCCGACCGCGTTGCTGATCGTCGATGGCATCACCTCCGTCGGCGCCTTCCCCTGCCCGATGGACGACTGGGGCATCGACTGCCTCGTCACCGGCTCCCAGAAAGCCATGATGCTCCCCCCCGGCCTCGGCTACGTCGGCCTCGGCCCCCGCGCCCTCGCCCGCCTCGACGCCATCGATCACGACCTACCCGCATACAATCTGGACTTGCGCAAGTGGGTGAAAGCTCACGCCAAAGACGACGTCCCCTTCACCCCCCCCGTCTCGCTCATCCGCGCCCAGCACGTCGCCCTCAAGCTCATCCTCGAAGGCGAAGGCCAACTCGCCGGCCAACACCAACGCACCCAATCCCTCGCCGCCGCCACCCGCGCCGCCCTCCAAGCCGCCGACCTGAAACTCATCTCCTCCAGCCCCAGCGACTCCGTCACCGGCGCGTACTACCCCGACGGCATCACCGACGCCGCCCGCGCTTCCATCCGTGACGCCTTCGGCGCCCACCTCGCCGGCGGCCAAGACGGCCGCGGCGCCAAATGGAAAGGCCAGATCTTCCGCATCTCCCACATGGGCGACGTCGATCCCCCCAAAACCCGCACCGCCCTCGACGCCATCCTCCAAACCTTCAAGTCTCCCCAACACGACACCGCCCTCGCCGCGTTCGACAACGGGTTCTCCGAGCCGGCCTAGCGCAAAACCTATTCATGTGTAGCGGGCGGCACGAAGTGCCCCGCTTCGAGATCGCGTCAAGAAGCGGGCCCCTTCGGGGCACCCGCTACACACGAACCGTGCCGGCTCTAGCTTCCCTCGGTCGGCTCAGACCAGCTCGATCCAGTCGATCTTCGTGCCGTCTTCACGCACAGCGATCTCGATCGTGTTGGTGCCATCGACCAGCGTGACTTGATCATTGAAGGTCCGCGTGTACCAGTCCTTCTGGAAGCGTCCGTCGACATTGATGTATGTCCACGCCCCGTCATTAACCCGGAGGTAGAACGAGTCATCGGCACCGCCCCACTCGGCGGGGTCGCTGGAATTGACGCGGGCGCGCAGGTCGTAGGTGCCGCCGACCACATTGGTCAGCGTGGTGCTGATGATGGCCGAATCGGCGGTCGGGGCGCCACTGTAGTAGTCACCGCTGCCGGGCGGGGCCCAGACGTACGAACCCTCGGCCTGCCAGACCGAACCCGCCAGCCCCGCGAAGGCCTCGGCTTGAATCCGGCCCGGCGTCGTGAGCGCGGGCGTGGTCGGAGCCGCTGCCGAGAGGGCCATCACCCCACCGGTCCCGCCGGCGGCGAGGTCCGCTACACCGCCATTCGAGACGGGCACGAACCGGAACTGGTCAAGATCGATAAACCCATCAGACAACTCGAACCGCACCACCAGGTCATTGCCCCCTTCGGGAACCACCACCCGCTCGGTGTACGTCTGGAAGTTGCTGTTGTAGCCGATCCCGGGCTCCAGCTTGTCGAGCACCGAAACCAGACGCCCGTTCACGGTTACCCGGACCTCGCCGGGGGTCTGGTTGATGTTATCGCTGGTCACGTAATCCACCTCCAGGTCATAGACCGCCTGCTCGGTGTCCGGCAGATCGACCGTGTACTCGAGCCATTCCCCGGCCGCGGTGTAACCTACCGCCTTGTCGTTCGCGGCCTTGGTCTTAGACACGACATCGACCCTTTCCAACGGGCGGAAGCTGGTCAACCCCAGTCGGTTGGCGTTGTCCTTGTGGGTGATATTGTTGCCGTTGGCTCCGTTGCTGCGTTCATCGAAGAACTCGAACTGGACCCAGTCGGTCGCACTGCGGGTCGCGTTGAGGTAAGGGCGCTGCCCCGCGGGGGACTGGATCGCCCCGATGTTGGGCGAACCACCCGGGAGCGGGAAGCCGAAGAGGTCTTCCCGCTCGTCCTCGATGCCGTCGACGTTGTATGGGCCGATGAACGTGCCGGCCCCGACCACGGGCGAGCCGCTATTCGGCTGGAAGTTCTCGTTGCCGGGGTTCTGGAGGCTGGGGGCGCTGCCGATTGACTGACGGTCCTTGTTGATCGTGTTCTGGTAGTCGTCGAGTGTGGTGAAGGTCTGGCTATTTAAGCGGATGAAGGTCTCGCCGGGGCCGTTCGCGTTGGCGGCGTTCCCGAAGAGGTTGTAGTTACTAAACCACTGCGCCCCGTTGACGTCCCGGAGGTCGTACACGCTCTCGGGGTTGGAATCCCAAAGCAGGTTGTTCTTGAACTCGCCGGACTCGAGCCGGGTGATCGTGGACCGCACGCCTTCGCTGACGTTGAAGAACGTGTTGTTGTAGACCCGGAGGTTGGTGCGCTCCCGGTCGGTGAAGCCGGCCTCGTTGGTGATGAACAGCCCGACGCCGTTGACGTCGTAGATCAGGTTGTTGTGGACCCGGATGTTGTCGAAGTTCTGGTCCTCGGCCGAGCGGAGAGCACCGAGGTCGCCGGTCTCGGTGATGATGTTGTAGCGGACGACCGAGTCGTCGGACTGGAACCCGATCCCGAACCGGCCGCCGCGGATGAAGTTGTATTCGATAAGGCCGCCGTCGCCGAACTCGGACTGGATGCCGCCCTTCTCGAGCCGGCCGTCCACGGTCTTGTCGATGTAGTTGCCGCGGATGACGAAGTCTTTGACCTTCAGATTCTCGGCGGGGATGCCGCGTCCGCCGGGGGTGTCACCGTTGCTGGTGGCGACCTGGATGCCGTCGGGCCCTTCGTTCACGCCGACGAAGATGTCGGTGATGATGTTGTTCTCGATCGTGTAGCCGGGGGCTTTGCCCGCGAAGATGCCCTCGCCGGAGACGAAGGCGATCCGGCTGTTGCGGACGGTGCTGTTCGGGGCGAGGTTCATGTGGATGCCCGCACCACCGGACTGCACGCTGTTGGTGAAGAAGACCTCGACGTCATCGATGAGCCAGTTCTCGGGCTTGCCGGGGTTGCCGTCGTCGTTAACCAGAATGCCCGACGAGTTCGAGCCCTCGACGCGGAGGTCGCGGACGGTGACGTTAGAGGACGAGTTCGCGCGGATGCCGTTGGTGCGTCCGCCCGCCTCGGTGACAATGCCCTGCGTGTCTGGGTCGCCGCCGGCCACCTTCCAGTAGAGCGTGCCGCCGCTGCCGCCGCCCGTGTTGGGCTTGAAGGTGAATTCGTCGAAGTCGAGCGAGAAGCCGGGGTCGCCCGGGGCGTCGGTGCCGGCGTAGACCACGTGCCGACGGTCGGCGATCAGGGTGTAGGCGTTGCCGCCGACCGACTTGGAGTAGACGTTGGCCTGGCCACTGACGGGCGACCAGCCGCTGACGATGCGGGCCCCGCTGATGATGGGCTTGTCGCCGCTGCCGTAGGCCGAGAGCGTGATGTTATCGACGGAGGTGAAACCGTCGGGCTCGCTCGTGTCCGGTCGCTGGAGGGTGACCTGCTCGCGGAGGGTGGTGCCCCGCTTGAAGAGCACCGTGTCGTCGTCGCCCCAGCGGCTGTCGTTGACCACATCTGCCCAGTTGTTGAATGGGTTGCCCTGGGAGCCGTTGCCGCCGTTGCCGGCCCCAGGGTCGAGATAGAACGTGTTGGCGGCGAAGAGGCATCGGGCTTCGAGCGACTCGAAGAGCGTCGGCTGGAGGGGCTGATCGAGCATGTGGCAGGCCTTGTGTGAGAGGGGATAGGAGCAGATGACGGCGAAGAAGCTGCTTTGAAACCAGGAGAAGAGGAGTCGTTAGCCGCGATGATCATTCGATTGATCATCGCGGTGATAGAGCATAACACAGAGGCCGACCAGGCGCATGGCGAAAAAGAGAAACGCTGAAAACTAGGGCTCCCGACCTATCACCCACCCGCACACTCATCACGCATAAAAGAAGCCCGTGGCGAGTAATCTCAGCCACGGGCTTCGGCGGGTGGGGCAGGTTTTGAATCAGCGATCTGTTTCGCTCTAGGGAGTATATCGGAAAACTCGGATTAATTCTTGACTTCGTACTCGGCGTCGATCACATCGTCGTCCGAGCCCGGATCCCCGGCGGAACCGGCGTCGCCGGATGACGCATCTCCAGCACCGGCAGCGGCTTCTGGGCCTTCGCCCGGAGCACCCTGAGCCGCAGACGCTTCGTAGATTGCCTTGCCGAGCTCCTGGGACGCCTTCTGGAGTTCATCGAGCGAAGCCTTGATGGCGTCGCCATCGTCGCCCTTGACCTTGTCTTCAACGTTGGACAGGGCCGACTCGATCTGGCCACGGACCTCGGGGCCGACCTTGTCGCCGTGCTCTTCGAGCTGCTTGCGGGTCTGGAAGACGACCTGCTCGGCCTGGTTCTTTAGATCGACCAGCTCACGTTTCTTCTTGTCTTCCTCGGCATGAGCCTCGGCGTCGGCCTTCATCTTCTCGATCTCGTCCTCCGACAGGCCAGAGCTGCCGGTGATCTCAATGGACTGTTCTTTGCCGGTGGCCTTGTCCTTGGCGTTGACGTTGAGGATGCCGTTGGCGTCGATGTTGAACGTCACCTCGATCTGCGGGACACCGCGGGGTGCGGGCGGGATGTCCTTGAGGTCGAACTGCCCGAGCGTCCGGTTGTCCTTGGCAAACTCCCGCTCGCCCTGCAGCACATGGATTGTCACGGCCGGTTGATTGTCCGACGCGGTCGAAAACGTCTCGGACTTGCTGGTCGGGATGGTGGTGTTCTTCTCGATGAGCTTGGTCATCACGCTGCCCATCGTCTCGATGCCCAGCGACAAGGGCGTCACGTCCAGCAGCAGCACGTCCTTAACGTCGCCCTGCAGGACGCCGCCCTGGATCGCGGCACCTAGCGCGACGACCTCGTCGGGGTTGATCGACCGGTTCGGCTCCTTGCCGAACAGCTCCTTGGCGATCTCTTGGACCTTCGGGATACGGGTCGAGCCGCCGACGAGCACGATCTCGTCGATGTCGCTGCCGCTGAGGCCCGCGTCCTTCATCGCGGTCTGGCACGGGGCCTTGAGCCGCTCGAACAGCTCACCGGCCAGCTGCTCGAACTTGGCCCGCGTGATCGTGATCATCAGGTGCTTCGGGCCCTCATTGGTCGCGGTGATGAACGGCAGGTTCACCGTCGTTTCCTGCGACGTGGACAGCTCCATCTTGGCCTTTTCTGCGGCTTCCTTGAGGCGTTGCAGGGCCATCGCGTCCTGACGCAGGTCGATGCCGTCGGACTTGCGGAACTCTTCGGCGAGGTGGTCGATGAGGATTTCGTCCCAGTCATCGCCGCCGAGGTGGCCGTCGCCGGAGGTGGCGAGGACCTCGAAGACGCCGTCGGAGACGTCGAGGATGGAGACGTCGAACGTGCCGCCGCCGAGGTCGAAGACGACGATCTTCTCGTCCTTCTTCTTTTCGAGGCCGTAGGCGAGGGCGGCGGCAGTGGGCTCGTTGATGATGCGTTCGACCTTGAGACCCGCAATCTCGCCGGCCTCCTTGGTGGCCTGCCGCTGCGAGTCGTTGAAATAAGCGGGAACGGTGATGACCGCCGAATCGACGGATTCGCCGAGGTAGTCCTCCGCCGTCTTCTTGAGGTCTTGCAGGATGACCGCGCTGATCTCCTGCGGCGTGTAGGTCTTGCCCTTGACCTCGACCTTGACCAGCTCGTCCGACCCGCCGGTCACGGCATAAGGCACGAGCTTCTCTTCGCTGGTGACCTCGTTGTGACGCCGGCCCATGAACCGCTTGATGGAGAAAACGGTGCCGGTCGGGTTGGTGACCTGCTGCTGCCGGGCGGGCTGCCCGACGAGGCGATCGCCCTTGTCGGTGAAGGCGACGATGGACGGGGTGGTGCGGTTGCCGGAGGCGTTGATGAGGACCTTGGGGTCGCCCGCCTCCATGACGGCCACGACGGAGTTGGTCGTGCCGAGGTCGATGCCGATGGTTTTGGACATGAGGGGCTCCGGGGAGGGTGTTGTGCGTGGTGTGGATCGGGAGTGTGCCTCCGCGATGCCAAGACTCAGGCAAAGCCAATACCACTGAATCGCCTCTCAGTGGCTCTAAACCGCCATTTCAGGCCCCCCTGCCCTGCCATGAGACCCCCGCACGCCCGCCCGGCTGCCAGAATGACGCCCGCCCCAACACCTCCCCAAAACGTTCATCGATGCCGTTCCGACACCCGTCCGCGGCCCGGATTTCCACAAAACACCAGCCTTTCCCGGCCCGCCGATTTGAAAACTGCAGAAAACCCCTGTAAATATGCGATATTCTGGTTCACGCGGCACGGAAGCCCATAAAACGTAGGGTTTCCGTGCCGACTCACTCACCTCTCTTACACGGAGAAACCTACGCCATGGCCAAGAAGAAAGTCACCAAGAAGAAAGTCACGAAGAAGGCCGCCGCGGTCAAGCCGCCGACCAAGTCCGAAGTCTTCGCGACCCTCGCCGAGCAGCACGACCTGACCCGCAAGCAGGTCGCTGAGATCTTCGCGTCGCTCGACGTCATCATCCAGAAGTCCCTCAAGAAGCACGGCGTCTTCACCCTCCCGGGCCTCGCCAAGATGACCGTCGTCAAGAAGAAGGCCACCAAGGCCCGCAAGGGCATCAGCCCCTTCACCGGCGAAGAGATCATCTTCAAGGCCAAGCCCGCCTCCAAGAACGTCCGCATCCGGCCGCTCAAGGGCCTCAAGGAAATGATCAACTGATCACACCCGATCCGCGGTGCTCCGACCGCCGATCAACAAACCACCAGGGCCGTGGACTAACCTCCACGGCCCTATTTTTTCAGGCTTTCCCGGCCCCAAGACGCATTGCATAAACGCCCCCTCTCTGCGAAATTACACGCATGAGCAGCGCTTCCGCCCTACCAGCATCAGACCCCACCATCGCCCGGCACGACGCCCACCTCTCCCCCAACTACCCCCGCTTCCCCATCACTGTCGACCGCGGCCAGGGCTCCGAACTCTGGGACTCAAACGGCAAGCGCTACATCGACCTCTTCGCCGGCTTCGGCGCCCCCATCCTCGGCCACTGCCACCCCGACCTTGTCGCTGCCGTCACCGAACAAGCCAACACCCTCTGGCACGTCGGCAACCTCTACCACACCAATCCTCAAACCCACGCCGCCCAAGCCATCAGCCAAGCCTCCGGCTTCGACGCCAAGGTCTTCTTCTGCCACGCCGGCGCCGACGCCAACGAAGCCGCCATCAAGCTCGCCCGGCTCTACGGTAAACAACACCCCCGCAACTCCACCTCCGAACACGGCCGCTTCGAGCTCATCTCCTGCACCCAATCCTTCCACGGCCGATCCTTCGCCACCATGACCGCCACCGGCAACCCTGCGGTCCGCGACGGCTTCGGCCCCCACCTCCCCGGCACCACCAACGTCCCCTACAACGACATCCCTGCCGTCCAAGCCGCCCTCACCGACCGGACCATCGCCGTCATCGCCGAGCCCATCCAGGGCGAGGGCGGTGTCCACGTCCCCGACCCCGACTACTTCCAACAACTCCGCACCTTCTGCGATGAACACGACCTGCTGCTCATCGCCGACGAGGTCTGGACCGGCTGCGGCCGAACCGGCCAATGGTTCGGCTACCAGCACTGGGGCATCACGCCGGACCTCTTCACCCTCGGCAAGGGCGTCGGCGGCGGCCTCGCCGTCGGAGCCATGGCCGCCCACCCCCGCCTCACCGACCTGGTCAACCCCGCCGTCACGGGCTCGGTCAAGCATGCCACCACCCTCGGCGGCAACTGCCTCTCCATGGCCGTCACCGCCAAGATCTTCGAAGTCATCCAGCGTGACGGCCTGCTCGCTCGTTCCACCGAACTCCAGCACCACATCACCGAACCACTCACCCCGCTCATCGGCGACGGCCAACCCATCAAAGAAATCCGCGGCCGTGGCCTCTTCCTCGGCCTCGAACTCCATCCCTCCCACGATGCCAAGCACGTCATGAAACACGCCCTCGAGCAAGGCCTCATGCTCAACGCGACCTCCGGCAACGTCCTCCGCCTTGCCCCGCCCCTCACCATCGATGCCCTCCTCCTCAACGAAGGCCTCGACCTGCTTACCCACTGCCTCGAAAACCCCGTCGCCTCCTAGCCGCAGCGCGACGCCCGCCGGTCCCCCTCCTCCACGATGCGTCACCTGTGCACCATCCTCGCACTCGCCTGCAGCCTCGCCGCCTGCGCCCCCACGCCCAACCGCCCAAGCGCCCGCCCCGCATACGACGGCACCCGCCTCCCTGACGTCCGCCCCACCGTCGAGACCACCGTCAGCCAACCCACCCCCGACCCCGAACTCCCCGCCACCCGTGCCGTCGTCAGCATCACCCGCACCCTGCTGCCCATCGACGACCCACTCGACACCGCCTGGTCACTCGTCAACGAAGACGTCTTCCCCACCCTCACGACCGCCGTCTACGCCAACAACGGCATCCGCCTCGGCGTGCTCAACCGCAACCGTCTCGACGAATTCATCGCCGCCCTACCCACCCCGCTCAACACATCGGGCGGCACCCTTCTCGCCTCCGACCACCCCGTCCCCATCCTCCGCTCGCCCCGCCTCCGCCAACCCCTGCCCGTCGACCTCACCATCCCCCCCATGATCCACCGCGGCCTCACCCTCGAGCGCGGCCAGGCCCAGATCCTCGCCAAGGCCACCACCAGCCCGTCCGGCAAAACCCGCCTCGAACTCCTCCCGCACCACTACCTCCCCAAGCCTTCCCTCACCCCCCGCTCCCCCCTCGACAAAGACCTCGACGGCCGACTCATCGCCGAACTCACCACCCGCATCGCCCTCCCCCCCGGCCACATCATCGTCCTCGGCCTCACCCCCCCACCCGCACCGCCGCCCGCCCCACTACCACCCGCCCCAGAACCCGAACCATCGACAACGCCCACGGATGGCGAAGCAATCTGTGAGGCTCCTCCCGAATCCCCAGCGGTCCCCACCACCCAACCCGCGACGCAGCCCGCACGCCTCACCTACCCGACCCGCACCCCCGACGACTTCCCCCCCTCCCTCGGCAAGTCCCTCTTCATCCAAACCCTCGGCGGCCTTCCCACTCAAACCCTCCTGCTCATCCGCCTCGAAAACCCGAACCGTAACAACTAGCGCGTGTTTCGTTCGCGTGTAGCGGGCGCACCGAAGGTGCCCGCGGTTTCGGAGCGGGACGCTTCGCGTCTCCCGCTACACGCTTTGGAAATCCGCTTAGGCTCTAGCAGCTAGTCGCTACTCGCGCCACCCCCAGCGACTCGTACACCCGACGCGTCGCGTCCGACTGATTCAGCGTGTAGAAGTGCACCCCCGACGCCTGCATATCCAACAACCCCCGGCACTGCTCCGCCGCCCAGTGCACACCCACATTCTTCACCGCTTGCTCGTCATCACCCGCGCGGGCCAATGCTCTGAGCAGCGCCGCCGGGAACCGTGACCCCGCCGACAGCTCCGCCATACGCTTCATCCCCTTCGCCGACGTGATCGGCATGATCCCCGCCACAATCGGCACATCAATCCCCGCCAGTTCCGCCCGTTCCCGGAAGTCCTCGAAGTCGCGGTTCTCAAAGAACAGCTGCGTGCAGATGTAGTCCGCCCCCACGTCCACCTTCGCCTTCAGATACTCCACCTCCAGCAGCCGGTTCGGCGTCGCCGGGTGACCCTCCGGGAAACCTGCCACCCCGATCCCAAAGCCGCGTCCGCCGTTCACGCCCAGCTCTTCGCCCAGCTCCTTGATAAACGCCACCAGGTCCGCCGCATAACGGAACGCGTCCTGCCCACGGTCGTACTCGCCCCGGTCCATCGGCGGGTCACCGCCCAACGCGAGGATGTTCGACACCCCGATCTCTGCATACCGCGTGATGATCTGACGCAGTTCGTCCCTCTGATGGCACACACACGTCAGGTGCGGCACCGGCGGGATCGACGTCGTCGTCTTGATCCGCTCCACCAAGCTGTGGGTCAGCTCCCGCGTCGAGCCGCCCGCCCCGTACGTCACCGACACAAAGCTCGGACGCAATGCCTCCAGCTCCCGGATCGTGCCGTACAGCTTCTCCGCCCCCGCTTCCGTCTTCGGCGGGAAAAACTCGAACGAGAACGTCGTCTTCCCAGGCGTCAGTAAATCCGCAATGTGCATTCCAACATCCTAGCCGCGACGCGACGCGTCGCCGGTCGTCCCGCCGCAACTCACATCACCCCAACAGCTCGATCGGCTGCCGCGCGGTCGCCGCGTGTTCCGCCGCGTGCCACGTCTCGACCGTGTCCTCCCCCAGCATCCAGCAGAGCATCACCTCCCGCCCGTCCACCTCGGCCGGGAACTCCACCTCGCCCCGCTCAAAATCCCGCAGCTCCACCCCCGCCTGGTGTAGCTCGTCCACCAGCTCCGACAAGCGATCCATCGCCGACTCGTACCGCGATTCCAACCCCGACAGATCGCTGCTGCCCGTCTCCTCCAGAGCCGTCCGCATCTCGAGCACCCGCTCGTAACTCCCCACGATGTCCCGTACCACCTTCTCCACATACACCAGCGCCGCGTTCGCACGCTCCACCGTAAACAGACTCACCGGGTCACAGATCATCGACATCGCAAGCAAACTCCTTGTCCGAACCATCTCGGACCAGCCCATTCATCGGCGATCTCCCCCACCCGTCACACCCCCACCCACAGAACCCGCCTTATCGGAGCCCCACCCAAACCCACCCAGCCGTTACCACCGTTCACCCAATCCCATTTAGCCCCGGGTCAATGACCCGGGGCCGTGCTGCCCACACATTGCCTTAAACCAACCCACGCCCCGCCTCTTCAACATCCCCCCGCACCACCGACACCCCATCAAACACCAGCGTCAACAACAACGGCACCACCACCAGCGTGAACACCGTCGCGACCACCAACCCCCCCACCACCACACTCCCCAGCCCCCGATACAGCTCGCTCCCCGACCCCGGCATCAACACCAACGGCAGCATCCCCGCCACCGACGTCAGCGTCGTCATCAGAATCGGCCGGACCCGGCTCCGCACCGACGCCCGGATCGCCTCCCGATACGGAAGCGCCCCCGTTTCATCCCCCTCCCCCTCGCCCACCCCACGCATGAAGTTCAGCGCCTGGTGCACCAACAGG
>JBCCOW010000091.1:0-11500 GCA_039025195.1 Planctomycetota bacterium
CCCCACCCGCCCCGAACAGTGCTTTTCCAGCCAAGGCCCCCGACCCGTCAGACGAGCCACCCCCCGACTTCCCCGCCCGTTCACTCAGCCACGCCCTTGTCGCCGTCGGCCTCGCCAAGGCCGACAACACCTGGCCCCACCGGTTCGCGGAGCAGCTCCAGGCGGTCGAGGACCAGGCCCGTGCCGACCGTCTTGGGCTCTGGTCACGTCAGACCGAGCTCACGCCGCCGTCCGCTTCTTCCACACAAAGCCCGATACCCGACCGCGACTCCGCCGCCCCGCCGCGATAGACTGATACCCAACGAAGACCGATCCCTCCGTAAGTGAGCCTTGTCTTGATCCGTCCTCTTCGCGAACCCTTGCGTCCCCACAACCCGCGCGACCAGATGATCCATGAGACCAGCGCATTCCTGACCTGGGCCCTACGTGAAGACCGCGATCTGCCCCGAATCCCACGCCAGCGTGTCGACCGCGGCGGCTTCACCGCCCTGCTCCGTCGATCCGCCACCGCCCGTGCCGCCGTCCACCACTGGTGGTCGCGGACGCTCGGCTCCTGACCTGTCCACTCTGTCCTTTCTCGTCCGATAGCCCCAATTTCTGCTCGGTAGCAACCCCCAGCCACTTGTTGATGGTGCAGAACCCGCCGCGGTCGCCCGACATACACACAGGACCGGGGCCATACGGGCAGCCGCTTCTGGACCCAGGACCCCCTCTCTCTCATCAAACCCCGCCCGACCCCAAAACCCACGCCAGCCATGACCGAAGCCGACACCACCACACCCCCTCCCGCCCCCCCACCCGTTTCGCCGCCGGCCGAGCCCTTCCTCCCCACCAAGGCCACCATCAGCGGCGGCTACCGCTGGCGCCCCGGCCTCATCGCCCTGTTCTGCATCGGCTTCGGCTTCTACTGCCTCTACGACGGCTTCATCGCCTACCCCAAGCAGATCGAACAGTTCGACAAGCTCGAACTCATCGTCGCCAAGGCCGACCCCCAGCACCCCGAGCACGACCCCGAATACGTCAACTGGCGATCGCAAGAGACCTGGAACAAACTCGCCGAGAAGCACGGCATCGAGGGGAGCATCACCGAGGTCGAGTCCTACAGCGACCGCTCCCAGGGCGACGTCTACACCCAGTTCATCATGGCCAGCATCGTCTTCCCCATCGGGCTCTACGCCCTGTACATCTACATCTCCTCCGGCTCCCGCTTCGTCGAGGCCGACCACGAAGGCGTCCGTGACCACAAGAAGCAGTCCGCCGCCTGGTCCGACCTCACCGGCATCGAAAACCCCAAGTGGGACACCAAGGGCATCGCCCGGCTCGTGTTCAAGAACAGCGACGGCAGCGAAGGCCGGATCCTCCTGGACGACTGGAAGTTCGACACCGAACCCACCCGGGCGATCTACACCGAAGCCCTCCGCCACGCCGACCCCGAGGCCTACGCCAAAGAGATGGAACGCCTCGCCGCCCGCCAGGCCGCCCAAGCCGCCGCCGAGGACGCCGCTCAACAGCCCTCAACCGAGGCCGAGTCGGCCGACACGGAGAACCCCTCCGCGTCGGCCTAAGCCGTACCGGGTTACTCCTCCCCGGTGTTTGACACCCCACCCGTGCCTGTCATAATGCCCCGTCCCGCACAGCGGGCTTGTAGCTCAGCTGGTTAGAGCGCACCCCTGATAAGGGTGAGGTCGCAGGTTCGAATCCTGCCAGGCCCACTTCTCTCGCCTCACGTATTGACATTCCATTAGCGAATCTGCCCGGATGGCACCAGACCGGTTAAAGGCGTCACCCGAGCACCAGCCTTTGGTGTGACTTAACACCTTCTTTCGAGGCAGAACACTCTCACAATCATCACGGCAAGCCAGCCTCAGCTGCTTCTCCGGATATCCGAAAATAGACCGGCGATTGCGATTTTCATCGTACTATGGGTGGCCCCGCTTTTTTGTTTACAAGATACAATTATGCTATGCGAAGCACCCATTGCCCCCGCCCGCTTGCCCGCGTCTTCACCCTCCTCTTCACGCTCGGCCTGACCGCCGCGGTCTCGGCCCAATCGACCGAATATGAACCAGGGGCGGCCGTCCAGGTTTACCAGCTCGAGGGTGAGCTGGAGCACGTCCCCCGGCTCGCCTACGGGCAGACGCCGAATTACGACCAGATCTTCGACCGCATCGATTTCACCGGCTCGACGCCCTGGTCCAGCGCGGTGCCTGGGCTGAAGATGATCCAGATCGTCACCGAGGTGCACTGCAAGACGCCGGGCACTTACCGGTTTCGTTTGACCGGTGGCGGGGCGCTGCGGTTCCAGGTCTGGGGCGGGGTGCGGGGCGAGACCACCATCCACGAGCCCGGCGTCATCGAAACCAACGTGCGGTGGACCGCCCCGCACTTCGTCAAGATCCGCATCCACCAGCTGGTCGTCGATGACACCGACGCCGACCTCAAGCTCGAGTGGAAGGGCCCAGGCTCCGACCGGTGGGCGGTCTTCCCGGCGGGGCAGTTCCGCAGCGTGGCTGACCCGACCCGTGTGACTGCGCCGGGGCCTAAGCGTCTGACCAACACCCGTGCCCCCGGTGACGGCAACCCCGTGGCTGGGCTGCACCCCTCGTACTCGATCGCCACCATCCGCCCGCCGGAGAGCCGGCCCAGCATCGGCGCGATGACGTTCCTCGACGACGGCCGGCTGATCGTCGGCACCTTCCGCCCGATCCAGCGCAGCAACGTCGCGCTGCCCGACATCGACAGCAAAGACCCCGACAAGCTCTTCGAGGTCCGCGGTGCTTCGGGCGATGACGCTGAGGCCTATGAATTGGTTCCCGTCGCTGACGGGCTACTCGAGCCTAGCGGGCTCTGCGTGGTTGATGGCGTGCTCTACGTCGCGCAGCGCCGGGCCATCACCCGCCTCACCGACGAGGACGGCGACGGCTTCTTCGAGACCCATCACCACGTCGGTGAGGGCTGGGAGGGTTGGAACTACCACCAGTTCACCTTCGGTCTCGAGCACCGCAACGGCAAGCTCTACGCCGCCCTCTCCACCGCCATGGCCCCGCCCGGCTGGGAAGGCCAGGGCACCAACGCATCCGTCAACGGCCCGATGCGCGGCGGCCTCATCGAGGTCGACCTCGCCACCGAGACCACCCGCGTCATCGCCGGCGGCCTGCGCACCCCCAACACCATCGGGCTCGGCCCCGACGACGACCTGTTCTACGCCGACAACCAGGGCACCTGGTTCCCCGCCAGCGTCCTCACCCACCTGCAGGAGGGCCGGTTCTACGGCCATTACAACCGCACCAACGTCGTGCCCAAGCTCGCCGACCGCTTCCCCATCGGCGGGCACCCCAGCGTCTTCGGCGACCAACTCCGCAGCCAGCCCGTCGTCTACCTCCCGCACAACGAGTTTCTCAACTCACCCAGCAAGCCGCTGCTGATCCACGACGGCCCCTTCGCCGGTCAGATGCTGCTCGGCGAGATCACCTACGGCGGGATCCGACGGGTCTACGTCGAGAAGGTCAACGGCCAGTGGCAGGGCGCCGCGTTCCGCTTCACCCAAGGCCTCGAATGCGGCGTCAACCGCCTCCGCTGGGGCCCCAACGGCGCCCTCTACATCGGCGGCATCGGAGGCGGCGGCAACTGGGCCTGGAACGGCACACGCTTCGGCCTCCAGCGCATGACCTACAACGGCAAGAACACCTTCGAGTTCCACTCGGTCCGCGCTACCCCCGACGGCTTCCACCTCCGCTTCACCAAGCCCATCGACCCCGACTGGCTCGCCGACCCCGCCAACTACCAGTCCGAGCAGTGGGGCTACAACCCAACCAAAGCCTACGGTGGCTGGAAGACCAACCGCGAAACCCTGACCGTCACCGCCGCGACGCCCGACGCCGACGGCAAGGGCGTCCGCATCGTCATCCCTGGGCTCAAGACCGACCGCTGCGTGTACCTGCGCACCATGCCCGAGTCGGTGGACGGCGACGCCATCTGGTCGACCGAAGCCTTCTACACGCTGAATCAGATCCCCACCGCCGAGCCGACGGAGCCCAGCACGCTCAATGGCGAAACGATCGTCGAGGCCGGCAGCAACGACATCGGCGTCCGGGTCGGCATCCTGCCCACCGAAGATGCGGTCACGCTCGTCGGCCGATCACACCGCGGGCTGATGTTCCACAGCAGGACCGAGCCGAAGCGGATGAACAACCGCGGCGGCATAACCCAGGACGACCTGCTCGCCCTCGACCCCGAGCAGGGTGTCGAGGTCAGCCAGAAGACCGGCAACCTCGTCTCGTCGGTCCACTTCGGCGACTTCCGCCTCCACGCCGAATGGAAAACCCCCGGCCGATCGACCGGCGACTACAACGAGCAGACCGGCAACAGCGGCATCTACATCCAGAACCGCTACGAACTCCAGGTCCTCGCCACGCCCGCCGACAAATCCATTGACCGGTACCAGCCTTGGGAGGCCGGCTCGCTCTACAAGTTCAAGACGCCGGACGTCAACGCCGCCGCCGGCCCCGACCAGTGGCAGAGCTACGACATCTGGTTCCGTGCCGCCCGCTTCGACGACGACGGCAATAAGACCGAGAACGCCCGCATCACCGTCTACTGGAACGGCCGACTCATCCACAACGATGTCGAGCTCCCGCACGGCACAGGTCTCGGCAAGAAACGTGGCGAAACCCCGCACGACCGTGCGACCTCCCGCAACGTCCTCACCGGGCCGATCGTTTTGCAAGCCCACTTCTCCAACGCCGACGGCCCCACCCGCTTCCGCAATGTCTGGGCCGCTCCGCTCGACCCCGTCGACTACGAGGCCGGCCCCGTGATCAACCTCTTCGACGGTGAGACCCTCGACGGCTGGGCCGTCCGCGGCGGCAAGAGCGAGTACGCCGTGGTGGACGGCGTCATCGTCGGCACCGCCGTCCCCAACAGCGAAGGCAACACGTTCTTGGTCACCGAGAAACCCTACGGCGACTTCGAGCTCACCTACGACATCAAGGTCAGCCACAACGCCCTGAACTCCGGCGTCCAAATCCGCAGCCACATCGACGGCGGCCTCGACAGCCGCCACGGCAAGGTCCGCGGCTACCAGGTCGAGGGCGATCACCAGGACCGCGCCTACTCCGGTGGCATCTTCGACGAGGGCCGACGCGGCTGGATCGCCCCGCTCTACGACAAGCCCTACGCCCGCCGTGCTTGGCGACCCAACGACTGGAACACCATGACCGTCGTCGCCCGCGGCCCACGCATCGATACCTACGTCAACGGCATCCCCGCAGCCTGCATCATGGATGCTCTGTCGTTGGAAGGCCACATCGGCCTGCAGGTCCACAGCGTCGGCGGCAACGCCAGCCGTCCGCAGGTCATGTTCCGCAACATCACCCTGCGCGAGCTCACGCCGAAGCCGTAACCGCGATCCGCCGACTCGTCGTCAATCGTCGAACGCCGCCGCGTCGCGGTCGGCGTGACGCCACCCCTCCGCTACCGCCGATTCCATCACCCGGTCGACCTTCCGGGCCACCCCGCTGGACACGGCTTGACCGGTGCCCGGAGTCGGCACTTCCTCGAGGTCCGTTACCACCTCCGGCAGCAGCGCCCGGCTCTCTTTGAGTAGTCCGCTCAGCACCGCGAGTTGCTTGTCATCCCGTGGCCGAGCCACCACCCAGCCCGACGGCCCCAGCGTCTTCCACGGGTGCTCTTCCACCCAATCCCGCTCATCGATCACCGCCACCGCCGTTTCCAACGGCAGCTTGAATTGGCAGTGCCAGCCGAAGTTCTTCCCGTCCACCACGAAGCAGAGCATCTTCGCCTTCTTTCGCCCTTGCAGCGGGTGTGGCACCTTGAACACCCAGCCGCCCCACTGCGGCGACTCGTAGACGCCGGGCAGACCCAATGCCAGCCTCGCCATCCTGTCCCGCAGTTCGGGGTCTCGGTCATCGAACGCCACGTGTGAATCTCCGGGCATCGTCGGCTCTTGCAATGCGCTCATCCATCATACGGATCACCACCGAGCCTCATCACGGACCCACCGCTCGGCTCGGGTGATCCGGGCGTCGAACGCCGCGTGGAGTGCGGTTGCGTAGTCGGCGGTGGCCGCCTCGGCATCTTGCTGGAGCAGAGCCTTGGCCAGCTTGGCGGTCTTGCTCGAACCCTTGACAGGCTCCAAGAGCGGCCGCACGGGGTCGGCCAGCGGCAGGCCCAGCCGGGTCAGGAGTTGGTGGAGCAGGCCCAGAGCATGGTGGGCGTCACGCGGCAGCTCCGCGAACCCGGGCAGCATCGTCCCAAGGGCCTCGGCGACGACCAGGGCATGGAGCGGTGAGACGCGGGCCGCTTCTTCGAGGTTCGCGGTGAGCCGGTTGAGCCTGAGCCAGCCCGAGGGTGCGAGCTGGGCGAGGGTCTGGCCGAGTGGCTCAGGGTGGATCCGGTCGTCGGCGATGCCTTCGATCAGCGCGTCGAGGGTGAGGCCCTTGACCTCGGCGTCCACGGAGACGAGCCCGACGCACAGCGCGAGGTAGGCGAGTTCTGAGAAGGGTCGGTCGGGGTCGAGGAGGGTGACGAGGTAGGCATCATTGGGGTCGAAGACCGAGGCCTTCTGGTCGAGGCGTGAGACGATCTGGGTGATGCCGTGGGCGAGGACGGGGTCGGGCTGAGCAGGCCAGACCGACGAGAGCCAATGGATGAACCAGCGGGGTTCTTCGAGCCAGTATCTCTGGCCGGTCAATGTCCATCGGTGAAGATCGACCGTTGGCATACCGGTGACCGATTGCGGGTCGGGGCTGGTGGTGAGATGAACCTTGGGGAAGTGGTACGTGTAGGTGTGGTCGGCGTAGGTGTGTTTCGTGGTCTTCAAGGAGGCGGACCAGCGGTAGGACGCGGGGGCGATGGCGTCGGGGCCGGGTAGGTGTTTGGCGACGGGTTCGAGGTCGGCGAGGCTGTCGAAGGGGTAGCGGGCCCGGCCCGCGGCGAGCCAGAGCGCGGGGCCGAGCTTCTTGATTTCGCGTTTACGGGGCGCGTCGCCGCCGAGGGCATATCGCACAACGGCTGCGGTCGGGTGTTTGAGTGATAGCGCGGCGTTGAGGGCTTCGGCTCGACCGTCGGGTGTGAGTCGGATCAGCGCCTGCGCCAGATCGTTCGGCATCGGGTCAAGTTTCAGCCCGTCGAGTTCGGCGAGGCGTTTGATGAGGTGCTGCGGCGCGATCCAGCCAGGCGTGTGTGTGGGGGCGGCGAGCAGCGGCCGGGCTTGGCCGATCTTCATTGCGGTGAGGATTTCTGCCATACGCGTGAAGGGCCACGCGATGGCGGGCGGCAGGTTCGCGGGCTGGAACATGGCCTTGGCCTTGGACTTCAGCCAGGCGAGGACCACGGGCTGAAGGCCCATGAGCATCTGCTGGCCACCAAGCCCTCGGCCGGCGTGGTCTTCGGTGGGCTCGACGCGTTTGCGGAGGGGGGCGGTCCGGTCGGCGAAGTCGTCGTTGCGTTGGTCGAGGAGGCGCAGCATGCCGTCGAGGATGCGCTCGAGGTCCCAAGGGTGATCGATCACTTCGACGGCGTGGGCGACGGCGTCGATCAGCTCTTCCATGTCGGCGATCGGGGTGATCGGCTCGGCGAGGCGGGTTACTGGAACATCCGTGATGCGGAACGTTGGCGGCGGCGGCAGGCGGGACGCAGCGACCGCGTCGTGTGCTTCGTCGAGTGCGAGCGTGTGGCGGACGTCGTCGGGGAGGGCTGTAAGCCGCTCCGCGAGGTCGTTGAGCGAGCCGGGGGAATCGGCGGGTGGGGCGGGTGAGGCGGGCAAGGCGTCGGTTCGGTCGAGCGCGGCGAGTAGTGCGCGGGCGTCGGGCTGGACGGTGGGGGGCAGGGCGTCGAGCTCGGTGGCGAGGGCGTCGGCGTGGTCAGGTGCCAGAGCATTGGCGAGCGGTTGCAGCAGCGCGAAGGCGTCGGCCTGGATGTCGGGCGAGGGGTGACGCAGCGCCGCAAGCAGGGCGTCGATGCCGGCGGGCGTTTCGTCGGGGCTGCGCTTGAGCGACTTTTTAATCAGGGTGAGCGTCGCCTTCGCCGGGCCCTTGGTGGGGCAGTCGAAGGCGGCGGGGGCGTCCTGGAGGAAGGCGCCGTCGTCGAGGCGTTTGGCCTTGTCGGTGGCCTTGAGCATGTTGAAGGCGAAGGCGACGACGCGGGGGGTTGGGCTTACCAGGAGGTCGCGGTAGCGGGGCTGAAAGTGGGCGAGTTCGTTGGGGGTGGGGGCGAGGGTCTGGTGGAGCTTGGCGAAGCCGCCGAGGACGTGGTCACGGAGGCCGGAGGTCAGGCCGGTGAGCGCCGCGTCGAGGACGCGCTGGCGATCGAGCAGGCCGCGGTCAATGAGTTCGGCGACGGCTCCGAGCCAGCCCTCGCCGGGCTTGGCGTTCCACGTGAACGCGCCGGTCTCGTAGCGGAAGAGCCGCCAGAACTCGGTTTCGAGGAGGTCGGGGTTGTCGGCGAGGTAGTCGGCGGGAGGGATACGCTTTTCGTCGTCCTGGCCTTGCCAGCGCCACCAGACGCTGTCGGAGAAGAGCCGAGTGTATCCCTCGGTGTCGAGCTTCTGGCAGATGCCCTTTTCGATCAGGGCCCTGGCGGTGTCCCAGTCGATCTCGGGCCATTCGCCGTCACACCGGGCGGCGAGCCAGTCGGTGGCCCAGTCCGGTCGGCGGTGGTCGAGGAGTTGGATGAAGTCATTCTTGTTGGGGTGTTGTTGGTTATCGAACGGCCTGGCCAGGACGCTTTTGGTGACCGAGAACGGGCAGAACGCGAGAGCGGCGAACTCGACGGCACGCGATACCCATCGGTCGCAGTTGACGACGTTGTGTTTGACCAGTGCGGGCACCGCGGCCCTGATCGCTTCTTTTGCTCTGTTCTTCGGGCCGTCTTCCCAGGCGTTCTCGTGGCGACGGATGAGCTTGAGGCGGTGTTGGGTGTGAGCGGAGAGCTTGCGGCGGTCGGCTTCGGTCAGCGTGGCAGTGGCCTGGATGAAGGCGGGGTAATCGCGGTGGACGAGGAAGTGGTCGATGTCGTCGGGGGTCATCGCGGGGTCAGGGGTCGTCGGGGTTCAGGTGGAGCTGAGCGGCGAGGATGTGCTTGCAGGGGCCGCGTTGGCCCTGGTGCTTGGAGAACCAGGGGCAGGTGCATTTGTCCCCGTTCGGACGCAGGCGGACGCGGTGGGTGACGCCGGTGCCGGCGACGGCGTAGTCGTGGTGGTCTGTCTGCGGTGAGCCGAGGTATTCGACGCCGCCCTCTGCGAGGAGTTTGCGGGCGGCCTTGAGGCGGGGCTGGAGGGTTTCGACGGCGTCAAGGTCGAAGGGCATCTCGCGGTGGAAGTAGGTCCCGGTGGTGACGTCGTAGCCGGCGAGGCCGCGTGAGCCGAGGGCGGCGAGGGCATCGCGAGCTTGGTCGGGGGTGCAGTCCGCTTTGGCGGCGAGGGCGTTGGGGTCGAGGTGGGGTTGCCAGGCGAGTTGGGCACGGACGGCGGGGAGGGCATCCTGGTAGTCGCCGGTCGCGAGGGTTTGGAGGGTCTGGCCCTCGCCGGAGAAGCCGCGGTAGGTCTCGGGGGAGAGCATGAGGAAGAACCGGCCGGCTGAGCCGTTGGGGCCCGCGTCGATCTGCCAGGCGGAGGTGCCCTCGTCGTCGGCGTAGGCGGTGAGCTGATGGGTGTGCTGGAGCAGGGGTTCGAGGACCCGGAGGCGGTGCGTGCCGTGGAAGGCGACGGTGTCTTTGGAAGGGGTGCGGGTGGGGCGTTGGGTGAGGCCGAGGCCGCGGCCGCGGGCGGTGGCGTAGACGGGGCGTTTGGAGCCGCCGGCTCTTGGGAGGGAACGGATGAATCGGCGGGTCTCGTGTCCGGTGGTCTGGAGCCTGGGCTTGAGCCGGGGCTGATAAGCCTGGACTTCGGAGAAGCCCTTGAGCCAGCGGACCGGGAGCTTGACCTTCTTCTCGACGACCTGTTGGTCGTTGTGTTCGAGCTGGACTTGGTCTTGGCCGACGGCGAGCCGGGTGGTGTCGCGGTCACGGAGGCCGGCGAGCGCGGCGCGCATGGGTTGGTTGAAATCGACGTTGGTGGTCCCGCGTCCGACGAGGTTGGCGTCGAACGCGTCAGCGGGCAGGTCGACCCGGGCGTAGACGCCGCAGCAGCCGGAGAAGCCCTCGAAGCGGACGATGTCCTCGTGGGTGGTGACGACGGGGTCGAGGAGGGGCAGCTGCGGGAGGAAGAAGTGGGTGCGGACAACGTCGGCGAGAGTGAGCAGCATCGCGCCGCATGCGTGGGGGTGGAGGAGCCGGCCCTCGAAAAAGTGCGGGTTACGCTGCCTGGCGTCGAAGGTCGCGAGGCGCAGCTGCGGTGGGCCGGCGTCCGTGTCGACGCTGGACGCGAACGCGTAGCGATAGGTGTAATCGAGGGCAGCAGCAGCGCTCATGGGTGACCGGAAGCGGGCGTGGGTCGAGCAGGGCAACCGCCCCTCACGCGTCCGGAGGGGCGGTTAAAAATGGAGCCGGGGGGATTCGAACCCCCTGGATATCGCACGTTACGGCCCACAGGGTAGGGGTGTGCCACGCTCAGTGCCACACGAGGATCAAGACCTCGCTCGACAGTGCCTGGAGGCGGGTGGGTCGGCCCCCTCGACGACGCCGGGCGGTGTTGGGGTGCAGGGGTCCCCAAGCCCGCCCGGCAGCGGCGAGGGGGCCCCGGCAGGGCCTTCTTCCACTCCTGAGGCACGCACCGAACGGCTTCTTGCCGCGTGGGCGGACCTGTCGGAACGTGAACAACAGCAAGTGCTGCTTGATGTTGAGAAACGGGCTGCGGGACCTGTGCACCGATCAACGCTCCCGGCGGTGGTGGTGGGTGAGACTGATGTGATGACCGTCACGGAAGCCGCTGAAGAACTGGAAGTGAAGCCCAACACGCTCCGGTTCTACGAACGCCGAGGTTGGATCGCGTCACGGCTGTACATCGGGCGTCAGCCGTTTTACACGAAGGAGGCGGTGGCAGAGGCTGTTCGTATGAAGGTTTGCCGGATGAATCGAAAGTCGAGCGAGTGATGAAGCTGGACCTCAAGACACTCCGTAGCGATGACCGGCGAGCAAGGTCTGCTCAGCAGACCGTCGCCGCCGGTATCTCCATCTGGCGTGGTCCGGATGAGCAATACACAGGTGGCAAGTTATGAAACTGGAAACCCTGGCTTACCAGATCGCCGAGCGTTCGGCGGATCAGCTGGAGCGGGCTCGTGATGCCCAGCCCGAAGACCGAAACCACGAGCTCGCGGTGGGCCGTGAGCTACGGATGCTGGTGGGTGCTCTGGCTGCTGGCCTGGGTGCTTCGCCAGAAGAACAGGAGGGCCGATGAGCCCTGGGGTCCCGGTCGTGGCCGTCGCCTCATAAGAGGCGGCGACGGCCACGAGCGGGGCACCAGGGAGGCCCTGGGGGACCGGGAGTGGTTCCCGAGCCTCGAACGCCCATGAAAAAAGCCCGCGTGCTGCTTCTTACCGGATGA
>JBCCOW010000092.1:0-11384 GCA_039025195.1 Planctomycetota bacterium
GGGGGGGGGGGGGGGGGGGGGGGGGGGGGGGGGGCGGGGGGCGGGCCCGCGCCCCCCCGGGGGGGGCCCCGGGGGTGGGGTCTGGGGTGAGGTGGAGGCGCATGGCAGGCGTGTTGGGCAGCGCGGGCCCGGGGGTGGCGACCCCCGGGCGTTAGGGGGTGGCGGTGGTTTGGGTGGGTGGGGTAGGTGAGGTGGGGTGGGTGTGGGGGATTTGGTACTTGTGGAGCTCGGCGTGGTAGACGTCGAGGTAGTGCTTGAGACGTTCGTCGGGGTTATCGAGGGGCCCGCCGAAGGAGCGGTTGGGGTCGTTGTAGATGAGCTTGATGGGGACTTCGCGGATGCGGAGTTGCTTGGCGGCGGCCTGGACCCATTGTTGCAGGGGGATGGCGTAGCCATCGACGTTGAAGGCGTCGTGGTCGACGGCGGCGGTGCGGTAGGCACGGAAGCCGCAGAAGGCGTCGGTGAGGTTGAGGCCGAGGTCGGCGTTGAGTTTGGTGGTGATGGTGTGGTTGATTTTACGGCGGTCTTCGGGGGGTGGGGTGCCGCACTTGTGGTCGTTGAGGTATCGGGAGCCGGAGATGATGTCGGCGTCGTCGTCGGCGATGGCTTGGTAGAACTCGGGGAGGGACTCGGGCTCGTGCTGCTCGTCGCAGTCCATGGTGATGAGCCAATCGAAGTTGTAGGTTTGGGCCCAGCGGAAGGCGTCGCGGAGGGATCGGCCGTAGCCGAGGTTGGTCTTGTGTCGGATGACGTCGACGGGCTGCATGGCGAGTAGCATGGGGGTGTAGTCGGTGGAGCCGTCGTCGACGACGAGGACGCAGTGAGCGTGCTCGGTGATCTTCTCGATCACGGGCATGACGTATTGCTGCTCGTTGTAGACGGGAACGGCGACGAGGATTCGGCCGGGGCATTCGGGGTCGGGGCGGATGTCGGTCATGTGAAACTCCACCGCACAAGATAGGTGACGGCGGGGGTGGTGGGGGTTACGGCGTTGATGTGGTGGTGGGCAGGGTGGGGGGTGGGGTGGGCTGGAGGGGGGTGTGCTGGCGTTGGCGGAATTGCCGGGGGGTGCATTGGAACCGGCGTTTGAAGAGTCGGTAGAAGTGGCTGAGGTTGTCGTAGCCGAGGTCGAGGGCGATGTGGAGGATGGGGTCGCGTGACATGCGGAGTCGGAGGGCGGCGTGGTCGAGGCGTTGTTGGGTGATCCATTGGGAGGGGGAGAGGCCGAGGTGTTGTTTGAGGGTGCGGGCGAGGTGTTCGCGGGAGCGGTCGGCGTATTGGATGAGGGCGGGCAGGCCTTGGGCGAGGTCGGCGGGGGACATGGCGTCGAGGGCGTCGCGGAGCCAGCGGGGGGCGGGGGCGTTTTGTGGGGCGGGCCCACAGATGGAATCCGTGGGCTTCGAGTTGGGTGAGGTGGGGCGGGTGGGGGTGAGGTGGTCGAGGATGAGCAGGAGGAAGGCGTCGCGGCGGAGGGGGCGGTCGGCGTGGAGGGCGAGGTCTTCGGCCTGTCGGCGGAGGTCGGTGAGAGGCAGCCGGCGGGGCAGGCGGTGGACGGCGGGGAGCGCGGGGTGGTTGTCCCAGGGCTGGGTGTCGGTGAGGGCTTGGAGTTTGTCGGCGGCGTCGGCGGGGAGGGCGATGTTGATCAGGGTGGTGGACTTCGGGGTGGCGAGGCTGTGGAGGTCGTCGGGCCGGATGAAGAGCAGGTCACGGGGGTGGAGGGTCTGGGTCTGGTGGTTGATGCGGTGGATGCAGACACCGGACTCGATCCAGAAGACCTCGTGGAAGTCGTGGGTGTGGGGGGTGAAGGGGTCGGCGGGTTCGAGGGTGGTGCGGGCGACGTGGCAGGCGGCCGCGGAGAGCAGGGCGTGGTAGCGGAGGCGACTCATATCACCAGTGTGCAATAAATGACGTCATTTGGGCAAGAATTCATCACATTGGGTGTTGTTTAATTCTCGCGTTGCCCGGCAGGTGTCGGGCTTGGCTTTGGATTTCACCCCGCCCCCCCTTATGAGGAGCTTCATGATGTCTCAGTCTTCCACGATGGACCCGCGGCTGGATGTCGAATCGGTCAAGCGTTTTGGTAAGCAGGGTTATCTGCTGTACAACGAGCCGGTGCTGGAGCCGGCGAAGTTTGATCGGCTCAAGTCGCTGTTTGAGGAGCTACTGGAGCGTTGGATGGCGAACCCGCAGGGCGGTTCGCCGGAGCACATGGACACGCCGCACTTCCTGTTCCCGGAGCTGTTTGAGTACGCGTTTGACGACCGGGTGTTGGACCTGGTGGAGCCGATCCTTGGGCCGGACATCGGGCTGTTCTCGACGCACTTCATCTGCAAGCCGGCGGCGGTGGGCAAGCGGGTGCCGTGGCACGAGGACTCGGCGTACTGGCGGGGTCGGCTGGACCCGATGCGGGTGGTGACGGTGTGGCTGGCGATCGATCCGTCGACGCCGGACAACGGGTGCATGCGGGTGATCCCGGGCACGCATATCAACGGCTACTCGGAGTACGAGGAGGTGAAGGACACGGCCGTGTTCGGATCGGAGATCCGACGCGGAGCGTTCAAGGAGACGGATGCGGTGGATTGCGTGCTCGGGCCGAACGAGTGTTCGTTGCATGACGCGCGAATCATCCACGGCTCGGCGGCGAACACGGGGGCGCAGCGGCGCTGCGGCTGGACGCTGCGGTTTATCTCGACCGAGAGCAGCTTCAACCCGGCGGAGGATCACGATGGGTTCCAGATTTATCTGGCCCGCGGGAAGGACAAGGCGGGCAATACGTATGGCGATCCGACCAAGGTGAACCAGGCGTACATCGATGCCCACCCGGATGGTTTTCCTAAGGGTCACTGAGACTGCCGGTTGCGATCGACCGGGCTAAACGGCTGGGCTGTCGGCTGCGCCGTGCAGTTCGATGAGCTGTTCGAGGGCGAGGGTTTCAGGGCGCTGGGTGGGGGTGATGTCGGGGGGGAAGGGGAAGTCTCGGCCGAGGATGGAGCCAAGTTGTTTTCGGCGTTTGGAGAAGAGGGTGTGGAGGAAGGCGGAGAAGGCGTGGGGCTGGTTGGTGAGGTGTTGGTCGCGGCGGTTGATTTGGACGACGGCGGAGGCGATGGAAGGTGGGGGCCAGAAGCATCCGGGGGGGAGGGTGCTGATGGTTTGGATGTGGTAGAGGGCTTGGAGGAGGATGCCGAGGGGCCCGAAGGCTTTGGTGTTGGGGGGGGCGGTGAGGCGGTCGGCGACTTCTTTTTGGACCATGACGACGGCGGTGGTCATGGTGGAGTGTTGGTTTGGGTCAAGGAGTGCAAGGTTGGCGAGCAGGGGCGAGGCGATGTGGTAAGGGAGGTTGGCGATGAGTTTGAAGGTGGGAGTAGTGGCGCGGGCAAGGTGTTCTAGGAGGTCGGGGTTGAGGTGATGCTTGCCCGCGAGGGCGTCGCCGAGGAGGAGCGTGAAGCGGTCGGCATGGTCGGCGGTGACGTGTTCGAGGATGGGCTGGAGGTCGGTGTCGATCTCGACGGCGAGGACGGTGGCTCCGGCGGCCAGGAGGTCGATGGTGAGGGTGCCGGTGCCGGGGCCGACTTCGAGGATCAGGTCGGTGGGCTTCGGGTTGGCGGCGGCGAGAATACGTTTGAGGTGGTTGTGGTCGTGGAGGAAGTTTTGGCCGAGGCGGTGCTTGGGGCGTAGGCCGTGGGTGGTGAGGAGTTCCTTGATTTGGGTGAGGGTTTGGGGCACGGGGGTTCCATCCCGCTCAAGCGGGATGGCCTGGGTTTTAGTGTTGGCGAAAGATGTCGAGCCAGGCGTGGGCCATGAGCTGGTGGCCGGCGGGGGTGGGGTGGACGCCGTCGTGGGCCCAGTACGCGGGGTCGGGGTGCTGGTCGGCCAGGGCCTGATTGAATACGGACTGGAAGGGGACCCAGTCAGTATCGAACTCGTTGGCGACGGATCGAGTCAGGGCTCGGCGTTCGTCGAAGGCGGGGAACCAGTCGTCGGTGACGACGCCGGTGCGGGTGACGAACGGTTCACAGACGATGAGGCGGCAGCCGGGCAGGGCGGAGCGGGTCTGGTCGAGGAGCTGGCGGAGGTGCTCGGCGTAGAGCTGCGGGGGGGAGTCGTCGCCCTGGTCTTTGGTGCGCCACATGTCGTTGACGCCGACGAGCAGGGAGAGCGTATCGGGCTGAAGGTCGAGGCAGTCGGTCTGCCAGCGGGCGAGGAGGTCGCGGACGCGGTCGCCGGAGACGCCGCGGTTGTAGATGGTGTAGGTGTCGGGGTGATTCTGGAGGAGGGCGGCGGCGGCGTGTGAGGCGTAGCCGCAGCCGAGGGCTTCGGCGTAGTTGGGGCCGGTATGGGCTCGGCGTCGGCCGCAGTCGGTGATGGAGTCGCCTTGGAAGAGGAGGGTGTGGGCCGGGTGGGTCATGGGGTGGGCTTGGTGATAAGGGATTGGATCAGGGGGGCGAGGGCATCGGCCATCCGTACGAAGCCGAGGTCGGTGGGGTGAATCGAGTCGATAGTGGCTTCGTCGTCGTCGCCGAGGAGTTGGTGGGCGGTGAGGTAATGGAGGTTGGGGTCGTTGTGGTGGGCGGTGAGGGCGTCGAAGGCGGCGCGTAGGTTCGCGCTGTTCCGGGTGTAGAGGTCGCGGCGTTTGGGTTGGAACCAGGCGTGGGCGAGGGGGATGTTTTCGAGCAGGACGATGGGGGTGGTGGGGTGGTTTTGGCGGAGGGTGTTGACGAAGGGTTCGGTGCGCTGGGCGACGTCGGGGGGTTCCATGTTTTCGCAGCCGGCGAGGATGAAGGCGGCGGCGGGGAGGGGGGCGAGGAGCTGGGCGACTTCGAGGTGGAGGGGGCCGTTGCCGGCGAAGCCGAAGTTGTGGAAGGGGTGGTCGAGGCGGCGGGCGGTGATGGCGGGGTAGGTCATGCCCGAGCGGGAGGCGGTGAACCCGTGGACGATGGAGGTGCCGTAGAAGATCAGGGGTGGGCGGGGGTCGGCGGGGGCGGGGGTGAGCTGGTGGTTGGCGGGGATGCCGAGCTCGACGCGGTCGATGGCGCCGCGGTAGGGCAGATAGAGGCAGAACTCGCGCGGGGTGTGCGATTCGGCGTCTTGGAAGAGCACGTCGTGGTTCTGGCCGGCGAGGTCGGTGGTTTTGGCGAAGCCGGCCCATCGCCACGTGTTGTGGTGGTCTCGGCCGTAGAGGTCGATGCCGGTCTGCTCGGTGTGGGGGTGGCGGTTGCCCAGGAGTTGATCGGTGCGGAAGGTCCAGCGGAGGTGGAGGTCGGGGCTGTCGGTGAGGCATCGGCAGCGGATGCCGGCGGGCTCGTGGGAGAGGTCCCAGACGGGGGTGGTGACGAGGGGCTGGGCGCAGGCGGGGAGGCGGTCGTAGGGGTGGCCGAGCTGGTCGGGCGGGAAGGCTCGGCCCTCGAGGGTGAGGTCGAGGAGGTTGTGCCAGACGAGGCCGGGGTCCGCGGGATCGGGCATGGGGGCGATAGCATACGGGTGATGCCGATCCGGAAGCTGTCGCCGTTGTTGATTAACCAGATCGCTGCTGGCGAGGTGATCGAGCGGCCGGCGAGCGTGGTGAAGGAGCTGGTGGACAATGCGCTCGACGCGGAGGCGTCGATGATCGAGGTGGCAGTGGAGGAGGGAGGGACGCGGCTGGTGCGGGTGCGTGATGACGGGAAGGGGGTGCCTGCGGGGGAGATGGGGCTGGCGCTCGAGCAGCACGCGACGAGCAAGGTGGCGGAGCCGGGGGATTTGGAACGGGTGGGGACGCTGGGGTTCCGGGGGGAGGCGTTGGCGTCGATCGCGTCGGTGAGCCGGTTGCGGATGGTGAGCCGGGTGCGGGGCGAGGCGGAGGGGGTGGCGATTGCACGCGAAGGGGTTGGGGGGGGTGGGGTAGAGCCGGTGGGGTGCGGGTTTGGGACAGTGGTGGAAGTGCGGGACTTGTTTTTCAATGTGCCGGCGAGGCGGAAGTTTCTACGGTCGCCGGGGACGGAGATGGGGCACATCAGCGACACGGTGCAGCGGTTGGCGATGACTCACGCGGGGGTGGAGTTTCGGTTGAGTCACAACGGACGGGTGAGCCTGGACCTACCGAGCGGGCAGGGGCGGGTGGAGCGGGCGGTAGCGATCCTGGGGAAGGATTTGGCGGAGGGGTTGATCCCGTTTGAGGAAGAGGCGGGGGGCGGGGCGAAGGTGTGGGGGCTGGCGGGTGAGCCGAGCTTGGCACGGGCGACGGGGAAGGCTCAGCATTTGACGGTGAACGGTCGGCCGGTGAAGGACCGGAACCTGCAGCACGCGATGCGGGAGGCGTACCGGGGGCTGATCCCGCCGGACAAGTTCCCGCTGGTGGTGGTGATGGTGGAGCTGGACCCATCGGAGGTGGATGTGAATGTGCACCCGGCGAAGAGCGAGGTGCGGTTTCGGAACGCGGGGATGGTGCACGGGCTGGTACTGAACGGGCTGCGGCGGGCGCTGCTGGCGAAGGACCTGACGCCGAAGGCGGGGTTTGGGCGGGGAGCGAACGGGATCGGTACGCCTGTGCTGACGCCGATGGCTTCGGCGGAGAGCGAGTCGGCATCCGGGGCGTTCGTGGACTATTTCAAACGGATGGACCCGACGCAGAAGGGGCTGGTGTTCGAGGAGGTTAAGCGGGAGATGGCGGAGGTGGACCCGGTAGGGTTGGCGGACGCGGCCGAGTTGGGCACGCCGGCAATGCCCGCGCCCGTGGCCGGTGTCGAGCGTGTCTTGCAGGTGCACAACAGCTACGTCGTGACGCAAGACGACCAGGGCATCCTGATTGTGGATCAGCACGCGTTGCACGAGCGGGTCATGTTCGAGCGGCTGCGGGCCCGGATCATCGACCAGGGGCAGGCCTTGGAGAGTCAGCGGCTGCTGGTGCCGACGGTGGTGGATGTGGACCCTGGGCGGGAGGTGGCGGCGGAGCAGCTGGCATGGCTGGTGGGTCGGCTGGGGATCGAGCTGGAGCCGTTTGGTAAGGGCAAGCTGGCGGTGCAGGCGTTCCCATCTTTGCTGTTTGACCGCGGGGTGGAGCCGGGGGCGTTTGTCGGGGAGCTGTTGGATAAGGGGCAGGCTGGGGCGTTTGACGACGGGAAGGGGGGCAGCGGCGCGGACGCGTCTGTGGTCGAGGCGGCGTTGTCCGAGGTGCTGGACATGATGTCCTGCAAGGCCGCGGTCAAGGCCGGCGACAAGCTCAGCGACGGCGAGCTCGCCGAGCTCCTCAAGCAGCGTGAGTCCATCGAACGCAGCAGCAACTGCCCCCATGGCCGACCCACCACGCTCCGCCTGTCGCTTAAGGACCTCGAACGCCAGTTCGGCCGATCTTGACTGCTTCCCCTGCCTGAGCTGTTCCCCGCACGAGGGCAGCCTTGACGCTCCCCCCGCGTCGGCTATTCTTATGGATTCACGATCTTTTGGCCCACGCCAATCGCTCCCCGTCAGTCACACCGCCCAACGGCTTCTATGAACAGGCCCGCCAGCTCGGCCTGACCTGTCCCCCCCTTTAACCCGCCACACCGGCACCCCCCGAGACTCGCCATGACCTCCGCCCCCGCCTCCCCGCCCGCCAAGCTCGGCCGACTCGACAAGACCCGCAACTTCGGTATCTGTGCCCACATCGACGCCGGCAAGACCACCACCACCGAACGCGTCCTCTACTACACCGGCAAGTCGCACAAGATCGGCGAGGTCCACGACGGCATGGCCACCATGGACCACCTCCAGGACGAGCAGGACCGCGGCATCACCATCCAGTCCGCCGCCACCACCTGCCCCTGGACCCGCAACGGCATCGAATACACCTGCAACCTCATCGACACGCCCGGCCACGTCGACTTCACCATGGAAGTCGAACGCTCGATGCGTGTTCTCGACGGGGCTGTCGTCGTCTTCGATGGCAAGGAAGGCGTCGAGGCCCAGTCCGAGACCGTCTGGCGGCAGGCCGAGCGTTACGGCGTCCCCAGCATCTGCTTCATCAACAAGATGGACAAGATCGGGGCCGACTTCCAGTTCAGCTTCGACTCGATTGGCGAACGGCTCGGCGCGAAGGCCGTGCCCGTGCAGATCCCTATTGGCTCGGGCCACGAGTTCGAAGGCCTGATCGACCTCATCGCGATGAAGGCGTTCTACTTCACCGGTGACATGGGGTCGATCATCGAGGAGAAGGACATCCCCGCCGAACTCCAGGAGCTCGCCGAAGCCAAGCGGGAAGAGATGATCGAGGGGGCCTGCGACATCGACGACGAGCTCGCTGAGCTGTATCTCGGTGGCGAAGACATCACCAACGAGCAGATCACCGCCGCCCTCCGTAAGGGCACCCTGGCCCGCGAGATCCACCCGACCTTCTGCGGCTCCGCCCTCCAGAACGTCGGCGTCCAGAAGCTCCTCGACGGCGTCATCGACTACCTCCCCGACCCCACCGAAGTCCCCGAGACCGAGGGCACCGACCCGAAGGATGCCGAGAAGCGGCTGACCCGTCCGCATGACGAGAACGCCCCGCTCTCCGCGCTGGTCTTCAAGATCGTCAACGACGCCCACGGCGACCTGACCTACGTCCGCGTCTACTCCGGCAAGCTCGAGAAGGGCACCCGTGTCCTGAACTCGAACAACGGCAAGAAGGAGATCGTCTCCCGCATCTTCGAGATGCACTCCAAGGACCGCCTCGCCCGGGACGAAGCCCTCGCCGGTGAGATCGTCGCCGTCGTCGGCCTCAAGAACTCCTACACCGGCGAGACCTTGTCCGACCCGGACGACGCCATCGTGCTCGACCGCATGGACTTCCCCGAGCCCGTCATCTCCATGTCCATCGAGCCCGCCACCGCCGCCGATAAGGAGAAGCTCTCCAACGCCCTCGGCACCATCCGCCGCGAAGACCCGTCCTTCCAGGCCAACTACGACGAAGAGACCGGCCAGACCATCATCGCCGGCATGGGCGAACTCCACCTTGACATCATCACCACCAAGCTCACCCGCGACATGAAGATCGGCGTCAACGTCGGTCAGCCCCGCGTCGCCTACAAGGAGTGCATCACCGGCTCCGCCGAGGCCCGCGGCATCCACAAGAAGCAGACCGGCGGCCGCGGCCAGTTCGGCGACTGCACCATCAATGTCTCGCCCATCACCGAAGAAGAAGCCGAGGCCGAGGAACTCAAGTGGGAAGACGGCGTCGTCTTCGTCGACAAGATCTCCGGCGGGGCGATCCCCCGCGAGTACATCCCGTCCGTGGGCGTCGGCTGCCGCGCCACCGCCAAGACCGGCGTTCTCGCCGGCTACCCACTGCTCGGCGTCAAGGTGGAGCTCCTCGACGGTAAGTACCACGACGTCGACTCCTCGCAGATCGCCTTCGAGATGGCCGGCGTCCTCGCATTCAAAGACGCCACCCGCAAGGCCGGCCTCCAGCTCATGGAACCCATCATGAAGGTCGTCGTCACCACCCCCGACGAGTTCTTCGGCAACGTCACCGGCGACCTCAACCGCCGCCGCGCCATCATCGTCGGCGACGAAGAACGCGGCGTAGTCCGCATCATCACCGCCGAGGCCCCGCTCTCCGAGATGTTCGGCTACTCCAACTCCCTCCGCGGCATGTCCCAGGGCCGGGCCTCCTACGCCATGGAGCCCCTCAAGTACGCCCCGGTCCCCCCCAACATCGCCGCCGACATACTCAAGGCCCAGGGCAAAGACGACTAACCCGCCCCAATAACCAACCACCCCCAAGGCCATCTCGTTCCAATGAGATGGCCTTTTTTCGCGCACTTAGAGCGGATTTCGTTGATGCGTAGCGGGAGACGCGAAGCGTCCCGTTTGATCACCGCGGGCCTTCGGTACACCCGCTACACCCTTACGAAAGATGCTTTAAACCTCCACCGCTCTCGGACTCGCAATGACTTCTTTTTCGTCTACCCGGTAATGTTGCAACGGCTCGCACGTCTCCTCACAAGAGACCAACCCGGAACACCAACACGCCATGACCTCATTGACCTCCGACTCCATCCCGTCCCGTCCCGCGTCCTGCGGCTGATCTCGCCCCCTACAACCGAATACCGGGGACGCGGCCGCACGACCCCCCACCCACGCCGCTCGGCACCACCCCGCCCGGCGCGTGAACACCCGTGAGCCCCCCGCCATGCAAGCCGCTAATCCCGCCCAACCCGCCCCCCAACCCGTCGCGCCAGCCGTCGAGGCCGCCCGCCCCGTTGCGGCCGAGGATCTCCGTGTGGGCGACTACGTGACCGTCGCCCACACCCACTTCCAGGTGCTGCTCACCCCCGACGGTCCCGGCGACCACCACGCCCCCCGCGTCGACCGCCTCACCGCCAAGCCCGTCGGCACCGGACGCCCCCGCAAGGTCGTGGCCATCGCCCTGCCCTACCTCCTCGTCGAGCTCATCAACGGCAAGCACACCACTATCGACCTCCGCACCCACAGCCTCCTCAAGCTCCCCGAGGCCTTCGGCCGTCTCGCTACCCAACGCCTCAAGGCCAACCGCCCCCCCAAGGACGACGCCAAGACGCCCAAGAAGCGGAAGAAGCACCACAAGGGCAAAAAGCGGCAGTAATCCCACCCCACCCACTCCCCTCACCCCGCTGACCCCATCCGTGAAGCCCACAGCCTCTGGCTGTGGGTTTCTTTTTCACGACCGTAACCCCAGCAGCCCCCGCACCACTTCACCTGCAACCCCCGCCGCCACGACCTCCGAATACCCCACCCCACACCGCACCAAATCACGCCGCCACGCCGACCGATCCGCCGCCACCGCCCGCCGGTACGCCGCCTCGAACGCCCCCCCGCGCACCCGCCGCCGCCGATCCGTCTCCGCCTCCACCAACTCCACCCAACCCGACGGCTCCGACACCCTCGGCCCCTCAACCTCGTCCGCCCCCAACACCCGCACCACCGCCACCCCCTCACCCCGATCTGAACTCCCCAACGCCTTTAACACCGTGTCACGAACCTCACGCAGATCAGACACCAACACCACTTCGGCTGTCCGTTCTGGAGCCTCATCAAACCACGCCGCCACCCCCGCCTCACCTTCCGGCTTAACCCCAACCAAGCCCGCCGCCATGCTTTCTAAACCCGAGACAGCAAACCACCGCGCCTCGCCCCCACGCAACACCCCGACCCGCACCACGCCGCCGTCCTGACCCGCCATCCAAGCTGCCCCCAACGCTGCCCGGAGTGCCGCCCCCCACTTCGCCGAACCACCGACGCTCATCGAAGCTGACCCGTCCAAAACCACCGCCACCGACCGCCGAGTCGCCTCCTCACGCCGTCGAACCACCAGCCGATCCGACCGCCCGTACACCCGCCAGTCGATCGCCCGCAGCTCGTCCCCCGCCCCGTATGGCCGCGTATCAAACCAGTCTGCCCCACCCACCCCCGAC
>JBCCOW010000093.1:0-11357 GCA_039025195.1 Planctomycetota bacterium
CCCCTCACCTCCATCGAACCCCCGCTGCACCGCCACCGTCACATACCCCACCCAGCGCGCCGCCTCGCCCACCTCGCCCGCATCGCCATCACCAAACAACGCTCCCGACATCACCGCATGCTAGTGCCCCCACCAACCCGACGGGCCACGCCCAAGACCGAACGATCGCTGACTTTGACTACGCTTAAGCCATGCCCCGCACACCCCTCGCCGTGGCCCTCGCCCTCTTGCTCCCGCTCTCTTCACTGGCCGCCTCCCCCGTGACCGACCCGCAACTCCCCACCACTGTCGTCTACAGCAAGACCCCTCAAGCCGAGCTCAGCCTCTACTTCTTCTACCCGCAAGGCCACTCGCCCGACGCCCAATCCCCCGCCGTCCTCTTCTTCTTCGGCGGCGGCTGGTTCAACGGCACCCCCAACCACTTCCGCCCCCAAGCCCAACACCTCGCCAAACGCGGCATCGTCGCCGTCACCGCCGACTACCGCACCAAACGCCAGCACGACACCAGCCCCTTCGACTGCCTCGTCGACGCCATCAATGCCATGCGCTACCTCCGCCAACACGCCGATGCCCTCGGCCTCGACCCCAAACGCATCGGGGCTGGCGGCGGCTCCGCCGGTGGACACCTCGCCATCGCCCTCTCCACCACCACCGCCCCCGACCTCATCCCCAACCAACCCGAAGCCCTCGCCAACACCCCCTTCCACCCCGACGCCCTACTCCTCTTCAACCCCGTCTACGACAACGGCCCCACCGGCTACGCCCACAACCGCATCGGCGACCGCTACACCGACTTCTCCCCCGCCCACAACCTCCACGCCAACATGCCCCCCACCCTCGTCCTCCTCGGCGACCAGGACAACCTCATCCCCGTCGCCACCGCCGAGCGCGTCCGCGACCGCATGACCGAACTCGGCGTTCGCAGCGAACTCATCATCTACCCCAACCAACCCCACGGCTTCTTCAACCGCCGCGCCGACGACGACACCATGTACCAAACCACCCTCCAGGCCATGGACACCTTCCTCGTCTCCCTCAACTGGCTCACCCCACCCACGCCACCCACCCCACCCGCCACGCACCCGTCGCCCAATCCCTAGCCGCGACGCGACGCGTCGCCGGTCACGCGCCACACGCCCCCTAGCCATACGCTCCGTCACCCGGTGGTGACCCTCCGCCACGTCACGCTACCCTTATCCCCATGACCCAGAAGGCCAAGCAAGACACCCCCGCGATGCGGCAGTACCACCGCTTCAAAGAGCAGCACCCCGGCTGCCTCCTGCTGTTCCGCATGGGCGATTTCTACGAGCTGTTCTTCGACGACGCCGTCACCGCCCACCAGACCCTCGGCGTCACCCTCACCCAACGCACCGAGGGCGTCCCCATGGCCGGCGTGCCCTACCACGCCGTCGAGACCTATCTCCGCCGGCTCATCGCCGCCGGCCACCGCGTCGCCGTCTGTGACCAAGTCGAAGACGCCAAGCAAGCGAAAGGCGTCGTCAAACGCGACGTCACCCGCGTGATCACCCCTGGCACCCTCACCGACGAGACCCTCCTCGACGCCGCCGCCGAGAACCCCCTCGCGGCTGTTGCTTTCCACTCAAACGACAACGACCCCGAAGGCATCGCCTCCCTCGCCTGGTGCGAGCTCTCCACCGGCCGCTTCGCATTAACGACCCTCCCCGCCTCACGCGTGGCCGACGAGCTCGCTCGCATCACGCCCTCCGAACTCCTCTACTGCGACACCGCCACCGGCGACGCCCCGCCCCGCGTCCAGACCCTCGCCGACCGCCTCGGCTGCCCCCTCACCGGCCGACCACCCTATACCTTCCGCCCCGCCGAATCCGCCCAAATCCTCAAACAGCAATACCGCGTCAAAACCCTCCAAGGCTTCGGGCTTTCCGATACAGACCCCGCCATCCAGCCCGCCGGGGCTGTCCTCCACTACCTCCGCGAGACCCAGCGGACCGACGACGCCGACCGCCTCGCCCACCTCCACCCGCCCAGGCGTTTCGACCCCGCCCAGCACCTGATCATCGACGCCACCTCACTCGCGTCCCTCGAAGTCCTCCAAACCCTCCGCACCGGCCAGACCCAGGGCTCGCTCCTCGGCGTCTTCCTCCCCCGATGCCACACCGCCATGGGCAAACGCCAGCTCAAGCACTGGCTCTGCTACCCCCTCATCGACCCCCGGAAGATCGACCAGCGTCAACAAGTGGTCGAATCCCTCGTCAACGACTCCCGCTTCGCCGACGACCTCGCCGCCGTCCTCAACCGCCTCCACGACGTCCCACGCATCCTCGGCCGCCTCGCCGTCCGCCGCGCCACCCCCCGCGACCTCGTCGCCCTCGGCCAATCCGCCGCCCTCATCCAACCCCTCCACCACGCCCTCGCCGACCGCCCCGCCCTGACAGAAACCGCCAAGCAAGCCGCAGAACTCATCGACCCACTCTGCGATCTGGCCGACACGCTCAACACCGCCTGCGTCGATTCCCCCCCCGCCCACCTCCGCGAGGGCGGCCTTATCGCCGACGGCCACGACAAACAGCTCGACCACTTCCGCTCCCTCCAGAACGACGCCCACACCTGGCTCGCCGACTACCAGAAACGACTCATCGACGAGTGTGGCCTCAACTCCATCAAGGTCGGCTTCAACAAAGTCTTCGGTTACTACATCGAGCTTTCTGCCGCCAACAAAGATAAAGCCCCCGAGTCCTGGCACCGCAAACAGACCCTCAAGAACGCCGAGCGCTTTATTACCGACGAGCTGAAACAGTTCGAGGGCGAAGTCCTCTCGGCCGAGTCCCGCGCAGTCGCACGTGAACAACACCTTTTCGATCAGCTCCAAGACCTGGCCCGCAAGCAGACCGACCCCCTCCGTGCCTTCGCCGAGCTGACCGCCGACCTCGACGTCCTCTCCGCCTTCGCCGCCGTCGCATCCCGCCACCGTTACGTCCGCCCCACGCTCGTCGATGAGCCCGTCCTCCATCTCACCCAAGCTCGCCACCCCGTCCTTGATCAAACCCTCGCCGAGTCGTTCGTCCCCAACGACTTATCCCTAGTACGGGCAGAGGGGCAAAGGGGTAAAGGGGAAGAGGGTAAAGACAAAGGGGCAGTAGATTCCGAACCTACAACCTACGACCTAAAACCTACAACCTCTCCAACCCTCGCGTTGATCACCGGCCCCAACATGGCCGGCAAATCCACTTACATCCGCCAGACCGCCCTGCTCACCCTCCTGGCCCACACCGGCGCCTTCGTCCCCGCCGACGCCGCCACTATCGGGCTCACCGACCGCATCTTCACCCGTGTCGGCTCCGCCGACGAGCTCCACGCCGGCCAGTCCACCTTCATGGTCGAGATGACCGAGACCGCCAACCTCTGCCACCACGCCACCGAACGCTCCCTGGTGATCCTCGACGAGATCGGCCGCGGCACCTCCACACTCGACGGCCTCTCCCTTGCCTGGGCCATTGCCGAGCACCTCGCCGCCCGCCAGACCCGCACCCTCTTCGCCACCCACTACCACGAGCTCACCCAGCTCGCCGACACCCACGCCAACATCGCCAACCTCCACGTCACCGTCCGCGAGTGGAAAGACGACATCGTCTTCCTGCACCAGATCGCCCCCGGCGCCACCGACCGGTCCTATGGCATCCACGTCGCCAAGATCGCCGGCCTCCCCCCCTCCATCACCTCCCGCGCCAACGACCTGCTCCAACAACTCGCCGTCAACCACCAAACGCCCGGCAAAGCCGCGACGCAACGCTCCCCCGACCCGATGCCGTTATTCACCGAGATGCTCGAACACCCCATCGTCGAGCAGCTCCGCCGGCTCGATCTCAACCAGCTCACGCCGATGCAGGCCTTCGACGCGATCCGTCAGCTGCAGCAAGAGCTGTAGACACCCCGCCAGCAGCCGGGCATGCCGGATACGATGCCGTGACGCCCCGCGATGAATCCGCCATGGAAGACGAAGCCCTCCGCCAGCAGCTCGCCGACGCCGCCCGCCAGCTCTGGACCCGCGGCCTCCTCCACGGGGCCAACGGTCTGGTCACCGCCGAGGCCAGACGCCGACGGTACCTCGCCCCCCGGATCGGCGACCGCCGCGCCACCCTCGACCCCCACCGCCTGATCCAGGTCGACCTCGACGGCCACGCCCCCGACGACCCCGCACACGACCTGCCCCCCGCCCTCTGGCTGCCCCACAAGCTCGCCTACCAGGCCACCGCCAACCACCCCCCCACGCCGACCAACCCCGCGCCCGGCACCCGCGACCCCCGCATCACCACCGCGACCGCCCTCGTCCAACCCCCCAGCGTCCTCGCCCTCGCCAAACTGCAAGAAGACCCCACCCAACCCATCACCCTGCCCGGCCGAGCCCCCATCCCCATCGTCGATCCCGAAGATCACGGCGCCCTGGAAGCCGCCCTCGCCGACGGGCGCAGCGTCATCTTGCAAGACCAGGGCCTGTTCCTGGCCGCCCCCTCACTTGACCGCCTGCTGAACCGGGCCGAGACCCTCGAAGCCGCCGCCCGCCTCGACCTCCTCACCCGCTAACCCTTCAGCCCCTTAGCCCCGGGCTCTGCCTGGAGGCACGTGGCCCACCCGATGCCCCGAACCAAAACGAAACCCGCCGCAGTCCTCAAAGCCCCCGAGCCGCAGCGTCGCCGCGCCGCCCGCATCTACAAAAAACTCCTCGAACGCTACCCTGACGCCCATTGCGCCCTGATCCACGACAACCCCTTCCAGCTTCTCGTCGCCACCATCCTCTCCGCCCAGTGCACCGACAACCTCGTCAACCAGGTCACCCCCGGCCTCTTCCAAGCCCTCCCCACCCCCGAGGCCATGGCCGACGCCGACCTGGCCGAGATCGAATCCCTCATCAACCGCGTCAACTTCTGGCGCAACAAATCCAAGTCCCTCCACGGCATGGCCCGCCGGCTTGTCGACGTCTACGACAGCCAAGTCCCCCAAACCATCGAAGACTTGATCACCCTTCCGGGGGCCGCCCGCAAGACCGCCAACGTCGTCCTCGGCAACGCCTTCAACATCAACCACGGCGTCGTCGTCGACACCCACGTTGCCCGCATTTCCCAACGCTTCGGCCTCACCCAACACACCGATCCCAAAAAGATCGAGCCCGACCTCATGGCCCTGTTCCCCCGAAAGAACTGGACCATGCTCGCCCACCTCATGATCTACCACGGCCGAGCCGCCTGCAAAGCCCGCCACGGCCTCTGCAAAGACGACACGATCTGCAAGGCCTATTGCTGCGACGCCAGATCCGATTAGGTCATCGTGACGGCATACAACCACAAATGGCGGTAACGCAGCATTGTCAATCACGTCTTGGCAAGATCAGATATTTTCGCCGTCCCAGCCCGACCAGTTGAATTTGTAATTCAAGGGCGGCAACTCGAAGTGATCGTCGAGGTAAGAACGCATGGTCTGAGCTTCGATCTTATTGGCTTCGGCTTTGCTTTCTGCCGCTTGCCAACGGATCAGAAGAGACTTGAACGGGAACACCGAATCAAACCCAAAATAGTTGTATCGCCATCCGGCGATATGGCCTTCCTGACCTTCCCGAGTCGCACAGCGAATAAAGTCCCTGATCCGCTGCTGCAATCCACTCGATTCACCAATAGTCAACAAGCCATAACGATCAATCCCGTGGGCTCGGGCCAGAGGTCGTGCTGCAGCAATGACATAGTTTCCCGGACCAGGATTCAGGGTCGATACATCAATCGCGCTCAGCTTCTCCCAAGGCGTCCAGCCTGACCAAGAGAACTCATGAATCATGGATCAACCCTCGTAGCCATCACAGCAACCCCAACGTCTCGTCCATCTCAAACACCCCGTTCATGTTCTGCACCGCCTGACCCGAAGCCCCCTTGACCAGGTTGTCCTCGGCAGCGAACACCACCACCCTCCGCGTGTCACCCACCTCGACCAGACGCACCACGATGTCCACGAAGTTCGTCCCCGCGACATGCCGCGTGTCCGGCAATCCGCCATCGGCCATCGGCTTGAACCGCACGAAAGGCTCGTCCCGATATGCGTCCTCGAACGCCTCCTCCAACTCGGCCTGCGTCACCTCCGGGTCATGCGGCTCCAGATACACCGTCGCCAGGATGCCCACCTCGATCGGCAGCAGGTGCGGCACGAACAGCGACGTGATCGGATGGCCCGCGACCCGGCTCAAGGTCTGGCCGATCTCGGGCTGATGGCGGTGACCGCCGATCGTGCCGTAGGCCCGGTAGCTGCCCCACATCTCGGGGAAGTGTGACGCCGCGGTCGCCTTCCGGCCCGCGCCGCTGACACCGGACGCGGCGTTGATGGTGATGGGGTCGGGCTTGATCAGGCTGTGACTCAACAGCGGCGCGACCGCCAACGCCGACGCCGTCGGATAACAGCCCGGGTTTGCCACCAGCATCGCCCCCGGAAGATCGCTCCGGAACAACTCGGGCAAGCCGTAGACGGCGTCTTTCAGATTCGCCCGATCCGTGTGCTCGACCTTATAGACCGACTCATACAAATCGGCGTCGCTCAACCGGTAGTCCGCCGAGAGGTCGATCACCCGCACCCCCGCATCCAACAGCCCCGGCACCACCGCCATCGCCGCCCGGTGCGGTAACGCCAGGAACGCCACGTCCGCCGCCGCCGCGATCGCTTCCACATCGATCGGTCGGCACTGTGCGACGTCCTCCGGCAGCCGACCCGCCAGCTTCGGGAACTCCTCCCGCAGCTCCGGCAGCTCGTCCCGATGGCTACCCAGGTACGTCAGCTCCGCCCGCGGGTGACGCAGCAGCAGTTCCACCAGGTGGTAGCCGGTATAGCCCGTGGGCCCGATGACCGCTGCTCGCACGTCCATCCCCGCATCATGGCCCCTGCCCGCTCAGCCCGCAATCCCGCCAAACCCCAGCCCGCCGACCAATTTCCGCATATCCGTAAGAAAATAATGCCATTTTGGCATCCTTCGCCTTCATACTGGCCCCGAGAGGACTCAAAACACTGGCATATGTCTTGCAGCTATTCATGCGAACGCGGTGCACGTTGCTCCGCAATCTCGAAAGCCAACTCTCAAGGAGTTCTGCCATGTTCCACACCCTCCGCAAGACTATCGACTCCCCGTTCGACCTGATCCGTGAAGTCGACCGCGCCTTGGGCAGCTACCAGACCCCAGCCTTCCCCGTCGATATCCACGAAACCGGCGAGCACTTCGTCATCGAAGCCGACCTCCCGGGCTACCCCAAGGACCAGATCGAGCTCAACCTCGACGGGAACGTCCTCGAGGTCACCGCCAACCGCGTCGCCCCGGAAGCCGCCGAAGACCGCGGCGAACCCCGCGTCACCGAGCGTGTCTTCGCCAAAGTCCAGCGCAGCTTCCGCCTGCCCGAGACCGTCGACCCCAACGCGATCGACGCCCAAGTCGCCGACGGCGTCCTCACCGTCAAGCTCGGCAAGCGCGATGAGGTCAAGCCCCGACGCATCAGCGTTAACTGACCCCACATACCAATACCAAGACAACTCCTTGTCCCCACGCCCCGTGGCCCCGTGCCGCGGGGCGTCTTTCATATGACACCACCTCCCTCGCAGATCGGTCATAATCCCCACGCGTCTCACGCTCGCTCGTCCCGATTCACCCGAACCACCCCGTCTCCGCCATGACCGACACCCCCGCCGCCCCGCCCCCCGACTCCAAGCAGGCCCGCTTCCTCTTCGCCACCTGCTTCGTCGCCCTCGTCGCCACCTCTTTCGCCTTCATCATCCGGGCCCTGATCGTCGGCGACTGGGCAGCCCAGTTCAACCTCTCCGAAACCCAGAAGGGCGAGATCTTCGGCGCGGGTATCTGGCCCTTCGCCATCTCCATCATCCTCTTCTCCTTCTTCATCGACCGCATCGGCTACGGCAAGGCCATGGTCTTCGCGTTCGCCTGCCACTTCTCTTCCGTCTTCATCACGATCTTCGCTTGGGATTACTGGTCGCTCTACGCCGGCAACTTCATCGCCGGGCTCGGGGCCGGCACCGTCGAGGCCGCGATCAACCCCGTCATCGCCGCGATGTACCCCAAGGCCAAGACCAAGTGGCTCAACATCCTCCACGCCGGCTGGCCCGGTGGCCTCGTCCTAGGGGGGCTCCTCGCACTCTCGCTCAACCCCGGCGGCCTCATCGGCCAACACTTCGACCCCGCCCCCTCCTGGCACTGGAAGGTCGGACTCCTCCTCATCCCGACCCTCGCCTACGGCGTCATGCTCCTCGGTTGCCGGTTCCCCCAATCCGAACGCGTCGCCGCCGGCGTGCCCTACATGGACATGCTCAAACAATTCGGGGCCGGCGGCGCCTTCATCGCCCTCGGCCTTGTCCTCACCCAACTCGTCATCGTCGGCTTCCAGATCGCCAACGTCGAGAACCCCGGCAACACGCCCCTCTACATCGGGCTCGGCCTCACCGTCCTCCTCTCTGCCATCTTCTTCGCGATCACCAAAGCACTCGGCCACTGGCTCTTCCTCTTCCTACTACTCATCATGATCCTCCTCGCCACCACCGAGATCGGTACCGATGGCTGGATCGGCCAGCTCATGGGACCGGTCATGGAAGCCGAGTTCAAGATCGACGGCGGCTGGGTCCTTGTCTACACCGCCACCATCATGATGGTGCTACGACTCTTCGCCGGGCCCATCGTCAAAGCCCTCAACCCGCTCGGGCTCCTCGCCGTCTCCTGCGTGCTCGCCGCTTGTGGCCTCGCCTTCCTCTCCACCGCCCAGGGCCTCGCCATCATCGCCGCCGCCACCGTCTACGGCCTCGGGCAAACCTTCTTCTGGCCCACCACCCTCGGCCTCATCGCCGAACGCTTCCCCAAAGGCGGTGCCCTCACCCTCAACGCCATCGCAGGCGTCGGCATGCTCGGCGTCGGCATCCTCGGCTTCCCTTTCCTCGGCAACATCCAGGACCGTCAAACCGACCGGACCCTCGCCGAACAACAACCCGCCCTCTACCAACAGGTCATCTCGGAAGACACGCAGGCCTCCGTGCTCGGCAGCTACCGCAAGCTCGATGTCGAGGCGATCGAAGACCTCGACGAAGACGATCAGGCCACTATCACCAACGTCCAGAACACCTCCAAACAATCTGCCCTCCTCCAAGTCGCCGCCCTCCCCCTCATCATGCTCGTCTGCTACCTCGCTCTGCTCGTCTACTTCAAGAAGCAAGGCGGCTACAAGGCCATCGAGCTCACATAAAGCCGCCACCGGTGGTGGCGGAACGCGCCGCCGCTGTTTGCCGCATCACCCCGCCCCCTCTACCCTGCGGGCCCCGATCGGCAGACCCCATGAACCGCACCCCCTTCTACAAATACCACCAGAAGCACGACGCCAAGTTTGTCGACTTCGCCGGCTGGGAGATGCCCCTCCACTACGGCTCGATCATCGAGGAACACACCCGCTGCCGCACCGCCGGGGCCGTGTTCGACGTCTCCCATATGGGCCGCATCAAGGTCGCCGGCCGACACGCCCGGCGCTTTGTCGAGACCGTCTGCACCCGGAAGCTCTCCGACATGGCCGAGCGCCAGGTCCGCTACACGCTGGTCTGCAACGCCCGCGGCGGTGTCATGGACGACATCCTCGTCTACCGCTTCGCCGACCACTGGCTGCTCGTCGTCAACGCGTCCAACCGCGCCAAGCTCCTCGAGCATTTCAACCAGGTCATCGCCGACGAAAGCCTACGCCTCAAGCTCACCGACCAGACCGAGTCCACCGCGATGATCGCCGTGCAAGGCCCACGTGTGATGGACCACATCGCCGGCTTCTCCAAAGAGGTCCCGACCCTCGGCAACTACCGGTTCACCACCAAGAACCTCATGATCCTCAAGATGATCGTCTCCCGCACCGGCTACACCGGCGAGGACGGCGTCGAGGTCATCCTCAACAGCAACATGGCCAGCACCGCCATGAAGCTCCTGCTCAAAGACCCTGATCCGAACGACCCCAACGCGATCCTCCCCGCCGGCCTCGGCGCCCGCGACACCCTCCGTATAGAGGCCGGCATGCCGCTCTACGGCCACGAGCTCGACGAAGACACCGACCCCCTCTCCGCCGGCCTCGCCTTCGGCGTCTCCCTCCAAAAACACATCACGCCCGAAGACGCCCCGCCGATCCCCCGCTTCATCGGACAAAACGCCCTCGAAGCCATCGCCGCCCAAGACGCTCCCCCCAAGACCCGCATCGGGCTCACGCTCACCGGCAAACGCACCCCCCGCCAGCACGCCCCCGTCCTCTCCCCCGACGGCACACCCCTCGGCGAGATCACCTCCGCCTGCCTCTCCCCCACCCTCGGCCACCCCATCGCCATGGCCTACGTCGATTCCGCCTCCGCCCCCACCACCCCCCAACCCGGCGACCCCCTCAAAATCCAACTGCCCAACGGCTCCACCCTCGACGCCACCACCTGCAAACTCCCCTTCTACAAACGTAGCTGACCTCCCACCGCAGAAAACCCATCACGCTCAAGGTGTAGCAGGAGACGCGCAGCGTCCCGTCTGTCGCGCTGCCTCAAGCGCAACAAAAAAACGCCTCGGCCCTCCGACCGAGACGTCTTCTCCAATATCGAAATGGACTCAAGCCGCAGTGCTTACCACTGCCGCTCGCGACGACCACCCCCACCACCGCCGCCGTAGCCCCCACCACCACCACCGCCGCCACCGCGGAAGCCGCCGCCACCACCACCACCGCCGCCGCCCGGACCACGGCTCTCACGCGGACGAGCCTCGTTGACCGTCAGCTGACGACCCTCGAACTCTTCACCGTTGAGCGCCTCGATGGCTTCCTTCGCGGCCTCGGCATCAGCCATGGTCACGAACGCAAAACCACGCGACCGACCGGTCTCGCGATCGGTGATGATCGCGACCTCCGTCACCTCGCCGTAATTACTGAACAGACCCTCGAGGCCATCCTCGGTGGTCCGGAACGAAATATTGCCAACATACATACGCGTCATCTTCACGAAGCTCCAAACGGGGTCGCTAGCCAGTGCTCCGCATCGGTCGAGAATCTGCGTTCCACGGGTCCGGTTCTCACGAGCTGACTCTGTCTCACATTCGGGCTCGACCCCAAACCCCACAGGGGACGAGCACCATCACATTCCATCAGCCGCAACGCACGGCCGACCGCAGCACCACCGATCAATTGCCTGATCCAAGTAACGCCACGCTTCGCGCAGCATACCACAGCCCTTCCCCCAGCCCCAGCCTTTTCCGACATCCCCACACAAATCACACCCTTCGCCCCACCCGCCCGCCCCCACCCACCTCACCCAGAACCGCTGCCCCTACTCACCCGCCTGTGTCTCCGCCGCCTCCG
>JBCCOW010000094.1:0-10530 GCA_039025195.1 Planctomycetota bacterium
CCCATCAACCCGTCACCCACCACCACCACCAGTCGCCCCCCACCCCGACCCGCGTTCCACGCCCTACCCAAGCCCCCGCCCCCGACCAGCCCCGCCGACGCCAACGCCTCCAACCCGCCCGCCAACGCCCGCTCCGCCGAGCGGTCCCCGATCCGACGGCCCCACCGACCGAACCCCACGCCAATCACCGCCACCGCGCTGCCGCCCCCCGCCGCACACGCCGCCGCCCGACGCACCGCCGTCCCCTCGTCCACCGCCTCGACAACCTCAATCCCCCGCGCCGCCAACACCGGTGCCGCCTCGCCCACCGCATCAAACAGCCCAGCCGTCGCCTCACCCCGCACCGCATACACCCGCGTCCCCTCCGGAACCCCACCACCACCCGCACTCCCCAGACACCACCCCTTCACCAACGCCTCCACCCCGCTGAGCCCCACCCAACCCGACCCGCTCTCGAACGGCGAAACCCGTCGTGACATCCCGACGACCTTACCATGCCCCACCCCGCATGCCCCCCTCACCCGCTATCTCAGCCCAACCCCAAACCCCCCGCATCGCCATTACCGGCCTCGGGCTCATCACGCCCCTCGGCGACGCCGCCTGGCCCACCTTCCGCGCGCTCCTCGCCGGCAAAACCCTCGCCCCACGCGCCGCCGCCTGCCCCCCCGAAGCCGACCCCTTTACCCTCGCCCAGGCCACCGGCTCCGTTGCCGCCACCGCCTTCGCCACCATCGACCCCGCCATCGACCTCGCCGAGCACGCCGCCCGCGAAGCCGCCCAACACGCCAACCTCTCCCTCGCCCACCTCCCCCTCTACCTCGGCACCTCCAAAGGCGCCCTCCAAACCCTCTCCACCCACCTCGGCGACGCAAGGTTCAACCCACCTTCTAAACACGCCCAATACTCAAAACAAATCACCAACCGCTTCCCCCCCCACGCCACCCTCGAGCACCACCTCCAGCACCGCCTCGGCATCACCCCCACCCACCACGCCGTCGCCGCCTGCGCCTCCTCCCTCGTCGCCCTCCACCAGGCCCGCCTCGACCTCCTCGACCCCCGCCGACCCGACGACGCCCCGCCCCACGCCCTGGTGCTCACCGTCGACGCTGCCCTCTCCCCCGCCCTCCTCCACAGCTACCGACGCCTCGGCGTCCTCGCCCCCCTCACCCCCGACCAGTACCACCCTCGCCCCCTCACCGCCTCCCCCCCCGGCTTCGTCCTCGCTCAGGCCGCCGCCGCCGTCATCCTCACCCGACTCCCCAACCACGACGACACCCCACAACCCCCCGGCACCCTCACCCCCACCCTCACCCTCGACCACACCGCCCTCGCCAGCGATACCCACCACCTCATCCACCCCGCCCCGAAGCTCCCCGCCCTCCGCCAACTCACCCGCAACCTCCTTCAGCATCACCAGGCCGAGCACGCCGCCGGCCGCTGCCCCCCCCTCACCGCCCTCCACCCCCACGCCCCCGGCACGCCCTACCACGACGCCGCCGAACTCACCGCCCTGAACGACACCCTCCAAGCCCAGTCACCACCAAACCCCAAACCCCTCCCCGTCTACGCCGCCAAGGGCGCTCTCGGCCACAACCTCGGCGCCTCCCCCCTCGTCGCCCTCGTCCTCGCCGCCCTCATGCTCAAAACCGGCAAACGCCCTCCCATGCCCTGGCTCAACACCCACGCCACCCCACCCCCCGAGACCCACCCCCACCTCGACCTCACCCCCGCCGCCATCGACACCCCCCGCCACGGCTCACACGCCCTCTTCGCCGCCGGCTTCGCCGGCCACAACGCCGCCGCCCGCATCAGCCATCACCTACCCTGACCACGACCCCCATCACGCCAATCATCACCAACCTCCGCCGTCCGTCACCCACGCCAAGGCACCGAGCAATCTGCAATCGGTACAGTGCAATCCAAGTTGGTGACCAAACGAATAGACACCTGAGATTGCCTCCCGCCGCTTTCCCTGACCACTATGGCAGACCAACGCGACGATCTTGAGCCGTTCAAGGACTTCGAAGACCTACGCAAGGATCCTGGCAATCGTTGGTATGGCATTCCAGTCTTTTTCTTGCGGGCCATTTTTGGCGAGTACATCGCCGCAGCAGTGGGTATCGCTTACTTCGGGTCCTTTGTCGTATCGTTGGTGGTCGGTTACCGCCTACTCGGATTCTTAGGATTCTTCATTGCGTTCTTTCTCATGGCGATTGCCGGCCTACCCGCGCTGCGATTGATCCGATTTTTCGAGAGGGAAGACTGATAGGTCTACCTTGCGGTGTTGGGATCGCCCCTTACACACCGGGACCAGACAGAAACCCCCAACCCGCTCTGTCTCGACCCCTCACTTCCCCGTTAGACAAGCTTTTTCGATTCCTTTGCCCCTCCGAGATACACGAGACCTCCTCAACACCACCATGAACGACTCCACCCCCGAACCCAAAGGCTTCCCCTTCATCCTCCCGAAAGAGAAACCCGCCCGAGCGCTCAGTGCCGCCATGGAGCGGAATTACAGCCAATACCCTGCGCCTCGCCCGGAACACAACCCGCTCTACACGCAGTTCAAATACACCGAGCTCAAAGGTTTCGATTACAACGACTTCGACGGCACCATCACCCGCCGCGACCCCTCCAAAGTCATCTTCGAGAACGGCAAGTACTACGTCTGGTACACCTACCGCCATACCGCGACCAAACCCGTCGGCCTAAGAAACGCCGAGCAGGCCACCGACACGATTCCATCCGCCGACTGGGACCTCTCCGAGATCTGGTACGCCACCAGCGACGACGGCTTCACCTGGGAAGAGCAGGGCGTGGCCGTCCCTCGCCCACCAAAGCCGGAAGTCGGCTGGCGCTCGGTCACGACGACGGACATCCTCGTCTACCAGGGCAAGTACTATCTGTACTACCAGGCTTTTATGGAGGCCAGCGGCCTCAGGGGAGACGACTGCCCGGTCGCCGTGTCCTATTCCGATTCCCCCGACGGGCCGTGGACGCCTCTAAACAAAGTGGTGATCGAAAACGGCGAGGCGGGCGAGTGGGATCAGTACTCCATTCACGACCCTTACCCGATCGTCTACAACGACCAGATCTATCTCTACTACAAGTCCGATTGTGACGGGGACCCCAACCTGGTCCGTATGACCGGCCTCGCCATCGCCGACCACCCGCTGGGCCCGTTCAAGAAGCACCCCCTCAACCCGGTCCTCAATTCTGGCCACGAAACCGCCATGTTCCCCTTCAAAGAAGGGGTCGCGGCCATGGTCATCAAAGACGGAAACGAGCACTTCACCATTCAATACGCCAAAGACGGCGTGAACTTCGAGATCGCCTCAATGGTCGAACTCATGCCCCTCGCCGCCGGCCCCTTCGTCCCCGACGCCTTCAACAGCAACGGAAACGGCCGGGGCATCACCTGGGGGATCAGCCACCTCGCGCCCGCCTTCTCGTGGTAAAAAAACGCCAGCATCCTGCTGCGCTTCGATTGCTGCCTCAGCCTCGATCACCACGACCCCGAGATGAAAAACCACCACCACTACTACCTAGAACCGGATTTCTACTACAGCCACGGCTTAAGCGACACCCAACGTAAACGTATCGACGAGGAAAATAAACAGCGCCGCCAAGAAACCTAGTAATACCCACCGACGCTAGAGCAGATTTCCAAAGCGTGTAGCGGTAGACGCGAAGCGTCCCGCTCCGAAACCGCGGGCACCTTCGGTGCATCCGCTATACGCGAACGAAACACGCGCTAATCTGTTGCGCTTGCAATGTGCAGTCACAGCGTGGGCGCGTAAAGAAGGCAGAGCAACTGACCCTCCCGGTACTTTCTCTGAATCTTAATCCGTTCTTGTGCCAGGCAAACCTATGAGAGCACCGCGATTCCTCAGTTGCTTAATCCTTCTTCCTCTAATCACGCAAGTCTCAGGCTGTAACGAATCTCCACCTGAAGCGCCGCTTGCCACCGGCGCGGCCTCGATCGAAGAACTCCTAAACACCTACGAGAACGCTCACCGTAATCAATCCATCGAAGACCTTCGCAACGTCTTGATCTGGCGAGCGAACCTCCCGGGGACTTATCGAGGCATTGAATACTATGAAAACGCTCTCCAAAAACTCTTCCAGCTACAGCTCGAAGAGGTTCAGTGGATTGAATTCCCTAACGGCAATCGTGGCGTAGGAGAAGAACTGGAGTTTGAATACACAAGACCAATGCCCAGCAGCCCAACAGGGATTCGAAGATATAGAACGTTGGGTCCAGCCGAAGGCAAACTGGTACTAATCGGCCGCACCACAAATTCAGAAGTGACCATTGAAGTGCAAATCGATGCAGAGCTAGGCGTACTCAAAACACCCGACAATCGTTACTGGCTTACTACAAGCAAAGACATCATTGATGATGCGGTTCATTCAGTCCAGACAGGGCAGCCGCAGACTTATACCGCGATACCTCTTCAACATAGCTCCGAATCTTTTCAGCCCTCTCCATAGCGGCGAAGAGAAGCAGCCGAAAGTTATTCTTGGCGGCAAGAAAATCTGTTGTTTGTCTCTGAGTTACCCGCGTCGTTATTGTGTTGGTGAAGGAGGTTCCATCGGCCATGTCTTAAATCGTGAAGGAGGCCAAAGTCCATCTTTCATCTGGCACAACTGAGGCCGAAGGTATCGGTCAATCGTTCGGTACCGCGCAACAAAAACCCCCGGACACCTCTCTCCCCCCACCGTGTCCGGGGGTGTGTTCCTCCTGAATCCTCCCACCCCACCCGCCTCCTCCTTTCCCTAAGCGAGACCCCGAGCCGTGGTCATCCCAAACGGACTCACGGCTCGTCGCCAGCGCGGATCGGTGTGCCCGGCAGTGCCGCACCCGACACGGCCCCGGCGTTCGCCGTCGCCGGCACCGCGTCCATCCCCGCTTCTGTCGCGGCCGGCTCGATCGCCTGGCCTAATCGGATGTACGCCACCGCCACCACGACCATCGCCACCACCACGCCCACAAACGTCAACCGGTCCTGAGTCAATCGCATTGCGAACGCTCCAATCGAGAAGTGAAACCACAAAGAAAGAGAATCAACGCCACAGACAGGCACTTCATCGCGGCAGCCCGGCGTGAACACGCCGAAAAGACAGACCGGCTGCTGCACCAATAGTCTGACACCCGCTTGCCCAGATGACAAGAGAAATTTAAGCGGTCCCGTCTTCCCCGCGCGGAATCAATCCTCCGCTCAGGGCTGCACTGCTCCGCTCAAGGCTGCTCGCCCGTCGGCTGCGTCGAGGCCGGCCGACGCGTCTCGACCCCCGCGATCACGAGGGCGACGCTGGGGTCCTTCAGCGTCCCTGTCAGGTGGTAGCGTGCCAGGCCCCCCGTCAGGCGGTCCCAGACGTCGCCGACGACGCCGATCATCTCCTGCACCCGCTCAAACGGCCCCGCGTTCAGATACACATCCAATCCGCCGGTCAGCCAGACGGTGCCGAACCCCCTTGCCGCCACCAGCCCCGGCGTCGAGAGCCGGATCCCGTCCCGCTCAAAGACCGCCTTGTCCCCGTCCAGCGTGAAGACCAGCCGCAGCCGATCGCCAGCCGCCGCCTCCCGTTCCGCCAGCGTCCTCTGGCGTTTGAGCCGCATCGTCTCCGCGAGTGCACCCACGATCCGACCCAGGCCTCGGAACGCGGTCAGCTCTGCATCCTCCAGCGTGGCCGACCCGCTGCCGCTGAGCGTCTTGCCGGGGTTTATGCCCTTGAACCCTACTGTCACGTCCATGCCCAGCCGACCCCACACCCGCTGGGAGGCTTCGTCGGTGTCCGCCGCAGCCTGCGTCGCCGCACCGCCGGGCATCTGCTCGATCTGCTCGTCGCCCAGCAGCGCGAGCACCATCTCCAGCCGAAGCCCCTCGCCCGACACCGTCAGCTCTCCGGGGTAATCGCCGATCAACGCCACCTGCCCCGTCGCGTCGAGCCGGCCCGACATCGTCCGCATGCCCAAACGCTCGAGCGTCAACACCCCCCCGCTCATCGTTGCGCTCGCTCGCAGCTCTTTCAGGTCGACGGCCCGGTCCCGCACCGTAATCGCCCCGTCCGTCAGCCCGACCTCCATCACCAGCTCGCTCGCGGTCCAGTCCGACAGGTCCAGCACGCCTTGCGTGTCGAGGTTGAGCCGGCCGTTGAGCCCGTAGCGCTTAACGATCGACCCCAGCTGCGGGGGCAGCGTCGTGACCCGCTCGGGCGAGACCCAGGACGCCAGCTCGAACACATCGACCCGCAGCCGAAGCGCATCTAAATCCAGCACCAGGTCCGCCGACAGCTCCAGCCATTCGCCCCGCCCGATCGCCAGACTGAGCCCGTACTCGCCCGGCGCCCCGCGGTCCAGGGTGAGCCGTGTCGAGACCTGGTCCAGCACCAGCCCCGTCCCTTCCGCCTCCCGGCGATCCGTGTACTCCACCCGAGCGTCCCGAAGCTCGACTTCTTCAAACCGCAGCCAATCCGAGAACCGGGCCCGCACCCGCTCGACCCTCTGCTCGACCCGTTCCGCCACCGCAGCGTCTTCACCCGCCGACGGCACAGTCGTCGCCCCACCCGCCCCACCCGCCTCCTCCACAACAGCTCCTCCCTCATCCTCCCCGCCATCATCGCCCGCCCCTGTCTCGACCACCGGGTCCGGACCCACATCCGCCACCTCCTCCATCGGTCCTGCCAACTCATCAAACCCGATCAGCGCCCCGTCCTTGCCGTGGATCAGCCGGACCGTCGGCGACTCCAGCCGCAGCGACCGGATCACCAACGGTCGCCCCCGCTCCGGCGTCTCCGCCAGCTCGATCTGCAGTAGCCGTGCCTCCAGGATGTCCACCACCGCCGCCGGCTCATCCGGGTCCGCCGCCCGCAGCCGAACGTTCCGGAGCACAACGGTCGTCGGGGCCTGGTAGTCCAGGTCTTCAAACACCAGCTCCGGCTTCAGCCGTTCATTGACAAACCCCAGCACCCGCTCGCCGACCCAACGTTCCAGCCCGCTGCTGCCCTCACGCTGCACCCACCAGTACACCCCCGAACCCGCGACCACGAGCAGCAACGCCACCACCGTCACCCACTTCGCACACCAGCCCGTGACTCGAAACAACCGACGCAACGCAGCACTCCTTCCGCCGTCGCCACTGTAATGCCAGAGCCGACTCAGGCTCGCTCAAACGCCCAACCGACACAAGAACAACGCCGTCTCGTCGTCCGCCCGGGCCGCGGTCCCTTGATACGCACCCAGTGCCGACCGCAACCCCGACACCCGTCCCGACACCGACACCTCCGCCTGGCTCACGCCCTCCAACATCTCCCGCAACCCCTCGATCTCCAGCATCCGCTTCGACTCATTGACCGACTCGTTGAGCCCATCGGAGTAGAACACCAGCGTCTGGCCCGCCTCCAGCGACACCGGCTCACTCACCAGTTCTGTCGGCAAGCATCCCAGCACCAGGTTCACCCCGGAGTCCAGCTCCGACACCGACCCGTCATGGCCGATCAGCATCACAGGCGGGTGCCCCGCGTTGCACACCTCACCCTGCCCCGTTGCCGGGTCGAGCACCGCCGCCACCAGTGTGACAAAGCTGTCGTCCGGGGTGAACTCACAGAGATGACGATTCAGCCGCTCGAGCAACCCGGTCAATGACAGCGTCCGCTCCCCGAGCTCCCCGACCCCCGCGTGCACCACCGCGTGCACCGCCGCCGTCACCAGCGCCGCGTGCAACCCCTTCCCCGCCACGTCGGCCAACACCGCCAACACCCGCCCATCCGCCAGGCCCATCACGTCCACGTAGTCCCCGCCCACCGCGAGACACGGGTCGAACCACACCCCCACCTCGAACCCGTCCACCTCGGGCGCCTCCGGCACCAGACCCCGCTGGATGTAACTCGCCTGCGCCTGCTCCCGCTCGATCGCCGCTCGCTCAATCGCCGCCGCCCGCAGCGCCCACGCCGACTCGCCCTCCTTATAAAGCCGCGCCGCCAGCTCCAGCAGCGTCAGCCACGCCGACGACCCCACCTCACGCGTCGCCACCACGTACACCACATCCAACCAAGCCCCCGCTGCGTCTTGCCCTTCACCCACCGGCGCGGCCATCACCGTGATCGCCGCCTGCTCCGCGTTGATCGACAGCTCCGCCCACGACGAATCGTCCCCCGCCTCGATCGCGCCCTCCGGCAACTCGCCCGTCGGCTCGTTCGTCGCCATGACCGGCTGACGCCGAGCCACCAACGCCCCCAACACCGACCGCGACACATGCGGCTCCTCCAACGCTTCACCCTTCCGTGTCACCGATGGGCTCACCACCCGCGGCGGACGCTCCGGCTGATCCACCCACACCCGGATCATCGTCGCACACCGGCAGTGCATCTCGCTCTTGACCATCACCTCACACAACGCCGCCCGACGCGCCGCCGCCTGCTCGATCTCGATCAGCGACTGACCAAAGTCCAGCAAGAACCGGATGTGTCGCGCTTCCAACACCGGGGCCGACAGCTCGTCCAGGCTGGCGACCCCCACCCCGCCGCCGCCCCCCGTCCGCGCCCCCCCGGCATCCTCACGCCATACCAGCGTCGACTCCACCCCCGCTTCGACTCCCGAGCCCCCAAGACCGTCCGATGCCTCACCCAACAGGTGCAGCGTGAACGCCCCCAAACGCACCGGCTGATCCGCCCGCAGCTCCGCCTCGTCGACCTGCTTGTCCTTTACCCAGACGCCGTTCGCCGAGTTGAGATCCACCACCCGCCAGATACCCCGACCCTCGTATGGTTCCCAATGGAGTTCCGCGTGCCGACGCGATACCGTCGGGTCGTCCAGCCGGACGTCTGCATCCCCGCTCCGCCCCACCACCAACACCCGCTCACGCAGCTCAACCACCTCACCACGCCCACTATCCGACCGGTGCTCCGCCCGCAAACGCCCCAGCACCGGACCCCCGTCGATGTCCCTTGACCGATCACCCATCCCACCCATTGTGCGCGCAACGCTGCTCCGACGCCTAGCGCCGAACCCCCGCCGACCGCTCTCTGCCCCACCCAAGCCTGGGTAAACACCCGCGTTCCGCCGCCCGAGCGTCAAGTAAAACGCCCGGCCAGCCGCTTATACGCCCGTTCACGACGGTCCTAACGGCTGTAACGGCCCGGCCTGAGAAGCGTGGCAATCTGGGTCCGTTTCTGGATTATCCATCTTCACAGGCCGACCCAATCGGCCGAATCATTCATCACGTAACTGTTCGCTTGAACTGTGCGGAGCTACCTTCCAATGATCAGTATCCCCCCCCCCACGACCTTCCCCTCCACCGCCGCCCCCGCCATGCACCCAGGCCAACCCCCACACCCGGCCTCACGCACCGCACCACGGCTCGCCGGCACCCCCCGCCGAACGCTCGCGGCAGCCCTCGCGCTCACCGCAGCGCTCCTGGCCCTGCTAATCGCGCCAACCGCCTCGGGTCAGGCCGCGTCCGACGCCTACGCCGTCTTCCCTGAAGACGCGCCCGAGACGTGGACCCGCGGCAGCGACACCGGCCTGCCCCTCGCCTTCACCGGCGATGGCACGCCACGCCCCAACACCACCCTGATCATCCAGGCCTGGGACCACGCCGAACGCCGGCTCGTGCGCGACTTCAGCCACGACATCACCAATCCCCAGGCTGACGCCGCCATCGCTGCCGACCGGCTCGAACGGCTGCCCCTCCGCCGGGTCGAGCTACAGGTCCTCACCCGCGTCGATGGCCGGGTCCGTCAGATCACCAAGCGTGACCTCACCCCACTGCCCGCACCGCCCCCGCCCCCCGCGTTCGGCCGCGCCGTCTTCGACGCCAACGACAAGGCCTACGTCCTCGGCTCCGGCACCGATCTCGATTTCCAGATCGAAGGCCCCACCCCCGACGGCACCGACTTCCTCCTGCTCGCCTGGGACATGGATCGCCGCCGCCTCGTGCAGGGTTTCACCCACGTCCTCTCCGAAGCGCCCTGGATCATCACCGCCCAGCGGCTCGACACCCTCGAGCCCGGCCGGGTCCAACTCCAGGTCATCAGCCGGTTCAACGGCCAATCCCGCGACCGCGTCCTCCACAACATCAATGTTGGTGCCGCCGAAGCCGTCCTCCCCGAGGTCAGCTTCCCGGCCGGCGACCTCGTCCGTGAGCAGGGCGTCGGCAACAGCATCGCCCTCCAGCTCACCAGCCCGCTGCCCGTCGGCGGCGATGTGCTGATCCTCGCTTGGTCCGACACACGGCGTCAGCTCATCAACGACTTCGCCACCGTCATCACGCCCGGCCAGCCCCTGGTCATCTCCGCCAGTCGGCTGAACCTCCTCGACACCGGCGACTACAAACTCCAGGCCCTGGTCCGCCTCAACAACCGCGTCATCGACCGTACCGAGACCACGCTCATCGTCAGCGCCCCCGCCGCCGAGCAGGCCGCCAACGCCCCCGACCCCCAGCCCGAAGCACCCCAGACCCCGCCGGCCCCGCAGCCCGACCCCGAGCCCACCCCCGCCCCGCTGCCCCCGCAGCCGGAAGTCCCGCA
>JBCCOW010000095.1:0-10495 GCA_039025195.1 Planctomycetota bacterium
CCCGAACCCCCCCCGTCCCCAACGCCCCCCACCCCCGCCGACCTCGCCGCCCAGCTCGACGACGAGTACGACAAGGACGAACCGACCCGCCTCGCCGCCGCCGAGCTCGCCCTCGCCGCCTGGGCCAACCGCACCGAAGCCGACGCCGCCTTCACCAAACTCGCCCCCGACTGGCCCGCCAACCGCCAGCCCCCCGTCGACCGCGCGATCCTCCGCCTCGCCCACCACGAGATCACCACCTGCCGCGTCGCCGACAACATCGCCATCAACGAAGCCATCGAGCTAGCTAAGACCTTCGCCGCCGAACAATCCCCCCCCTTCATCAACGGCCTCCTCGACAAGATCGCCAAGGCTGAATCCCGCACCCCCGTCACCGAAGCGCCTCCCACTTCACCCGACGCTTGGCTACGCGACGCGACCGCGGATCAGACCAGCCCCTGATCCGTCAGACCCGTCCCCGTCTCACGCCACACGCGCCGCCTCCCAAGCAGGCCACAAGTAACCGCGTGGGTCGGCGATCCCCATCGCCCGCTCGAGCTTGACTGCGACGTGTCGGCGGAACCGCCCAAGCGTGTAGCCGCCAGCCCGCAACGCCTTCCCGTGGTTCTTCCAGACCACCGCGATCGTCAGCCCCATCAACACCCGATGACACACCCGACGCCGCCACACCGTCACTCGGCTACGACGACTCCGCAGGATCGCCAGCCGTTCGCACTGGAACCGGATGTGGTGGTCTTCGTCCTCGAGGATCTGGCGACAGATCGCCCGCAACACCGCCGACCCAGTCGCGTCCCGGAGCGCACGGTAATAGACCTGCGCGATGATCTCGGCTGTAACCAGCACCATGATCGACAGCTCTAAGCCTGCCAACCGACGCAGCCACCGGAACACGCCGTCCGTTGCCGTCTTCTCCTTCAGGCCCATGCCCTCGACCTTCATCAGCCGCGCCAGCATCGCCGCGTGACGGTTCTCCTCGGCAATGAAAAGCCCCATCGCCGGAACGTACGCCTCGTCTCCGGTCGCTGCCGCGTGCTGCCGCGCGAACCGCATGAGGTTCCGCCCCTCGGACCGCTCGCCCAGCTCGAACTCAGCGATCGACCCGGCGACCGCATCACGCTCAGCCTCAATCATCGACCGACCCGTGTCCCAAGGAATCAGTGCCGCCCGGCCGCGTCGCTCCCAGAAGTGCCGCCGCCACTCTATCGAAGCCACCACCTCCACACGATCGCCTTCGGACTGGTTATGCCGCATATCGACCCCTGACTGGTTAGAGATTCGCCGGACTGTGCTGTGAGAGGTACGCCGCGGTGAACACACGGTTCAGGCTTTTTGCAGACCCGATGCAAACCAGACACCGCTACACTCCGCGTCCCATGGCCCTCTTCAAGTCCGCCTTCTCCAAGCTCAAGACCGCGCTGTCCAAGACCAGTGTCGCCACCGCGTCGCCGCTGCGGAACCTGCTCGTCGGCAAGCCGCTGTCGCCGCAGGTCATCCGTGAGATCGAGAAGCTGCTCATCCAGGCAGACGTCGGGGTCAAGACCGCGATCGAGCTCCGCAAGGACGTCCAGGCCATGTACGAACGCTCGGAGATCACCACCGGTGACGAGGCGTTCGAAATGCTCAAGAGCCAGCTCATCGCCTACTTCCCCGAAGAAGACCGCACGCTCAACCTCCAGCCCTCGGAAGGTGGGCCGGCGGTCATCCTGGTTGCGGGGATCAACGGGGCCGGCAAGACCACGAGCATCGCCAAGGTCTGCCACGCCCTGCGCGACCAGGGCAAGTCGGTGCTGCTCGGGGCGTGTGACACGTTCCGGGCGGCGGCTGTTGAACAGCTGGAGATCTGGTCGCAACGTATTGGCGTCGAGGTCATCAAGGGGCAGCAAGGCGGTGACCCCGCGGCCGTGGCGTATGACGCCGCCGACGCCGCCGTCGCCCGCGGCGTCGATGTCCTGATCCTCGACACCGCCGGCCGGCTGCACACCCAGGACCACCTGATGCGGCAGCTCACCAAGATCCGCGACGTCGTCACCAAGAAGATCCCGACCGCCCCTCACGAAGTGCTACTCGTCATTGATGCCACCACCGGGCAGAACGGCGTCAACCAGGCCAAGGCCTTCACCGAGGCGATCGACATCACCGGCATCTTCCTGACCAAGCTCGACGGCTCGGCCCGCGGCGGCATCGTCGTCGCCATCCGCGAGGCCCTAAACCTGCCCGTGAAGTTCATCGGCACCGGCGAAACCCCCGCCGACGTCGAGCCCTTCGAGCCCGAGCCGTTCGTTGAGGCCATGTTCGCCGCGTGAACCCAACCCGCACGCCGCACGTCGTAGCGTCGCCGCTTGCGGCGACCCCGCGCCAATCCCCTAACCTATCCCCATGCCCGACACGCCCCCGCCCGAGCCCGCCCCCCCACCGGCCGAGCAACGCGCCCCCGGCACCCCACCGCCCGCCCCAAAAAACCAAAAAACCAAGAAACCCAAACGCCCCGAGCCCACCACCTTCAACGGCAAGCTCTGGCACCACTGGGTCAAGCCCATCGGCACGGTCATCCTGATCGTCACCGTCGTCCGCTCCACGTTCATCGACTGGAACGACGTCCCCACCGGCTCCATGAACCCCGCCATCGTCGAGGGCGACCGCATCCTCGTCAACAAAGCCGCCTACGGCATCAAACCCCCTCTCTCCCACGGCATCCCCATCCCCTTCACCGGCGTCACCGTCCCCATCTACGGCCCGTTCACCGACCAATACCTCATCCCCTTTGACGGCCCCGACCGCAACGACATCGTCACCTTCTGGAAGCCCGACCAAACCCCCGACGGCCGAGACATCCCCGACGGCGGTATCCGCATGGTCAAACGCGTCGTCGCCATCCCCGGCGACACGCTCAAGCTCGAGAACGGCCGGCTGTCCATCATGCCCGAAGGCGACGACACCTGGCACAAGGCCACCCTCGATAACATCACACCCGAGCAGCCCAACCTTGCCACCTTGGATGAGCCCACTCCTCAGGGCCGGGTCGGTAAACAGACCAAACCCATCGCTGAGTTCCAGGAAACCATTCTCGGCGAGACCCGTCACATCCACTGGCTGCCCCACCGCCACCCCCGCTGGCACCGCAACCAGACCCGCCTGCTCAACTTCGGCCCCGTCACGCTCGGGCCTGACGAGTACTGGATGATGGGCGATAACCGCGACAACTCCGGCGACTCCCGCGTCTTCGGCCCCGTCAAACGCCACGCCATCACCGGACGCGCCCTCCGCGTCGCCTGGTCCATCAAGGACTTCTCCCCCAAGTGGTCCCGCACCTTCATGGACCTCGACGACTAGCGCGTGTTTCGTTCGTGTGTAGCGGGTGCACCAAAGGTGCCCGCGGTTTCGGAGCGGGACGCTTCGCGTCTCCCGCTACACGCTTTGGAAATCTGATCTAAGCCAACAGGAAACTTACGATCCAACAGCCGGCGATCAACGATCGCCGTTGGCTTTACGCATCGCCTCCCGCCGTTCCGCCACCAATGCCCGCCGACCCGCCCGGCTCCCCACCGCCCCATCCACCACCGCCTGCTGCCGCTGCATCTCCGCCTCCAGCCCCGACCGCAGCTCCTCCAGCCCCGCGTCGTCCACCCCCCGCGGCACCCACACCGCATCGCCGAACACCGTCAACACCGCCGACCCAGGCTTCGGCAGACGCATCCGGTCCCACGACTTCTCGAACCGCCAGCTCCGCGACGGTGCACCGTACACCGGCACCACCGGGCTCCCCGTCAGCTTCGCCAGCAGCAACGCCCCGGCTTTTACTGCGTTCCGCGGGCCCTTCGGCCCGTCCACCGCGATCACCACATCCCCCCCGCTCTTGACCTTCCGCGCCAGCGCCGCCAACGCCGAGACCGCCCCCCGCGTGCTCGACCCCCGCACGGTGCCATACCCGAACCCCTCCAGGATGCGGGTGAGCAGCTCGCCGTCCTTGCTCCGGCTGGTGATCACCGTCGCGTTCTTCCCCGAGTACGCGCCCAGCACCGTCGGGTGCTCCCCGTGGAACAGCACCACGATCCGCCCCTGACCCGCCGGTGCGATCCCCGCGATATCGCTCTGCGGCTGCCGGGTGTAACGCATGGTCCACAACAACACCCGGATCACCCACCCGAGCACCGCCGCCCGCCGACGGACCTTCGCCACCGCACCCGGCCGATCACGCCAACTGTCCCCACTCCGAACGCCAACACCCCCACCAGCACCCCCATCCACCATAACCGCAGGCACCGGTTCCACGGGCTCCACCGATTCAGTCCCTGGCGATCCTCGAGAAGTCCTGCGTCGCCATCAGCTCGAACTTCCGCGAATCCGCGGAGTAGATCGCCATCCGCCCGGTGCTCTGGTCCAGGACAAACAACGAGTCCTCGTTACCGGTGCCCGCCGTCATCAGCGTGACCCGGCCGTTGTACACGACCTGGCTCGCATCGGCCGTCGCGGGCGGCGTCTCGATCACCCGCATCACCACCATGCCGCACAGGAACGCAGCGGTCAGGCTCAACACAACACACGCGGTCTGGGTCATATTCATCTCGAGGCTCTTCATCAAATAGGCTGAACTGGACTTTCAATACGCGTGACAACGGGGTCGCTCCGGCCCACACAGGCCAAATCCACCCCGAAACAATCACCGCCCGCCACCGCCACCGGCACGCTGCAGGTCGTCCTGCAACGACCGCACATCGATCTGATTAAACCGACGCCCTGCTGCGGAGAACGTGAAGGCCGCCAGCCGGCCCGACTGCAGCTCGATCACGTAGATGATGTCCCGGTCACCCGCACGGGGGGCCCCCGACACCATGGTGAAGTTCGCACCGGCGCCGAACTGGGCTTCCGCCGGTGCCGGCGTTGCTGTGTCGTGCCACACCAGCGTTAACGCGGCGAGCAGCATCGCGTTCACCACCACCAAAACCGACAGGACGCGTGCATTCATCGATAGAGCTCCGTGAGTCTCCAGAACATTCCGTTGCCCAGCCACTGCCGGCCGGGCTTTTGTGCATACCGATCCAAGCGGGTCAGTCCAGGTGGCTCCGCTTCGGGCTCAAAAAACAACCCACCCCCACGCACACCGCCAAACCCATGCCGATGGCCATCGGGACCCAGTTGCCGCCCGCGTCGAGCCGTTCGACCTGAACCACTTCCGACACGCCCTGGGCCGAAGCCGTGACACTCGTGAGGGCCATCAAGAGGCCAAGCACCAGAACTTTGGAAGCAATCTGCATGTCACCAGTATAACGCAACAAGCGGCTGAGTCGTTCACTCGCCTGCTGCCCGGCCACGTCATCCGTCCTGCCGCCGCCCACCGGTACCATGCCCGCATGCCTTACCCCCTCTGGCTCGGGCTGGCCTACCTCGCCGGCTCCATCCCCTTCGCCCTGCTGCTCGGCTACACCCGCGGTGTCGACATCCGCAAGCACGGCTCCGGCAACGTCGGGGCCACCAACCTCGGCCGGGCCTGCGGCAGACCGCTGGGCCTGACCTGCTTCGCCCTCGATGTCCTCAAAGGCCTCGCCCCCGTCCTGGCCTACGGCCTCTTCCACCCCACCCATCAGCCCGCCGCCGCCGCACTCTGGATGGCCCTCGGCACCGCCGCCGTCCTCGGCCATGTCTTCCCCGTTTGGCTCAAGTTCAAGGGCGGCAAGGGCGTTGCCACCTCGCTCGGCGTCATGCTCGGGTTCTGGCCCGTCCTCACCGGCCCCGCCGTCCTCGCCCTGCTGATCTGGTTCATCGTCACCAAGATCACCGGCTACGTCGGGCTCGCCTCCGTCGTCGCCGCCGCCGCCCTCCCGCCGCTCGCCGTGGTCAGCGGGCTCGCCCTGAAACTCACCCCCGCCGCGATCGCCGTCTACGCCGGCGTCTGCCTCGCCCTCGCCGCCCTCGTCATCGTCCGCCACCGCTCCAACCTCAAGCGTATCCGCCAAGGCACCGAAGACAAAGCCCAGTGGGCCAAGAAGGGTGGCTGATCCAAGCACTTATTCCTGACTTCTTACGCCTTACCCCTCCTTAGAATCCCAACCATGCCCAACACCACCTCTCCCACCATGGTCATCGTCCGCGACGGCTGGGGCCACAACCCCAACCCCGAGCACGACGCCTTCAACGCCGTCAAGCTCGCCAAGACCCCCGTCGCCGACAAGCTGATGGCCACCTACCCCCACACCCTCATCGCCACCTCCGCCCGCAACGTCGGCCTCCCCGAAGACACCATGGGCAACTCCGAGGTCGGCCACCAGAACATCGGTGCCGGCCGCATCGTCAACCAGGAGTCCGTCCGCATCACCGTCGCCATCGAGGACGGCTCCTTCTACGACAACCACGAACTTGCCGACGCCGTCGAGAACGCGCTGAAGCACAACAAAAAAGTCCACCTGCTCGGCATCGCCTCTGACGCCGGCGTCCACGGCCTGCTCGACCACCTCTACGCCTGCGTCGAGCTCTGCAAAAAACGCAACGCCAACCCCGATCAGGTCTGCCTCCACCTCTTCACCGACGGTCGAGATACCGGCCCCTTCACCGGCAAAGCCTTCATCCAGCAGATCGAAGCCAAACTCAAAGAAATCGGCGTCGGCCGCATCGCCTCCCTCGTCGGCCGCTACTACGCCATGGACCGCGACAACCGCTGGGAACGCGTCCAACAGGCCTACCAGCTTCTCACGTCCACCGATAGCGCTGCCCGCTTCGACTCCGCCGCAGGTGCACTCAAGGACTACTACGACAACCCCACCAACGACTCCCAGCAAGGCGACGAGTTCGTCACGCCGAGAATCATCGCAAGCTCGGATGAAGGAGCTTCCGGGGGCAGAATCGCCGACGGCGACACCGTCTTCTTCTACAACTACCGCGGCGACCGCCCCCGCGAAATCACCCGCGCCTTCATGCAGCCCGACTTCTACGGCAACGTCCCCCCCTCCCCCGACTCGGGCAGCAAAGGCTTCGACCGCGGCACCCAACTGAACCTCCGCTACGTCTGCATGACCGCCTACGACAGCACCTTCGCTGACTTCCCCAACCTCTCGGTCGCCTTCCCCAAGCCCGGCAAGATGCCCGACACTGGCGGGGACTGGCTCGCCCAGCACGGCAAGACCCAGTTCCGCTGTGCCGAGACCGAAAAATTCCCCCACGTCACCTTCTTCGCCAACGACTACCGCGAAGACCCCTTCCCCGGCGAGTCCCGCGAGATGGCCCAGTCCCCCAGCGTCGCCACCTACGACCTCCAGCCCGAGATGTCCGCCCCCCAGATCCGCGACATCGTCCTTAAACAACTCGCGTCGGATGAGTGCCCCGACTTCTTCCTCGTCAACTTCGCCAACGGCGACATGGTCGGTCACACCGGCAAGCTCGACGCCGCCATCAAAGCCGTCGAAACCGTCGACGCCTGCGTCGGTGACCTCGTCGAGGCCGTCCTCGGCCATTCCGGGGGAGGCGGCTCCCTCATCGTCACCGCCGACCACGGCAACGCCGAGCAGATGTTCGATCCCAACACCAACGCCCCCCATACCGCCCACACCCTCTACGACGTCCCCTGCATCCTCGTGTCAAAAGACCTTTCACCCGACACCAAACTCCGCGACGGCGGCCGACTCGCCGACGTCTTCCCCACCGCCCTCGACCTCATCGGTCTGCCCAAGCCCGCCGCCATGACCGGCGAATCGCTACTCAAGACGTGACCGCTCAGCCCCCATCACCCACGCCGCCGTCTCCGTTCATGTCTTCCAACGGGTCGGACCCCGTCGCGTGCTCACCCAGATCGTTCTCCCCCAGCAGCGTGAAATGCCGCTTGCGCAGCAGATGGCCCGCCAGCGTGTAGTCATCACAATTCACCGCCACCACCGAGTGACCCCGCGGCCGAACCAGCAGCGGGTACGCATAATGCAACGCCAGCTCGGCCTCCAGCAGGCACTCGCACATCGCCGACATCGTCTGCCCCCGCGTCAGCTCCACGCACAGCACATCCGCCTCGCTGCACGGGTACTCGAACCGGCTCAGCAGCCGACGCGCCAGCTCGCTCCGCGACGTCAACAACCGCACCACCGCGTGGCCCGTTGAATCCAAAATACTCAGCCCCGCCAGTGTGCACTGCGGCACATCATCAAACACCTCCAGCAGGCTCAGCAACCGCCCCACCCGGTTGTCCAGGAACACGCTGAACTGCACGTTCATCGGCGGCTGATACCCCTGCTCCGTCGGCGTCTCAAGCTCTGCGGCTGCCATCCAAAAACCTCATCGTGCCCACCTATACCCTACAACCTACCACCTAGACCCTCCTCCCGATACCACGCCACCGTCGCTTCCAAACCCGCCTCAAACCCCACCACCGGCTCATACCCAATCAGCGCCTTCGCCAACCCCACATCCGCCAGCGAGTGCTTCACATCCCCCGCCCGCTCCGCCTCGTGCAAGGCTTCCAGCTCCGGCATCCCCAGCATCCCCGCCATCCGCTCCGCCAGCACATTCACGCTCACCCGCTCCCCGCACGCGACGTTCACCACCTCCCCACCCACCGGGCCCTCAGCCCCCGCCGCACACAGGTTCGCATGCACCGCGTTGTCCACAAACGTGAAGTCCCGCGACTGCTCACCGTCCCCATAAATCACGGGCCGATCTCCCGCCAACAACGCCTTCGCAAACGCCGCGATCACCGCCGCGTACGCCGAGTTCGCGTTCTGCCTCGGCCCGAAGATATTGAAATACCGCAGGCTCACCGTGTCCAGCCCGTAACTCCCCGCCCACGCCCGCAGCATCGCCTCTCCCGCCACCTTCGTCGCCGCATATGGGCTCTTCGGCCGAACCGGCATCGTCTCCACCTTCGGCAGCACCTCACTATCCCCATACGCCGAACTGCTCGCCGCAAACACCACCCGCTCCACCCCACCCGCAACACACGCCTGCAACACATTGAACGTGCCCGTCGTGTTCGCCGCCGCAAACGCCCCCGGCTCCTTCACGCTCCGCGGCACACTCCCCAACGCCGCCTGATGAAACACTAACCCACACCCCTCCACCGCATCTCCCACCACCCCCTCATCCAGGATCGTCCCCTCCACCACCGTCAAGCGCTCCGACCCGTTTAGCCCGGCCGCTTGCGACCGGTCTCCCGTCCCCCCCATCGCTGCATTGACCGCCGCCTCCACATTCCCCCGACTACCCCCCGAAAAATCATCCAGCACCACCACCTCCGCTCCCAGCCGAAGCAGCGCCTCCACCAGATGCGACCCAATAAACCCCGCCCCCCCCGTCACCACACACCGCCGACCCACAAACCGCTCGCCGTGCAACGCCGTCCAATCCGTCAATGCCATAGCTATTTTATCGTCCACCCGATCCACCCCGCTGCAACCCCGCCTCAAAAGCCCACAGATGGCGAAGCCTTCTATGGGCTAGCCACCCCACGTCTCAATACCGCGGCACCCCCCCATCCACCTCCAGCGACCACCGATCAATCCCCCCCGCCATCGACACGATCCCGCTCCCCTCCAGCCCGTCCACTTCCACGCCCTGACCCACCAGCCACACCGCCGTGTTCATGCTCCGTACCCCGTGGTGACACACCGTCACGATCGTCTTCCCCGACTCCGCCAGCCCCTCAATTTCGCCAAACCGGGCCATCACCTCGTTCATCGGCACGTGCACCGCCCCCTCGATCGCCGCCACCCCCAACTCCTCCGCCGTCCGCACATCCAGCAGCACCGCCTCACCAGCGTCCACCGCCGCCTTTGCCCGCATGGGCGTCCATTCCGATACCGCTTGGTCACTCATCCCCACACCATACCGCCATCTCCCCACCCACCCCATCCGCCCCACCTATAGTACATTGCACATCGCACGTCCAACGCTACCCCCGCCCCTCCCACCACCGCTTCACCCACCCCACCGTCGCCCGCAGCCGCTCCGCCCCGCTCACCCCCGGCGTGTAGTCCTCGACCACCCACACCGCATCAGGGATCGCCTCGGCCACCGCGTCCAGCCAACCCCGCACATCCAGGTCCGACGCCTCCAACCCACAGAATTCATAACCCGCTCGACGGAACCCCAGCTCATCCACCTCCCCCGCCGTCACCCGACACCCGCCCACATGCGCGTGGTCCACGTAAGCCCCCATCGCCGACACCGCCAGCCCCGGCCTCACCGAACCCTCCCTCACGAAGTTCGGCAAATCCACAATCAACCCGATCCGATCCGGGTCCATCCCCTCCACCAACCGAGTCGCCAACCCCGCACTGCACGCCGCATTCCCTGCGTGCATCTCGATCGTAACCTTCAACCCGAACCCCGACGCGATCTCCACCTGCTCCGCAAGCCAGCCCCGCGCCTCCTCCAGATATGCCGCGTAATCAAACACCCCCCCCCGCCCTCCCCGCGGATACCCCATCGGCTGCACCCGCACCCGCGTACACCCCCCCGCCGCCGCCCCCTCGCAATCCAACCGGAACCGCTCCGCGTCCCGCTCCTCCGTCCCCCGCGGTAC
>JBCCOW010000096.1:0-10225 GCA_039025195.1 Planctomycetota bacterium
ACGCATCGGCGACCTCGACCAGGAGCTCGGAGACATCACGCCCATCGCACCCGACTCCCCCTTCGACTTCCTCACCCACGCCCAGGGCCTGCTCCCCGGTGCCGCGAGCTTCTACCGCCGTGAGCTGCTGGGCTACCACGGCGGCTTCGATGAGCGTCTGACCTTCGCCTACCACTACGAGCTGCACGCCCGCCTCCTGATGGCCGACTGTACCCCGACCCTGATCAACACGCCGCTCGCCGCGGTGCGTGAGCACGCCGGCAGCCGGCATCGCCGGCAGGTCCTGCACCTCGGGCTCGAATACATCGACGCCGCCGAGTCCATGGCCGACGCCATGCCCGGCCCCAAACGCTTCATGCTCTGGAAGAACTGCGACGAGCGCCGGCGCATCTACGCCCTGGCCCAATCCGAAGCGACCGAAGGCGGGCACAAAGCGCGGCTATGGCAGCAGCTGCTCCGCCGCCCCTGGTGGCTCGGGTCGCACTCCTACCGCCGCACGCTCCTGACCGATCAGGCCGAGCAGATCACCACCCCCGAGTCGGCGGGCCAGTCCCAAACCAACCGGCCGCGCAAAGCCGCCTGACCGCTCGCACATCCTCACGCCTTACCTGTACGAAGGCACCCCCGCTCGGAGGGCGGGGGTGCCTTGGTTTTTTCTGGGATGGAGAGGCCCGAAGGCCGGCGGACTACTCGAGCATCTCGTCTTCGTCGCCCTCGATGAAGCCGACGAGTTTCCGGCTACGCACGGGGTGCTGCAGCTTGCGGATCGCCTTGGCTTCGACCTGGCGGACGCGTTCGCGGGTGACCTTGAAGATCCGGCCAACCTCTTCGAGGGTGTAGGTGTAGCCGTCACCGATGCCGTAGCGGAGCTTGATGATCTCGCGTTCGCGGTAGGTCAGGGTCTTGAGGACCTGCTCGATGCGCTGCTTGAGCATGTCGGAGGTCGCCGAGTCGGTGGGGTTGGCCGCCGACTCGTCTTCGATGAAGTCGCCGAAGTAGGAGTCTTCCGATTCGCCAACCGGGCGATCGAGGGAGATTGGGTGCCGGCTGATCTTCGTGACGCGACGCGCCTCGGCGACGGGCATGTCCGCCGCCTCAGCGATCTCCTCGATCGTCGGCTCACGCCCGAGCTGCTGCAGCAGATTCTTCCCGATATTCCGCAGCTTGGTCATCGTCTCGATCATGTGCACCGGGATGCGGATCGTCCGGGCGTGGTCGGCAATGGCACGCGTGATTGCCTGCCGGATCCACCACGTGGCATACGTCGAGAACTTGTAGCCACGCTTGTACTCGTACTTATCGACGGCACGCATGAGCCCGGTGTTGCCCTCCTGGATGATGTCCAGGAACGACAGCCCGCGGTTGCGGTACTTCTTGGCGATCGACACGACCAGACGAAGGTTGCCACCCGACAGGTCACGCTTGGCCGACTCGTATTCGTCGAAGACCTTGCGGATGTCAGCGACCCGGGCGTCGAGCTGCTCGGGCTCTTCGAGCACCAGCGACCGCAGCCCGGCGATCTCCTCGTTCATCACCATCACGTCTTCGGGGTCGTACCGGTCGGGGTACTGCTCGGCCTTGGCGGTGTCCTTCTGCAGCGACTTCATCTTCTCGCTGATCGCGGTGAGCTTCTTGAGCATCGGCTGCACCCGGCTGGTCCGCAGCGAGCACTCCTCAATCAGCGTCGCCATCTTCCGACGACGGATCACCAGACGGTTCTCGATCTCGGCGATCGTGGCCTTGCTCTTCCGCCCGGGCGCGTCGAGCGTGTCCCAGTCGTTGCGGTTCAACTCCAGCAGCCGACGCACGGTCTTGAGGTTATTGGGGATGCGGTGGGCGACCATCTCCTTGGCGTTCTCGATCGCGGTCGAGATCTTCATCGTCCGATCGAACGGTAAATCTCCGTCGTGCACCATCTCCAGCGTCTCGACCATCTGAGCGATCGAGTAGTCGTTCTGTAAGACCTTCCGCCGGAAGATGTACCGCATCGACTCGATCTTCTTGGCCAGCCGGATCTCCTCGTCACGCGTGAGCAGGCTGATCTCGCCCATCTGCGTGAGGTACATCCGCACCGGGTCGTCGATCCGCTTGTTGCTCGACTCAGACAGGGCCTTGGCCAGCTCTTCCTTGGCCTGCTCCTTGGTCAGCAGCTGCTCTTCGCTGTCGGACTCTTCCGACTTCTCTTCGTCGTCATCGTCGTCATCACTGGACTCTGAGTCATCGTCCGAGCTCGCCTCGGACTCGGCCACCTCGGGCTCGGGCTCTTCCACCGCGGGGGCGGCGGCGGCCTTCTTCCGGTCGGCGATGATCGCCCGGGCTTCTTCCATCGGCAGCGGCTTCGGCTCGGCGGGCGAGACCGCCTGCAGCTTCTGCACCCGCAGGTCCAGCTCGGAAATCAGCTCGATCCCGCTCCGCTTCATCAGCGACATCAGGTAGTCCAGCTTCTCGGGGTCGACATAAGCGTCGGGCAGCACCGCGACCAGCTGGTCGAAGGTGATGTAGCCGTGCTCCTGGCCGGCGGCGAGGAGTTCGAGGATGGCGGGCTGCAGTTCTTGATACTCGGCGGTCGGGAAACTCAAGGCGGGGTACTCCGGGTGGGTCTGGATCAGTTGGCCGCTGCCGGGCATGCCCGGTCGTTAGGGCGGCCTCGGCTAACGTTTAATACGGTCAGCAAGACGTCGGGGGTTGCTTTCAGGCGGGGGTTTACGTCAATTCGGCGGGGGTAAAATAGAGCATGGTGCTCGGGGGTTAACGGTGCAACAGAAACGGCTTCCGGGCAAGCCGGACTTTACGCTTCGGGGCCAGACTTCTGACGTGAAGCTGGAGAAGCTGGGGGTTTGGGACGGTCATGGCGGTGCCCCCAGGCCAGGCGTTTGAGGGGCTGAGCGGTCGGAGGGGTGGGGGCGGGGCACACGCGGCATTCTGGCGGGGATCGCCCGATTCGGGGCCGAGTCCCGCAGCCGCTGCAGACGTTCCAAAGGGTTCTCGGTGATCTGAACCTGGGCCCGCTGATCCGCAGCCTCCAATAATCGTTTCGCCGCGCCCCGCAGCATGCCCAACGCCTGTTCGGAACTCCCGTCCATCTTCCGCAGCTCGTCGTCCGCCGCGATCAGCACCCGGCACAGCCGGTTGTCCCCCGACTCCGCCAGCTCGCTCAGCAAGCCCGGCAACGACACCGCCTGCCCATCGGTCAGCTTGCCGTACACCGCGTCATATGCCGCCCGATTCGCCGGCGTCGGGAACCGCGACGGGTCCAACGCCTCGTCCAGCGTCAGCCCCCCCTCGAGCGACGCCTCGAAGTGCTGCGGGTAGCTCAGCAGCACCCCAATCACTTGCCGCTCCGCCATTACGACACTCCGGGTAACAACGGGCCCGTCACGCTTCGCCTCCACCGGCGCATCACTCGGCATCTCATCGGCCCCGCCCATCCCCGGATCGAAATCTGCGTCCCGCTCCGCCGCCTCGGCATCCATCCACGACAAGTCGTCCGGCCCATCCGCAAACCCACCCCACCCATCACCCTCCGACACCCGCGACTCTCTCGGCGTCTCCCGCTCAGGTCGTCGCTTCGGCACCTTGCTCAGCAGCTGCTCCAACACCGTCTCCTCCGGCAGCCGAAGCATCCCCGACAGCCGCTGCACCACCAGCCCTCGCCGCAGTGTCCCCGCCTTCGCAAAACCCAGCCCCGCCAACCGCTCCAGGAAGCGCTCGGCCGTCTGCTGCTTGGCCGTCACCCCCGCCGCGTCGTTGAACTGCTCTTCCATCAGCCGAAGCAGGAAGTCCAACGCATCCTCCGCCCCCGACAGCGCCGTCTCCCACGCCTCGATCCCGCCCGCCCTCAACAGCTCGTCCGGGTCCTGCCCCCCCGGCAGGATCGCGATCGCCATATCGACATCACCGGTGAGGAACAGCTCGACCGCCCGGTCCGCCGCCTTCTGCCCCGCCGCGTCGCCGTCCATCACCAACAGCACCCGCTGGCAGTAACGCCGAAGCTCCCGCACGTGCTGATCGGTCAATGCGGTGCCGAGCGCCGCCACCACGTTGCTCGCCCCGTGCTGGTGGCACGCGATCACGTCTGTGTACCCCTCGACAATGACCGCAACCCCGCTGTCGATGATCGGCTTCTTCGCCAGGTGCAGCCCGTACAGCGTCGCCGACTTGTTGAACAGCTCGGTCTCCGGGGAGTTCAAGTACTTCGGCTCGTCCTCTTCCCGCAGCTTCCGACCGCCGAACGCGATGGGCCGACCGATCGCATCGAAGATCGGGAAGATCAGCCGGTGCCGCAGCGCGTCATACCGCGACCCGTCCCCCCGCGTTTTCAGCAAACCCGCCCGCTCAAAGTCACCCACCGGGTAGCCTTTCTTCGCCACTGCGTTCGCCAAAACTTCCCAGCCGTCCGGCCCATACCCCAACGCGAAGGCTTCGATCATCTCTGCTGTCACCCCACGCCGCTCCAAATACGCCCGCGCCTCTGACCCCACCTCGCCGTGCTCGAGCCGTGAACGGAAAAACGCCAACGCCTTTGCGTTCGCCTCCGCGATCCGCTTCCTCGGCGACGGCCCGTCGCTCGCACTCCGCTTCTTCCCGCTCAGCTCGATCCCCGCCCGGTCCGCCAGATACTTCAGCGACTCCACGAAATCCATCTTGTGGTACTTCATCACGAAGTCGAAGCACGTCCCGCCTGCCCCACAGACAAAGCACTTGAAGATCTGCTTGGCCGGACTCACGTACATCGACGGGTTCTTGTCGTCGTGGAACGGACAAAGACACGCGAACTCCCGGCCCTTCGGCTTCAACGACACATGCTCCCCGACCAGACGCACCAAGTCGGTCGCTTCACGCACACGGTCTCGGTCGTCGGATACAGGCATGACCTCAGTCCTTGTCGTCACCGTCAAACTTCCACTACCAATAGCCGACGAGCTACGCTCGTCTGGCCCGTAGGATCAGTTTGGCTTACTTAAGCGGAGCGGTCGTGGCGTGGGCGGCAGAGTCGTTCAAGCCGGGCTCACGGTGCTTTCGTGGCCTCGTCGGCGACAACCCCTGCCGGGCGTCGGATCAAGCGGACCGCGAATCATCGCTGCCATGACGCCGATCGTCAAGGCGATAAGCCCGTAACCCCAAAAAAAGGTCCGATATCACGCCAAATCTCCCACGCCAGTGCCGTAAGGCCCGCTCCAGGCCTCTCACGCCGCCGCCGACTCGGCCTCGGGCTTGTAGGCGTACTTCCGCTTGGCGGGCTTGACCACCAGCCCGGACTTGATCGCCCGGGTCGACGCCTTGACCTTCCGCACCGAGCCGTCGGGCATCAGGGCGTTGAGCTTCTGGATGTTCGGGCGGAACGTCCGCTTGTTCTTGCCCCGGATCTTCAGACCCACACCACCCAGCCGCTTGGCCTTACCACGGCGGACATAGGTGTTGCCAACGGTCGTTCGCTTGCCGGTAAATTCACAGACGCGGGGCATATCATCGCCTTTCGGGGACGGCGGAGAGGGGATTAATCGAGCCGCAGAGTGTATCCCGCCATGCCAAAGCCCGCAAGCCCACCGAACGCCAACCCCGACGAACCCGCCTGCGCCCTCTGTGCCCGTATGGGCCTGCCCCTCACCAAGCACCACCTGATCCCCAAGGCCCGCCACAACAAGCCCCGCACCAAACGCCTCCACCCCGACACTGATCTCAACCAGACCATTGCCCTGATCTGCCGCCCATGCCACTCCACCGTCCACCACCACCTCACCGAACAGCAGCTCGCCGAGCACTACCCCACCGTCGAGGCCCTGAAACAGCACCCCGACATCGCCCGCTTCGCCGCCTGGATCCGAAACAAGCCCCCCAGCCTCAAGGTCACCACCAGAAAACCCCGCCGCTGACACCACATCCTGTCTGAGCGAGCCGGGGCGTGTCGCCCCGGCCAACCCGCCAAGCACTTCGAGACACGCCACAAACCGTCAGCCAACACGGGCTACCATGCCCCAACACCCGATCAGGAGGCCCCCATGACCGACCAACCCGCACTCTCCCGCCGCCAAGCCCTCACCTTCGCCGCCGGCTCCGTCGCCGCCGCCGCCACGCTCGCCCCCCGCACCGCCCTCGCGCACCCCACCACCGCGCCCGCCACGCAGCCAACAACCACCCAGGGCGCCGGCTACTACCGCCTCAGCCTCGGCAACGTCGAAATCACCGTCCTCGGCGACGGCACTTTCCCCTTCGAACCCGCCCACCCCACCATCGGCACCAACGCCTCCGAAGCCGACTTCCTCCAAGCCCTCGACGACGCCTTCGTCCCCCACGACCACGTCACCGGCCACGTCAACGCTCTGCTCATCAACACCGGCAAACGCCTCATCCTCATCGACGTCGGCTGCGGCCAGGCCTTCGGCCCCACCGTCGGCTTCCTCCGCAAACACCTTGCCGCCCTCGGCGCCAGCACCGCCGACATCGACACCGTCGTCATCACCCACCTCCACCCCGATCACATCGGCGGCCTCCTCACCGATGCTGGCACCTCCTGGCTGCCCAACGCCCGCTTCGTCATGCACGAAGCCGAGCAGGCCTTCTGGTCCGCTGACACCCCCGACGTCTCGAAGATGGGCGTCCCCGACGACATGAAGACCGGCGTCACTAACGCCGCCAAAGCCGCCCTGAAAGTCATCGGCGACAAGCTCGACCTCATCTCCGACAAGCGCACCCAAATCGACCCCGCCCTCGCCCTCTACCACTGCCCCGGGCACACCCCCGGCCACACCCTCGCGGGGCTCTACGGCGACGCCGGGCAGTTCGGCTACATGGCCGACCTCATCCACTTCCCCGCTGTGCAGTTCGCCCACCCCGACTGGCACATCGCCTTCGACGCCGACCCTGAGCAGGCCGCCGACACCCGCAAACGCGTCCTCGACTACTACGTCAAGTCCCGCAAGCCCCTCTCCGGCTCCCACCTCCCCTTCCCCGGCGTCGGCCACATCGCCAAGCATCACGACGCCTACGCCTACGTCCCCGCTATCTGGCAGTACGACCCCACCGCAAGCGCCCACTACCAAGCCAAGCTCCCCAAAGCACCCGAGTGATTCCTAGCCGCGACGCGACGCGTCGCCGGTCCACCCGCCCCAAAACTCCAATCCCTGACGCTGCCCGCGATACCATGCGGGGTCCATGGAATCCGGCCAACGCGAACAACTCAAGGTCGAAGCCGAACGTGCGATCCTCGTCGCCGCGCTCCTGCCCAACGACGGGCTCGACCCCCACGACCCGCTCGGCGAGCTCCGCTCCCTGGCCGACACCGCCGGCGCGATCGTGGTCGAAGAGCTCATGCAGAAGAAGGCCAAGCCCGACGCCAAGACCTTCATCGGCAAAGGCAAGGTTGAACAGCTCAAGCAGCTGGTCAAGGCCCACGACGCCCAGTGTGTCATCTTTGAGAACGACCTCTCTCCCTCCCAGATCGCCAAAGTCGAGGAGGCCGTCGAAGCCAAGGTCCTCGATCGCTCTGAGCTGATCCTCGACATCTTCGCCGCCCGGGCCCGCACCCTCGAAGCCCGCATCCAGGTCGAGCTCGCCCAGCTCGAATACACCTACCCCCGCCTGCGTGCCATGTGGTCTCACCTCGAACGCATCGTCGGCGGCGCCCCCGCCGGCATCGGCACCCGTGGCCCCGGTGAGCAGCAGCTCGAGATCGACCGCCGGATCGTCCAGCGCAAAAAGTCCCAGCTCAAACGCGAGATCGCCGACCTCCAGGCCCGCAAGACCCGCCAGGTCAACGCCCGCAACCTCGACCACTACACCGTCGGGCTCGTCGGCTACACCAACGCCGGTAAGTCCACCCTCTTCAACACGCTGACCCAGGCCGGCACCTACGCCGACGACAAGCTCTTCGCCACCCTCTCCACCAAGACCCGCCGATGGGACATGGGCGACGGCGAGTCGGTCATGCTCTCCGACACCGTCGGCTTCGTCCGCAACCTGCCCCACCACCTCGTCGCCTCCTTCAAGGCCACCCTCGAAGAAGCGATCCACTCCGATCTGCTGTTGATCGTCGCCGACACCGCCGACCCCAACTGCCAACGCAACCTCGACACTGTGATGCACGTCCTCGACGACATCGGCGCGACCGAGCCGACCCGCCTGGTCGTCCTCAACAAGATCGACAAGCTCCAGCACAACGCCGAGCTTTTGCTCCTCCAGCAGCAATACCCCGACGCCGTCGCGATTTCTGCCGCGAACAGCCTCGGGCTCGACGCCCTGACCGACCGCGTCCGACAGCACGCCCGTGGCAAGCTCCAGGTCCTCACCCTCCGCGTCCCCCACGCCGACGGCAAGGCCCTCGGCTTCCTCGAATCACAAGTCGAGGTCTTGGACCGTAACTACGAGAACGACGCCGTCCTCCTCAAGGTCCAGATCGGCCAGCACCAGCTCGACCGCCTCCAGGCGATGAACACCTCCGTCGAGCTCCCAACCAACGGCACCGCGACCGCGAACGGCTGGGGCCGCTAAACCATCACGAATCACAGCACATTCCCAGCCGCGAGGCGACGCCTCGCCGGTCTACCGCCGACGCGCTATCAACGCCCCACACCCCACCGCGAACAACCCCAGCATCCCCGGCTCCGGGATCACCGCCACCAGCAGGATGTTCACATCCGCGTGACCCTCCGGATACAGCCAGCCTGGCCCGTTCGGGTCCGCATTTACAAACCACCCCGACGCCCCCAACGCGTCCCGGTTCCACTGCGACGCCCCCACGCCCAGCTGAAACGCAAACTCCATCCCCGGCACCGACTTCGACGTCACCAGGATCGGCGAGTCTGCCCCGCCCGGACCCGACACGTGCGTCATCACCGACCGCCCAAAGGCAAAGAACCGCCAGCCGTCGATCTTGTCCTGGCTCACCCCGTGGATCGACTCGCCCCGCTTGACCACGTTCTCCGGGTCGGACGTCCACTCGGCCAACCCCACCCCATCCTCAAATAAGAACTCGATGTCCCACACGCTCTGCGGATCGCTCGGCAGGTCCGACACGATCCGCCCCTGCAACAAGGCCCGCGTCGCAGTCCGCCAGTCGTCTGTATCGATCGTGAGCGTCGGCGTCACCCCGTCCAACCAGCGATAGAACTTCCCCAGCGTGTTCGCCGAGTTGTTCGGCAGCCAGAACGCGAAGTCCACTTGGTTCCGCGTCTCGAACACTTCCGATGCTTCGTAAACCACCCCACCCGCCCCACCCACCCCGCCCAAAACACCGATCGGGTCCGGTGGCACCACCGACGCGCCGGCTAAGCCTGCGAGTAACGCCAGCACAACCACCACCCCCAAAACCGCCGACCTGATGCTGTGTACAACAGTGTGCATGATGCTCCCAAATACAGAACAAGCGCTAAGACAGTGCGATTGAACAGTGAATCAAAAACTTTTCTATGTATACATTATGCAAATTGGGGCTGACACACAAGAGTGATCTAGGAATCAGTGCGGCTTAGCCTTCCACAGTCGCCTCGCCGGAGCCGCTAAAGTTCCGCTAACCCGTTATGCCGCCCCAAGCCCACCCTCCACCGACGCCACGCCCCAGCATCTACACCGGGCTGCTCGACGACCACACCCTCCATCAGCTCCCCGAACCCCTCCCCCCCAACGACGACCCCGAAACCCCTCTCGTCCGCCTAGTCGACGTCCACAAAGCCTTCGGCCCCCTCCACGTCCACCGCGGCGTCAACCTCGACGTTTTCCGCGGACAAACCACCGTCCTCCTCGGGCCCTCCGGCACGGGCAAGTCCGTCCTCATCAAAGAAGTCATCGGCCTGCTCAAACCCGACCGCGGCGCGGTCTACTTCGACGGCCACCGCATCGACACCATGCCCGAAGCCAAACGCGTCGAACAACGCCTCCACATGGGCTTCCTCTTCCAGATGTCGGCCCTGTTCGACTCGATGACCATCGGCGAAAACGTCGGCTTCCCCCTCGATCAGCACACCCACCTCGACCCCGACCAACGGCGAAAGTGTGTCGAGCGTGTCCTGGCCATGGTCGGGCTCCCCGGCATCCAGGACAAGATGCCGGCCGAGCCATGCCAACGCGTAATCTTCAAAATCTACGCCAACACCACATTGCGACACGTTACCTGGTCCACCACATGTAGGGCTTAGAAAGTCCAGGACATCCATAAACTATCTCAAATAAGGAGCCTGGCATCCTCCTCCCTAGCCGGCATGTTCTCTTGATTTCACGAGCCTTTGGTCTC
>JBCCOW010000097.1:0-10075 GCA_039025195.1 Planctomycetota bacterium
ACCGGCAACCACACCATCATCGCCCTCCGCAACGGCTACCACGGCGGCACCTCCGCCACCATGGGCCTCACCGCCCACGGCACCTGGAAGTTCAAGTCCAACCCCGCCCAGGACATCGTCCACACCCGGGCCGGCTACTGCTACCGCTGTCCCTACGGCCTCGACTACCCCACCTGCGGCCTCAAGTGCGCCCACGACGTCAAGGACGTCATCGAGAACAACACCTCCGGCGAGATCGCCGGCTTCATCGGCGAGCCCATCCAGGGCGTCGGCGGCGCGGTGGTCCCACCCCCAGGTTTCTTCGAGATCATCTATAAAATCGTCCGCGACCACGGCGGCGTCTGCATCGCCGACGAGGTCCAGGGCGGCTTCGGCCGAACCGGCGAGCACTACTGGGCCCACCAGAACTGGAACGTCCAGCCCGACATGATCACCATGGCCAAGGGCATCGGTAACGGCGCTCCCCTCGCCGCCATGACCTCCACCGAAGCCATCTCCGGCACCCTCGCCAACCGCATCCACTTCAACACCTACGGCGGCAACCCCGTCTCCGTCACTCAGGGCCTCGCCACCCTCGAAGTCATCGACGAAGACAACATCCAAGTAAACGCTAAGACCGTCGGCACCTACCTCAAGGCCGGCCTCAAAGACCTGCAGGACAAACACGAATTGATCGGCGACGTCCGCGGCCTCGGCCTCATGCTCGGCGTCGAACTCGTCACCGACCGCAAAAAGAAAACCCCCGCCAAAACCGAGTGCGCAGCCGTCGTGGAGCGAGCCAAGCAGATGGGCCTGCTCCTCGGCAAGGGCGGGCTCTACGGCAACACCATCCGCCTCAAACCCCCCATGTGCATCACCAAGGACGACGCCGACTTCATCATCGCCGTACTCGACGAGTGCCTGCTTTCCGCCGCAAACCACTAACGCCAAGACGCCAAGGCGCAGAGACGCCAAGGAAAACCAAGAAGTCATCAACCCGTATGTTCCCACTTGGCGTCTTGGCGTCTCTGCGTCTTGGCGTTTAACCGAGAAAGGAAAACCAACCCATGCCCACGCTACAAACCACCGTCGACGGAATGACCTTCAAGAACCCCTTCGTCATTGGCTCCGGCCCGCCCGGCACCAACCGCAAGGTCATCAACAAGGCTTTCGAGGAAGGCTGGGGCGGCGTAATCGCCAAGACCGTCAGCCTAGACGCCTCCAAGGTCATCAACGTCGCCCCCCGCTACGGCAAGCTGACCGGCCAGAACAAGAAGGAAGTTTTTGGCTGGGAAAATATAGAACTCATCGCCACCACCCCCTTCGAGGACTGGCTCGACGACTTCAAGGCCATCAAGGACGAACACCCCGACGGCATCCTCATCGCCTCCATCATGGAGGAGTACAACAAGGACGCCTGGATCGAGATCGTCGAGCGCTGCGAGGCCTCCGGCGTCGACGGCCTGGAGCTCAACTTCTCCTGCCCCCACGGCCTGCCCGAACGCAAGATGGGCATGGCGATGGGCGAAGACCCCGAGATCCTCGAAGAGGTCTGTGGCTGGGTCATGGCCGCCGCCAAGACCCCCGTCTGGGCCAAGATGACCCCCAACGTCGGCCGCATCGAAGACCCCTCCCGCTGCGCCCTCCGCGCCGGCTGCCACGGCATCAGTGCCATCAACACCATCCGCAGCGTCATCGGCGTCGACCTCAAGACGCTGCGTCCGATGCCCACCGTTGAGGGCTACTCCACGCCCGGCGGGTACTCCTCCGTTGCCGTCCGCCCGATCGCGCTGCGCATGGTCAAGGAGATCGCCGACCTGATCCACACCGAGTTCGACGGCAAGCACACCATCTCCGGCATGGGCGGCGTCGAGACCGGCGAGGACGCCGCCCAGTTCATCCTGCTCGGCTCCGACACCGTCCAGGTCTGCACCGGCGTGATGAAGATGAGCTACCGCATGGTCAAGCCCATGATCGAGGGCCTGCTCGCGTTCATGGAGCAGCACGGCTTCGAGACCATCGACGATTTCAAGGGCCACGCCCTGCAGTACTTCACCACCCACGCCGAGCTGGTCCGCATGCAGGGCGAAGCCCGCGAGGCCAAGCGTGCCGCCGTCGCCGCGAAGGCGGCAGCCAAGGAAGCCGCCGCCACCGCGGTCGCCACTGCCGTAGCCGAGAAGACCGAGGGCGTCACGAAGGACGACAAGTGGGACGCCGACGACTTCGTCAAGCAGTCCGACGACCTGGTCAGCGGGTAAGCTCGCCCCACCCACCCCGTCCCACCCACCTCACCTACCGCGGAGTTTTTGCCTTGTCCATGCTCATTCAGAACGGCCGCGTGGTCACGCCCGACCACGACGCGATCGCCGACGTCCTGATCGAGGGCGAGACGATAGCCAAGGTTGAGCCGTCCATCGACCCCGCGTCGGCCCCCGATGCCGAGATCATCGACGCCACCGGCAAGCTCGTCTTCCCCGGCTTCATCGACCCGCACGTCCACATCTACCTGCCATTCATGGGCACCTACGCCAAGGACACCTACGAGACCGCCAGCAAAGCCGCACTCGTCGGCGGCACCACCACGCTGATCGAGATGGTTTGCCCCGGGCGTGACGACGACCCGTGGGAGGCGTACCAGCTCTGGAAGGGCAAGGCCGAGGACCTCTCGGCCTGCGACTATACGTTCCATATGGGCGTGACCCGCTACGACGATGCCGCCGAAGCGTCGCTCCGCAGAGTTGTCGACGACGGCATCACCTCCCTCAAGGTTTTCCTCGCCTATAAGGGCGCCTTCGGCGTCGACGATGCCGAGCTCTACAACACCTGCATGCTCGCCAAGGAGCTCGGCGTCGTCGTCACCGCCCACTGCGAAAACGCCGAGCTGGTCGGCGCACTTCAGCAGAAACTCCTCGCCGAGGGCAAGGTCGGTCCCGAGTGGCACGAGCCGTCGCGCCCCGTACAGGTTGAGACCGAGGGCGTCCACCACTTCTGCACCTTCCTCGAGATGACCGGCGCGTCGGGCTACATCGTCCACACCTCCAACCGCCCCGCAGTCGAAGCCGCGCAGCGTTTCATCGACCGCGGTGTCGACGTCGACATCGAGACCGTCATCCCGTATCTCACGCTCGACAACACCTACGCCGAGCGGCCCGACTTCGAGGGCGCGAAGTTCGTCATGTCCCCGCCCATCCGCTCGGCCGACCACAAAGCCTTTCTCTGGGACGCCCTCACCGACGGCCGGGTCCACACCGTCGGCACCGACCATGCTCCCTTCGACTTCGTCGGCCAGAAGGACATGGGCAAGCCCCCAGCCGGCAACTTCACCACCATCCCCAACGGCATCCCCTCCGTCCAGCACCGCGCCACCCTCCTCTACACCCACGGCGTTGCTACTGAAAAACTCTCGCTGCAGCGCTTCGTCGAAGCCGCGAGCACCCACGCCGCCAAGCGTTTCGGCATGTACCCCGCCAAGGGCACGATCGCCCCCGGCAGCGACGCCGACCTCGTCGTCTGGGATCCTGACTACACCGGCACCATCACCCAAGCCGACAACCTTATGAACACCGACTACGACGGCTTCGAGGGCTTCGCCATCACCGGCCGACCCAGCCTCGTCACAGTCCGCGGCAAAGTCTCGGCCCGCGACGGCGCATTCGTCGGTACGCTCGGCCACGGCAAGCAAGTGCCGCGCTAAATCGCCCACCACGACACCCGCCGACCTACCGACCCATCCGCTTCTCCACCCAGGTCAACCGCTTCCTGCGGTGCAGCCCCACCCCATCCAGATACCGCCCCGCATCGCGGTCGGTGCCCGTCTCCCGATCCAGATACAGCGGGAACTCCTCCGGTTTCGGCTTCGCCCAGCCATATGGATCGCCATAACTCCGCATCAGCATCCGCCGCTCCCGCGTCAGCCCCTCTAACCACGCCGCATCGCTGTGCCAGCGGTCCTGGTTACACACCCACGACGGGCTGTACGTGTAAAACAGGTTCTTCCGGAAGACTTCTGTTTCGTTCGGCTCGACCCGGTGCCACAGCGCGTTATGCATCAGCGTCATCGTCCCGGCCTTGCACGTCAAAATCTTCTGCCCCGGCACGTTCTCGTGCGTGTCGTAATAGTCCGCGTACTCCATGCGGTGACTCCCCGGCACGCACACGAAGTTGCCCATCCCCCGCTTCGGCAGGTCCGTCAGCCAGTAGCCGAACTTCAGCTGCAGCGGCAGCTCCGGGCTGAACACGCCGTAAGGCAAGCCGCGCGGACCGTCCGGGTGCCAGAGGTTGTGCCAGCCCCCCTTCCGCCGAACCATGAACTGGCTCTGCTGCAGCTTTGTCTGCTCGCCGTACAGGTCGTACGCAAACCCGATGTGCCGCGGGTGATCGATCAGCTCCGCGAACACCGGGTCCCACTCCACCACGTTCTGCGGCGACACGCTCGTGCCCGGCTTGTCCAACCCGCGCTCCGCCACATGCCGATCGATCGCCTCGATGTACCGCTCCACATCGCTCGGCTCGATCGCGTCTTCGAGCACGAGAAAACCGTCGGCCATGAACTGCTCCCACTGACTGTCGGTAAACCCCGGCGGGGCCACCTCCGCTTGCACCGTCGCCTCGGTCGCCGTCATGATGAGCTCCTGAATCAGATCAAAGAACCAAACTGCTCAGACCACCACAATCTAAGCAACCCGTCCTCCCTTGACCAGAGAACTCCACGACATGACCCCGAATAACACCCCTCTCGGCTTCATCGGCACTGGCGTCATGGGCGCCTCCATGGCCGGCCACCTCCTCGACGCCGGGGCTCAGCTCCACATCACGACCCGCACGAAATCCAAAGCGCAAGACCTCATCGACCGCGGTGCGATCTGGCACAACTCCCCCGCCACCCTCGCCACCGCTGTCGACGCGGTCTTCACCATCGTCGGCATGCCCTGCGATGTAGAGTCGGTCTATCTCGGCGACGATGGACTCATCCCGAACGCCAAGCCCGGCACCATCCTCGTCGATATGACCACCTCCAGCCCCGCACTCGCCAAGACCCTTTCGGAACAAGCCGAACAGCACGGCTGCCATGCCCTCGACGCCCCCGTCTCCGGCGGCGACCGCGGTGCACGCGAAGCCACGCTCTCCATCATGGTCGGCGGACCCCGCGACGCCTTCGACGCCGTACTCCCGCTGTTCGAGGTCATGGGCAAGAACATCGTCTACCAAGGCCCCGCCGGTGCCGGCCAGCACTGCAAGATGTGCAACCAGATCGCCGTCGCCGCCGGCATGCTCGGCGTCTGCGAGTCCCTTGCCTACGCCCAACACGCCGGCCTCGACCCCGCCACCGTCCTGCAGAGCATCGCCGCCGGTGCCGCCGGCAGCTGGGCCCTGTCCAACCTCGCGCCCCGCATCCTCGAAGGCGACCTCGACCCCGGCTTCTACATCAAGCACTTCATCAAAGACATGACCATCGCCACCGAGTCCGCCGAGTCCCTCGGCCTCGACGCCCCCACCCTCCAACTCGCGCTCGACCAGTACAAAACCCTCGCCGACCAAGGCCACGGCGATAGTGGCACCCAAGCCCTCATCAAGCTCTACGAATAGCCACCCGCACCCGACACCCCACCAGCTCACTACGCCTTGAACGGCCGGAGCTCTTCAAGCGACTTGATCGACTCCTGATCCAACACCGCCTGACCACCACCTCCTCCACCACCACAAGGGCTAGCACTCGCCGCCCCACCCGCACCGTTCACCGAACACGCCTGCCCCTCCCGCGTCAGCGTCGCCGCCTTACCCGGCACCCCACCCGCCCCGCTGTCCTCAAACGACTCCGCGCTCAACCCCTCGAACAGCTCCGAAGCCTTCCCCTCCGCGTCCAATTCGTACCCCGCGTCCATCAGCATCCGGTACATCCGCTTCGCCTCGCCGCCCTTCGCGTTCAGATACCCCCCCAGGAACAACGAGTTCGCAGGCTGCAACGCCATCGGCTCCAGGCTGCGCAGATGATGCTCCCGCCCCGCCGCCACCCGCACCTCCGCCCGCGGACACATCAGCCGGAACAAACACAACACCCGCAGACAGAACCGCGGCGTCAACTCCACCGGCCGGTTCATCATGTTCCCTTCAAACGGAAGCAGGAAGTTCACCGGGATCGACTCCGCGTCCATCTGCCGGAGCGTCACCGCCAGATCGACCAGTTCTTCCCGCGTCTCGCCCATCCCCACAATCAGCCCCGAGCACAGCGACATCCCCGCCCCGCGTGCCGCCGCCAGCGTCTGCTGCCGATCCTCGTAGGTGTGCGTGCTGCAGATCGTCCCGTAGTTCCGCGGCGACGTGTTCAGGTTGTGGTTGTACCGATCGACCCCCGCCTCGGCCAAGCGTTCCGCCTGCTCCTGCTTCAGCAAGCCCGCCGACACGCACACCTCGATCCCCACCTCGTCCTTGATCCGACCGACCGCCGTCACCAGCTGATTCACCCGCGAGCCCGACGGCCCCCGCCCCGCGAACACCATGCAGTACCGGTGCGCCCCCGCCGCCTTCGCCGCTTCCGCCTCGCCCAACATCTCGTCGATCGACTTCATCGGGTACGGGTTGATGTCTGCCGTCGAGGTCTTCGCCTGCGTGCAATATGCACAGTCTTCCGGGCAGTGCCCGTTCTGCGCGTTGTTCAACACATGCACCCGCACCTTGTTCCCGAAGTGGTGTGACCGCACCGCGTACGCCGCCGACAACAACGCCGGCAGCGCGATCGCCTCATCACCCTCCCGCTCCACATCCCGCAACAGCCCCAACGCCTCATCCATCGGCACCGGCTCGTCCGCCAACGCCCGCCCCGCCAAACGCTGGGCCATCTGCAACGACTCCAGCACCGGCACGTCCTGCACAACACTCGTCATACCCCGCATCATAAATCAACCCCAGCCCCAAGCACGCCCAGCATCCTCGGGGTTTTCCGCACCCCTCTTAGTACATCTCCTTACGGATAAGTCCCTCTATGACACCCGATGGCGCAGCTGTAGGGTGGAACGCCCTAATCAGGAGACCCAAACAGTGGACCACAATCCGTTCTCGCTGCTCGAAGACTTCCCCCCCGTCTCCTACGACCAGTGGCGGGCCGTTGTCGACAAAGACCTCCGCGGTGCCCCCTTCGAGAAGAAGCTCGTCAACACCACCTACGAGGGCATCGCCCTCCAGCCCCTCTACACCGCCAACGACTGGCCTCACCAGGGCGATCCCTCTGGCTTCCCGGGCCTGACCCCCACCACCCGCGGCATCACCCCACTCGGTGCCACCCACTGCGGCTGGGACATCCGCCAGGAACACGCCGACCCCGACCTCGCCACCAGCAACCAAGCCATCCTCGACGACCTCATGGGCGGCGTTACCTCCATCCACCTCCGCCTCGACGCCGCCGCCCGCATCGGGCTCGACGCCGACGACCCTGCCGCCGACGAACTCGCCACCCGCGACGGCATCCCCCTCAACCACACCGACGACTACGACGCCCTCCTCGACGGCGTCCACCTCGACATCGCCGGCCTCGCCCTCGAGTCCGGCGCCGCCTTCACCGCGGCAACCGCCCACCTCGTCGCCCTGCTCCGCCGACGCGGCGTCCCCCTCCACAAGGCCTTCGGCTCCCTCAACGCCGACCCCCTCGCCGTCTTCGCCCGACGCGGCGAACTCCCCGTCCCCCTCGCCGACGCCCTGCACCTCACCGCCGACCTCGCCGCCTGGACTGCCCACAACCTCCCGAACTTCACCGCCATCCGCGTCGGCACCGCCCCCTACCACCACGCCGGCGCCGACGCAGCCCAGGACCTCGCCTTCTCCATGGCCACCGCCGTCGATTACCTCCGCGCCATGGACGCCGCCGGCCTCGACCCCGATACCGCCGCCAAACAGCTCCTCTTCTCCTTCGCACTCGGCACCAACTTCTTCCTCGCCATCGCCAAGCTCCGCGCCGCCCGTCGCCTCTGGACCCAGGTCGCCAAACACTGCGGCGTCACCAATCCCACCGGCCTCGCCGCCGGCATGCGTATCCACGCCAGACCCTCCAAGCGCGTCCTCACCCAACGCGACCCCTACGTCAACATGCTCCGAGGCACCGTCTGCACCTTCGCCGCCGCACTCGGCGGCGCCCAGGCCATCACCTGCGAACCCTTCGACAAAGCCCTCGGCCTCCCTGATGCCTTCAGCCGACGCATCGCCCGCAACACCCACGCCATCCTCGCCGAGGAAGCCCACGTCGCCCGAGTCGTCGACCCCGCCGGCGGCACCTGGCTCGTCGAATCCCTCACCGATCAGCTCTGCGAAAAGGCCTGGCCCATCTTCCAAGACCTTGAAAAACAAGGCGGCATGGGCCCCACCCTCCTGCACGGCTCCGTCGCCGAGATGATCGACTCCGCCTTCGCTCCTCGCGTTAAGAACATCGCCAAACGCCGCGATGCCGTCACCGGCGTCAGCGAGTTCCCCAACCTCACCGAAAAACCCGTCCCCCACCGCAAACCCGACTACGCCGCCCTCCGTGAGCAGGCCCACGAACGCCTCCGTCAGCAACGCCACCACGCCGAACCCGCCCGCCAAGCGACCCTCGACGAGATCGCCGCCGCTGTGATCGACCCCGATGCCGAGCCCGGTGACATCACCGCCAACGCCGTCTCCGCCGCCGAGGCCGGCGCGACCCTCGGCGAGATCAGCCGTGCGACCTTCGGCGACGCCGCCCCCGTCGCCATCGCACCCCTCGCCCCCCACCCCTACGCCGAGCCCTTCGAGAAACTCCGCGACGCCTCCGACCGCTACCTCGAACTCCACGGCACCCGACCCCGCATCGCCCTGATCAACCTCGGCTCCGTCGCCGAACACACCGCCCGCGCCACCTACGCCCGCAACTTCTTCGAGGCCGGCGGCATCGAGGCCGTCCCCTCCGAACCCCTCACCGGCGAACCCGACACCCTCGCCCAGCTCGCCGTCGGAGCCCTCGCCCGCAGCGAAGCCACCATGGCCTGCATCTGCTCCACCGACGCGATCTACCAAGCCGCCGCCCCCGCCGTCGCCACCGCACTCAAGCGTGCCGGCGTCGAACAGCTCGTCCTCGCCGGCTTCCCCGGCAAGCTCGAACCCACCTACCACGACGCCGGCATCGACCGCTTCATCTTCATGAAGTGCGATGTCCTCGGCACCCTCACCGACCTCCTCACCCACGCCGGGGTCCTGCATCACGTTTGAACCACAGAGGCACAGAGACACAGAGAAAACCAAAACCAAAAACATGAACGACACAACTCAAACCACAGCACTGCCCATCGAGCCCAACGAAGAACTCTCCAACTTCTTCTCTGTGCCTCTGTGCCTCTGTGGTTAACAAAAGAGAAGACCGATGCCCATCCCCACCTTCACCGATATCCCGCTCGACACCGCCCCCCCGACCACCACCAAAGCCGACTGGGCCGACGCCGCACAGCAAGACCTCAAACGCCCCCTCGACCAAGCCACCTGGACCACCCCCGAACAGATCGACGTCCCCCCCCTGCTCTCCGCCGACGACCTCAAAGACGTCGAACACCTCCACACCATGCCCGGCATCCCGCCCTTCCTCCGCGGGCCCTACTCCACCATGTATGTCATGCGTCCCTGGACCGTCCGCCAATACGCCGGCTTCTCCACCGCCTCCGAGTCCAACGCCTTCTACAAACGCAACCTCGCCGCCGGGCAAAAAGGCCTCTCCATCGCCTTCGACCTCGCCACCCACCGCGGCTACGACTCCGACAACCCCCGCGTCGTCGGCGACGTCGGCATGGCGGGCGTCGCCATCGACTCCATCTACGACATGCGCACCCTCTTCGACGGCATCCCCCTCGACAAGATGTCCGTCTCCATGACCATGAACGGCGCGGTCCTCCCCGTCCTCGCCCTCTACATCGTCGCCGCCGAAGAACAAGGCGTAAAACCCCAGCAGCTCTCCGGCACCATCCAGAACGACATCCTCAAAGAGTTCATGGTCCGCAACACCTACATCTACCCGCCCACCCCGTCGATGCGCATCATCGCCGACATCTTCGCCTACACCTCCCAGAACATGCCGCGGTTCAACTCGATCTCCATCTCCGGCTAC
>JBCCOW010000098.1:0-9223 GCA_039025195.1 Planctomycetota bacterium
CCCCCCCCGCCCCCCCCGCCACCCCGACTCCCGCGCCCGCCCAGCCACCCAACCCGCCCGCCCACCCGACGACCGCTCACACCGCCGCCGACACTAGGTTCCCTGGCACCTTGCTCGCCGCGAAATTGAACTCCGCCACACCCACCCCGTTGCACTCCACGATCTGCAGGTGGGCCGACACCTCCGATAGGTCGATCATCTCGTCCAGTTCCCCTTCATTACCCTCCTGACCTGACCCGCCACCCGACGCCGTTTCCGCCATCGCCTCGAAGTCCGGCATCACCTGCACCTTCGGCCGGCACGGGTCGCTCGGCATGTAATCCACCACCACCGCGTCCGCCCCGTTGCTCAGCTTCACCCGGCTCCCCGGCGGATACGGCGGCACCACCTCCACCAACGCCCGCAAGACCTGCTCATCAAACCGCGACTTCACCGGCTCGCTCAGCATCGCCCCCAACACCCACACCGCCGGCTGCTCCGGCATCCCGATCGGGCGGTGCAGCCGATCGAAGAAGTCCGCCACCGCGGCGATCCGCGCGAACGGGTGGATCCCGCTGCCCGACAGGACCGGGAAGTCGGCCCCCGCGTAGCCCTTGCCGTTGGCCAGCTGGTGGTGATGCAAGACCACCGTCGCAGCGGTGGGCTCGATCCGACCCCGCACCGCCCGGAACCCCAGGGACGGGTGCTCCCGCCAGAGCGGATCACTCTCGTCGCCGGTCTGCTCGTACTTCAGCCGCACCGCCTCGGCCAGCTGCGTCACCCCGATGTCGTGCAGCATCGCCCCCATCCCCAGGTTCACCACGTCCCGCGCCCGGCCCGCCGCCACGTGCTTCCGCTCCCGCACCAGATACCCCTCCAGCTTCAGCCCCATCATCAGACACAGATACATCACCGACGCGCTGTGCCGCATCAGCGTCCCCCCCGCACCGAACAGGTCCGACATGTAAATCGCCGCGTCCGGGTTGCTCATCAGCGACTCCACCAGCGACTCGATCGTCGACGTGTACTCCTCGTACCGCAGCTTCGCCGCCGACTCCTGCTGCATCAGCGTAAACGTCTCCTCGACCTGCTTCATCACCACCGTGTCCCGGTCCAGTGTCTCGGGGTTGATAAACCGCCGGAGGTGTTCGAGCCCCGGGTAGTTGATCCACAGCGTCTGGACCTGCATCTGCCGCAGCCGACGCAGCGTCGGCTCGGTCAGCTCATACCCCACCCGCAGCAGCGTCTGGCCATCGGCCTCCGGGTGCATCACCGGCAGCGCCAGCGTCATCCCCGACCGCGCATTCTGGACATCGATCCTGAGCATGCAGAGCCTCTGCTCAGACATCGACGCGTTCCGACCCCCACTCAAGGCCCGCTCGGCCCAGCCCTGAACCCCCACCACCGCTATAGGCCGCACAACCCGTACCGAGCCCCAGCGAGCCGGGCCGTGTCGGTCCGGCCTCCCCGCCATCCGCTCCCCCTCACCGCAACCGCCCCAACCCCACAACCGCCCGCTCCGCGTTCAACCGCTCAAACGCCCTCGGCTCCGCCTTCAACACCTTCACCCACTGACTCGCCGTCCCGCCCCAATCCTCCGAAGCCTCACGAAGCTGCCAGCCCTTCATCGCCAGCACATCCAGTATCTCCGCCAGCACCGCCGGGAAATCCGCGTGCCCCGAACTAATCGACACCTTCCCACCGCTGCACCGCGACCGCCACAACGCCGTCGGCCCCACCCGCTTCACCCGCACCTCCAACGCCAACAACACCCGCAGCCGAAACACCGCCATCCGTCGATTCGCCTCCGGCTCCCGACGCTCCCCCGCCTCCGCCACCAGCCCCGTCGGCTCGTGCCGAACCCGCACCCCCGTCGCCACCTTGTTCCGCCGCTGCCCCCCAGGCCCCGACCCCCGCGTCCGCTCCACCACACACTCCCGCAGCAGCCGCGCCTCCGCCCACCCCGCCGGATGCTCGTCCGCTGCCGCATGCTGCATCCACGCATTGTGCCTCAGGTGTAACAACGTTTTCAATATCACAGAGAGCAAGAGACATAGAGACACAGAGACACAGAGACACAGAGACACAGAGACACAGAGCATGAAGAAGCCAATGACGAACAGGGCTACCCAAGCTGTACAGCTCACTGAAAACTTCTGAATCCTGCTTGCATCCTGTGAATCTGTGGACAGAAAAACCTCTGTGTCTCTGTGTCTCTCAATCTCTGTGATATCCGCCCCCTTGGGACTCCACCCCAACCCGCCAAATCCCGATACCTTGCCCTAGCGACTCCGCTGTCTGCCTACGCCCCACGCCCTACCCCCGACGCCCTCATCCCATGACCCGCCTCCAAAAACTCGACGCCTGGATGGCCGAAAGCCCCTGGCACCCCCGGCTGGTCCCGTTCTTCGCCTACCTCCTCCTGCTCCTGCCCGTCCAGTGGACCACCGCCAACGCCCCCGCCGCGCTCCCCTTCGCCGCCGGCATCCAGATCGCTGTCATCACCGCGCTGCTCGTCCGCTACCGCAAGCTCACCCCCGAACTCACCCCCGCCCCCGGAAGTGCCTTCGGCCTCCACTGGACCGTCCTGCCCTCCATCGCCCTGCTCATCGTCGCCTGGGTCGGGCTCGGCCACCTCATGGTCGCCTCGGGCATCCCCTGGTTCTCTAACACCCTCGAGGGCCCGCACCGCTTCGAGATCATGCGCGAAGACTCCGAAGCCATGTTCTGGCTCGCCATGTCCCTCCGCTTCGTCTCCATGGTCCTGCTCGTGCCGTTCTTCGAGGAGCTCTTCGTCCGCTCGGCCATGCTCCGCAGCCTCCACTCCCCCCGCAAGACCGGCATGGGGCTCCTGCAGATCCTCGTCGATCTGCCCCTCATCGGCGATTGGCTCAGCAACAAGGACATCGGCAAGCGTGCCCTTGCCGCCAAGCCCCTGCTCACCGAACAGCTCGAGACCGTCCCTCTCCGCAGCGTTACCGTCTTCGCCGTCGCCGCCTCCACGCTCGTGTTCATGCTCTCCCACGCCCCCCGCGACTGGCCCGGCTGCATCGCCTGCGGCGTCGTCTGGTGCCTCATGGTTGCCATGAGCAACCGTGGTCCCTCCACGCCACCGACTGACCCCTCAAACACCCCCTCTCTTCCGGGGGCCAACCTCCCCGCATCACAGCCCACCCCCGGCGGCCTCGGCCCCGTCATCTGGTCCCACGCCGGCGTCAACGCCGCCCTCTGGGGCTACACCCTCTACACCGGCGACTGGCAGTTCCTCTAAAACCCGTCCAGTCCACGTGTAGCGGGTGCACCGAAGGTGCCCGCTCGGCCCGCGGGTGCCGCCTTGCTGCCCCGACCATCACTCCACAGTCATAGTCACTACACGCTCGACGTCGTCACCTGTCGGCTTACGGCGTCACATCCCAGATCAACGGCATCTCCGGGTTCCCCTCGTCGTACCACCGCTGGTAGGTGAACGACTCACCCATGAACGGCAGCGCGTTGGTGTTCGCCTCAAAGCTCTCCAGCGATTCGGTCGAGGCATGCCCATCCGCGAACAGCACGTTCGCCCCGTTGCCGTGCCGGAGGTAGACATACCCTTCACCACCCTCAAAGCTTACGTTAGCCGCTGCGTCAATCGTCATTCCTAAGTCACGGGACAGCCCGTCGAACAGTACAACGGTCTTGGTCGGAATCTCGATGTCCAGCCGGCTCACAAATTGCATCGGATCTCCAGGGTCTGGAGTGATGTTGAAGTTCTCATTCATCTTGTAGGTCCGGCTGCCGTTGCCCCCGGTTGTCGCGGTATCTTCGTTGAACTCGTCGTAAACAGGATCCTGCTTGTAGAGTTCGTAGTTCCGGTCCTTCGCCGTGCTACCGCCGGTCTGCTGAATCACGTCAGTTGCGAGATAGCGGTCCAAAGCATTGAACCACAGCGAGGATTTCCGCTGGGCATCGGTCCCGCCATTGCTAGGACCACCCTGCTTTGGGCGGGGGAATAGATCGTCGTGATCGGTCGCGTACATCTCGTAGGCGATCCCCATCTGCTTGAGGTTGTTCAGGCACAGTGACGTCTTCGCGGCGTCACGGGCCGTACCCAGCACCGGAAGCAGGATGCCGACCAGCAACGCGATGATGGAGATCACCACCAAGAGTTCGATCAGCGTGAAGGCCCGAAAGCGGCGGGGTGGCATCAGAGTGGCGGGATGGTGCTGCAAGGGGTTGCCTTTCGCGGGGATTAGATCGGTCGCAGGTGCGTAGGTCAGATCGGAGTGAGTGATTGAAGGGTCGGGCGGATCAGTGGCGGATGCGGGCGTCCACGCGGTCACCGTTGGCATCAGGCACCGCCGCACCGCCGTTCTGGAACGTACCGTCGGTCTGGAACAACGAATCGTTCTCGATCACGTTGGTCCCGTACCGCGTGGTGTAGCCTTCGTGGGTGTCTTCAAACGCGGTGGAGTTGTCGTTGCGGACAAGCGTCCCCCGCCAGTCGCCAGAGTCCACGGTGGTCCAGTCACTGGATACCTGCGTGGTGGCGTTGGCCCCGGTGTTGCGGTCACCCAGCACAATCGCCTCGGTGTTCAGGGTCTCTTGCCACTCCTCGTAACGCCCGACTTCCGCCGGGCCAGCAGCGTTCTCCTGCCAGTGCAGCGGGGCGTAAGAGAAGTTGGGGAGGTCCGGAGCGGCGACACCATGAAAGTCGATATCGGTATCGCCAGCCGAGAGACTGACGGGGATCGCCACCTCGTCAGCGGGGCTGATCAGGTACTCGGGGGTGAACTGGTTGGTGTTGAGGGCCACCGCAAACTGGGCGGTCGCGTTACGCCCGTTGGAAATCCCGTTAAAGCCGGTGTAGTCGCCGGTCGCGTTGACCATCGCAGCGGTCATGATCTCACCGTTGCCTTGCAGCCCGGGATAGAAGCCCTTGTTCTCCTGGGCGTAGAACAGGAAGCTCTGGTGGATGCCCCGGAGCTGGGTCGAGTTGGTCGTCTGGCGGGCCGCGTTGCGGGCCGCACCCAGCGCGGGCAGCAGGATGCCAATGAGCAGGGCGATGATCGAGATCACGACCAGCAGTTCGATCAGTGTGAAGGCTCGGCTATTGGTGAGTGAGCGGGACAGGCCGCGACGGGCAAAGGGTGAAGAGGGCTGAGCAGAACGGGCAAGCGTGGAGTGAATCATGGTGGGGTTCCTGGAGTGAATCGAAGACTTCTTCGATTTTAGCTGGGGCGGCGTTGAGCCGGTATGGGGAATCTGTTGGAAACACGCTATCGACCGGGCCGTGGCCGAGGTCCCCGGAATGAAAGAAGGGGCCGAGCTTTCACTCAACCCCCTCGCGTTCGTATAGGCCATACCGGGCCGCGTGTGTGCGGGCCGGCAGGCCGATGTCGTGCCGCCATCAGGCGGTGCGACGCCGACGGAGGGCGAGCACGCCTGCACCGGCACCAAAGACCAGCAGGCTGGTGGGCTCGGGGATGGCAATACCCTCGCCCTCGATCGTTAGCACAGGCGAACTTATACCGCCCAAAGCTGAAGCACCAGCGTAAGTGGCCTGAACCGCCAGATCGCTGGGTGTAGCAATGATGCGGAGGAGCCCGCCGCTGTTGATCTGGCTGAGGGCAAAGGCCTCGGCAGTCGGATCGAGAGAAAACGTGTAGGTGTCGATGTCGCCGGTCGCAGTCTCTGTGAAGGTCCCAGTCCCGATGCTGTAGAGCGTGCCGAAGGCACTACCAACGACCTCCGAACCGGTATTATCGCCATCGGAGATGTAGCGGGCGGAGTCATTAAGGTCGATGGCCCTTGTGTCTGTCGCCAAAAAGAACTCCAGACCACCATTGGCGGTGAAGAAGATGTTGGACTGTGCGATATCCAGACTCAAGGCAGTAACACTGGTCGCTGGGCCGATGATGGGTGATGTGTCGAAATCAACGAGGCTGTACACAGTGAACTCATCATCGTCTCCCTGGACGTTGAAGAACGCTTGATCGACTGCACCGCTGAACGCGTCGATTTCGTCTTCTTCGACTTGGGCTGAGAAGGTCGACGTGAGTTCAACAGCGGATACATCAGCAGCAAGCATCGGCACGAAAAAGCCCGTGGCAAACAGTGAAGTGGTTAGTGTGGTTCGAACGGTCATCGTATTTCTCCAGATCAATCGGCTTACGGATCAGGTCCTAGTCAGGCGAGGCACTGGACGGGGTGCCGCGCGAAAAACAGCCCGCGGTTTTCACCGCGGGCTGCTTGAAGTTGTTGTGAGTTAGCCGTTGCGACGCCGACGACCGGCGAGGAGCAGGCCACCTGCAGCGAGCAGGCCGAGGCTTGCGGGCTCAGGAATGGCGTAAGTGCCGAAGGGCACAGTGGCAGCGTATTCAGTGATGTCCAGCCCATCGACCGAACCGGAGGTGAAGTTGCCAATGACAAATCCACCGTCAGGACCAGTGCCATCCACACGATAGAGGAAGCCATCTGCGTACTCAACAACGCCGCCCGTGGAGATCTGGTCGATTACGGTTGTACCTTCAACAATACGGAAAGCATCGTTGCCGTTACCGGTAATGCTTGTGCTGGTAATCACGTTCGCAAAGTCACCAGTCGTGCCAAAGATGGCCTCAAAGTCGTCAAGATCGCTCGTATTTACGATGTAGACGAACTCATCGGTGAACGTACCAGACAGACCAATAGAGAAGTCGAAAATGGCATCATTCGCTGCACGCTCTAGATCGAAATCAGCCAAATCTTCGGTACCGGAGACGTAAAGTTCGATGGCCTTGGGATCACCGCCCGATAGGTCGCCATCGAGAATACCGGTAAGGATCACATCGCCAGAAGCTGGGCTCACAGCGAGACCAGCAATGGCTAGAGCAGAAACAAGAGCTTTCGTTTTCATCATTCCTCCAAGGGGGGTATTTCTTACTTGAACGGCCCCAACGCAGGACGGCTCGTCTTGGGTTGCTTCAGACAATAGAAGCGGTCTGTCAGGCGGGTGTTTTGGTCTTGATTGGATTGGGTTAAAGCCGTAAGGCGTGTTCAACCCAATTCGAAGCAAGCAGCCACGCGGCATGTGGCCAACACCCTCCGGAGTTTGCTTTGCAGCATTTCTCGACCGCTGCCGTCGGCCTGGGTTCGTGTCCGAAGACGCAAATCCGAGAAGATCAGCCGTTCACCAACACGGTTTGGGCTGCCTCCACGCAGCATCTTGCACGCTGCGACAGAAGCAGATTACCGCGGCGGCTGGCCGTGTCTAGGGTGTTTTGAGCGACTTTTTCGACTTTCACGATTTTCTTATCGAACGCTCACAAAACTGCCTAAGTGCCGGGCAATTTGGGGTGTTTACGGCGGCGTGCACGTTTTTTGGGCGGCCGATTTTTGCCCGACTCAGGCTGACTCACGCCGTGTCGGGCGGTGTGATGTCGAGCCTGAGAGGATCGGTGTCTTCGGTTTCGGAGTGGTCGAGGGTGACGGTGGAGCCGTCGGGGATGTCGCCGGAAAGCAGGGCACGGGCGAGGCGGGTCTCGACTTCGCGCTGGATGAACCGCTTAAGGGGGCGGGCGCCGTAGACGGGGTCGAATCCCTGCTGGGCGAGGTGGGTGCGGGCGGCGTCGGTTAGGGCGAGGGTGAGCCGGCGGTCGGCGAGGCGGGCGTTGAGCCGAGTGATCAGCAGGTCGACGATGCGCTCGATCTCGGCGAGGGTGAGTGGCTTGAAGAGGATGAGCTCGTCGACGCGGTTGAGGAACTCGGGGCGGAAGTGGGCGCGGACGTCGGCGAGGACCGCGTTGCGGGAGGGCTCATCGATGTCGCCGGCACCGAGGATGGCGTCGTCGAGCAGGTGTTGGCTGCCGAGGTTGGAGGTCATGATGACGACGGTGTTCTTGAACGAGACGGTCCGGCCCTGCGAGTCGGTGAGGCGGCCGTCGTCGAGGAGCTGCAACAAGGTGTTGAAGACGTCAGGGTGGGCCTTTTCGACCTCGTCGAAGAGGAGGACGGAATAGGGCTTGCGGCGGACGGCTTCGGTGAGCTGGCCGCCCTCGTCGTAGCCGATGTAGCCGGGAGGGGCACCGATGAGTCGGGCGACGGCGTGTTTCTCCATGTACTCGGACATGTCGATGCGGACGATGTTGTCCTCGGAATCGAAGAGGGCTTCGGCGAGGGCGCGGGCGGTTTCGGTCTTGCCGACGCCGGTGGGCCCGAGGAAGAGGAACGAGCCGATGGGCCGGTTGGGGTCGGCGATGCCGGCACGGGCGCGGAGGACGGCGTCGGAGACGAGGCGGACGGCTTCGTCTTGGCCGACGACGCGTTGGTGGAGCAGGTCGTCGAGGTGGAGGAGTTTTTCGCGGTCGCCTTGTTGGAGTTTCTGGACGGGGATGCCGGTCCAGCGGGAGACGATGGATGCGATCTCATCGGTGGTGACGGCTTCGGCGACTAAGGGTGCGGCGGCATCCGACGCGGCTGAAGCCGCGTCGCCTTCCCGTCCCGATGAATCGGGACGGCCTGGGGTGGTGGCCTCGGCTTGGGTTAGTTGTTTTTCGAGGTCGGGGAGGGTGCCGTACTTCAGCTCGGCGGCGCGTTGGAGGTCGTAAGCCTGCTCGGCCTGCTCAATAGCGCGGCGGGTCTCGTCGATCTGTTCGCGCAGGTGACGGAGCTGATCGGCGTCGGACTTCTCGTTCTCCCAGCGGGCGCGGAGGGCGTCGGCGTCGGTGCGGGTGTCGGCGAGTTCTTTTTGCAGGTCTTCGAGGCGCTGCTTGGAGGCGGCGTCGGATTCTTGTTTGAGGGCTTGTTCTTCGATCTCGAGCTGCATGACGCGGCGGGTCAGGGCGTCGAGCTCGGCGGGCATCGAGTCCATCTCGGTGCGGAGCGTGGCGCAGGCCTCGTCGATCAGGTCGATCGCTTTGTCGGGCAGAAAGCGGTCGGCGATGTAGCGGTGGGAGAGGGTGGCGGCGGAGACGAGGGCGGCGTCGTTGATCTTGACGCCGTGGTAGACCTCGAAGCGTTCACGGAGGCCGCGGAGGATGGAGACGGTGTCCTCGACGGTGGGCTGATCGACGAGGACGGTCTGGAAGCGTCGTTCGAGGGCGGCGTCTTTTTCGATGTGTTGGCGGTATTCGTTGAGGGTGGTGGCGCCGATGCAGTGCAGTTCGCCGCGGGCGAGCATGGGCTTGAGCATGTTGCCGGCGTCCATGGCGCCTTCAGTCTTGCCGGCCCCGACGATGGTGTGGAGCTCGTCGATGAACAGGAGGATGCGGCCATCGGCCTGCTTGAC
>JBCCOW010000099.1:0-8665 GCA_039025195.1 Planctomycetota bacterium
GCAAGACCTGGCCGACGCGGGCGCGCGGGCCGTTGGTCATCATGCAGATGCGGTCGGACATGTAGACCGCCTCGTCGACGTCGTGGGTGATCACCATGGTGGTGATCTTCTCGCGGTTGAGGATGCCCAGGATCACGTCCTGGAGGTCCATCCGCGTCAGCGAGTCGAGACGGCCGAACGGCTCGTCGAGCAGCAGCATCTTGGGCTGCAGCGCGATGGCCCGGGCGATGCCGACGCGTTGCTGCATCCCGCCGGACATCTCCTTGGGGTACTTGTGCATCGAGTCAGCGAGGCCGACCAGATTGAGGTAGTACTCGACGATCTGCTTGCGTTCGAGACGGGTCGCCTGGGGATAAACGCGCTTGACGCCGAGCATGACGTTGCCGAAAGCGGTCATCCAGGGCAGCAGGCATGGGGCCTGGAAGACGACCGCGCGGTCGGGGCCGGAGCCTTCGACGACCTTGCCATCAACGACGACGTCGCCGGAGGTGATGTCGTTGAGCCCGGCGACCATGGTGAGGACGGTCGACTTGCCGCATCCGGAGTGCCCGATGACGCCGATGACGTCGCCCTCTTTGACCGTGAGGTTGAAGCCATCCACGACCTTGATCGCATCGCCGGTCGGGTTGGGGTAGGCCTTGACCAGGTTGACGATCTCCACGTAACGCGGGTTGATCGGGCGGGTCGGGGTGTCGGTGTTTTCAGCCATGGTGTGGTATGCGGCAGAGGTGATGGGTGGGCGGGTGGGGCAGGTGGTGGTTAGCCGACGAGTGAGAAGTCTTTGGGGGTCAGGTCGGGCAGCGGGTAGTGCGTATCGACGCGGAGCTGCTTGGCTTCCTCGTTGAGGTCCATCATGAAGGAGCTCACGGTGTTGCGGAGCTTCTTGAAGTCGGGGTTAAAGCTGAGGTTGGCCCGGTCGCGGGGGCGGTCGAGCAGCACGGGGAAAGACGCTTCGAGGGTGGCCTCAGGCCCAGGCGTGAGCGGGACGATGCGGTCGGCCATGATCGCCGCTTCGTCGACATCATTCGTGATCATCACGACAGTCCGTCGGTCTTCTTCCCAGATGCGGATGATCTCGTCCTGCAGCACCGAGCGGGTCAACGCGTCGAGCGCGGACAGCGGCTCGTCGAGCAGCAGCACCTCCGGCTTCATCGCCAGCGTCCGGGCGAGGCTGAGGCGTTGCCGCATGCCGCCGGACAGCTCGGTGGGCTTCTTCCAATCCGACCCGGTGAGGTTCACCATGTCGATGTAGCCCATGATGTACTTCTTGCGTTCACCCCGGCTCATCTCAGGGAACACGCGCTTCACCGCGAGCTCGATGTTCTGGAACACCGACAGCCAGGGCAGCAGCGAGTAGTTCTGGAACATGATCCCCCGGCGGGGACCGGGTTGAGTCACGACCTCGCCACCCATCACGACCTGCCCCGAGTCGGGCTGTTCGAGACCGGCGAGCAGGGACACCAGCGTGCTCTTGCCCGAGCCGGAGAACCCGATGATCGCGACGAACTCGTTCTTCTCGATCGAGAGGTTGACGTCCTTAAGAACTTCATACCGGTTCGACGGCGGGCCGAAGCCCTTGTTCACGTTTTGCAGTTCGAGAAAACTCATGGTTGGGTTTGTGGCTTCTATAAGTTGCGGGGTTCAATCGAGCGTCGGGTTATGCGGGCCCCGGGTCATTGACCCGGGGTTAAATGGAGGATGGGTCACACGGCCGCGACGGAGCCCTCGAAGCTGACCAGGCGCTGGAAGATGATCATGATGCGGTCGAGCACCAGCCCGATCGCCCCGACCACGAAGACCATGCACACGATCTTGGCGAAGGAGTCGGTCGCCCCGTTGTTGAACATGTCCCAGGTGAACTTACCGACGCCTTCAGACGACGCGAGCAGTTCGGCGGCGATCAGCACCATCCAGCCAACCCCGAGCGAGATCCGCATACCTGCGAAGACCAGCGGCAGCGCCGAGGGCAGGATGATCTTGAACAGCCGGGAGAAGAAGCCCAGACGGAGCACGCGGGCCACGTTGATGTGGTCCTTGTCGACCGAAGCAACGCCGAGGGCTGTATTGACGAGGGTCGCCCAGAGCGAACACATCGAGACGGTCAGGGCTGAGGCGATGAAAGCGATGTTGATGTCGTAGGTTCGCACCATGCCGCCAACGAAGGGGACCCAGCCCATGAGCCAGTCGGTCGTGTCGGTCAGGCCCGTCAGCACCACGCTCTTGTCGGGGTCGGGGAAGAAGCCGCCGACGATGATCCAGAAAATCAGCAGCCAGACAATCGGGGACACGGGCTTGAACAGGGCGATGAACGGTGTCATCGCGCCCATGAACGTGGTCGAAAGCCCGCAGAGCACGCCGATCGGCACCGCGACCGCGACGCCGATGAAGAACCCGGTGAAGACACAGAGGATCGACCGGGTGATCTGCATGGGCAGCGTCCAAGTCATCGCGTTCTCCGCCTCTTTCGCCTTCTCCAGCCGGTTCTCCGAACGCACGATGTTGCGGAGGGTTGTGAACGTCTTGGAGCTCGCCGGTGCGGCATAGGCCGCTTCAAGCTCCGCCAGCTTCTCCATCACATCCTGGACGCGGACCTCTCGCCCGTCCTTGGTCAGGATCGCAAGCAACGCCCGCATGTGGGCGGCCTCATCCATCAGCAGGGTCTGATTGAGCAGCGCGGCGTCTTCGCGTGCGTCTTTGCGTGACATGATGATCTTGATCTCGGAGTTCAGGTCAGACGCAAGGTCCTTCTGCTCTTCTTCCCAGTCGATCATCTCCCGGTAGTCGGCCTTGAGCTGATCGCGTGCGACGGTATCTCCATCCGCCAACGCAAGGGCTCGTTCCTTGAACTCAGCTTCCTTCTCACGCTTGGTTGTCCGCCTTTCATCCTTCATGGCTTCCAGCCGAGCAGTCATCTCAGCGGTTTCAGCCGTCTTCTCTTCGAGCACCAAAGCCTTAACCCTGGCAAGCTCATCCTGGGCCGCCTCGACGAGCGGCACGAGGTCTTCGCCTCGGGCTTCGGCCACCTTGATCGCTTCCAGCCGCTGCTCGCCTTCGAGCAGATACGCATCGGTCTTGTCCTGGTACTGGTTGTGGAACGTCATGATCGACTGCCAGGCGTTCCAGGTGTTTTCTGGCGTCGGGACGGAGCCGTACTTCGTGGTGTGCCGAGGGGCTAAGAAGCCCCACAACGCCACCGCGACCACCAGGGCCAGCACGGGGATCAGTGTGAACTGCCCGATCTTCTTGAGCTGCTTCCGGGGCTCTTCCCAGTAGGCGAGGCGGACGTAGGGCTCGAGGAATCCCAGTGCGGTGAGATCGACAATCTTGAGCAGGAAGTGCTTGATCTGTTTCATGGTGGTGGCGTGTTTGGGGTGGTGTCTGCGAACAAGCGTTCGGGCAACGGTGCCGGGAAACCCGTCGGCCGCGGTCAGGCGGCCGACAGGTCGGTTTAAGGAGACAGGATTAGTTCTGGTGGCCGATGGCGTGCTGCTTGAGATAGCCAAGCGGGTCACGACCGTCGTAGGTGATGCCGTCGATGAACTCATCGGTGGCGGGCTTATAGCCGTCGGTGTCCCAAGGGATCTCGCTCTCTTCGATGAAGCCTTCTTCAAGCAGGAGCTTGGCGGCTTCGAGGTAGATCGCCGGCTTGTAGACCTCCTTGGCCATCTCGTGGTACCACTCTGCGGCCTTGGGCTCGGTGATCTGGCCCCAGCGCCGCATCTGAGTGAGGAACCAGATGCCGTCGGAGTACCACGGGTAGGTGCAGTAGTACTTGTAGAACACGTTGAAGTCGGGCATGGCCCGCTTGTCGGACTTCTGGAAGAAGAAGTAGCCGGTCATCGAGTTCTTGATCACGTCGAAGTCGGCACCGACGTAGTCAGACCGCGAGAGCAGCTGGGCGGCTTCGATACGGTTGATGAGGTTGCCATCAGCATCGGTGGCGTCGAGCCAGCGACCGGCGCGGATCAGGGCCTTGGTCACCGCCAGCATGGTCTGGGGGTTCTCGTCGGCCCACTTCTTGGTGACGCCAAAGACTTTCTCGGGATTGTTCTTCCAGATGTCGTAGTTGGTGGTGACCGGCACGCCGATGCCCTTGGCGACGGCCTGCTGGTTCCAGGGCTCACCGACGCAGTAGCCCTGGATGTTGCCGGCCTCGAGGGTCGCGGGCATCATCGGGGGCGGCGTGACGGAGAGCTCGACCTCGGCATCGGTGCGGCCGCCGATATCGGTGGCGGTGTACATGCCGGGGTGGATACCGGCCGCGGCGAGCCAGTACCGGATCTCGTAGTTGTGGGTCGACACGGGGAACACCATGCCCATCTGGAGCTTCTCGCCGTTGTCGAGATACTCCTGAACGATGGGCTTGAGGGCGTCGGCGGTGATGGGGTGCTTAGGCGTCGGGGTATCGAGGTTGTCGGGGTCGTTCTCCTGCATCTGCTCCCAGATGGCGTTGGAGACGGTGATGCCGTTGCCGTTGAGGTCCATTGTGAAGGCGGTGATGATGTGGGCCTTGGTGCCGAAGCCGATGGTGGCGGCGATGGGCTGACCGGAGAGCATGTGGGCCCCGTCGAGCTCGCCGGAGATGACGTTGTCGAGGAGGGTCTTCCAGTTGGGCTGGGCGATGACTTCGACCTCGAGGCCTTCGTCCGCGAAGAAGCCCTTCTCCTTGGCGATGACGATGGGGGCACAGTCGGTGAGCTTGATGAAGCCGAAGCGGAGCTCGGACTTTTCGACGTCGAGGGGAACGGTCTCGCCGTGCACAGCCGGGCCGAGCGCGGTGGCGGCCGAGGCGAGGCCCAGCGTGGTGATGAGCGGGCGGGTGACCCGGCTCAGGGCGGAACGGAAACGGTTCATTGCAGCAAACTCCAAAGAGGGAATGCGGGGCGAGGTGGTCCGGTGCAGGCGCAAACGAAAAGGCGTCCAGACCCCGCGGTACCCGCGGATCAAGGACGCCTTTGTCCGGTGCGCCCGACGCACGTGGTCGGGCTAGACAATCTGGTTGGGATTGAGTCCTGTGCAGCGACGGATGTCTCTGCGGAGGTCTGTTACGCAAAGTCAGTGCCAGTTACATGGCGGCCCGACCGAGATTTTGTGGCGGCGACTCATACGAACCTAATAGACAAACGGTCAGAAATTAAATTTCCGCGTGGATTGACTTCTTGGATGTGCAGTGTGCAGGTGTTGGGAGGGGGTGAATCACTGCGCGTGCGCTAGGCACAGCACCGCCTGCCGGGGGGCCAATGCGCAGAACGCGGGCAGCCGACCGGCCTAAAGCTGGCCACCGGGTCCGTGGCCCCAGTGGCACTTGATTTGCACCAATTCTTCGTCGGCAATTACGCCCGACCAGTTAAGACCATTGGACAGTGCCGTCCGGATTGGTGTGGACCCCACGCCTTGCCGGGCGGTTTTTCTTTTGCCATCGCCGACCACGACTTGACCACCTGCTGAACCCCCCAAGCCCCCACCCTCCCTCTTTTCGACCCAACCCATTCGTATGTGCGGAACCCCAAACACCCAGTCCGAAGCCTTCACCCCCGAGCAGCAGGCCTACCTCGACCAGTTCGTCGCCTCGCTCGACCTCCAGGCCACATTCTCGTCGCCGCCCGCCGGTGAGCCCCAGCCCGTGACGATCCACGGTACGCCCTACGAAGACCTTTGCAAAGAAGAGGTTGCCAAGCACGAACGCCATCCCTGGGACTTCCACGCGGTGATGCGTGATCACGTCCAGGCCGGCAAGATGCCCGAGGGCACGGACGTGTTCATGTTCAAGCACCAAGGCATGTTCAATGTCGCTCCCGCGATGCCGGGCTTCATGTGTCGGCTCCGCATCCCCGGCTGCAAGATGCGGGGTGATCAACTCCGCGGCCTCGGCGACATGGCCCGCGACCTCGCCGGCGGCTACGCCCACGTCACCACACGTGGCAACCTGCAGCTCCGTGAGATCCCGGCCGAGCACCTGCTCAACACGCTCACGGGCCTGCAGTCCATCGGCCTCACCTCGCGCGGCTCCGGGGCCGACTCCGTCCGCAACATCACCGCCTCCCCCACTGCCGGCTTCGACCCGCTCGAACTCACCAACCTCCTGCCCTACGCCGTCGAGCTCCACCACTACATCCTCCAGTCCCGCGACCTCCACGGCATCCCCCGCAAGTTCAACATCTCGTTTGATAACGGCGGCTCCATCTCCTGCGTCAGCGACACCAACGACATCGCCTACCTCGCCACCAACGTTCAGCCAAGCGATGCTCTCCCTGCGGATGTGCTTCCGGGGGTCTACTGCCGTGTCCTGCTCGGCGGGATCACCGGCCACAAAGACTTCGCCCGGGACACCGGTGTTGTCGTCAAGCCCGAGCACACCGTCGATGTCTCCGTCGCCATGCTCCACGTCTTCATCGAGCACGGCGATCGCACCAACCGCAAGAAGGCCCGCCTCAAGTACGTCCTCGATCAGCACGGCTTCGATTGGTTCCTGGACCGCACCACCGAAAAGCTCGAAGAGATGGGCTCCGACGCGAAACTCATCCGGCTCAGCCCCGAGCACGACGCCCCCCGCCAGCCGATCGACCGCCAGGGCCACATCGGCGTGCACCCGCAGAAGCAGGACGGCATGAAGTACATCGGCGTCGCGCTGCCCCTGGGCAAGCTCACCGTCGAACAGCTCCACGGCCTCGGCGACATCGCCGCCCAATTCGGCTCCAATGACATCCGCCTCACCGTCTGGCAAAACCTGCTGATCCCGGACGTCCCCGAAGAGAAGGTCGACGACGCCCTCGCCGCCATCCACGCCCTAGGCATCGCCACCTCCGCGTCCAGCTTCGCCGCCGGGGCCGTCGCGTGCACCGGCCGCTTCGGCTGCAAGTTCGCCTCCGCCCACACCAAAGAGCACGCCGGCCTACTCGTCGAACACCTCCAACAGAAGTTCGAACTCGACTCGCCCATCAACATCCACCTGACCGGCTGCTCCCACTCCTGTGCCCAGCACTACATCGGCGACATCGGGCTGCTCGGCGCATCGACCGCCGACGGCCGCGAGGCCTACCAGGTCTTCCTCGGCGGCGGCTCCGACCACGACCAAGGCCTTGCCCAACACTTGACCGGTCCCGTCGCCGCCGACGAGTTGCCGCTGCTCCTGGAAGTCGTCGTCGGCCGGTACCTCGAACACCGCAACCCCGACGAGACCTTCCTGGCCTTCACCCGCCGTCACACCCCCGAGCAGCTCGCCGAGTTCTTCCTGAAACCCGCTTCCGAACTCGCGGAAGTTGCCTGACCGATCCGTTTTTCACCACTAAACCTTTTCCTAAAGCAATGTCCCAAATACCCGCTTTACCCGCCGACGCCCCGTTCAACCCCGACCAGAAGCAGTGGCTCTCGGGCTACATGGCCGGCATCGTCGCCGCCGCGAAGAACCTGCCGCTGGTCGATAACCCCGGTGCCGCCGGCCAGCCCGCCGCCCCCGCCGCGCCGCTGTCCGTGCTCTACGGCTCACAGTCTGGCAACGCCGAGGCCCTGTCCAAAGATCTCCGCAAGCACGCCACCGCCAACGGCTTCGAGCCCAAGGTGTCCGAACTCAACGACATCAGCCTCGACGACCTCGCCAGCATGGAGCGGGCCGTCATCGTCTGCAGCACCTTCGGCGAGGGCGACCCGCCGGACAACGCGATGAAGTTCTTCGATGCCGTGATGGCCGACGACGCCCCGAAGCTGGACAAGCTGCAGTTCAGCGTATGCGGCCTCGGCGACTCCAGCTACACCCACTTCAATAAGGCGGCGACCGACCTCGACGCCCGCCTCGAAGCGCTCGGGGCCACCCGCGTCGCGGACATGGTCGGCTGCGATGTCGCCTACGACGATGAATACGCCGAATGGAAAGCATCCGTCTTCAGCAGCGAGCAGTTCGCCGCAGCCTCCGGAGGTGCGGCGGCTGCTCCTGCCGAGGATGCGTCCGAAGCCGGCTCCCGCTACGACAAGTCTCACCCCTTCCCGGCCACACTCCTCGAAGCCCGCTGCCTTAACGGCGACGGTTCAGCCAAGGAGGTCAACCATGTCGCGATCAGCCTCGCTGGGCTCGACGATACCTACGAAGCCGGCGACGCCCTGGGCGTCTGGCCCGTGAACTGCCGGGATGAAGTCCAAGAGATCCTTGATGCGGCCAACTGCCTCGGCGGCGAGGTGGTCACCCTCAAGGGCGTGGGCCCCCTCGCCCTCCACACCGCGCTGCTCACCAAGCTCGACATCATCACCGTCACCCCCAAGACCCTCGAAGCCCTCGGCATCGACCCCGCCGACGACGAGGCCAAGCTCGCCGAGCATGGTGCTCCTAAAGACCGCCACGTCGCCGACGTCCTCCAGCTCCACGCCCCCGACGTCAGCCCGCAACAACTTGCCGAAGCGCTCCGCCCGCTCCAGCCGCGGCTCTACTCCATTGCCTCCAGCCCTGACGCCCACCCCGGCGAGGTCCACCTCACCGTCGGCGCGGTCCGTTACGACCTGCTCGACCGCCCCCGGAAAGGCGTCGCCTCGACGTTCCTCGCCGACCGCTGCCCCGAGGGCGGCACCCTCGGCGTCTACGTCCACAAGTCCCCCCACGTACGCCCCCCCACCGCCCCCGCGGCCCCGCGGGTTTTGGTCGGCCCCGGCCCCGGCCGTGCCCCGTTCCGCGCCGTCC
>JBCCOW010000100.1:0-8598 GCA_039025195.1 Planctomycetota bacterium
CGGGGAAGGTGGGGCTTCGGGCCAGGGGGGCGATGGCGGGGATGGCGGTTCGGGGGGGGCGGGTTCTGGGGGGACGGTGAAGCTCGTGGGATCGGTGGTAGCTGGAGCCGGTGCGGTCGATGCCGGGGGCGGTAGCGGCGGGAGCCCACAGCGGGACGGTGGCAATGGTCGGCTGATCTTGGGGAACAACGTGGTGGACGGGCCGGCGCTGTCCGTGGTCGGTGACATATTCCAGACGACGGGGCCGACGAACACGAACCCGTTCTTCGGGGGGATTCAGACGCCGGTCATCGCGGAGCAGAACGTGGCGTTCGACAACGTGGACGACGCGGCGGAGGCGTTCGGGCTGGCGGAGAACCTCTCGGCGGGCGACTTCCCGGCGATCCTTGCTGCGGGACCACCGGTCACGATCGGGGACGGCGCAGGTGTGCGGGGGCTGGCGGTGGCCCGGCTGGACGACCGGGTGCTGCTCGGCAGCGACTACGCGGGTTTTGACGCGCTGGCGGTCTTGCTCTCGCCGCTGTTCGAGGGCGGGCTGGAGGATGTCATGCTGGGCGGTTCGCAGGACGCCGGCACGCTGAGCCTGAGCCCACTGCTGAGCGGCGGTTTCTCCACGCGGGCCGAGTTCGGCGGCACCGGGCCTCTGGTCGATGCGTCGCTCTTGCCCGGTGATGTGTATGTGACGCTGGTGCCCGAAGACTTCGAGGTGTTCGAGATTTCGTTTAACAGCCGCAATGGTGAGGCCGTCTCGAGCTTTCAGGAGACGTTTGTGTTGTCGGGGCCCGGAGACGTGTTCTACAGCCTGCCCGAGCCGGGGACGGTGACGCTGCTGATGGCGGGGGTGGTGGTTTTGGCGCGGACCCGCTGGCGACCCTCGCACGACTAGAGCAGATTTCCAAAGCGTGTAGCAGGAGACGCGAAGCGTCCCGCTCCGAAACCGTGGGCACCTTCGGTGCACCCGCTACACGCAAACGAAACACGAGCTAAGGACGGGATGCTCATGGCGACGTGTAGCTACTGCGGCCGAGGCTCACCGTTGATAGGTGAGGTCGTGATTGCGCAGAAAAAAGCCCGTGCGGTGAGGCACGGGCTATCGGGGATTGAGTTGTTGGTGAGTGGGGGCGTCAGTCGGTGTGCTTAGCGAGCTCTTCGACAAACTCTTGCTTTTGCGTGACGCCGACGAACTGCTTCACCATCTCGCCGCCCTTGAAGACCATGACAGTCGGGATAGCCGAGATACTCATCTGCGCAGCGACCTCACGGTTGGCGTCGGTGTCGACTTTGCCGACCTTGACCTTGCCGGCGTAGTCGTCGGCGAGCTCGTCGATGGTCGGTGCGAGCATGCGGCAGGGCATGCACCACTCGGCCCAGAAGTCGACGACCACGGGGGTGTCGGACTCCAGGACTTCGGACTGGAAGTTGGCATCGGTAAATTCAACAACGGCTTCGCTGGCCATGTTCGGCTCCTTGGTTCGTGGTGTTCTGGCTTGCGCCTCGTGGCGGGATGGTAAGCCGGGCGGCGGGGGGGTTCAATCGGGCCGCAGAAGAATAACCCGCATCAGGGTCGGGCTATTCCCGGAGCGTGTGGCCGGCGTAGGCTCCGGTATGTCAAATGGATCGTCAATGCGTGGGCGATATTGGATGAAGATGGTCTGGCACGACCTGCTGTTTGCCCACTGGCCGGTGAGCGGGGCGGACGCGGATCGGCTGCAGGCGGGGCTGCCGGAGGGCGTCGAGCTGGACCGCTTTGACGGGACGGCGTATCTCGGCGTGGTGCCGTTCGGGATGCGAGGGATCGGGCTGCGGGGGCTGCCGGCGTGGGGGCCAATGAGCACGTTCCCGGAGATCAACCTGCGGACGTATGTGCGGGTGGGTGGACGGGCGGGGGGGAGGGCGGGGGTGTGGTTTTATTCACTGGACGCGGCGAGCTGGACGGGGGTGCGGCTGGCGCGGCTGGCGTTCTGTTTGCCGTACTTCGATGCGGTGATGTCGATGTCGCGGGAAGCCGAGGGGTGGATCGCGTACCGGTCGGAGCGGGTGAAGCCGGAGCGGTGGGGTGGGCCGGGTGCGGTGTTTGAGGGGCGGTACCGGGCCGAGCCAGGGGCGGAGGCGACAGGCTCGGAGCGGGGCACGCTGGAGGCGTTCTTAACCGAGCGGTACAGCCTGTTCACGCAGGCGAGCTGGGGGCCGTGGAAGGGGCGTGTGTTGCGGGCAGACATCCGACACGCCCCGTGGCGGCTGCGTCTGGCGGAGGCGGAGATCGTAACCAACGACATGGCCCGGCTGGTGGGCATGGAGCTGGGGACGGACCCACCGTTGCTGCACCTGGGCGATCGGCTGGAGGTTCAGGCGACGCGGGTCCGGGTGGCGGATTAGGATGGCCGGGCTATGTCGGACCTTGCAGGCTTTGAAGCACGGGTGGCGAACCGCTCGCTGAAAGTGGGGGTCCTCGCGCTCGGGTATGTTGGGCTGCCGCTGCTGCGGTCGTTCTGGGAGGCAGGGTTCTCGGTGATCGGTTTCGACATCGATCCCGAGAAGATCGCCATGCTCCGGCGGGGCGAGAACTACCTGAAACACTTCGGCGACGGTTTCGTCTCGGAGATGGCAAGCAGCGAGCGGTTCGAGGTGACCGACGACTTCGCTCGGCTGGGCGAGCCCGACGCGGTGCTGGTGTGTGTGCCCACCCCACTGGGCGAACACCACGAGCCGGACCTGTCGTATGTCGAAAACACGGCCGAGGCGATCGGACGGACGCTACGGCCAGGCCAGCTCATCGTGCTAGAGTCGACGACGTATCCGGGCACGACGCGGGGCGTGATGCTGCCGCGGCTGATGGGCGGTAACGGGCTGACGCTGGGCGAAGACGTGTTCGTGGCCTACTCACCGGAGCGTGAGGACCCGGGGCGTAAGGACCACACGACGCAAAGCATCCCGAAGCTGGTTGGGGGTCTTGACGAACAAAGCGGCGCGATGGCGGCGGCGCTTTATCGTGCCGCGATCGCCGAGGTGATCCCGGTGAGCAGTGCCGAGATCGCCGAGGCAGCGAAGATCCTTGAGAACGTCTACCGGGCGGTCAACATCGCGCTGGTCAACGAGCTGAAGGTGATCCTGACCGAGATGGACATCGACGTCTGGGAAGTCATCGACGCGGCGAAAACCAAACCCTTCGGCTTCCAGGCGTTCTACCCCGGCCCCGGGCTCGGCGGGCACTGCATCCCGATCGATCCGTTCTATCTCACGTGGAAGGCCAAAGAGGTCGGCCGACCCACCGAGTTCATCGAGCTCGCCGGCCGGGTCAACCACGACATGCCCGCGTGGGTGGTGCAGCGGGTCATGCTGGCACTGAATGAAGACGGCAAGGCGGTCAAGGGGGCACGCGTGCTGGTGCTCGGCTTGGCGTATAAGCCGAACGTCGACGACATCCGCGAGAGCCCGAGCTTCGAGCTCATCGAACAGCTCGCAGACCTCGGCGCATCGGTCGATTACCACGACCCCCACGTCCCGGCCACGCACAAGATGCGGCGTCACGACCTGGGCATGACCTCGGTCCCGCTGTCCGCCGACGCCCTGGCCGGTTACGACTGTGTGCTGATCGCCACCCACCACGACGCGATCGATTGGGACGCGGTCGGCGAGCACGCCCAACTGATCGTGGACACCCGCGGGGTCATGCGAGATCGCAGCAGCAAAGCCCGTGTGGTTGGTGCGTGAGCCGAAGCGCGTAAGGACTCACGCGTTCTGCTTCGTCCGCTCCGGCGGAATGATCTCCAGACGCTCGCCGGTCGGCTCCCAGCCCAGCCGCTGCCGTTCAAAACTCAGATCAACCAGCCCGCCGGGGCCACCCACTTCGCCCCGCAGCGGCAGGTCGCTGAAGTACTCGGCGCAGACTTCCTGATCCGTCATGCCCTTGAACCCCGGCGAACGCCCCAAAAGGTAGGTCTCATGCCCAGGTTCGGACCGCTCGACCGCCAATTCGCAGGCCCTGGCGACATCCTTGACCTCGACATACAACGCACCTTCCAGCCGGACGTGGCTGCGCTTCACGCCGCGCTTGCCGAAGTACTCGCGGCTGTGGTCCGTGAGCACATAGGCCGGCCGGAGCGATGCCGCACGGAGGCAGGGGTAATGCCGGGCCAGACCGGTGAGGGCTTGCTCGCCGAAGACCTTGCTCATGCCGTATGTGTTGTTGCCCAGCACGCCCGGCAACCTGCCGTGTAACGGTAGTTCCGAAATCCCCGCGGGCTGCTCGTGCTCTTGATTCAGACGCGGCCGACGCTTCCAGTGATCCACATCCATCTCCAGCATGGCCTGGATCGAACTGATAAAGACGATGCGTTCGACGCCGATCGATAACGCGGACCAGAACACGTTCGCGTTCATCGCCGTGTTCTCGGCGAGCAGCCTCTCGGCGGGACGCACCGCATGGAAGTTGGGGTGGTTCCCGCCGTGGATCACCGCGTCGTACCCACGAGCCATCAGACGATTCACCGCCAGACGATCCGTCAGGTCCGTCACATCCAGAGGCACCGGCAGGTCCGGACGCAGGACGCAGTCGGTCGCGGTCACGGCGTGGCCAGCCTCCAGAAAGTGCTCAACCAACACACGCCCGACCCTGCCAGCAGCACCCGTGATCAGAACCTCCATGGCATAACCATAGCCATCCTTGAACACCCGTGGGCGACGACCGCGGTCGATTTTGTGGCCCGCACCTGCCGATAAACCCACCGCCTCAAGTCCCGCAGGGTCCGGGAATCTCTTATCTCCCTGTAAAGCAGACCTTGCGGCCCTTTCAACCCCCCATTAAACTCTGCGGACCGCTGGAGGTTTACACCCGACTGCAGCGGCGCTGATGGCCCAGCCCAGGGCATCGCCAGGGCAACCCCGTGGCCATCAGTTCGATCCGCTCCCCACGGATCTCTGCCGGTTTTCGACACCCGTCGATATGGTTTCGCGTCCCCACCCCGTCGCATATCCCCGCCCCGGAGGCTCTGCCTTGATCCCACGTCTCTCCGCCGCGTTGCTCATCGGTGCTTCAGCCCTGACCACCGCCCCCTGCCTCCTGGCCGAATCCAACCCCCCGGCCCCGGCCGCCATCAGCAACCCGGCTGCGAACCCCGCAGACACGCTCGCCCAAGCGGACCGGCTCATGAAGGAGCAGCCGCATCAGCTCGGCCAAGCCGTCTCCCTCTACCTCGCCGCACTCCGCCACCCCGAAACCACCGACCAGCAAAAGGCCGACGCCCGCAGCAGCCTCGGCCAGGTCCAGGAACAGCTCCGTAACAGCCCGCTGGCCGTGCGAGCCCTCATCAGCTCCGCCGCCACCGATGTGGCCGGCGACCGGCTCGTCACCGCCGAGGACAAGTCCCGGCTCGTCAAGACCTCGCAGGCCAAGCTCGAATGGTTCGACGCCGATCGGCTCGCCCAGATCGATGAGGCCGTCGCCGTCGGCATGATGGCCGTCCGGGCCCGAGCACACGCCGAGCAGCTCGAAGTGGTCGCCCAAGACGAGGACGCTGCGGTAGCCGAGGCCGGTCAAGGCACCGACGCCGCCGCCGATCTCGCCGAAGCCCAGGCCGCCCAGGAGAAGGCCGAGGCCGAGGCTGCCAAACTCCGCGAGCAGCTCGCCCAGAGCCAGGTCCAGCTCGAAGCCGCCGAAGCCCGCCGCCAGAGCGACGACGCGATGCGGAAGGCCACCGAGCTCGCCGTTCAGTCCAAGCTCGTCGCCGCCCAGTCCGCCTACCAGCAGCAGAACTACCGGGCCGTCCAGGAGCTCGCCAACGACGTGCTCCGGCTCGATGCCGCCAACGCCCAGGCCCTGACCCTCAAGGTCCAGGCCGAAGAAGCCGTCGACGCCCAGATCGCCCCCGTCGCCCCGATCGATGTCGCGGGTACCGACCTGGCCCTGCGTTGGCAGAACGCCAAGGCCCGCTACGACACCCTGATCGCCGACGCAACCACCGCCCGGGCCGCCGCCCGCTTCGATCAGGCCAAGCTCACCGTCGATCAGGCCATCAAAGCCATCCTCGACGAACGCGACGCCGCCGACCGCGGCGAGCTCAACGCCCTGCTAGAGCAAGCCAACGCGCTCAAGGCGTCCATCACCGAGCAGCAGATCCAGTCCGAGATCGAAACCGCCGAGCGTATCGCTATCGACAACAAGGCCCGTACCGAGGCCGCCAACCGTGACGCCGAAGAACGCCGTGCCGAAGAGGTCGATACCCTGATCCGCCAGGCCCTCGAGCTCCGGCAGCGTCAGGAATACCCCGAAGCCATCCGCATCCTGGATCAGGTCATCTTCAAAGACCCGACCAACGAAACGGCCCAGTACCTACGCCAGCTCATCGTCGAGGCTGACATCGTCACACAGTTCGACGCCGCCCGAACCCGCCGCAGTATCGAGACCGGGCGCCAGAATATCGAGAACGAAATCGCAATGACCCCGGAGTCCCAGCTCCAGACGTTCCCCGACGACTGGCCCGCGATCACACTCCGCCGGCTCGCCGCCCTCGACCAGACCGGCGGGGAATCCGAGATCAACCGTCAGACCGCTGCCCAGCTCGAAACCCCCGTCGACGCAGCCTACGACCAGACCCAGCTCGATAACATTTTCGACTTTATCCGCCGTCAGACCGGCGTTAACCTCGCCCCGAACTGGCCCGCCCTCGACCTCGCCGGCGTCCCGCAGGACCGGCCCATCACCCTCCGGCTCAGCAACGTCCCCGCCTTCAAGCTCCTCGAGCTCGTCCTGAACCAGGCCTCCGCCGAGTCCATCGACGACGCGGTCAGCTACTCCATCATCGACGGCATCGTCGTCATCGACACGGTCCGCAACCTCAAAGCATCCACCGACGTCCGCGTCTACAACATCCGGGACCTGCTCGTTCAGGTGCCCAACTTCACCGACGCGCCGACCTTCAGCCTCACCGACGCACTGTCCAACACCAACTCGGGTGGCGGCGGTGGTGGTGGTGGCGGTGGCGGCGGGGGCGACCTCTTCGACGACGAAGAAGAAGACGATGAGAACGAGGGCCCCACCCGTGAAGAGCTCATCCTTCAGCTGACCACCCTCATCCAGGACTCCGTCGGCGACCCCGACGAGTGGCTCAACGAAGAATCCACCATCCGTGAGCTCAACGGCAGCCTGATCATCAAGACCACCGCGGACAACCACCGCGAGACCGTCGACCTGCTCACCCAGCTCCGTGAGCAGCGGGCGATCCAGATCTCCGTCGAGTCCCGCTTCCTGACCGTTGACCAGAACTTCCTCGAGGAGTTTGGCGTCGACCTCGACGTTCGCTATACCCCGAGCGACGGGAACTTCGGCCCCATCCAGCTCGCTCAAGACTCCCTCAGCCTCGCCCAGCGGCTTGGCTCGAGCTTCGCACTCGATGACACCTCACAGAACCTGGGCGCGGGCCGCGACATTTTGAGTGGTGACGCACCCGTCTTCCCGCTTAACAACGGCGGGGTCAACACCGGGCGATCGCTCAACTTCGGCGTCTCCTTCATCGACGACCTCGAGGTCGACCTGCTGGTCACCGCCACCCTCGCCAACGAGCGCTCCACCGCCCTCAACGCACCCCGCGTAACCTTCTTCAACGGTCAGCGTGCTTACGTCGTGGTCGCCCGACAGATCGCCTTTGTCTCTGACCTCGAACCCGTCCCCGACGCCTTCGGCTTCGACATCACCACCTCGGTGGTCTCCGAAGGTGTGGTCCTCGACGTCGAGGGCACCACCTCTGCCGACCGACGCTACGTCACGCTTACCGTTCGGCCCTCGCTCGCCGACGTCACCGAACCCATCGCCGAATTCGAGGTCATCGGTGCCGCCGAAATCGATACCGATGGCGACGGCGATGCCGACTTCTTCTTCCCGCTCTCCGCCAATGTCCAGGTTCCCGAGGTGGCGATCACCAGCGTCCGGGCCACCGTTTCGGTCCCCGACCGCGGCACCCTGCTCCTTGGCGGGCAACGCCTGGTCAACGAAGCCGAGGTCGAGGCCGGCGTGCCCGTGCTCTCCAAGGTGCCGATCCTGAACCGCCTTTTCACCAACAGCTCGACGGTCAAGGAAGAACGTACCCTCCTCATCCTGGTCAAGCCCACCATCATCATCCAGAACGAGGAAGAAGACCTGCTCTACCCCGGGCTCCGCGACGACCCCGACGCATTCCAGCAAGGGCGTTAATCCAACACAAGCCACCCATAAACACCCACGAGCCCCGCATCCAAATGTGGGGCTCTTTTTTCGTGCCTATATCCTTGCGTAGCGTTTAATTCGCACTCACCCCATCACCCCCGCTCCAGCACCGCCAATACCGCCAGCACCGCCAGCGTCTGAGCCCCCGCCAGCCACGCCTGCCACGGCGCCAGCGTGGTCAGCATCACGCCGGCCAGCCCCGTCGCCAGCGTCGCCAGACAGATCACCCCCACCGCCCGCGGCGGTGTCAGGCCCCGACGCACCAGCCGGTGCGAGAAGTGGTTGTGGTCGCCCACCATCGGGCTCTTGCCCCGCAGCAGCCGCAGCCCCACCACCGACACAAAGTCGTACAACGGCACCGCCAGGATCATCAATGGCATCAGCAGCACATGCCAGCCCGC
>JBCCOW010000101.1:0-8249 GCA_039025195.1 Planctomycetota bacterium
AGCGCGTTACTGATTCGCTCGACGCGGAGAGAGCGGCGGCGCGTCAGTGGAGTAGGGCGGGCTTTGGTGCATTTTTGTGGGGGGACTGGACCCGGATGATCTACGCGGGGTTGGGAATTTTCTTCCTGTGGAAGCTCTATGTGGCGGACGACCACGACGCGACGGGTGTGGTCTGCCTGGTCTTTCTGACGATCTGCGGGCTTTATGTCGCGGTGTGGGTGAACCTCGTGACGGATGCGCGGGGCAGCATCGGGGCGTGGACGGTGGTCCTGCGGATGGTGGTGCCGGTGGTGGGGTGGTCGGCGGTGTGGTTGGGGGTGTACGTCGCGTGGCGGGAAGCGCGGGCGGCAAAGCGGGCGGCATAGGCGGCGAAGTGGTGGGTTTGAACTATTGGGGGAAGGGGTGGGGCGTGAAACATCCGGTGCGCCACGTGCCCCCGGGCAGAGCCCGGGGCTAAAGGGCGGCCTGTTGTTGCTGCATCTGCTGGGCGTAGTACTCGAAAGGCTGGGGTTCTTCGGGCATCTCTTGCGGGGGGTCGGGGGGGATCCAGCCGAGGGGGGCGTAGGGCTGACGGAAGGACTGGGGGAGCTCTTCGAGTCGTTCGACGTGGACGGCGACCTGCATGTCGGAGGTGGCGTTGCCGCGGTAGACGCCGCGGGTGGGAGGGACGTCGGCGTAGTCTCGGCCGACGGCAACGCGGATGTGGTGGGTGGTCACGATCTCGTTGTGCGGGGGGTCGAAGCCGACCCAGCCGAGCGTGGGGAGCAGCGCTTCGGTCCAGGCGTGGGAGGCGTCGGCGTCGGAGGACTCGGGCTTGTCGGCGGGGGTGTCTGTGGGTTCGGGTTCGTCTTGCGGATCAAAGAGCGGGGTCGCGAGGTGGGGGGGGTTGGCGCGTTTGGTGTGGAGGTAGCCGGAGACGTAGCGGGTGGGGATGCCGAGGCGGCGGAGCAGGGCGGTGAGGATGTGGGCGAAGTCCTGGCAGACGCCGGCGCGGTCGGCAATGGCCTCGTCGATGGGGGAGTCGACGTGGGTGGCGTCGGGCTGGTAGGTGAAGTGGTCGTAGACCTGCTGGCAGGCGTGGCGGGCGGTGGTGAAGGGGTCGTCGTGCTTGATGATGTCGAGGGTCTTGGCGAGTTCGATCAGGGCGTCGGTGGGCTTGGCGAAAGTGGAGGGGTGGGCGTAGTCCCAGTTCTCGACGGACTGGGTGAGGGCGTCGTAGCGGTTCCAGGTGTCGGGGGGCAGGGCGTCGGGCCAGGCGGGGGCGGTGTCGAGGCGGACCAGTGACTCGGCGGTGACGGTCTGGCTGATGTGGGTCTGGGGGACGGAGTAGTGGTGGACGTGGTTGCCGAGGAAGTCGCGGTAGGCGTGTGAGCGGACGCGGGGCTTGATGGAGAGGTCAAACTGGAGGCAAGCCTGGCCGCGCTCATCGCGGGGGCGGAGTCGGAGCTCGCCGAGGGCTTCGCGGATGGGGGTGGCGTATTCGAAGCGGGTTTCGTGGCGGATGCGGTAGTAGAGCATGGGTTAGGCCGTCATCTCTTGGATGGGGTAGGCGATGAAGGCACGGTAGTTCGTGTGGTGGATGGAGTCGCAGGCGGCCTGGACGTCGGTGAGGAACGTGTGGAGGCCGCGGTCGATGACCTCGTTGAGCTGGGCGTACATGAGCTGGGCCTGGAGCCGGCCGGCGAGGCGGGTGACGGGCTGGGCGAGGGTGGAGCCGGAGCGGTCGGCGATGGTGGCCAGGGCGTCGTGCAGCCGGTCGGCGGCAAAGCGCAGCGAGCGGGGCAGCTCCTGGGAGAACAGCAGGAACTCCGCGATGTGGTCGGCACGCACGCCCTCGGGATACGCGTCTTGATACGCCTCGAACGCGTCGCAGCAGCGGAGCAGCGCGACACACTTGAGGTAGTGCCCGGCCTCGAAGGCGTCGGCCTGGTCGGTCAGGTCGTCGGCGAGGTAGACGTCGAGCAGGCGGGCGGTGCAGGCAGTGCGTTCCAGGGCCCTGCCGAGGTGGATGAAGGCGTAGGGCTCGCCGTGGGGGAGGGTGGCTTCGGTGATGCCGTCGAAGAGGTAGGCGCCCTGCCGGATGTCGCGGAAGAAGCGGTAGGGCTGGGCGTTCCAGATGTCGGCGAGGCGGGTCTTGCGGACTTGGAAGTACATCGCGTTGAGCTGCTCGAACATCTCGGTGGTGACCTGCTCACGGACCTGGCGGGCGTTCTCGCGGGCATTGGCGATGCAGGTGGCGATGGAGTGGGAGGACTCGGGGTTGAACGCGAGGGCGTCGATGGCGGGGTAGCCGTTGTCTTCGGCGGTGTCGGCGGAGCAGTCGACGGCGGCGAGCATGCGGGACCAGCGTTCGCTCTGGTCGTCGTGCGAGTGGTCGAGCGCGAGGTGCAGGTTGATCTCGGCGAGGCGGGCGGCAAACTCGGCCCGTTCGAGGTAACGGCCCAGCCAGTAGAGGGAGTCGGCGACGCGGCTCAGCATGGGAGGTGGTAGGTCGTAGGTGGTAGGTGGTAGGGGAGTGCGTGTTCGTTCATATTTGTTGTCTTGTGGGAAGCATCAGGGGTTTTCGATGTTCTGTTTGCCTACAACCTACGGCCTACCACCTACAACCTTTAGTAAAGCACCCAGGTGTCTTTGGAGCCCCCGCCTTGTGATGAGTTCACAACCAGTGAACCCTTCTTCAAAGCGACGCGGGTGAGGCCGCCGGGGATGATGGTGCACTTCTCGCCGTAGAGGATGTAGGGGCGGAGGTCGATGTGTCGGGGCTCGACCTTGCCGTCGATCAGGCAGGGGGCGGTGGAGAGCTTGAGCGTGGGCTGGGCGATGTAGTTGGCGGGGTCGTTCTTGATGGCGTCGGCGAAGGATTCGCGTTCGGCCTTGGAGGCGTGCGGCCCGACGAGCATGCCGTAGCCCCCGGCCTCGCCGACGGCCTTGACCACGAGCTTGTCGAGGTTCTCCAGCACGTGCTGCTTGTCCGCGGGTCGGCGGCACTGGTAGGTCTCGATGTTGGGCAGGATCGGGTCCTCGTCGAGATAGAACTTGATCATGTCGGGGACATAGCAGTAGACGGCCTTGTCGTCGGCGACGCCGTTGCCGATGGCGTTGGCGAGCGCGACGGAGCCGGCGCGGTAGGCGTTGAAGAGCCCCGGCACGCCGAGCATGGAGTCGGGGCGGAAGGTCAACGGGTCGAGGAAGGCGTCGTCGATGCGGCGGTAGATCACGTCGACGCGTTTGAGCCCGGCGGTGGTGCGTTGGTAGACGACGTCGTTGTGGACCAGCAGGTCTCGGCCCTCGACCAGCTCGACGCCCATCTGCCGGGCGAGGAAGGTGTGCTCGAAGTAGGCGGAGTTGTAGACGCCGGGCGTGAGGACAACGACGTTGGGGTCGCCGTGCTGGGTGGGGGAGAGCGACGCGAGGGTGCGGAGCATCGCCTGGGGGTAGTGGTCGATCGGGCGGACCGAGAGGCGGGAGAAGAGCATCGGGAGTGTGCGCTTCATGACCTCGCGGTTGGCGAGCATGTAGGAGACGCCGGAGGGCACGCGGAGGTTGTCTTCGAGAACGAAGTACTGGCCGGAGTCGTCACGGATCAGGTCGGAGCCGGCTATGACGATGAAGACGTCGCGGGGCGGGCGGAGGCCGCGCATCTCCCGCCGGTAGTGCTTGCATGACATGACCAGGTCGAGCGGGACGATGCCCTCGCTGACGATCCGGGCGTCGGTGTAGAGGTCTTTAAGGAAGAGGTTGAGCGCGGTGATGCGCTGCTCGAGGCCCTTCTCGAGGGTGGCCCACTGGTCGGCGGGTATGACGCGGGGGACGATGTCGTAGGGGAAGATCTTTTCGGTGGCCTGGGCGTCGCCATAGACGGTGAAGGTGATGCCCTGGTTAAGAAAGGCCAGATCGGCGGCCTGTTGTCGGGTGTTGAGTTCGTCGGCGGAGAGCTCGGTGAGGCGTTGGTGGATGGGCTGGTAGTGGGGGAAGGGCTCCTGGCCCTTGCCGAAGAGTTCGTCGAAGAACGGCGTGCCGAGGGTGTACTGATCGAACGGCGGCTGGAGGTGGACCAGGCCGTCGGCGGCGGGGTTGGCCAGGGCGGGAGATGGGTGCGCAGCGTCGGATGGGGGCATACAGCGGGGGTCAGACGGAGACACAGCAGGCAGGCAGGCGGGGCTGTGGGTCCGGGATCGCGCGGGGCGTAGACTCACAAAATACGGCAAGATCAGGCCTTGGATCAAGGCGTTTGCCTGGCCGTGGATTAATGGTTGACGGCGGGGCCGGGTTTTGGCAGGATATGTGGCTCGGCCGAGGGCGTCGTGTCGCCCTGCCAGCCCCTGATCCAGCTACCCCGCACCCCATTTTTACCATGGCCCACTCCGCCTCCGCCAAGAAACGCGTCCGTCAGAACGTCAAGCAGCGTGCCCGCAACCGCTGGCGGAAGGTCCGCTACCGCGAGGCGATCAAGGAGTACCGCGAGACGATCCTGCATGGCAGCGTCGAAGAGGCGGAGACTCAGCTCAGCGGCTTGTATAAGTTGCTCGACCAGGTCGCCTCGACCCCGGCGATGCACAAGAACACCGCGAGCCGCTACAAGAGCCGGCTGTCCGCGAAGCTGGTTGAGAAGCGCGGCGCAGCGGCGTGAGTTCGGAGCGTCGCTCCGGTTAATGAAATCTCAAAGCGATCCAGCCCCGGTCCCGACTGGGGCTGTTTTTTGTCTGGGTTGGTATACGGTGGCGGCGTGACCGAGCTCACCGTCATCACGGACATGCGGGCTCCGATTGGTCGGTGCTTTGATCTGGCCCGGTCGATCGACGCGCATGTCGCGACGGTCGAGGGGACGGGGGAGCGAGCAGTGGCGGGGCGGACGTCGGGGCTGATCGAACTCGGCGAATCGGTGACGTGGGAGGCGCGGCACCTCGGTGTGCGGCAGCGGCTGACCTCGCGGATAACCATGATGGATCGGCCGACGTTCTTTCAGGACCGCATGGAGCGCGGGGCGTTCTGGTCGTTCGAGCATGATCACCTGTTTGAGGAGCAACGCGAGGGCGTGACACGGATGACGGATGCGCTGCGGTTCAGTGCGCCGGGCGGGCCGATTGGGTGGGCGTTTGAACGGCTGGTGCTGGGGCGGTATCTGAGGAGGTTTTTAATAGCGCGGGGTGCGGCGCTGCGAGAGATTGCCGAGGGCGAGGGTTGGCAGCGTTTTGTCACCAATAGCTGACTTAAGCTAATGGAATGCGACCTCACGATGGAACAACCGGCCATTCGGTTAAACCAGAGTTTTCGGCTCGTCTCTGTCGTATAGATGGTTTCTTTCTCGCTTTTTTTCTAGCGAGCGCTGCTACGGCTGTCGTGTTTCCGGGAGTTTCGATCGAATCATCTTTGTGGTGGATCTTCCTGATCACACTGCCGTTGGCACTGGGTTGCTCGTTTTTGATTGAGGGCTTGATCCATCTGGTACGTTTGGGGGTCTGGCGTGGTCGCGTGCAGCGTTCCGAGAAGACGAAATAATTTTGTATAGCGCTGGATTCGCCCGGCCACGCTTTGCGGATGGGTACACGATGGCCGGTTGAAACCGGTCATCCAGACCTGAAGACGGTTGCGATTGTCGCTTTCGTCCGCGTGTAGCGGGTGCACCGGAGGTGCCCGCGGGGCGAGGCGGGGCGGGACGCTTCGCGTCTCCCGCTACACCGTGATGAAGTCTGAGCCGGGTATCACAGATGTAAAGCGGTGGTTCAATCGTCGGTGGCCTTGACGGGCGACCAGGTGTCGGGCTTGTCGAGGAACTGGACGCGGGGGTCGTCATCGTCGAAGCTGCGGCCGGCGCGGCTGGCGATGAGTTTGGCGCCGCCGAAGAGGAGCAGGGCGGCGCCGAGGGAGCCGGCGAAGATGTAGCCGGTGTAGAGCAGGCGTTCGTCCTTGACGGGCATGTCGAGCTTGGCGGCGGGCTGGGTGACACGGAAGGTGTCTTCGCGGCCGGCCTTGCGGTCTTCGGACATGCGGAAGGCGGCGGCGGAGGCGCGGAGGGCGTCGAGCACGGCCACGGCCCGGTCGCCGTCGGGATGGGTGTACTGGAGCTGGATGCTGTTGGGCTGCCCGGTGGCGGTGAGGTGCTGGAGCAGGTCGGCCTGGAGGGCTTCGACGGACGTGAAGTAGCGGGGCGGGGTGCGGTCGAGCTGGGTGAGGGTGGCGTTGAGGACGGGCTTGGCCAGGAGGGTGTCCTGGATGAAGTCGGCGGGGGTGGGCCCGGGCTGGAGGTCGCCGGCGGCGTCGGTGCCGCCGGTGACTTCGAGGTAGAGGGTGGCCTGGTAGATGGGGGTGGCGACGCGTTGGCCGGCGAGGTAGGACGCGCCGGCGAGGGCGGCGACGGTGAGCATGACGCCGATGACGAGCGAGGCGGCCTTGGCGGTGGCCCACTTCTTGACCATCTGGGCTTCTGAGGCTTCGAGGAAGCGCTTGACCTCGACGAGCATCTGGCGTTCTTTCTCGAGGCCCGCAAACTGCTGACCCGAGGACTGCACGCGGTTCTCGGCATCGCGGAGCTTGCGCGACCGGGCCTTGACCAGCTGGTGGTACTTGCGGAGCTTGACGCGGCGGGACTGGATGGCCGAGTCGGCGGACTTGAGCAGGTCGCCGCGGCCGGCGTACTTCTCGCGGTTGGCTTCGAGCTCCGCGGCTCGCTTCTCAAGCGCGGCTTCACGCTCCTTGAGCTGGCCACGCTGTTCGAGCAGCTGGTTCTTGGACTGCTCGAGGGTCTGGCGGAACTGCTTCTTCTTCTCGTCGAGCTGAGCGGCGCGGGCTTCGAGTTCCTGGGATTGCTGGAGGAGCTGGGCACGCAGGGCGTCGGCTTCGGAGTGGCCATCGATAAGGGTCGCGTCGGGGTCGGCAAGGATGGCTTCACGCTGGTCGAGCTGTTTCGCCCGGTCGGCGAGGGACTCACGCTCGGCATCTAGGTCGGCACGCTGCCGGTTGAGCTGGTTCTGCAGCTGTTCCAGGGCCTGGAGGTCGGTATCGAGCTGGGCGCGGTCGTCGGTGATCGACTGGCGGTCCTGGTCGAGGAGTTCGCGGGCGTGTTCGAGTTCGGCGCGGGCTTCCTGGAGCTGGGCACGGTCGTGTTCGAGCTGCGCGAGGCGTTCGTCGAGTTCGGGGCTCGGTGCGGCAGGAGCCGCGTCGTTTTGTTCGGCGGGCTGGGTGTCGGGCTCGCCGGCGAGGGCTTTTTCGCGCTGATCGACCTGGTGGGCACGCTGTTCGAGGTTGGCGCGGGACTCGTCGAGAGCGTTCTGCTCTTGTTGCAGTGCATCGTGGCGGGCGGTGAGCTCGGCGGACTGCTGGTCGAGGTCGGCGGCGCGTTTTTCGAGGTCGAGCTTGGCCTGTTCGAGGCGGGCACGGTCCTCGGTGAGGGCGAGGGCGGCGTCGGGGTCGGCGTTGCCGGTGGCTTCGGCGGTCTGCTGGGCGAGGGTCTGTTCGACCAGCGCTTCGCGGGCCTGGTCGAGGTGGTTTTGTTGGGCGTCGAGGGCCTCGCCGCGGAGCTGGAGATCGACGGTCTGGCGGGCCACGGCTTTGCGCTGCTCGGCGAGCTCGGCCTTGAGCTGCTCAACGACAGCCTGGTCGGTGTCGAGCTGCTGCCGGGCGGCGTCGAGCTCTTCACGCTGCTGCTGGGCCTGGCCGAGTAGGTCCTGGGCTTCGGCGCGGCGGGCGTCGAGGTCGGCCTGCTGCTGGTCGATCTGATCGCGGAGGGCCTGCAGCTCATCGCGCTGGCGGTCGAGGTTGGCCTGTTCTTCGGCGACCGACTGCTGCTGGGTGGCGAAGGCTTCGCGGTCGTGGTCGAGCTGCTGGCGGGCGGCGTCGAGCTCGGCCTGCTGCGCGGCGACGGCCTGTCGTTGCTGGTCGCACTCGGTCTGGGTCTGGTCGCGGAGCTCGGCGAGTTGTTGTTCCTGCTCGGTGAGTTGCTGCTGCCGGGCGTCGAGGTCGTGCTGCTGTTGGTTGAGAGATTCGGTGCGTTGGTCGAGTTCGGCCTGCTGCTGATGGAGCTGGTCGCGGTCGGCGCTCAGGGACTGGTCGCGATCGTTGAGTTCGGCGCGGGCCTGTTCGAGCTCGCTGCGGGTCTGGTCGAGTTCGGCTTGCTGTTGTTTGAGGTCGTCGGCCTGCTGGGCGAGGTCTTCGACCTGCTGGTCGGACTGGGCCTGCCATTGGCGGAGCTGACCGAGCCGGGCCTCGAGGTCGGCGAGGAGGTCGAGGGGCTGCTGGGTGGTGGGGTCGTG
>JBCCOW010000102.1:0-8105 GCA_039025195.1 Planctomycetota bacterium
CCCCCCCCCCCCCCCCCCCCCCCCCCCCCGGCCCCCCGCCCGGCGCCCCCCGGGCGTTCACCCCGGGGCCCCGGGGGTTGATTGAGGAGGAGGCGGTGGTGAGTGGCGGTCGTCGGTTGGTGTGGCGGTTGGTGCCGGAGCGGTCCACGGTGTTGGAGTCGGCGGCGTTGCCGGTGGGTTTGTGGAATTTGATTGATTGGCGGGCGTTGGAGCGGCCGGGCGTGGGGGTGTGGAACGTTCGGCCGGGCGTGGTGGTGCCCGTGCGGGTCGAAGAGTCGGCGGGGTTGGGTCGGGTCCGGCGGTTGTCGGGGACGGGCTGGTCAGTGGGTGTGTCATCGTTGAGCGAGGAGGGCGGTGTCGGGGAGGGTGAAGTGCTGCCGGTGGGCGGGGGTGAGGGGTCATGGGTGGCGGGGCGTGCGGGGGTATATGCGTTGGAGACGCTTGGGCGGGTGGATTACGTGGCGGTGCAGTCGGCGTCGTCGGCGGAGTCGGACCTGCGGTCGGCGGCGTCGGGCGAGACGGGGCAGTGGGACGACGCGGTGTCGGTGGTGAACGAGTACCGGGGGCTGGCGTGGGTCTTGGGTTTGTTGGCGTTGGTGTTGTTGGTGGGGCATGGGTGGTGGGTGTATCGGGATCACTGGCAGGGGCGGCGGGCGCGTGTGGGTGGGGAGGGGGTATTGGCATGACGCTGGGTGCGCCGCATTGGTTGTTGCTGGTGGTGCCGTTGGGGGTGATGTGGTGGGTGCTTCGTCCGAGCGGGTATTGGCTGCGGGGGTTGCGGGCTGGGGTGTATGGGTTGGTGGTTTTGGGGATGAGTGAGCCGAGGCTTTGGCTGCCGGAGCGGGCGGGGACGGTGGTGGTGGTGGCGGACCGGAGTGTGTCGTTGGCGTCGGACGCGGGGGAGCGGCAGCTGGAGATGATCGGGCTGATGCACGGGGCGATGTCGCCTGACGACCGGCTGGCGGTGGTGAGCTTCGGGCGTGAGGCGGCGGTGGAGCAGGAGCCGGCGGTGAGCCGGTTGGAGCGGTTCGAGCAGGGGGTGGGTGAGGACGCGTCGGATTTGGGGGCGGCGCTTCGGCGGGCGCTGGCGTTGATCCCGGCGGACGGATCGGGCCGGGTGCTGGTGCTGAGTGACGGTCGGTATACGGGGACGGACCCGGTGGCGGTGGGAGCGGTGGCGGCGACGCGTGGGGTGGCGATCGACTACCGGGACATGGGGCGGGCGCGGGCGGGTGATCTGGCGGTGCTCCGGGTGGATGCGCCCGACAGTGTGGAGCGGGGGGAGTCGTTCATGATCACGGGCTGGGTGCAGAGCCCGACGGATCGGCGGGTGTCGTACGAGCTTTGGCGGGGTGAGCGGTTGATCGCGCAGGGCGAGCGTGACCTAGGGGCGGGGGTGAGTCGGCTGGGGTTTCGGGATCGTGCGGGTGGCGGGTCGGGTGGTGGGGCGGAGGAGGGGGGGACGCTGGGGTATCGGCTGGTAGTGCGTGATGCGGGGGAGGACGTCGACCCTGTGCCGGAGAACAATGCGGGGCGGTTCTTGGTGGGGGTGCGGGGTCAGAAGCCGGTGTTGTTGGTGACGGCGTCGCCGGGCCAGGGTCTGGCGGGGTTGATGCGTCGCGGCGGTTTGGAGGTGCGGGCGGTGGAGCCGAGCGGATTGGCGGGCACGCTTGAGGAGTTAACGGGGTATTCGGCGGTGGTGCTCGAGAATGTGTCGGCGAACGATTTGCCGTCGGGGATGCTGGAGCGGTTGTCGGGCTTGGTGGGGGCCTCGGGGACGGGGCTGGTGATGACGGGGGGGCAGACGTCGTTTGGGCCGGGCGGGTACTACGGCTCGGCGTTGGAGGGGGTGCTTCCGGTGTCGATGGAGCTGCGGCAGGAGCACCGGAAGTTGTCGCTAGCGATGGTGGTGGCGTTGGACCGGTCGGGGTCGATGGGGGTGCCGGTGGGGGGTGGGCGGACGAAGATGGACCTGGCCAACCTGGGCACAGCGAAGGTGGTGGACTTGTTGTCGCCGTTGGATGAGCTGGGTGTGTTGGCGGTGGACTCGGCGCCGCACACGGTGGTGCCGATGGCACCGGTGACGGACAAGAGCGGGATCAAGTCGCGGGTGCTGCGGATCCGTTCGATGGGCGGTGGGATTTTTGTGTACGAGGCGTTGGCGGAGGCGGCGGGGATGCTGGTGGCGGCGACGCCGACGACGCGTCACATCATTTTGTTTTCGGATGCCCAGGATTCAGAGGAGCCGGGGCGGTATCGGGAGCTGTTGGAGAAAGCGGCGAAGGCGAACATCACGGTGAGCGTGATCGGGCTGGGCAAGCCGAGCGATGTGGATGCGCCGCTGCTGCGTGACATCGCGGCGCGGGGCGGCGGGCGGGTGTTCTTTACGGAAGACCCGAACAAGCTGCCGCAGTTATTTGCGCAGGACACATTTGTGGTGGCGCGGTCGAGCTTTGTGGATGAGGTGACGCCGGTCAGCAGCACGGCGGTGCTGTCGGCGATGACGGGGCGGTCGCTGGGTGACCCGCGGCCGGTGGGTGGTTACAACCTGACGTACCTGAAGCCGGAGGCGCAGTTGGCGGTAGTGACGGAAGACCAGTATAAGGCCCCGCTGGTGGCGGCCTGGCGTGCGGGCTTGGGCCGAGTGGCGACGTATGCGGGTGAGGCGGACGGGGAGTTCACGGGGCCGATCGCGTTATGGCCGGGGTTGGGTGAGTTGATGACGAGTCTGGGGCGTTGGGTGTTGGCGACGGATCGTCGGTTGCCGGAGACGATGCTGGCGCGGCAGCGGGTGGATGGGGGGTTGCTGCGGGTGGAGTTGATGCTGGACCCGGAGCGGCCGGACCAGGGGCTGGTGACGGAGCCGGAGGTGAGCGTGCTGCGGGGCCGTCCGGGCGTGGAGGGCGGGCCGGAGCGGTTAAGGCTACGGATGCGTTACACGAGCCCGCACACGCTGGCCGCGGAGGTGCCGTTGAGCGGTGACGCAGTGGCGGTGGCGACACTGGACGCGGGGGAGCTCGGCCGGGTGACGCTCTCGCCGGCTCGGTTGTTGTATTCGCCGGAGTACGTCCCGCGGAGCACCGATGGGCTGGACACGCTGCGTCGGTTGGCGTCGATGACGGGTGGGTCGCAGCGTGTGGAGCTGGGCGCGGTGTGGGATGAATTGGTGCCGGTGCCGCGGTTTGTGTCGGTGGCGCACTGGGTCTGGTTGCTGGCGGTGGTTGCGGTTCTGGTGGAGGTGTTGGAACGGCGGACGTCGTGGGTGTCGCAGGGCGTGATGATGGTGGCGGGGTGGTTCGTATTCGCTCGGCGTCGTAACGCTACGTCCGTTGAGTCCGGTAGATCTACGGGTACGGAAGATCCACACCCGAATCCGGCACGACCTCGTGTGGAGACAAGCGGCATGCAGCATCAAGCGACAGATAGCCTTGCTGTCTCCAAAAAATCGAACCAAGGGAAGCGACAGAAAGCACCCGGACAAGATATCGCACCGGAATTGGACTCTTCACCCACCACGCCAGTAGATGGTCTGACCACTGCGTTGGGCCGGGCTCGCCAAGAGGCAGCCAACCGTCTGCGATCCAAGTAATGTCTCGGGCTGTGCCTTGTTGCTGGGATGTTGTCAATACTGGGTTTACAAGTGAGAGGGGTATCGGTGAATCGTGGTGTTTTCGTGCTGTGGAGCATCCTGTTGCGGTGGGTGAGGGAGCGTCGCGATGCTCAGATTCGATTCCTCCGAGAGGAAAACCGGATTCTACGGAGTCGGGTGGATCAGCAGCGAGAGGGGCGGAAGCCAGGGCGGATGGGGCGGCCGAGGACGATCGGGAAGCCGCTGCGGGATCTGATCGTGCGGTTGGCGAAGGAGAATCCCGGGTGGGGGTATCTGCGGATCGTGGGAGAGCTGATCAAGCTGCGGTGCCCCGTAGGGAAGACGAGCGTGTGGAGAATTTTGAAAGAAGAGGGTCTTGATCCGAGGCCGCGGCCGGATCGGTCGGGAAGACCAGACTTCCAGCCTTGGGATGTGTTTGTGAAGCTGCACCTGAACACGCTGGTGGCCTGTGACTTCTTCTGCAAGAACGTGTGGACGCTACGGGGGAAGCGGCAGGTTTATTTGCTGGTGTTCATGCATGTGGGAAGCCGACGGGTGTGGGTCTCACCGGCGACGTATCACCCGAATAAGGAGTGGGTATTGCAGCAGGCGAGGAACGTGCTGATGTGGCTGGAGGAGCAAGGGCTCGAAACAAGTCATCTGATTCATGATCGGGACACGAAGTTCATGGCTGCGTTCGATCAGCTGTTAACCGCCGCCGGTTTCCGCGTGGTGAAGTCACCGGTCATGGCACCGAACGCCAACGCGTATGCGGAGTCGTGGATCGCGACGGTAAAACGCGAGTGCCTGGATCACTTCGCGTGCTTCAGCCTGCGGCATGTCGATCACCTGGTACAGACTTTCGTTGACTACTACAACCGGCACCGGCCTCATCAAGGCTTTGGTAACCGTGTCTTGAGCCACTCAGGTACGCCTGAGCTGAAGCTCGCTCAAGAGGAGAGGCCTATTGGTTCGATCGGCTGCCGGTCTGAACTGAGTGGCTTACTCAAGAGCTACTACCGCCGAGCAGCCTGAGTCACCCTTCAGTACGCCTTCGTCTTTACATGCCAATGAGCTGGATGACCTACCAAGTCTACTGGCTGTGGCTGTGGTGGTTATGAGCCTACCTTCTGGGAATCCTGTTCGATCATTGATATTCTGGCGAAAACCGAGCGAGTTCCGGCGGGAAATATCCGCTGCCTACATTTTGGAGTAGACCGGCTCGAGGCAAGTCATTTGATCCATGATCGGGACACGAAGTTCACGGCTGCGTTCGATCAATTACTGCGTGCGGCTGACGTCCGCGTGGTGAAGTCGCCGGTGATGGCGCCGAACGCCAATGCGTATGCGGAGTCGTGGATTGCGACGGTGCGGCGTGAGTGCCTGGACTACTTCGCGTGCTTTGGCTTGGGGCACGTCGATCACCTGGTGCAGACCTTCGCCAGCTACTACGACCGGCACCGGCCGCATCAAGGTCTGGGCAACCGGGTCTTAAGCCAGCCAGGCACGCCAGAGTTGAAGCTCGCCGACGATGACAGGCCTGTTGGCTCGGTCGGCTGTCGGTCCGAGCTGGGTGGCTTGCTCAAGAGCTACTACCGGCAGGCTGCTTGAGTCACCCTTAAATCCACTTCTGCCTTTACATGTCAATGAGCTGGTCAGCTCGCCAAAGCTGCTGGCGGTGGCTGTGATAGTTGCGAGTTTGCCTTCTGGGAATCCTGCTCGATCAGTGGTATTTTGTCGGAAACCGACCAGGTTCTAGCGGGAATTGTCCGGCACCTACATTCCGGCACAGACTGATCTCACACACCTCACAGGTACCGCAGAGCCTCGAGCAACGCGGCTGGGTTCACATGGTTGCCATCATCACACTTGTTCTCGATTGATCCTTTGGTGATAGCGGATGAAGATTCGACCGCTGGTGCTAGTAGTTCGTCAGCGTGTTGATGTTTTCGACGTCGATCGGTGTGAGCCCGAAGTAGGTGCGGGCCTCATCAAGGATGGCGGGGGTCGCGCTGGCGCCGGCGCGGGTGCAACCCAGCTCGCGCACGCGACGCAGTCGGCTGAAACTGCGGACGCCTCCGCTGGCCTTGACTGCGACATGCTCTGGACATGCTTCACGCATGATCTGGAGGTGTGCGTCGGTCGCCCCAGCGGAGACCCCCTCGTCGGGGAGGCCGAAGCCCGTGCTCGTCTTGACCCAGTCGGCCCGGGCTTCACCGCAGATGTCGCAGAGCCGGCGGACCTCGTCGTCGGTGAGGTAGCACGTCTCGAAGATGACCTTCACCCTTGCGCCCCCAGCGTGACCCGCTGCGACCACCGCTCGGATGTCTTCAGCGACCTGATCCCACGCAGCGCTTTTGACCAGGCTGATGTTGCAAACCATGTCCAGTTCGACGGCCCCCAGCCGCACGGCGGCTTCCGCCTCAGCGACCTTTGCCGCGGTCAGGGTGTTGCCGTGGGGGAACCCGATCACGCAGCAGGCAACGGTAGGGCTTGCAGCGAGCAGGTCTGCCGCCTGGCCGATGAAGTAGGGCATGACACAGGCGCTCGCGCAGCCGTAGGCCGCTGCGAGGCTGCAGCCCGCGGTGAGCTCTTTGCGGGTCATGGTGGGGACGAGCAGGGCGTGATCGATCATGTCCGAATAATCAGCGTAGCTAGGCTCGTCCATCGCCCAATAATACACTTAAGTGCAAAATCACACAACGCCTTTACCCTGTGGCATGTCATCGAGACGGAAGAGTGTGACGCTGGGGCTTTGGGTTGCGGCCGCGTATACGGCTTGAGCGAGAGCCGCTTCGGCCCCGCGTTCCTGTCCGACGTCAAGGTTCGGGTCTGCATGGAGTACGAGGTCGCTGCCTGCGGGTAAGCCTCCGGGGTGTAGCACAAGCAGGCACGCGCCGCCTCGGGCCCGGGCTTGGTCGAAGCGGTTGGTGAGGCTGGAGCCTTGCGCGGGTAGACGCGGCAGGTCATCGATCCAGCGGAGCCCGCGATCGACGGCCCAGTCCGAGATCGTGCGGTGGAGTCTAGGGCAGGCGCGGTGGAGACCCATGTGGACATCCGCATAGTTCGGTTTAAGCCCCAGTTCATGGACCCGCTGAAGCTGCGCGTCCGCTTCGGCCAGTATTTCACGGTCAGGGACCTGCCGATCGAGAACGCCCTGCGCATCCAGCGCGAGTCGTCCGCCTTGCATGAGCTTCGGGAGGTGTTTCAGCGGCTTGATCGGTTGCAAGACGGGGGTGATCCATTCGCAGGTCAGCGTCAGGTGTAGGCCCACGCACACGCGGTTGCTCTGTAGCCGGGCCAGTGCCGGGGCGCTGGACTGCAGGTTGGGCCCGTTGGCCTGGACGGAGAGGTTGAGCAGCTGGCCTGCTTCGGCGAGGCGGAGCATAACGCGGTCACAAGCGGGGTGGAGCCCGAAATCATCGCCGCGGACCGCGAGCCGAAGTGACTTTACACCTAAGTGCATATCAGCCAGAATAGCAGTGTGATCCCCAATCGCCCACAGGCCAGAGTGACCGTCGTTGGCAGTGCGAACGCCGACTTTACGATGCGTCTGCCGGCCTTGCCCGCGCGGGGCGAGACGGTGACAGGCGGTCGTTTTTTGCAGGCCTTCGGGGGGAAGGGCGCGAACAGCGTGGTCGCGGCGGCGAGGCTGGGCTCACCCACGACGGCCGCTGGTTTTGTGGCTCGGCTCGGCAATGATGCGCAAGCGGAGTCGATGCTTGCGGCGTTCGGCCGGGACGGGATCGGGGTCGAGCATGTGACCCGTGATCCGGAGATGCCCAGCGGCGCTGCACTGGTGATGGTCGGGGATGCGGGTGACAACTACTTGGCGGTTGCGCCGGGGAGTAACCATCGACTGATGCCTGAGCATGTGGATGCGGCCCGCGAGATGATTGCCGACTCTGCGGTGCTTTTGACGCAGATGGAAGTGCCGGCTGAGACTGTCCGGCACGCGATCGAGCTCGCGGCGGCGGCGGGCGTAACGGTGATTCTGAACTTTGCGCCGACGGTCGAGGCTGATCTCGATTGGGACAAGGTGGATGTTTTGGTGGTGAACGAGACCGAAGCGGAGCAGTTGGGGCGTGGGGCGACACTGGAGGCGTCGGCGGTGGCACTGCTCGGGCGTGGGGTCGGGCGGGTGGTGATCACGCTTGGGGCGGATGGGGTGTTGATCGTTGAGGAACGGGGTGTGACACGGGTGGAGGCGTTCGAGGTGAAGGCGGTGGACACGACGGCGGCGGGCGATACGTTCTGCGGCGCGTTGGCGGTGCGGATGGCGGAGGGGTCGGTTTTGGAGGAGGCCTGCCGATGGGCTCAGGCGGCGGCGGCGTTGTGCGTGACCGGGTTAGGAGCGCAGCCGAGCATTCCGACCCGGAGCGAGGTGGAGCGATGGCTGCAGAGCCGGTGACTCGGATCGGTACTCGGCCTGACGTGCCGCCGAAAGGTTTGTTGTATTCCCAGCTGGGATATGACGCAGGCGATGAGCTCCGGGTGGTGGTGCGGAACGGGGCCG
>JBCCOW010000103.1:0-7850 GCA_039025195.1 Planctomycetota bacterium
CCCCACACAAATCACACCCTTCGCCCCACCCGCCCGCCCCCACCCACCTCACCCAGAACCGCTGCCCCTACTCACCCGCCTGTGTCTCCGCCGCCTCCGTGGGCCGGGTGTACCACCCGTAGAACAGGAACGGTGTCCCGCCATACACACCTAACCCATTGATCGCGTACGCCGCCCCAGCCCCCTGCCCCTCCACCCGCTCCCGGAACGTCTCGGTCACCCCCGGCCGATCCGCCGACCAGAACAGGTACCCGTCGCTCATCTTCCCGAAGTGCAGCGACCGCTCGCCGTTGCTCTTCTCCACCGTGCACACCAGCCGGCCTTGGTCATCCTCATAATTCGCCGCTACCGCCGTCACCACCTCGCCCTTTTCGTTGGTCTCGTGGAACTCCGCCCGCTGGATGTCCCCGTCCCACCAATACCGCTGCCGCACCTGCAGCCGGGTCAGCACCGACCCGTCCACCGCATACACCACAAACTCACCTTGCCACTGCCCCGTCCACGGGTCCAGGATCGCCCGGTTCTCCGCACTCATCGACTCCCCCGCCTGAGGAAACACCAGTTCTCCCCACGCCGACCCGCCGGCGTACATCACCACACTCAGACCCAACACCCAACCCACCCAACCCACCCAACGACCAATCAGCTCGTGTCTGTTCATGCATCACTTTAGGCAGCGCGGATACCCCATCCGCTCCCGCTCCCGCTCCGAACACTTCACAACCCCCGGAAAACCCTACGTTGCCGCCCGCCCGACGAAGCCGTAGCTTGCGCTCCATCGCGCTCGCCTGCCGCAAACCCAACCAAGCCAACCTGTCCCGGGACCCCACCATGCACCGCCGCGCCTTCACGCTCATCGAGCTGCTCGTTGTCATCGCCATCATCGCTCTGCTCATCGGCATCCTCCTGCCCGTGCTCGGCTCCGCCCGTGAGGCCGGCCGATTCGCCGTCTGCGCCTCCAACCAACGCCAGATCCTCACCGGCATGCACACCTTCGCCGCCGACCACCAGAACATCCTCCCCCCCGCCATACTCGCCTTCACCGCCACCAACCCCACCAACGCTACGCCCTGGGACGACACGATCCACGACTACCTCTCCGGCGTCTCCGACACCGCTGCCCTCGCCAACGGCACCCTCCCCCGCGATCAGGCCCTGGACCTGCTCACCTGCCCCTCCGACGACTCCCTCGACGACCACACCAACGCCCCCCGCTCCTACGCCATGCCCGGCCAGGACCCCAGCAACACCATCCCCACCGTCGCCGCTGCACCCACCCTCCCCACCACCCCCACCACCCCCACCACCCCCATCGCCCTCGCCAACCGCGAGGCAACCACCGCTTCCAACGACCAGCCCGGCACGACCCCCGACAACAACGCCGACCAGATCTACCTGCATTGCCTGGGCATGTGGGTCTGCGTCGATGACAGCCTCTGGGACCGCAACGACAACCTCGGCGCCGGCGGCGGGCTCGGCGTCACCAGCGACTTCGGCCGCGTCCTCCAACTCCACAAGTCCGACATGATCAGCCTCGACGTCGATGTCCGAGACCCCTCCGGCACCTTCGCCCTCTGTGAAAACCCCAGAAAACCCTTCGACGATCGCTCCAACTTCCAGTCCAACGGCTGGTACGCCCTCGTCCCCGGCCCCGCCTACCTCATCCCCGACGCCAACCCCTCCCCCGTCTACCACACCCACGGCGGCTCCTCCGCCGACCCCGCCTTCAACTTCGGCTACGCCGACGCCCACGTCGCCGCCAACACCCCCCGAGAAACCCTCGGCCAAAACGCCACCCTCGCCTCCCAATTCCCCCTCGGCCCCTGGTCCATGGCCACCAACGACTAACCGCCCCACCCGCCCGGCATCCGCGAAGGCCTCGGCACCGTCGCCCTCCTGTCCGCCCTCGAACACTCCATCGAAACCGGCGACCAGGTCGTCATGCCCGACTTCCTCGCCACCCACGGCCTCCCCCGCGACCTCCTCGCTCCATCCGTCTCCTGACACGGGCCCACACCGCCGCCCCCCCTCACGCAACGAAACCGCTCGCCCGGTCTAGGCATCACCCCACGCTCGCGGTAAATTCGAAGCGAAGGGCCCGCCTGCGCCCACGCATCCATTCACCGGCCACACACCCCGGCCACCCAGGAGAACTGCCATGAACCGTCTCGAAAACGTCAAGTCGATCGCTGCGCTCATCACCACCCTCGCCGCCGCGCTGCCCCTCCTCACCCCCCATGCAAACGCCACCGTCGTCTTCTCCAGCGGACCCCTCGGCGATCCCTCAAACCCCGACACATTCCGCATCAGTGACACGCAACCCACCTTCCCCGTACCCCTCCCCTTCACCGAGGCCAACGAGCACTACCGCATGACCCTCGACCCCAGCGACCCCGCCTCCCCCATCACCGCACGCTCCATCACCTTCTTCGGCTTCTCCGTCGCCACCCCGGGCCAGCTCGGCTTCCCCGACGGCGAACTCGACCACGGCTTCGAGCTCATCCTCGGACCCAACCTCGCCAACATCCTCGCCATCCAACGCACCGATCTCGCCGCCAACCCCTTCCCCCTCCTCGTTGCTGCCGGCTCCGGCACCGACGTCCAGCAGATCACCCTCGACTTCGACCCCGTCACCGTCACCGGCGGCGACGACGTCCTCTTCCGTGGCACCGGCGGCCCCTTCTCCAACTTCTACGCCGGCCTCGCCGACCCCAACACCTCCAATATCACCCTCACCGAATACAGCGAACCCACTTTCACCATCGAGAGCTCCACCACCACCGGTCTCGCCTTCGCCTTCTTCCTCAACGACACCTTCCAGGTCATCCCCGAGCCCACCGCCCTCACCACCCTCGTCCTCGTGTTCACCCCACTGCTTCGCCGCCGACGCCGCTAACCCATACACCCACAAGACCCTTTACGACCTCAACGCATGCCGACCACCGCGTCGACCACTCAGCAGCAGGCCCGCAAAGCCAAGTAGGGCCAAGCTGCTCGGCTCGGGCACGAGATACGTGGTGTAGTACGCCGCGATCGCCGTGGCGAGGTCCGCACCCGTGTCAAACCACGCGTTCGGGTCGGGGTCGAAGCGGTATTCGCTGCCGAACTCGATCTGCAGCGAGTCAATCCCGCCCGGGTTCTGGCTCCCGTACGTCTCGACGGTGTAGCCGCCGATGTAGAGGATCTCGGGGTCGATGTCGAGCGGGACATTGTCGGGGGCGACGGTGTAGCCCAGAGCTTCGAGCTGACCAAAGACGCTGTTCGGGCCGATCAGCGCATCGTCGCCGAAGTTGGCGAGCATGTCGGTGACGGTGTCGCCGTTACGGGTGCCGCGGAAGACCGTGTCCGGCACCGCACCCTGCCCGTGCACATCAATGAGCAGCCCGCCGCCGTGCTTCGCCAAGATGTCGGCGATGTAAGCGTTGGCCGTGCCGTGGTAGTAGTCGTAATACGCCTCGGCATCCGGGTCCTCGAACGCCGCGTTCCCGATCGTGCCGTCGATCGTCTTGTCCCGGTTCAGGTCGAGGTACTGCCGATCGATGTCGCTGATGACGTAGTACACGTCGCCGCCCAGCAGGTTCTCCAGGTCGATGATCGCCTTCGCGGTCAGCAGGTCGGTCCGGAAATCGTTCGTGATTAGGTCCCCCGCGTCGTCCTCCATCCGGGCCAGCGCGATGTCGTCAGGCTGCTCGCTGCCTCCGTGCCCCGACAACAGCAGGATCGGCAAGCTGCCCTGCTGCGTAAAGAACAAGTCCTCCGGCGGCTCCGCCACCGCAACCGCGGGACAGAGCGCCGCCGCTGCGAACATCAGGGTGTGGGTCGTAGTCTTCATACAGATCGCCTTTCAATAACGACCTGCCCCACTGCAACTGCCGGGCCAGACCCGCGCTCCGCGGTAACCCCTTGCCAACCCAACAGAACGATCGATTCGCAAACCTGCGATTAACGCGAAACGTTGTGTTTCTGATGCGCCGTGTTGTGCTTTACGCATCTGCCCAGCACACGGAGCCCGCGGCGCCTACCACCTTCCCCCTCCACCGCCCCACCCCTCCACCGCCGCCCCTCAATACGCCCGGCGGATTCCGGTCTGGTGGTGGTTGTACGTGTGCGGATGGGTGTGGGCCGGCTGCGTGAAGTGCGTGTGCTGCGGGCTCGCTTCGCGTTTATCGATCTCGTTACCCACCACATAGCCCAGCCCAGCCCCAACGCCCGTGCCGATGAGCGTCCCGCCGGTATCCCCCCCGATCGCCTGCCCCGCCAGCGCGCCGAGCCCCGCCCCGATCAACGCCCCCGTCTGCGCGTTGCTCTGACACCCCACCCCACCCACCAATGTGAGCATCAGCACCAACCCGCCGCCCATTGCCGTCGTCGGTCTCATGGATTTCAACATCACCAGGCTCCTTTACCGTGGGGTTTGCGTTCGAGGCAGGCCTATCCGCTGCCGCACGGCGTAATCGATCAGCCCCACGCCTTATTCGCGCCACACCTGGAGCGTTCTTCGTCGTGACGTCCCGTTTGGCCCATAGCCGCACCGCGACGCGGTGCGGAACCGGCGAGCGTCGCTCCCCGGCTACGACGAGAGGCCAGAATGCAATCCGCTTAACCCGCCTCACCTTCCCCGTAAACTGCCCGCCATGCGCAAGCCCAAAGCCCTCGCGATGCCGTTCGCCGATATCTACCCGCTCCTCCTCGCCAAGGTCGAGAAGAAGGGCCGCACCCCCGCCGAGCTGAACCAAGTCATCCGCTGGCTCACCGGCTACAGCCCCCAAAAACTCCGCTCCATCCTGAGTTCCAAGGCCACCACCCTCGAAGCCTTCTTCGCCGACGCCCCCGAGCCGAACCCGCACCGCAAGCTCATCACCGGCGTCATCTGTGGCGAACGCGTCGAGACCATCAAAGACCCCGCTTGGCAGGACGTCCGCTACCTCGACAAGCTCGTCGACGAACTTGCCAAGGGCAAAACGATGGACAAAGTCCTCCGCCACGAGACCATCCCGTAAGAGATCAAGCCTTCTACGATAAGATCCAATACGTCTGTCCAGACGACTACCACACGAGATCAAAACAACAACTCCCGACTTCTTTTCTTGCCCCCATTTTTTTAGCCCGACTACCCAAACCGCTTTCCTATCTTTTCTTCGTACTCAACAAAATCACGCCATGCAGCTTCGCTAGTTTGATCAATATCAATCTCCACGTAATTCTCTCGAACGTGCCGTATCAATTGCGCAAAGAGTCTCTTCGCCTCTCCCCCAGCCACAATTGCGGCTTGCCATTGCTTTTCTTCATTATCTTGCAGAGGCATATCCGGCCGCAAGATGCATTTTGTTGCCCCTGCATTCATGCGGCTGTAGTAGCTGAAAGACATACTTCTGTTCCAATTGGCATGGAACTCCAGAACAAGTTTCTTTGCTGTCTTGTCATTTAAATAAAAGAAGCTCGAAGTAACGAGACCGTCGAATCCATGCCAGAAGTACAAGCTCTCAACAGGAAGTTGACCGATCTGAATTTCCTCGAGAAACGCGTCCATAGTTGGGATGTGAATGGTCGAAAGAATATCGCTCAACATGGTGGCGTCACGCTTACGCTTAACGGTTTCAGGCGGAATATCTGCTGAGTCTGCAGGGAGCATGGGTCGCTGTGTCCAAATCGATTCGAGAGCATTCGTCAGAAGGGCACGGAGATCGGTCTTCATAAACTCGATCGCTTTCCTCTTCTGTCTATTGGTCATATTCTCTTCGTCTGCCAACGGCAGACAAAAAGAATAGCCCGACGCCCGGTTTACTTGCACATCAAAGGGCAACTCTTCTTTCGAACAGAATGATTCATTGACCAACATCACAATGCGTTCCCAGCCCAAATAGGCAATGGCATATCCAAGCTCAATAGCCACATTTGGATTGGGTGTAGGGCGTTCGCCCTCATGCCGACTTGGATTGATCGTGGTCAAATCACAGACAAATACATCTGCTGCTGAAATTTTTTCAAAGATCGTCTGCGGGATATTCGGGCTACCAGACTTACCCCGGGTCGCCTCGTCGAGAACGCAGTGCAGGCCTGCGTCGGTGTGGCGGGCTTCTAACTCGGTACATGCCTCACGGAGGCATGAACGTATCACATGGGTCGTCGACTCCTTGGGTAGATCCGACTGCCATGAGAAGAATACGACGAACCGATTCTCTGCATTGTTTTTTTCCACACCTGATGCTATCGCAAAAAAAACGTTCAGAGAGGGGCTTACGAAAGAGGTAGGTTACGCCAGATAGACTTGTAGCCTAAGTCCTGTTATGACTTAACTACCACGAACTAGTATTTACTTGCAAACCAAAATCTGGCTGGAACTATAAACAGGTCAGCTTTTTATGAAACTGCCGAGACGGAGACGGAGACGCTGCCGGGGAGGGTGGGGGTGGCGTCGGGGTCGGGGGCGGTCATGGGCTTGGTGGGGGGGGCGACCGTGGTGAGTTCGATGCCTTGGACGGCGGTCTCGTACTCGGCGAGGGTGGGGGTGCGGCCGAGGATGGCGGCGAGGACGACGACGGGGGTGGAGGCGAGGAGGGACTCGCCCTTCTTGCGGTCGGAGTCGGCGACGACGCGGCCCTGGAAGAGGCGGGTGGAGGTGGCGAGGACGGTGTCGCCCTTGGCGGCTTTTTCCTGGTTGCCCATGCAGAGGTTACAGCCGGGGCGTTCGAGGTACATCATGTTCTCGTACTCGGTGCGGGCCTCGGCCTTGGGGGCGGAATCGTCGAACTCGAAGCCGGCGTATTTCTGGAGGATGTCCCAGTCGCCCTCGGCCTTGAGCTCTTCGATGATGTTGTAGGTGGGCACGGCGACGACGAGGGGAGCGCCGAAGGTGACTTCGCCGAGCTCTTTCTCGAGGTTGCGGAGCATCTGAGCGAGGACCTTGAGGTCGCCCTTGTGGACCATGCAGGAGCCGACGAAGCCGAGGTCGACGTGCTTGGTGCCGCCGTAGTAGGACAGGGGGCGGATGGTGTCGTGGGTGTAGCGTTTGGAGACGTCTTCGTTGTGGACGTCGGGGTCGGCGATCATGGGCTCGTTGATCTGGTCGAGGTCGACCTCGAACTCGGCGGCGTACTTGGCGTTCGGGTCGGGGGACAGCGGGGGCTTGGCGCCGGTGCGGACTTCTTCGATGCGTTTGTTGGCGCGGTCGATGAGGCCCTGGAGGACCTGTTTGTCGTTGTCCATGCCCTTGTCGATCATGACCTGGATGCGGGACTTGGCGATCTCGAGGGACTGGATGAGGGTGTCGGGCTGGGAGATGCAGATGGCGGCCTTGGCCTTCATTTCTGCGGTCCAGTCGGTGAAGGTGAACGCTTGGTCGGCGAGGAGGCTGCCGAGGTGGACCTCGATGATTCGGCCCTGGAAGACGTTTTCGCCGCCGAAGTGTTGGAGCATCTGGGCCTGGGTGGCGTGGACGACGTCGCGGAAGTCCATGTAGGGCTGCATGGTGCCCTTGAAGGTGACCTTGACGGACTCGGGGATGGGCATGGCGGCTTCGCCGGTGGCGAGGGCGAGGGCGACGGTGCCGGAGTCGGCGCCGAAGGCGACGCCCTTGGACATGCGAGTGTGCGAGTCGCCGCCGATGATGATGGCCCAGTCGTCGACCGTGATGTCGTTCAACACCTTGTGGATGACGTCCGTCATGGCGGGGTAGACGCCATCGGGGTCCCGCCCCGTAATGAGCCCGAAGCGGTTCATGAAGCGCATCAGCTTGGGGATGTTCGTCCGGGCCTTGAGGTCCCACACCGAGGCGGTGTGACAGCCCGATTGGTACGAGCCGTCCACCGTCGGCGAGATGACCGTGGCCGCCATCATCTCCAGCTCCTGCG
>JBCCOW010000104.1:0-7799 GCA_039025195.1 Planctomycetota bacterium
ACACACTCCCCCCGGCTCCCCACCCCCCTCAAGCCCGGGGGTAGCACCCCCGGGCCGCCCCCCGAAAACCACCCGCTGACCGAGGCCCTCCTCACCGCCACCCCCCGACTCACCCCACGCCTCACCCGCGCCCGTCCCGACGCCGCCCACCACCGCCTGCTCATCGTCGGCGACGCCGCCGGCTACCTCGAGCCCTTCACCGGCGAAGGCATGGCCTGGGCCGCCGCCGCCGGCCACGCCGCCGCCACCTTCGCCCTCGCCCACCTCCACCGCTGGTCCCCCGCTACCACCGCCGCGTACCAACGCCTCCATCGACTCACCACCGCCGCCCGCCAACGCCGCTGCCGACTCCTCGTCGCCCTCCTCCGACGCCCCCGTCTCACCGACGCCACGCTCCGCCTCCTCCAACACCTGCCCCAGCTCGCCCGACCCCTGACTCACGCCTGACCGTATCCTTAAGCATCACTGCATTCCTCCCCCCACAAGCCCTCCAACCCCAAAGCCCACAGAAGCCAAAGGATTCTGTGGGCTCGGTCCAGTCCGCCTCTTCCACCCTTTCGCCCATCGCCGTCGCCGTCCCGCCCAACGCCGCGACACAAGCCGAGTACGCGGACGCCGCCGCCCCCTGCTGCACCACCACCGACAAACAAGCCCGCGCCCTCCAACGCCTCTACCGCCGCGCCACCGTCCGCAAACGCCACAGCGTCCTCCTCGCCGACGGCCCGATGTCCGCCTACTACCCCCCACCCACACCCGACCAACCCCTCGGCCCCACCACCGCCGACCGCATGGCCGCCTTCGCCCGCCTCGCCCCGCCCCTCGCCGAACACGCCGCCCGCAACGCCCTCCAACAAGCCGACCTCCCGCCCTCCGACATCACCCAGCTCGTCCTCGTCACCTGCACCGGCTACAACAGCCCCGGCACCGACCTCCACCTCATCCAATCCCTCAACCTCCCCGCAACCGTCGGGCGCACCCAGCTCGGCTTCATGGGCTGCCACGGCGCCCTCTCCGGCCTCCGCGTCGCCCACGCCCTCACCCAACAAGGCCACACCACCCTCCTGCTCTGCGTCGAGCTCTGCACCCTCCACTTCCAGTACGGCTCTAAACCCGACCACCTCACCGCCAACGCCCTCTTCGCCGACGCCGCCGCCGCCACCATCCTCACCCCACGCCACCCCACCCACCCCACCCACCACAAGCCCACGGCTGCGAAGCTGCCGTGTGGTCCACCCCCACACCCCCTCCACTACACCGCCGCCACCTCCCGCATCCTCCCCAACTCCACCGACGCCATGGCCTGGACCATCACCGACCACGGCTACTCGATGACCCTCTCCCCCCGCGTCCCCGACCTGATCGCCCAGCACCTCCGCCCCGCCCTCCTCCCCTTCCTCGCCCAACACCACCTCACCCTCGACGACATCCAGTCCTTCGCCATCCACCCCGGCGGCCCCCGCGTCCTCGACGCCGTCGAACACGCCCTCGCCCCACCACACCCCAACGGACAACGCCCCGGCCTCGCCGACCCCTCCCGCCACATCCTCCGCGAGTTCGGCAACTGCTCCTCCCCGACCGTCCTCATGATCTTGGACCACCTCCAAAACACCACACCCCCCGACCAACCCTTGCTCCCCTGCCTCGCCCTCGCCTTCGGCCCCGGCCTCACCCTCGAAGCCGCCCTCTTCACCTGACGGCCTGGGCACTCCAAGTCGTAATCACAGAGAGCACAAAGTCACAGAGACGCAGAGAAAAACAAAAAAACCAAACGACGAATCTTCAAGTCAGCCGCACGCTCACTGGCCAAGAATCAAGCCGCGGTCTTCAAGCCACACACGCTGATGCTGCCTGGCTTCACCGTGATTATTCAACCGACGCTGCAACTCATCTCCCCCCACCACAAAGAAGAGCACCTCACCCCTGGTATCTCCCCAATGGGTCGAGGCGGACTTTATAGAGAGACGCTTTCCCGCCGCCGTCACCGCTTCTGTGACATGCCAGCTATAGATCTCATCGGGCCGCTCGCTCAAGACAACACCACTCGCCGGGACATTGAACAAATACGCATCGGGTGTCTTGTCGATGACCGAACCGTGTGTGTCATCGATCACCAATGCCAGGTATCCCTCGAACCCGTCGGGCACCACAAACCGGATAGGCCGGTCTAACGAATCGGAGCCGCAGCCCGCGATAGTCAGACACGCAGCCACGCAGGCAGCGGCCGTAAGCCGGCTCATGATCACACCACCCCGCCCACCGGCCCCGTCTTCGCCGACTCACCTTCCCGACCACGACGCAGCCAACGCGATGCCGACCGCGCGATCGACCGCGCGTCCAGACCCGCCTCTTTCAGCTGATTCGACCGGCTGTCCTGATACACCCACCGCCGAGGCATCCCCAACCGGTGGACGCCATGCGTCGGCAGCCCCCGGTCGGACAACGCCTCGAGTACCACCGACCCGAAACCGCCCGAAAGCGCATGGTCCTCCACCGTCAGCAACGGGATCCCCTGCGCCACCAGCGAGCCGATCAGCTCGATGTCCACCGGCAGCGCGAACCGGGCGTCATACAACGCCACCCGGTGCCCCTGTGCCTCGAGCTGCTCCATCGCTGCCGCCGCTTGATACACCATCGTCCCGTACGCCAGGATCGCCAGGTCCGGCTTCGCCGACTTGTCCGTGATCTTCACCAGGTTCGCACGGCCCAACTCGAACGCCGGGCACGCGTCCTCATCCTGCAACGGCTCGGTCGCCACGTTGTCCCGCGGGTACCGCATCAGGCTCGCCGCGTCGTCGTACCCCCGCATGAATTCCAGCCCCGCCTTCAGCGTCACCTCGTCGCACGGGGCCAGCATCACCACGTTCGGCAGCGCCCGCAGCATCGTGATGTCCATAAACCCGTGGTGCACCGCCCCGTCGCCCCCCACAAACCCCGCCCGGTCCATGCACACCCGCACCGGCAACCCCTGCAACGCCACCTCTTGGAACAGCTGATCGATCGCCCGCTGCGTAAACGTCGAGTACACCGCAAAGAACGGCTTGAGCCCCGACTTGGCCATCCCCGCACACATGTCCATCGCGTGGCTCTCGCAGATCCCCGTGTCCAGCGTCCGCTCAGGGAACGCGGGCATCAGCTTCGCCACACCGGTCCCATCCGGCATCGCGGCGGTGATCGCAAACACATCTTCGTCCCGCTTCATGACGTCAGCCAGCCCGTCCGCGAACGCGGCCGTGAACGACCGCCCCGCCGACTCGTGCTCCACCCGGCACCCGTTGACCACAAACGGCTTCGGCGAGTGCAACGCCGTCGGGTCCGCCTCCGTGTATTCAAACCCCTTGCCCTTCACCGTCTTCACGTGCAACAGCACCGGGCGGTCGATGTCCTTCACTTCCTCCAGGATCGTCGTCAGCTCGTCCAGATCATGCCCGTCCACCGGCCCCAGACACACCAAGCCAAACGACTCAAACAAGTGCTCCGGCAGCAACATCGCCTTGACCGACTCCGTCCACCGGTGCGCCGCCTCCCGTGCCAGGCTCCCGCCCGGCAGTTGGGCCATGATCTTCTTGCCCGTCGCCTTGAGCCCCTTGTACGTCTCGCTCACCCGCACGTGATCGAAGTACCGCGCCATCGCCCCCTGCGGCTTGGCGATCGACATCCCATTGTCGTTCAGCACCACCAGCATCTGGCGGTCCAGTGTCCCCGCGTTGTTCAATCCCTCAAGTGCCACCCCGTTCACGATCGACGCGTCCCCCACCACCGCCACCGACCGCGGCGCCCTCACCCCCCGACGCTCCGCCAAGAGCGCATCGCCCCGCGCCATCCCCACCGCCGTCGAGATCGCTGTCCCCGCGTGCCCCACGCTGAACAGGTCGTAGTCCGACTCCCTCGGCTCCGGGAACCCCGCCATTCCCTGACGCGTCCGCAGCTGCCCCAGCATCCCCAGCCGACCCGTCAGCAGCTTGTGTGGGTAGCACTGATGCCCCACATCAAACAGCAGCCGATCCCCGTCCAGAAAGTCCTCTCGGCCCGCACCGATCGGCCCAAAGTCAAACACCCGGTGCAACGCGATCGTCAACTCCACCACCCCCAGGTTCGGCGCGAGATGCCCCCCCGTCTTGCTCACTTGGTCACAGATCGCCTGACGGACCTCGCCGGCCAGCTCTTCCAGCTTCTCGCTCGGCAAGGCCTTGAGATCCCCCGGGTCATGGATCGTTTTCAAAAGCTCGTAGCTCATTCGGTTCCCAAATGTTACGCCAAGCCCACCCGCCGGGTGCGGGCAAGCCCCCAAATCCTCCCCCACCCACCCCCAAGCCTCACCCCTCAAGTCTCAAGCCTCAAACCTCATCACTCACCGCTCCCGCCTCGCCAGCCACCCACACCACGCCCGCAGCGATTCCGCCGCCGGCCCCAACCCCGCTACCGCCTCCCGTGCCTCCGCCTCCAGCCGCTCCACCTCCGCCCGGCTCCCCGCCACCCCCAACACCCCCGGATACGTCAGCTTCCCCGCCGCCGCGTCCTTCCCCGTCGCCTTCCCCGCCGACTCCGCCGTCGCCTCCACATCCAACAGATCGTCCACCACCTGGAACATCAGCCCGATCGCCTCCGCGTACCGCGTCACCGCATCCATCTCCCCCTCGCTCGCCCCCCCACTGATCGCCCCCATCCGGCACGCCGCCCGCAGCAGCGCTCCGGTCTTGTTCCGGTGCACCCGCTCCAACCGCTCCCGATCGCTCAGCCCCGCCGCCACCCCTTCCACATCCCCCAGCGTGTCGTACACCTGCCCCACCACCATCCCCGTCGTCGCCCCCGCCAACTCCCGCACCAAGTCCACGCCGATGTCCGCCCTGCCATCGACCAACACCTCGAACGCCAGCGACTGCATCGCGTCCCCCGCCAGAATCGCCATCGCCTCCCCCGCATGCACATGCAGCGTCGGCCGACCCCGCCGCATCGCATCATCATCCATCGCCGGCAAGTCATCATGCACCAACGAAAACGCGTGCACCAACTCCACCGCCGCCGCCGCCGGCAGCGCATCCTCCACTTTCCCCCCCACCGCCTCACAACACCGCACACACAGCACCGGCCGCACCCGCTTCCCACCCCCCAATAACCCATAACTGACTGCCTCCCCCAGCGTCCCCGCCGCCGACCCCAACCCCCGCCGACCCAACCACTCTGCCAGGTAGCCCTCGACCGCCCCGATCACCTCCGCCGACGCCTCAACCACATCCATCTCAACAGAACTCACATCCGCATCCTACGCCGGCAAGCCCGGACGGGCCCGATCCCCAGACCGTTTGAAACCTCTGATACCTTCCCCGGAATCAGCCCACACCGTTCCGGACCACCACCATGCACCCTCTCGCACTCCGCGTCTTCCTCACCTTCCTCCTCATCGCCGCCCCCAGCAGCGCTGTCCACGCACAAGTCACCTACGAGACCCGAGCCCTGACCGGCCAACCCGCACCGGGTGCCGAACCCAGGGTCACGTTCTCGGGCTTCAGCCAGCTTGTGCTCGATGACGCGGGCCGGGTCGCCTTTATTGGGGACATCGCCGGGCCCGACGTGTCTGACGCCAACGGGAAAGGCATCTGGTCCGAAGCTGAGCGTGAGCCCGGCCGGCTGCTTCTCATCGCCCGCTACGCCGACCAGGCGCCAGGTCCCCTCGCAGACCTGCGATTCAGCGACTTGGATCACCTCGTGATGGGTGACGCCGGCCAGGTCGCCTTCTCGGCTGTCGTCCAGCCCACAAATCCAAAAAGCCGACCGATCGGCGTGATCTATTGCTCCACGCAAGACCCCTCAGACCCGCTTGTCGCCGTGGCCCGATCGTACGACCCCGCACCGGGGACCGGACAGGGCGTGACCTTCGGCAAGCTGCAAAGGCCCGTCCTGAACCCGTCGGGCCAAGCCGCCTTCGGAGCCGCTCTCCTCGGCAGCACCGTTCACGGCAACAACAACCGCGGCATCTGGTCTGAAGCCGCCGGGACCCGCGGCGAGCCCGCACTCATCGCCCGCACCGGCGACCCCGCACCCGGCACCGCTCAAGGGGTCACCTTCCGCAGCTTCGGAGCACTCGTCCTTAGCCCCTCCGGCCACACCGCCTTTCAAGCACGCCTCAACGGGCCCGGCATCGACCGGTCCAATGCCGAAAGTATCTGGTCCGAAGCCGCTGGCTCCCGCGGCAAACCCGCCATGATCGCCCGCACCGGCGATCCCGCACCCGGCACACCATCCGGCGTCACGTTCCGCCGGCTCCGCTTCCCCGCCATCAACCAAACCGGCCACACCGCTTTCGCCGCAGAGCTCCAAGGCGACACCATCAACCGCACCAACGCCCACGGCATCTGGTCCGAAGCCGCCGACGCGATCGGCCGACCCGCACTGATCGCCCGCACCGGTGACTCCGCCCCCGGCACCAACCCGCCGCTCCGCTTCCAGACACTCGTCGATCCCCTCCTCGACGCCACCGGCCGCAGCGTCTTCATGGCCAAGCTCACCGGAGCGGACGGCACCTACACCAGCGTCTGGTCACACACCGGCGGTTCCGACAACCCCCCAACCCTGATCGCCCTCGCCGGCGAACCGGCACCCGGCACCGAACCCGGCGTTAAGTTTGAAACCTTCGGGCTCCCGCTTCTCAATGCCGCGGGACAGACCCTGTTCTCCGCCAGGCTCAACGGCGAAGGTATCAACACCCGAAACCATGCCGGTATCTGGTCGACCACCCCTGAAGGCCAGCTCGTCTTGGTCATCCGATCGAATGACTGCTTCGACGTCAGTAACGCCCCCGAACAGCAGGACCTCCGCACCATCTCCAGCTTCAGCAGCCTCTACAGAGCGAACCAGCAGAACGGCAAACCGTCGTCCTTCAACGACCGCGGCCAGTTCGCGTTCATCGCCGAATTCACCGACGGCACTTCCGGCGTTTTCGTCGCCACCATCCGCTAGCCCGCCCGCACCCCCAACCGCTCCGCCACCCAACCCGCCACCGCCGCCGCCCCGTCCACCATCGGCCGGTCCCGTAGCACCCGCCGCATCCCGGCCAACCGATCCGCGTTCCCGATCAACGCCCTCAGCTGGCCCACCAACGCCGACGCGTTGAGCCGGGCGTCCACCGCGTCCTTCATCAGCACCGCCCCCCCCGCGTTCACCATCGGCAGCGCATTGAGCCGCTGGTGCTCGTCCTTGTGGAACGGGTACGGCAGGAACACGCTCGGCACCGCGTTCGCCCACGCCTCCGCCACACTCCCCCCGCCCGCCCGACAGATCGCCAAATCAGCCCGCCCCCACAACGCACCCATCTCCCCGCAGAACGCCATCACCTCACCCGATAGCCCCGCCTGCTCGTATGCCGACCGCACCGCCGCCTCGTCCGCCTCGCCCGTGACATGCACCACCCGCCAGCCACGCAACAGCTTGCGCGCCTCCGCCATTCCCGCCAGCTCCATCATCGCCCGGTTGATCGTCCCCCCGCCCTGGCTGCCCCCAAACACCAGCAACACCCGATCACCCCCAGGCCGTCCCGCTTCAGCGGGACGGTGCCCCACCACCGCCCGCCGCAGCGGATACCCGATCACCTCCGCCCCCGCCAGCCCCCCACCCGCGTAGGCCGAGAACACATGTGTCGCCTTCCGTGCCGACCACCGGTTCGCCCGCCCCGCCACCGCATCCAAACTCACCAACGCAACCGCTGGCCCCGCCCCCCGCGCCCCCGAATGGGGCCCCCGGGGGGGTGGGGACGGCCCCCCCCCCCCCCCCCCCCCCAAACCCCCCCCCGGCCCCCCCCCCCCCCC
>JBCCOW010000105.1:0-7593 GCA_039025195.1 Planctomycetota bacterium
CCCGGATGCTCCAGCGGGAACGTCGTGATGCGTGCGCCGCTGGCGAGCTCGAGCGAATCGCCGAGCGGCTCCAGCCGCGTGACGGGCGACACCGGGAGCAGCGGCATCGACAGCAGGTGCGTCCGCACCGCTTCGATCACTTCGGGTCGGGCATGGACCACGGTTTCGACCGCTCGGCCGTCGGGCCGCTCCAGCAACAGCAGGTGCGTCAGGCCGACGATGTGGTCCAGGTGGGCATGCGTCAGCACGACGTCGAGCCGCCCCGCCGTGATCGCCCCGGACGCGTACCGATCGTGGACCCGGAACGCGGCGGTGCCGGCGTCCAGCATCAGTCCGAGTTCCGGCAGCAGCCCCAATCGTCCCACCAGACCCACGCCCCACAGCCACACCCCAATACCCAGCAGCCACACCAACACCCACTCCATCCCGCAAAGCCGCGACCCCAAACGCCGCAACTCCGGGTCGCGTCCCGCACCACTCAAAACCCGGCCCATGCCGATCACCCCCAACCACCCCAAGCCCCAACCCGCGCCCAACACGACCGCCGTCCCCCATCCGTCGACGACCCAGACTTCCAACACCCGCACCACCCCCGCCACCCCGATGCCGCTCGCCCACGCCACCACGCCCACCCACAACGCCAGCCACAGCAGGACCAGCCCGTAGACACCCCAACGCCCCGCCATCCTGTTCACGTCCGGCTCGCTCGCCATCACTGCAGTCTAAGCCGCCTGGCCGTTTAGCCCGGTCGCTAGAGCCAGCACGGTTCATGTGTAGCGGGTGCCCCGAAGGGGCCCGCGTCTTGACGCGATCTCGAAGCGGGGCACTTCGTGCCGCCCGCTACACATGAATAAGGTTTGTCCTAGCGACCGGTCACCCCGCCGCTTCCATCGCGTTGACCTTATCCAGCCGACGCCGGAACCGGCCGCTGTCGTCGAACGACGCCTCGATGAAGGCCTTGACCAGTTTGTCGATCAGAGCCGGCCCCACGATCCGCGCGCCCAGGCACAGCACGTTCATGTCGTCGTGTTCCACACCCTGCCCCGCCGAGTAGACATCGTGGCACACCGCCGCCCGCACCCCGGTGAGCTTGTTCGCCGCGACCGACGCCCCAACGCCCGACCCGCACAGCACGATCGCGCGGTCGGCCTGCCCGTGCTGGATCGCCTGGCCGGCGTAGCGTGCGAAGTCGGGGTAGTCGTCGTCCGCGTCGTACTCGTGCGCCCCCAGATCGAGGACTTCGCAGCCAAGGGTTTCCAACACGTTTTTCACGTCGTCCTTCAACGCGAACCCGCCGTGATCGTTAGCAACCGCAACCTTCATCCTGCGCCTTTCTGCTCGTGAGCCGGGGTCTTTCCGGAGGGCATTATGGCCAGTTCGGCCGCCCGTGTCTGAACCTCACCCGCGATCAGGCCGGGATAAGTAAGATTGCTCAAACACCGGATTGTTCTAGGTTTTCTTTATTCGGTACTTGATAATGAATTCCGCAAGGAATAGTTGCCTTGCCCGTTCCACTCAAGGGGGCCCCATTGTGAGGCATCCCCCCAAGCGATCACAAGGCCATTGGATGGCCGAACCACCCGCCGGAAGGAGTCCGCACATGATCGTGTCGCACCACCGTCACTCCGAGTCCACCCCAATCCTCAGCAAGGCCCCGCCCCAGGCGTCGGCAACCGATAAACCAGGCCTGCCGCCCAGCGTCACCGCGCCCAGCGAGTCGGTGCGTCGTGCCCGACGGCTGCTGCAGATGGGTCTGCTCGACACGCCCGAACGCCTCGACGCCGCCATCGACAAGCTCTTCGACGCCGAGTTCACCGGCTAGCCGAGCAGCTGGCACATCCCGGGCCACCCCGCCCAACGGTTCACCTCTCCGCCCTCCTCCTCGCGGCCACGCTCTCCCTCACCTCCAGCCGCGAAACGTTCAAAACAATCAAACCGACCACCACCAACCCCCGGCCGACCCCAAGGCCCGGTTGTTAGCATCGCCGTCCATGGACAGCCGGCTCGACGCGCCCAAGCTCCGACACGAATTCACCGCCTGCCCCGTCTGCGGCTACGACCTCACCGGCCTGCCCGAAGGCCCCTGCCCCGAATGCGGCCTCGACCTCGGCGACGACGCCGTCCTGCTCCACGGCGTCGTCCGCGGCTTCGGCTCGGCCGAATACCAGGGCCCTGCCGCCGCTCAGCCCGCCGCCTGATCCCTGGCGGTAAACCCTCATTCCACCCGCCCGCTCACGCGTCGGGGCACCGGTATACTCGCTCTTCCCCCCGCGGTTGCCGCCGGTGTGGTTCGCACCCGTCCCCACCGCCCTCCTTGTCCTGCTTGTTCTGAAGAGGCCCCGATATGAACGCCCCGCTCCGTGTTGCCGTCACCGGCGCCGCCGGCCAGATCTGCTACTCCCTGCTGTTCCGCATCGCCGCCGGCGAGATGTTCGGCAAGGACCAGCCGGTCATCCTCCAACTCCTCGAGATCCCCGTCGACAAAGCGATGCAGGCCCTCGAGGGCGTGGCCATGGAGCTTGATGACTGCGCGTTCCCGCTCCTCCACGGCATGGAGCTGACCTCCGACCCGATGGTCGGCTTCAAGGACGTCGACTGGGCCCTGCTCGTCGGCTCCAAGCCCCGCGGCCCCGGCATGGAACGCGCCGACCTGCTCAAGGACAACGGCAAGATCTTCGTCGGGCAGGGCAAGGCCATCGATGCAGTGGCGAAACCCACCGCCAAGGTCGCCGTCGTCGGCAACCCCGCCAACACCAACGCCATGATCGGCGCCAACCAGTGCCAGCGCATCCCGCAGGAGAACTGGACCGCCATGGTCCGCCTCGACCAGAACCGTGCTGCGACGCAGCTGGCTAAGAAGGCCGGCGTCCAGGTCACGTCGGTCAACGATATCTACATCTACGGCAACCACAGCCCCACGATGTTCCCCGCGTTCCATAATGCCACGATCGACGGCAAGCCCGCCCCGGAAGTGATCGACGACAGCGCCTACCTCGAAGGGGAATTCTGCGAAACCGTCGGCAAGCGCGGCGCCGCGATCATCGCCGCCCGCGGCGCGTCCTCCGCCGCCTCTGCGGGCAACGCCCTCATCGATCACGTCCGCGACCTCTGCACCCCCGGTGCGGTCCACTCTGTTGCCGTGAAGTCCACCGGGGAGTACGGCTTCACCACCGGCCTCTGGGCGGGCGTCCCGGTCAAGACCGACCCGTCTGCCCCCGGCGGCTATACCGTCCTCACCGACCACCCGATGGACGCCTTCGCCGAGTCGAAGATCGCCGCGACCAACGCCGAGCTCGTCGGCGAGCGCGACACCGTCGCCGAGATGATCGGCTAACGGTGGGTACGATTGGGGCATGACACGACCGCAGCGGTTAACGATCGGGACGCGTGAGGTGGCAACGCTGCCGGATTGGGGGATCAAACGGGTCTTGGCCAAGACGGATACCGGAGCAGCGAGCTCCGCGATCGATGTCGTGCATCACTCGATCGAAGAGCTGCCGGCTGACGACGACGCCCCGCTGGGGCGGGTGCGGTTCGCGGTAGTGGCGGCGCGGAAGCGGGTGTCGGGCAAGCGGCGGGTGGTGCGGGTGGAGGCGCCGATCGCGCGGCGGGGGCCGGTGACGTCGTCGAACGGGCAGACGCACGACCGGCTGTTCGTGCAGACGGTGCTGCGGGTCGGGGCGTTCGAGAAGACCATCGAGCTCGGTTTGGTGGACCGGCAGAAGATGACCTGCCGGATGCTGCTGGGGCTGAGCACGCTGGCGCCGGACCTGCTGGTCGATCCCTCGGCCGAATTTCTGTTAACCGAGAAGCCGGGCAAGAAGAAACGAACGGAGCCGACATGAGTGAGCCGCAGAAGACGGTCGACGACCGCTCCCCGATCCGGATCGGGATCCTCTCGCGGGGGCCGAAGCTGTACTCGACACGTCGGCTCAGGGAAGCCGCCCTAGCGCGGGGGCATGAGGTGAAGGTGCTCGACACGCTGGCGTTCGCCATCGAGGTGCGGGCCAAAGGGCCCAAGCTGTATTTCCGGGACAAGCCGCTGCGGAAGTACGACGCGGTGATCCCGCGGATCGGCCCGAGCATCAGCGCGCACGGCACGGCCGTCGTCCGGCAGTTCGAGCAGATGGGTGTCTTCTCGCTCAACTCCGCCAACGCGATCGCGGTGGCGCGGGACAAGCTGCGGAGCCTGCAGGTGCTCTCGCGTCACGACGTGGGGCTGCCGGCGTCGGCGCTGGTGCGGAGTAAGGGCGATGTGATGCCGGCGATCGAACGGGTGGGCGGGGCGCCGGTGATCATCAAGCTCTTGCAGGGGTCGCAGGGGGTCGGGGTGATCCTGGCCGAGAGCACGAAGATCGCCGAGGCGATTTTGCAGACGCTGCAGAGCACGCAGCCGAGCGTCTTGGTGCAGAAGTTCGTGGCCGAGAGCAAGGGCAAGGACATCCGGGCGTTGGTGGTGGGGGGGAAGGTGGTGGCGGCGATGCGTCGGAAGGCCACCGGTGATGAGTTCCGGAGTAATACCCATCGCGGCGGGAGCATTGAAGCGGTGGAGCTGGACGAGGACTACGAGCGGACAGCGGTGCACGCCGCGGCGATCATGGGGCTGCGGGTGGCGGGGGTGGACATGCTCGAGGCGTCGGACGGGCCGCAGGTGCTGGAGGTCAACGCGTCGCCGGGGCTGGAGGGGATTGAGGCGGCGAGTGGGGCAGATATCGCCGGTGCGATCATCGAGGAGCTGGAAGAGCAGGTGCGGTTCCCGGATGTGGACCTACACCAGAAGTTGTCGCTGCGGGCGGGGTACAACGTGGCGGAGTTCACGGTGGACCGGAAGAGCGAGCTGGCGGGCAAGACGCTGGACGAGCTGGCGCTGCGGGAGCGGGACATCGTGGTGCTGAACATCCAGCGGGGCGGGGTGGCGATCCCGAACCCGTCGGGGAAGGACAAGCTGCTGGCGGGGGACACGCTGCTGTGCTTTGGCAAGAGCCTGGTCTTGCGGGACCTGGTGCCGGCGAAGAATAAGCGGAAGAAAAAGACGAAGAAGGCTTAAGGGGTGAGGGATGACAGGTGAGGCCTGAAACGTTGCCCGCGACGGGGATTGTTTTTCCTCAAGCCTCAACCCTGACACCTCAGGCCTCGCCAACAACCCTTGCACTCCGAGGCATAAAGCCTTATGCTTCGAGGCATGAAGCTCGGCAAGCGCGAACTGGACGGCAAGATCGAGACGCTGCTGCTCGCGGTGCTGGCCGAGGGGCCGGGACACGGGTACGGGCTGGTGCAGGAGCTCAACGAGCGGTCGGCGGGGCTGCTGAGCCTCGGCGAGGGCACGGTGTACCCCGTGCTGCACCGCATGGAGGAGCAGGGCCTGGTCACCGCGGCGTGGCGGACCGGTGAAACGGGCCGGCAGCGGAAGGTCTATCGGCTTTCCCCGAAGGGCCGGCGTCGGCTGGCGAAGCAGCGCGAGCAGTGGGCGGGGCTGGTTTCGGTGATGGACAAGATTGTGGGGCCGGTCGCCGACAGCGACTTGCCCCCGAACCCCAAAGGAGCGACGGCATGAGCCTGGCGATTGATGACTATCTGGACCGCGTGCTGATGTACGCGAACCGCAAAGACGAGGCCGGCCGTGTCATCCGTACCGAGCTGCACGACCACCTGACGCAGAAGGTCGCGGACCTTGAAGCCGAAGGCCTGTCCACCGCCGACGCCGAGTTCCAGGCGTTGAAGGACCACGGGCACGCCAAGGTGGTGGGCTACCGGCTGCGGCCGAAGTTCCCGCTGATCGATGTGCGGACCACGGGCACGGCCCGGGGTTGGATCGCGGTCGGGCCGAGGGCGGTGGGCGTGGTCGCGATGGGGGGCGTCGGCATCGGCGTGGTGAGCATTTCGGGGATGGGCCTCGGCCTGATCGGCATGGGCGGGATCATGGGCTGTATGTTGTTCGTGTGGGCGGGGATCGGGGTGTCGTTGGGGGTGTCGTTGTCGGGTTTGGCCATGGGTGTGATTGCGTTGGGCGGTGTCGCCGTAGGCGTCTGGGCGGACGGGGGGACCGTGTGGTCATGGCTGACGTGGGCGGACCTGCCTGTAGGAATGCGTTGGGTGGTCTACCCGTTTGTGGCAAGCCGGTTCGAGCGGACGCTCGCCATCCTTTTGATCGTTCTGCTCGCCCTGATCTGGACCAGCTACCGCTTGAGTGCTCGGGAGCAGCGACGCGTTGGCGAAGTCGGTGAGCTGGCGGGTTAAGCCAAGCGGCTCACCCCAGGCGGGCGGAAGGGCAAAAAAACAGAGCAGGGCCGCGGCAGCCCTGCTCTGTGGTAACCCCCAGCTTCCCCACCGAGGCCTCCCGGCCCCCCGGTACCCTCCTGAATCCCCCTCCGAGTCAGTGGCCCGCAGTGCCTCGGACCCCTGGAAGCCCTTGAGAGGCCGCCGGAAGCCTCCGGAAGTCCCCAGAACACCTCGGAAATCTTTCTCCGGTGTGCCGAGCCCTGCCCGCCCCGCAGGGCCCGGTGGTTTGGCCTCCGCCCCGATCCGGGTGCGGGATCACTTATTGAGATAAAGTATCAACTAGTGGATTACGATCAAGGGTCTTTTTGTCAGATTGTGGTTTTAGTTCTGGGGCAGCGAGCCGAGCCTGCTCTCGGGTAGAGCGGGCAGCGGTGGACTTGGTGCCGGTTAGGATGGCGCGATGGCTCGTGTACCCGTGATGCTGGAGTTGGGAGATCGGCGGTGCGTGGTGGTGGGTGGCGGGCCGGTGGGGGTGAAGCGGGCTAGGGTGCTGCACGACGCGGGGGCGGAGGTGGTGGTGGTGTCGCCGAGCGGTTCCGAATCGCTGGATCAGCTCATTGATCGGGGTGTGGTGTGGGTGGAGCGGGCGTTTGAGGCGGCGGACCTCGACGGGGCGTTGCTCGCGGTGGCGGCAACCAGCGACACGGCTGTGAATGAAAGCGTGGCGGCGGCCGCAGTGGAACGCGGAGTGCTGGTGAACCGGGCGGACGACGCATCCGCAGGGGGACTGACGTTCATGGCCAGTGGGCAGCGGGAAGGCGTGACGGTGGCGGTGGACAGCGGAGGGGCGTCGGCGGCGGCGGCGGGGCGGCTGCGGGATTTGGCGCTGGATGGGGTCGGGGAGGACTGGCCGAGGCTATTGCGGTTGGCGCGGCCGTGGCGTGAGCGGGTGAAGGCGTCGATTGCTGATCCAGAACCGCGTTCGGAGGTTCTGCGTCGGCTGACCGGCCAAGAGGCCATGGATATACTTCAGACTGAGGGCGAATCGCGGCTTGAGGCCTATTGGACGGGGTTGATCGGCCCGGTTTAGAACGGTTCGTGGTTTAGCCGACAGTGGTCGGCGGGGGGGCGTTGGACGGGGTTGAGTCGGGGTGGGTGGGGGCTGTGTGATATGGCTAACCCGCTGACCAGTCTGAGCCTGATGTTGTTGACCGTGCTGGCGGGGGTGGCGGCGGCAGTGGCGGTGCGTCGGTTGCGGGCCGAGGGGGCGGGGGTTGTGGGGGGTGAGGGGGTCGCGGGGGAGCGGGCGCCAGGGCCCCGGCGAAACGGGGTGGGGGGCCGGCGGGCGGGGGGGGGGGCGGGGGGGCGGAACGG
>JBCCOW010000106.1:0-7570 GCA_039025195.1 Planctomycetota bacterium
CAAGGTCGTCGGCGACAACGCCGCCCTCTCCAAATGGGCCGGCGGCCTCGGCAACGACTGGACCAACATCCGCGCCACCGGCTCCCACATCAAGGGCACCAACGGCGCCTCCCAGGGCGTCATCCCCTTCCTCAAGATCGTTAACGACACCGCCCTCGCCGTGAACCAGGGCGGTAAACGCAAGGGCGCTGTCTGCTCCTACCTCGAGACCTGGCACCTCGACGTGGGGGAGTTCCTCGAGCTCCGCAAGAACACCGGCGACGACCGCCGACGCACCCACGACATGCACACCGCCAACTGGATCCCCGACCTGTTCATGAAACGGGTCAAGAACAACCAGCCCTGGACCCTCTTCTCGCCCAACGAAGTCTCCGACCTGCACGACCTCTACGGCGAAGCCTTCGAGACCCGCTACGCCGAATACGAAGCCATGGCCGAACGCGGTGAGCTCCGGCAGTACCGTCGCATCGACGCCCTCACCCTTTGGCGCAAGATCCTCTCCATGGTCTTCGAGACCGGGCACCCCTGGATCACCTTCAAGGACCCCTCCAACCTCCGCTCCCCCCAGGACCACGCCGGCGTCGTCCACAACTCCAACCTCTGCACCGAGATCCTCCTCAACACCTCCAAAGACGAGACCGCCGTCTGCAACCTCGGCTCCATCAACCTCCGCACACACACCACCCCCGAAGGCCTCGACCGCGAGCTCCTCGCCGACACCGTCAAGACCGCCGTGCGGATGCTCGACAACGTCATCGACATCAACTACTACCCCACCGCCGAAGCCGAAAACGCCAACAAGCGTCACCGCCCCGTCGGCATGGGCATCATGGGCTTCCAAGACTCGCTCTTCATCCAACGCCTGCCCTACGCCTCAGAAGAAGCCGTGCAGTTCGCCGACGAGTCCATGGAACTGGTCAGCTACCACGCTATCCTCGGCTCCACCCGGCTCGCCGAAGAACGCGGGACCTACCAGTCCTACGCCGGCTCCAAGTGGTCCAAGGGCCTGCTCCCCATCGACACCATCGACCTCGTCGAACAGTCCCGCGGCGGCGACCTCGATGTCGATCGCTCGATGTCTCTCGACTGGGCTCCCGTCCGTGCCGCCGTCAAGCAGCACGGCATGCGGAACTCCAACGTCATGGCCATCGCCCCCACCGCGACCATCTCCAACATCGCCGGCTCCTATCAGTCCATCGAGCCCACCTACCGCAACCTCTTCGTCAAGTCCAACCTCTCCGGCGACTTCACCATCGTCAACGAGTACCTGGTCAACGACCTCAAACGCCTCGACCTCTGGGACGACCAGATGATCGACGACCTCAAGTACTACGACGGCTCGGTCCAGGAACTCGACCGCGTCCCGTCCGATCTCAAGAAGCTCTACGAGACCGCCTTCGAGACCGACGTGTTCTACCTCGTCGAGGCCTGCTCCCGCCGCCAGAAGTGGATCGACATGGGCATCTCCTTCAACCTCTACATCGCCAAGCCCTCGGGCAAGATGCTCAACGACATGTACTTCCACGCCTGGCGAAAGGGCCTCAAGACCACCTACTACCTCCGGTCTCAGGCCGCCACACAGATCGAGAAGTCCACGAGCGACACCAGCCAACGCGGCAACCAACCCCGCTGGATGAAGAGCAAGTCCGCGTCCGCCGAGGTCGCGAAAGCCGTCTCCAAACCCCCCGCTGCGTCAGGCCCCGACCTTTCCAGATCCACCCCCGCCGGTAACGCCTGCTCGATCGACGACCCCGACTGCGAGGCTTGCCAGTAATCGGCAGTGAATTAACGCCAAGACGCCAAGTGGCCAAGACACCAAGAAGAGTAAACCATGAAACGCGATCTTGATCTAGTCCGAGAAATACTGCTACTTCTTGAAGATCATCCAGAAGGAAGTGCACCTGCTGTCCGGATTGGCGGGCGTTCTCAAGAAGAAATCGACTACCACTGCTATCTGATCGTAGAAGCAAATCTTGCAAATGGAACGGTCATTAAGACACTCAAACAGCCTTCTCCACGTGCACGATTATTCCATCTGAATAATGCAGGACATGATTTTCTTGCCAATACACGAGACCCAACCATCTGGGAAAAAACCAAGTCTGCTATGCAGAAAACTGGAAGTACCAGCATTGAAATAGCTATCAAAGTTGCTGCTGAAGTAGCGACACGAATGGCCCTCGCCGCAACGTAAAAACCCATCCCCTTGGCGTCTTGGCAACTTGGCGTCTTGGCGTAAGAAAACCTCGAAACCCACGAAACCCCCGCAGAACCCCCAACACAAGGAAGTAAACCATGAGCTGCTGCGACACCACCCCCTCCGAAGCGTACGACCTCTCCGCCCCGCCCGCCGACCCACAGAATAAGCGGCTGATCAACAATAAACGGGTTGATGTGAATCAGCTCTGCCCGATCAAGTACGAGTGGGCCTGGGAGCACTACATCAACGGCTGCGCCAACCACTGGATGCCCACCGAGGTCTCGATGCAGAAGGACATCGAGCTCTGGAAGTCCGACAAGCTGACCGAGGGCGAACGCCTCGTGATCATGCGGAACCTCGGGTTCTTCTCCACCGGCGAGTCGCTGGTCGGGAACAACATCGTCCTGGCCGTGTTCAAGCACGTGACCAACCCCGAAGCCCGGCAGTACCTGCTCCGCCAGGCCTTCGAGGAAGCCATCCACACCCACACGTTCCAGTACGTCTGCGAGTCGCTCAACCTTGACCAACGCGAGGTCTTCAACATGTACCACGAGGTCGACTCGATCCAGGGCAAGGACGACTTCGTCATGGAGCTCACCTCCGGCATCATGGCCGAGGACTTCACGACCGAGACGACCGAGGACATCCAGACCTTCCTCAAGAACCTGGTCGGGTTCTATGTGATCATGGAGGGCCTGTTCTTCTACTCCGGGTTCGTGATGATCCTGAGCTTCCACCGCCGGAACCAGATGATCGGGATCGGCGAGCAGTTCCAGTACATCATGCGGGACGAGTCGATCCACATGAACTTCGGGATCGACCTGATCAACGGGATCAAGGCCGAGAACCCCGAGGTGTGGACGCCGCAGTTCCAGAACGAGATCACCGAGCTGATCCAGCAAGCGGTGAAGTACGAGATCGCCTACGCCGCCGACTGCCTGCCCGACGGCGTGCTCGGGCTCAACGCCGACCTGTTCGTCGAGTACGTCCAGTACATCGCCGACCGCCGTCTCGAGAAGATCGGCCTGCCCAAGCAGTACGGCTCCCGCAACCCGTTCCCCTGGATGTCGGAAACCATCGACCTGGCCAAGGAGAAGAACTTCTTCGAGACCCGCGTCACCGAGTACCAGAGCGCCGGCAACCTGGAGTGGTAACCCCACCCATAATTCGTGACCCTCCTCCGGCCCCCGACGCCCTCAGTGTCGGGGGCTTTTTTTCTGTAGCGGATGCACCGGAGGTGCCCGCGGGTAAGAGCGGGACGCTTCGCGTCTCCCGCTACACACACATCGAACGGTATGGATGGGTCACACCGTGCGTTCGGCAGGGCCGGTGTAGAGCTGGCGGGGGCGGTAGATGCGGGACTTCTGGTCGCGGACTTCTTTCCACTGGGCGATCCAGCCGGGCATGCGGCCGATGGCGAACATGACGGTGAACATGTCGGTGGGGATGCCCATGGCCCGCATGATGATGCCGGAGTAGAAGTCGACGTTCGGGTAGAGCTTCCGGCTGACGAAGTAGTCGTCGGCTAAAGCCTTCTCTTCGAGGTCTCGGGCAATGCCGAGGAGCGGGTCGTTGACGCCGAGCTTGGCGAGGACGGCGTCGGCGGAAGACTTGAGGACGCGGGCGCGGGGGTCGTAGTTCTTGTAGACGCCGTGCCCGAAGCCGTAGAGCAGGGCCTTCTTTTGCTTGACCTGTTCGAGGTATCCGGCGGCGTCGAGGTCAGATTTGTGGATGCGTTCGAGCTGTTCGAGGACGGCCACGTTCGCCCCGCCGTGGAGCGGGCCCCACAACGCACAGACGCCGGCGGCACACGACGCGAAGAGGTTGGCGCCGGAACTGCCGACCATGCGGACGGTCGAGGTCGAGCAGTTCTGCTCGTGGTCGGCGTGCAAGATCAGGATAAGGTCGAGGGCCTTGAGGACGTCTTCATCGGGCTGGTGCCGGTCGCGCGGCACGGAGAACATCATGTGCAGGAAGTTCTCGCAGTAGGAGAGCTTCGGGTCGGGGTACATGTGCGGGTGCCCGACCGAGGTCTTGTAGGCGGCGGCGGCGACGGTGCGGACCTTGGACATCAGCATCGCCGCTGTCTCCAAGAACAGGCCCTCGTCTTCGAGGTTCATGATCTTGGGCTGGTAGCAGGAGATCGTGTTGATCATGGACGAGAGCACCGCCATCGGGTGGGCGGTGTCGGGGAAGCCGTCGAAGGTCCGGCGGACGCCCTCGTGGATCATCTGATGCTTGGTGAGCAGATCAGAAAAGGCCTGCTTTTCGTCGGCGGTCGGGACCTCGCCGTTGATCAGGAGCAGGGCTGTCTCAATGAAGGTCAGGTTCTTGCAGACGTCTTCAATCGGGTAGCCACGGTAGCGGAGGATGCCGGCCTCGCCGTCGATGAAGGTGATATCGGAGCGGACCGAACCGGTGTTGCGGTAGCCCTCGTCGAGGGTGATGTAGCCGGTCTGAGCCCGGAGCTTGGAGATATCGATGGAGTGTTCGTCTTCGGTGCCGACGTGGACGGGCAGGTCGATGGACTGGTCGCCAAGGTGAAGCGTCGCGGTGTCGGGCGTGGTGGCGGTATCCATGTGTGCAGTAGTCCTTTCCAAGAGGTCTAAACCCAGACCATGACGCTTCGTATGGAGTTTAGGACAAAGCGATTGAGGTTTCAGCCGCCTCTACGACATTTCCCTTACCCGTGAGGGTCAGAGTAGGCTCGACCTCCATTTGATGGACAGGCTTAACGCCGGGCACCGGCCCGTGGCCTTGCATTCTCGCTCAAGCGAACGTACTCCCGTCGTTCGCCCTTCCAACCATGACAACGCCCACTGTAGCCACGCGGTCGGGCTAGGCGTATGTCACGGGCGTGGGCAGTGACGCTGAGCCCGTCCCCTCATCAGTCGGCCCCGAGATCGAAGCAGCCCATCGTGCGGCGTAGCCTCCGTATCGATCGGCCAGCTCTTCAACTACGCCACGATACATCTCGATCAGGAACGCGTGATGAGCATGGGGCATGTCGGCTTGAAGCGACCGGTTTGTGACCTGCCGCAGGTTGATCGTATCGCCGGCCTCATCCGCGCCCAAGTATCGGGTGATCGCTGAAAACAGCGTACCGGGCTGCTCAGCAATCGCATCGTAAAACCCGATGAGCATCGCACTCGAATCAAAATGCTTACGGTAAAGATCGATCGTCCGGATGTAGTCCGACCGCAGCGTCTGCGCCGGCGCAGTGACAAACGCCTGGAACAGCGAATAGTCGTTCAGGTCCGTCGGCCCACCACGCTTGGCCATAAAACGGAACATCGACCAGGCCCGATCGATCGGGTTTCGGAGCATCAACACGATCTTGGCGTCGGGTGCCACCGCGTGCAGCCGCGTGACATCTTCGGACTCCAGGATCGCGTAGCCGGGCGTGATATCCCCGGTCAGCCCGGTCGTGCGGGCAAAGAGCGATTTGTACCAGCGATCAGAGTAATTGCTGAAATAGAAGCGTGCCCACCACCGCGCTTCTTGTCGATCACGCGAACGCAGGATTCTCTTGACCGCCCGGGCGGCGTACTTCGGTTCTTTAAGTCGGTCGATCAGTCGCGTCTTGGCGAGGAAATCCAGCGTCTGGTATTCCGTTGATCGATCGAAGTAGTGCAGCTCCTTGACCGGGAGCATCGAGAACGCGGGGTGCTCACTCAGCCGTTCGTACAGCCAGCTGGTACCCGCCTTCTGAGCACCGATACAGATAAAGTCTGGCTTCATGTTGCTGTCACTCGGCAAACGTGCTTCGCTTCCCTCTTGTACCCACACGACGATCAGTTGTGGGTGATCCGCCGAGTTTATACGACGCGTTCGCCGACAACCCGCACGCTGAGCGTAGACCGAGCATCCACCGATCACGGCTCAACAGCCAGCTGCTGACCTCTGTTGTAGACGTCGAAGCAGTGCACGCTTGAATCGTTTTCCCGAAACAGAACCCTGGGCGCTGCGGTGCAGCGCAGAAACAATCCACCCACCAAACGCTGATCGTCTTCTGGACGCCGTACTATGTGGCTACCATCAAATATGGATCAAACACAAGCTGACCACTCCCCTCCACCGCTGGTCGATGACCAGAACCCCACCACGCAAGGCGGTCCGAGGCCGTGGCTGGCGTGGACGATCATCTTTGGCAGCGCGTGCCTGATGGTGATTGTGGCACTGCTGGTGTTGCTGCTGCTGCCCTGATGGGTAGGACGCGTTTAGACGCTCTGCAGAGGCGAGGCGAAGTGGGCAGCGCGTCAGACTCGGCCGCGGAGCTTTGCGTGCGTGAGTCCATGCAGCCCAGCCCAGCGTAGCACCTTCATGAACAGCCAAACATCAAAACAAAGTGCGACCAAGACGACCACAAAGGTCCAGTTGCCGAGGTGGTTTTCGACCCATGCGCCGGCCACGATCGGCAGCATGATGAAGACGGGGAGAAAAGGCAGGAATCGCCCTGCGGCCTTCTCATCGGAAGCGCCGAGTATCAGCAAACGGTAACGGCGAATAGCCCCGACCGACTGGAGTTCTTCGGCGACGTGTTCACGCTGCTTGTCGTATTCCGTATGCACCGCTGTTGCCCTAACAGACCAGAGGCTGACTCCAGCGTGCCTCCGACTTCACGGCGGGCATCGCTAGGCCGACCAGCCGGTCTTGAAGTCTTCGATGGACTTGGCGAGCTTGTCGGCGAGGTCGCCGCCCTTGAGGGTCTTGGCTTCGGCGAGCTCGTCGCGGATGGCCTTACCGGCACCCTGGAAATGTTCGATGAGGGCGGAGGCGAAGGGCTCAACCTGGTCGAGAGACAGGCTGTCGAGGAAGCCTTTGTTGGCGGCGAAGATCTGGATGACCTGGTCGATCACGTCCATCGGCAGGTACTGGCCCTGCTTGAGGAGCTCGACCATGCGCTGGCCGCGGTCGAGCTGCTTCTGGGTGGCGGCGTCGAGATCGGTACCGATCTGGGCGAAGGCCTCGAGCTCGCGGAAGGCGGCGAGGTCGAGCTTCAGCGTGCCCGCGACCTCTTTCATCGCCTTGATCTGGGCGGAGGAGCCGACGCGGGAGACGGAGATACCGACGTTGATCGCGGGGCGGACACCGGCGAAGAACAGGTCGGGCTCGAGGTAGATCTGGCCGTCGGTGATCGAGATGACGTTGGTGGGGATGTAGGCGGAGACGTCGCCTTCCTGCGTTTCGATGATGGGCAGCGCGGTAAGCGAGCCGCCGCCATTCTCGTCGCTCAGCTTGGTGGCGCGTTCGAGGAGGCGGGAGTGGAGGTAGAAGACGTCGCCGGGGTAGGCCTCGCGGCCAGGGGGCCGGCGTAAGAGCAAAGACAGCTGGCGGTAAGCCACGGCCTGCTTCGACAGGTCGTCGTAG
>JBCCOW010000107.1:0-7339 GCA_039025195.1 Planctomycetota bacterium
CTCCAGCCGCCGCCGCTCCGGCCCGTCCCCCGCCACCACCAGTTCCCGACCCGTCGCCGCGCACGCCCGCACCGCCAGGTCCGCCCGCTTGTACCCCACCAACCGACCCGCCACCAGGTAATACCCCCCGCGCTCTTCGGCCCCCTCAAACCGCTCCACCGCCACCGGCGGGTGCACCACCGAAACGTCTTCCACCCCGTACCACCGCCGCACCCGCTCCGCCACCGCCCCGCTGTTCGCCACCCACTTGTCCACCCGGCTCGCCGACGCCGCGTCCCACACCCGCAGCCGGTGCATCGTCGCCCGCCACGCCAAACCCTTCACCCCCCGACCCGCCTCCGCCGCATACCGCCCCGACAAGTCCCACGCATACCGCATCGGCGTGTGGCAGTAACACACGTGCGTCGCCTCCGCCCGCGCGATCGCCCCGTGCGCCACCGCATGGCTCGACGACACCACCAGGTCATACCCACTCAAATCGTGCTGCTCCACCGCCAAAGGCATCAGCCCCAGCAGATACCGGTGATACCGATGCGCCCCCGGCAGCCCCTGCAAAAAACTCACCCGCACATCCCGCCCCCGCAGCGGCGACGCCCCCAGCACCGCCGGGTCATAAACCGTCAGATAAATCACCGCCTCCGGATACATCGAAGCCAGCGCCCCTAACACCTTCTCCGACCCCACCCACCCCGTCACCCACTCATGCACAATCGCCGTCCGCATCGCAAGAGTTTAAACATTCGTCGTTCTATCGTCCTCTAAGAGCCCGCTACACTCTTAAACGGAACTAGACCGAATCCGGGAGCAACATGCCAGAGATAAAGCAGATCACTTTCAACTTCTTCCGCGCGGCCTTCGACGGCGAACGTCGAACTGACACGCGCGTTCACGCTGTCTTGAAACAAATCGCGAGACGGCATGATCGAGCCAAAACGATCGGTTCCGACTCTCTACTGCTTGGGGAGTACAAGATTCTTGATAAAGATAAAGGTCTTTGGATTGGCCAGCTCCGACGCTTGCGGCCCAATGATCGTATTGCAGAAGGAGATGAAACAGGATCGTTTGGTGATGTACCGCTGTCGCCGGGTAAAGTGGTGACTGAGACAGCCCACTTCTTAGTTGTTCCGAAATACAAAACAATTGCCTTTCAAGGAAGCGCGCAAGAAGTTGGCTGGACGCAGCTCAGGGCCTATCTAGAGAGATTCTGCAGCGAAGACGACCGACTTATAATGCTTCCTGTGCTGCGCACAGACTTCTCATCCAAGCTCGCCAAACTGCGCGAACCCAAGCGAATCGATATCAAAGTCGCGAAACCCGACCGCTGGTCAATTGTCGAAGACCCGTCCGTACGCGACATCACAGAAAATGCGCGTCGCTTCGATGCCGACTATGCAGAGATTGTTTATGGCACCCGAAAAGGCAAGTCTCACAAGCTAAAAGCGGCGACCAAACAGTTCTTCATCGATGTAGTGAAGGCGGTGCAGAAACACCCAGAACTTGAAGAGACCGTCGAGTCTCTCAAGATGACTGGATACGCCGCCGACGGTCGCGAACGCGTCGAACTAGACTTCGTTAAGGATCGCCTATCCGTGAAGTTTAAGGTCGATATGTCCACAATCCCTACGGTCACTGCATGGCAAGACCGATGCTATGTGCTTGCACGTGAGGCGTGGGACCAGGCCGGCGACCAGGTGAGATCGAGCTTCATTCAATCCACCTCATCGGATAGCGCGGAGACGCCATGAGTGGGTCACTCGAAAGAGCGTACCCGGCACTCGGAGGATTTATCGGGGCGGTGATACTCCTGGTTGTGTCCCGATCTGTCGCGGTAGATCAGAGCGCATATCTTGCTGCACTTGGCGCTGTCGTAAGCGTTACTTCAATCTTTGCTGGATTTCTTGGAACTGCAACAGCTATCGTTGTCTCGTTCTTTGACCGGGAAATATTCCGACGCCTCGCAGCTCATGACCTCGATCGCACGCTCGTCCAGTTTATGCTTCGAGCCGTTTATGGATTAACCGCTGCATCCGTTATCAGCATTGCCTTGATGATTGTCGACAAGGAGTCATCAATTGCTGTCATTTTGCTCGGCCTACTCGGCTTTGCGTGTGTGTTCTCAGTTCTTGCGATGCACCGCGTCTTGGTCCCGCTCAAACGAATCCTCGATGATGTTCGCCGGAACGATGATTAGTCACTCTCGCAATCAAGCCAACCGCACATCCGCCTTTGCCACGCCCGGCCCCACGCCGTGCCGCGCCATCGCGTACCGCGTGTCCACCACCAACCGCGCGTGCTCGCCGATCGCCGCGTAGTCCACCGCCGCGTGCGCCGTCGCGATCAGCAGCGCATCAAACCCGCCGATCGCCTCGGCCGTCAGTTCCACGCTTTCCATGTCGTGGTCGTAGTGCCGCGTCGGCGTCAGCCGCGGCACGTGCGGGTCGTGGTAGCTCACGTCCGCCCCGCCGCGCTTGAGCAGCTCGATCAGCCGCAGCGACGGCGACTCGCGGATGTCGTCCACGTTCGCCTTGTACGCCAGCCCCACCACCAGCACCCGCGCCCCCTTGAGCGCGCGGCCGTGGTCGCTCAACGCCTCGACCACCTTGCCGATCACCCGGCTCGGCATCTCCGTATTAATCTCGCCCGCCAGCTCAATAAACCGCGTCGGCACCTCGAACTCCCGCGCCCGCCACGTCAGATAGAACGGATCGATCGGGATGCAGTGCCCGCCCAGCCCCGGCCCCGGATAAAACGGCATGTACCCGAACGGCTTCGTCGCCGCCGCATCGATCACCTCCCACACGTCGATCCCCATCCGCTCGAACACCGTCTTCAGCTCGTTCACCAGCGCGATGTTCACCGACCGAAAAATATTCTCCAGCAGCTTCGTCGCCTCGGCCGTGTCCGCCGAGCTCACCCGCACCGTCCCCGGCACCACCGCCGAATACAACGCGTCCGCCGCGTCCAGACACCGCTCCGTCAACCCGCCCACGACCTTCGGGATCTGCGTCGCCTTGAACTTCGCGTTCCCCGGGTCCTCGCGCTCCGGCGAGTACGCCACCGCAAAGTCCTCGCCCGCCTTCAACCCCCCCGCCTCCAGCCGCGGCACCATCACCTCCCGCGTCGTCCCCGGGTACGTCGTCGACTCCAGCACGATCAACTGACCCTTGCGCACCACCTTGCCCAGCGCCGCCGCCGTGCTGTCGACGTACGTCATGTCCGGCTCACGATGCCGCGTCAGAGGCGTCGGCACGCAGATCAACACCGCGTCCGCCTCGGCCAGCCGCCCCACCTCCGTCGTCGCCTCCACCTCCGCCGACCCCGCGAGCTTGCCCATCACCTCGTCGCCCAGGTGCTCGATGTACACCGTCCCCGCGTTGACGTGCTCGACCTTCCGGGGGTCCACGTCGTAGCCGATCACCCCGAACCCCGCGTCCGCAAACGCCACCATCAACGGCAACCCCACGTACCCAAGCCCCACCACGCCCACCATCATCTCACGATCCGCCACCCGCTTCCGCCAGACATCCGTGTCAATCATGCCACGGATGATCGCTCATCCGCCCCCGCCCCGCCAGCCATCGCGCCCGCCTCCGACGAATCCCCCCGACCTTCGATCGCCAGCCAGAGAACAATCAGCCCATAAACCAGCACCAGCGACCCGGCGTACACCCAGTCGCTCGTCGGCGTGCCATCGATCCACACGAAGTAGAAGTTCACCCCGGCGTGCAGGATCACCGGCACCACCAGCCCATCGAAACGCTCGCGCAGCAGACCCGCCGCCAAGGCAAACCCACCCGCCGAGAATAAGCCCAGCCAACTCACGCCATCGCCGCCACCCCACCACGGGTTGAGCAGGTGCCCCACGCCAAACACCAGCGCGATCGTGAGCACGCCCCAGCCGAACCGCGTCCGCCCAAGCCGCATCCGCCGGCCCCACGCCCGATTCAGCTCGCTCTGGCACAGCCCGCGAAAGAAAAACTCCTCCCCAAACGCCACGAAAACCAGCTGAAACAACGGCGTCGCGATCGGATAACGCGTCAGCTGCGGGTCCCACGAAAGCCCGCCCGTCATCCCGCCAACCACTACGGCAGGCAGCAGCACCACCGCAACAAGCCCCAGCCCCACCGCAACCCGTCGCCGCCAATCGCCAACCCTCAGCCCGTACTCACGCCCGCGAACCAGACCAAAACAGATCGGCCCCATCGCCAGCGCGATCATGAGCGCCTGATTCGCAAAGTTCCACCGCTCGTGCCACCGCGTCCACGGCAGGCGCTCGCTCGCGAACACAAACGCGACCAGCACCGCCACCGAACCGACTACCAAGGCGATCGCCAACGCCCGCCGTCGTCTGCTCGGCTCGCACCTCTTCTCCGCGTGGCCCAAGCGTCTCGCCTCCAGTTCGCGACCACCCTTACCGCCACATCCCTACGCCGCCCAATCCTCAAACAGCCGCCCCTCGCGCATCGCCTCCACCATCCGCCCCAGCCCCGCCTCCAGCGACACCGTCGGCTTCCACCCCAGCACCTCCTGCGCCAGCTCGCCGTGGCAGAACCGCTGGTCGATCTCACGCTCCTTCGCCCGGTCCGTCCCTGCAAAGTCCGCCCGCACGTCCGGCTCCACCTCGCCGGTCTTCCCCGCCGCCGCGATCACCCGCGCCGCCAGCTCCAACAGACTCACCGGCTCCGACCCGTTGCTGATGTTCAGCGTCCGACCCGCCGCCCCCACGACCGTCACCGCCGCCGCCGTCGCCGCCGCCGTGTCGTCCACGTACGTGTAGCTGCGCACCTGCGACCCGTCCCCGTTCACGATCGGCCGCCGCCCGTGCGCCACCTCCCACACCCAGCGCGGCACCACGAACTGGCTCACCTGCCCCGCCCCGTAGCAGTTGAAGTACCGAAGCACCACCGCCTCCACCCCGCACTTCTGCGCAAACCCCCAGCAGAGCTCCTCGCCCGCCAGCTTGCTCACCGCGTACACCGTCTTGCCCTGCGTCACGTCCCCCTCCTCGATCGGGTTCCGCAAAGGCTCGCCATACACCTCGCTGCTCGACGCAAACACCACCCGCCGCACCCCCGCCGCCACCGCCGCGTCCAGCACCTCCGCCGTCCCCTCGATGTTCACCCGCAGACACCCCAGCCGGTCCGCCTCCGTCCGCCGCACCCCCAGCCGCGCCGCCTGATGCACCACCGCCGTGCACCCCGCCGCCGCACGCTTCACCGCCGCGCGATCCAGGATCGTCCCCGCCACCACCTCCACCCCGCTGGGCAACATCGCCCCCGCCCGCGCCACCTGCTCGGGCAAATCCAGCACCACCACCTCGTGCCCGCCACCCACCAGCGCCCGCGCCGTCGCCTGCCCAATCAACCCCGCCCCGCCCGTAATCAAAACCCGTTCAGCCATCCGAGCCGCAAAGCCTAACCGCCCGCCCCACCCCCTGCCCAACCACGGCTGCCCCATCCACCCATCCACGCCACCAACCCCCGCGCAGCCGGAGGCCCGAAGGGCCCCGCTTCCCACGCCCGCCTTTCATCCACTCCCCCAAACCCCAAGCCCCGTCCCTCATGTTCCATGTTCCATCCCCCACGTTCCATGTTCCATCCCCCACCTCACTCTTCATCATCATCCTCCTCGTCCACCGCCGCCGCGCTGATGCACGCCTGCACCCGCGCCCGCACCGCCTTGCGTTCACCGTCCACCCACGCGCTCGGCCCCAACGCCGGCCCCCCGCCCACACCCGCGCCCACCACCGCCGCCCACGCCTCGCCAAACCGCCCGATCACACCCTCCGTCTCCAGCTCGTAATACACCGCCACCCACCGCTCACCCAGCCCCGCCACCGCCGCGTCCAGCCCCGCGCCCAACGCCGCCGCCGCACGCTCCGTCATCACCACCAGCCCCGCGCCCTCCTCGCGCACCTCCGCCAGCCGCGCCGCCACCGCCGCCGCGTCCGCGCCGTCCACCACCGCCGTCGCCGCCACCGCCGCGCCGAACCGCTTGCTCGACACGTCCAACACCGTCGTCGCCGCAAACCCGCTCACCGTCCGCAGCGGGAACCACCCCACCGCCGCCAGCACCCCCTCGTCGCGCTTCACCTTGACCGCGTCCGCCTCGCCCTCCGCCTCCGCAACCACCCCCCGCACGTCCGGCCCCTTCACCGCCATCGGCAGCTTCACCCCCGCCACCTCGCGCTCCACCATCGCCTCGGCCCACGCATCCCGATGCCCCTTCACCCGCCGGTAAAACTTCGCAAACCGCGTCGCCTTGCTCACCAGCGACGTCCCGCTGAACATCGCCACCTGCAGCGTTGCGAAGTACACCACGATCTGCGCCACCGGCAGCTCCGCCTCCCCGTACCACCAACGGAAGTACACCATCGCCCCCACGATCCCCGCGCCCAGCCCCGCCAACCCGTAAAACCGATTCGCCGCCTCCGCCCGCAGCCGCAGGTACCGATGCACCGTCAGCCGACCCACCGAATCCACCACCCCCTCAACCGTCACCCCCGCCCGACCCTCCGCCAACGCCGCGTCCAGCCGCCCCTCCACCTCGTCCACGTACGCGCTCGTCGCCCCCTTCCGCGCCACCTCCAACTCCTTCACCCGAAGCGCGATCCGACGCACCGGCCAAATCAACGGCAGCAGCAACGCCACCACACCCAGCGTCAACAACGGCTCCAGCCAAAGCAAAATCGCACCCGTCCACAAAAACGACAACGCCTGCAACGGCGAACCCACCATCAGCCGCACCGCACGCTCCAACGCCACCGTCCCCCGCTTCGTCCGCTTCGCCATCGCACGCGGCACACCCGTCGCTCGGTCGATCGACCACACATCACCCGCCTCCGCCCACGCCGGGTACGCGGACAGCAGCCGCGCCCCACTGCCGTTCGCATAAGCCCGCGCCAACCCGTACGCCGTTCGCTCCGCCGCCAGCATCACCCCGCCGCCCGCCACCAGCAGCACCACCAGCCCCGACAACGCCGTGTAAGCGTGCACCGACCACGCCGTCCCCAGAAGCGTGTTCGCCTCCGCCAACTCGATCGTCACCCCACCCTCCAACCGACGCAGCACCAGCAGCAGCCCAATCAGCGCCGCCGCCTGCAACCCCGACCCAACCAGCGACAACCCCAACAGCCGCGCCGCCAGCCAGGGCTCACGCCGAAGCACCTCGCCGATCATCCCCGCCATCGACCCGCCATACCCCCCCCCCCACCCCCCCCAACCCCCCCCCCCCCCCCCCCCCCCGCCCCCCCCCCCGCCGCCCCCCCCCCCCCCCCGCCCCGTCGACAGGGGCGGCCACTCCCCCCGCACCCGGGCCGGGAACCGCTACCCGCGCGCGC
>JBCCOW010000108.1:0-7287 GCA_039025195.1 Planctomycetota bacterium
GACCGACCTCCCCCAATCCAACAAAGACTCCAACGACCCCGAAACCCTCGCCCTCTTCTGGCGTGACCTGCTCGGCCAGACCCGCGACGCCGCCCTCAACCCGCCCACCCCCGACCTCAAACCCGACCTCATCGTCTGGCCCGAGACCGCCATCCCCGGCCCCACCAACGACGCCTTATTCCAATTCGCCCAACGCGCCTGGCCCTACCAGCCCGAAGCCCTGCAAACCTACCTCCGCCGATCCATGGCCTACCGCACCGCACTCGAAGGCTTCCAACAACAAGACGCCACCGCCGGCCTCAACAATCCCGCCGCCCTCCAAAACCTCGCCAACCACAACGCCCGCCCCGGCCTCGCCACCGAGCTCAACACCCCGCTCCTCGTCGGTGGCCCCGCCCGCGATATCGAACAAGACACCGCCCACAACTCCGCCTTCCTCATCCTCCCCGACACCGGCTACCAGTCCATCCGGTACGACAAAACCCACCGCGTCCCCTTCGGCGAATACATCCCCGGCCCCGCCTTCCTCAAAAACCTTGTCCTTAACCACCTCTCCCCCTACGACTTCGACTACTCCCTCACCCCCGGAACCGGACCCGTCGTCTTCAACATCCCCCAGAAGCCCACGGTCTCTGACCGTGGGTTCCGCTTCGCCACCCCCATCTGCTTCGAGGACACCGTCCCCCGCCTCACCCGAAGCATGGCCCTCGCCCCCGACGGCTCCTACCAGATCGACGCCCTGATCAACCTCACCAACGACGGCTGGTTCGCCACCGGTCAGCTCAACCTCCCCGTCTCCGAACCCGACCCCTTCAACCCCGACGCTCCGCCCACCCTCACCGACCGCTTCGCCAATCTCTACAACGACTCCTGGCTCGCCGCCTCCCACCAACCCCAACAGCACCTCCAGATCGCCTCTCTCCGCTGCATCGAGCTCGGCATCCCCATGGCCCGATCCGTCAACCGCGGCATCTCCGCCATGATCGACGCCCACGGCCGGATCACTGCCATCGCCGACCCCGCCACCAACGCCCCCACCATCGTCTACGCCACCGTCTCCCCGGCACGAGCCACCCCCACCCTTTACGCCCGCCTCGGCGATTGGCCGATGTGGGTCCTGACCCTCGCCACCTTCACCCTCGCCCTCCTCTCCGTCCTCCCCAAACGTTTAGCGGGGAGATTCATCTCCCCGGGGCGCTCCAGGGCCGCATAGCGGCCCGGCTCCCTCGAACCCACTCATCCGCCCCCACCACGACCCACACCCCACGCCTCATGCCCTACGCCCTACGCCCCACACCCTACGCCCTGATCGCACTCGCGATCCTCTTCCCCGGCTGCATCACGAACCAACCCGCCGAGCCCCCGCGCTCCGAAGCCCTCATCGCCGCCGAGCCCGCCGCGACGACCGCCGTCCTCAACGCCGCCCGCTCCGACAACGCTCGCCTCCGCGCCAACGCCCTCGAAGCCCTCGCCGCAAGACCGCAGCGCGCTCTCGCCCTCGCCCAGCTCGCCCTCGAAGACCCCAACCCTGCCGTCCGCTACGTCGCCTACGTCACTATCGGCCAGCAGCAGGACCCCGCGCTCGGCCCCCTCGCCGCGTCACGCATCCCCCGCGAGACCAACCCCTCGACGCGGGCCGCCGCCGTCTTCGCCGCCGCCCGCACCGGGCAGACCACCGACCTCGAACTCCTCGGTGACCTGCTGGTCCACCCCGATCCGACCCACCGCGGCAACGCCGCCTACCTCCTCGGCGAGCTCGGCAACCCGTCCGCCATCGGCATGCTCACCGCCCTCTCCGACCACCCCCTGCCCCGTGCCGCCGCCCTCGACCAAGCCATCGTTCGGCTGCAGTTCGCCGAGGCCCTGGTCAAGCTCGGCGACGACGCCGGGCTGCAACACCTCCGGGCGTCCACCCGCTCCGACGCCGACGAGGTCCGCATGCTCGCCGCCTCCATGCTCGGCCGGCTCAACGACACCGGCATGTGGGGCAACCTCAACAACCTCATGGACCCCGACAACCAGCCTATCCAGGTCCGCCTAGCCGCCGCCGAGGCCCTGGCCCGCATCGGCTACGAACACCTCGCACTGGCCGTCATGTTCGAGGCCGCCGACTACCAGGCCGAGGACGTCCGCGACCTGATCGAGCGGTACATCACCCGCGCCCGAAGCCAGCTCGCTCAGGCCCGCCGAGCACGCGGCACCACGACCTCAACGGGTCAGCCCGCTGTCGACAACCGGGCCGTCGCCCTCCTCGCCGGGCAGGTCGCCCGCTACCAGCAGCTGCGTAACGACCCCGCCGCCCACGCCGACGTCGCCGCCGCGGTCCGGTCCCAGGCCGCCGCCGCCCTCGCCGCCACCAACTACCCCCCGGCACACGACCGGCTGGTGCTGCTGCTGGACGACCCCGACCCCAACGTCCGCCTGACCGCCGCCGCCGGCGTGCTCCAGGTCACCAAGACGACGCCGTGACGTCTCCCGTTCCACGCCCGAGAACCCCGCCCAAGCCCCTCGCCTCACCCGGTTTCCATTGACACACAACCGGCCAGCGGGTACACCAATAGGGCTCGGCGAACCGCACTCGGCCGCCGTTTCACAACCGCTGCCCCCGCCGCCCGGCCACCCCCGCCCCGGCGACTCTCTCCGCCCGACTCCCCGCCGTTAAGGACCCCACCTTGAACATCCTGACCAAAGCCTTTGTCGTGCTCGTGACCGTGCTATCCATCCTGCTGGTCGCCCTGGTGATCCCGTTTGTGAACCAGCAGACGACCACCGAGGCCGAGCTCGCCGACCTCCAGACCCAGGTCACCGCCGCCCGTGCCGAGGCCAACGCCAACGCCAAGGAACTCGCTGAGAAGCTCGACGTCGAGGACGCCCAGCTCCAAGCCCTCCAGACCACGCAGACCGAGCGTGACAATGAGTTAATCAGCATTACGGGCGAGCTCAACCGCATCTCCGACGAAAAGAAAACCCTCGAGCAGGACCTCGCCAAGGCCGAGGCCAACAACCAGGTCCTGACCCGCGTCTTCGACGCCCAGGCCGGCCGCATCAAGACCCTCTCCGACAACCTGCTTACCGCCCAGAAGACCCAGATCGAGCAGAACACCCAGATCGCTGAGTTGACCGCCAACAACGCCCAGAAGGAGCAGGACCTCGCGGTGCTGCGTCTGCAGGTTCAGAAGCTGCAGGAAGACCAGACCGCCACCCTGGCCGTCGTCGACACCCTCCAGGGCAAGCTCGCCGCCGCCGAGCAGGCTCTCGGTGGTGAAGCCGCCGCCTCAGCCCTCCCGCCCGTCGCCCCCGACATCCGTGGTCAGGTCACCCGCGTGCAGAGCCCCCTCGACAACCTCACCCTCGTCGAGATCAACGTAGGCAAGCGTGACGGCGTCGCCGCCGACATGGTCTTCCGCGTCCACCGCGGCGACAACTTCCTCGGCGAGCTCACCATCCTCACCGTCGAACGCGGCCTCGCCGTCGGCCAGCTCAGCCTCGTCCAGGGCGACGTCAAGCCCGGCGACTCCATCTCCGCCGGCAGCGGCATCTAACCCCACCCACTCACCAGGACCCGAGCAAACCCCATGGCCCAATCTTCCGCCGGCCCCAACGTCTACACCGCACTGCTCTTCGCCGCCTTCGTGATCCTCGCCGCGGGCGTGGGCTACACTTGGCTCCGCGTCAACGCCGTCTTCGACACCTGGCTCCCCTGGTTCGGCTAAGTCGCGACCCACCCCAACCCACCACCCCTCGAAGCCCACGGTCTCTGACCGTGGGTTTGTTTTGCGCCATAAACTCGCTCCATGTCCGACACCTCAACCGCCCCACCCGCCCAACCCGCCCCGCCCCCCTTCGACCCCGACCCCGCCGAGCGCGGCGCCCGTGACGCCCGCTCCAGCGACCGCCTTTTTCTCCAACTCCTCGCCTACACCAACTGCCACGACGAGCCCGCCGTCGTCCAAGCTGTCACCTCCGCCGTAACCCACTCACGAGGCGACGCGGCTTCAGCCGCGTCGAACGCCCCCCTCGACGCCGTGGTCTACCGCAACGTCAACGACCCGCTCGGCATCGCCGTGCTCACCTTGACCCCCGACCCCTCCGCCCTCGCCGGCCCCATCCGTGACCTCCTCCGCCAACCCCCCTTCACCGAACTGACGCCCCGCCCCGACCTCACCATGATCGGGCGCACCTACTCCATCGGCTACGAACACGACCTGCCCGAAACCCTCCAGCACCGCCCCCGCCGACACGCCCTCGACCCCGCCTGCCCCTGGGCGGTCTGGTACCCCCTCCGACGCAGCGGCGCGTTCGCCCGCCTCCCCCGGCCCGAACAGATGGACATCCTCAAAGAGCACGGCACCCTCGGCATGGCCTACGGCCGAGCCCGACTCGCCCAGGACATCCGCCTCGCCTCCCACGGCCTCGACGCCCACGACAACGACTTCACCATCGGGCTCCTCGGCCCCGACCTCGCCCCGCTCTCCAAGCTCGTCGAAACCATGCGCGGCACCATCCAGACCAGCCAATACCTCACCAACCTCGGCCCCTTCTTTGTGGGCCACGTGCTCTACCAATCCTCCAATACCCACGTCCCACCCCCACCCGCCCGACACTGATCTTTGCCCACCGAAGAAGCCCACGCTCTCCGAGCGTGGGTCCGCCCGCCTGTCACCTTTCCGCTAACCACTCCTCCCCCACGCCCATCCACCCGACACCCTCTGATACAACCTAGCCCTAATCTCTCCCACGTTCGTCCCACTAGCCGGCCCGCTACGCGGGCCTGGCCAGACCCGCAACACCCCAGGGCCGCGTAGCAGCCCGGCTCCTTCAGACCGACGCACCCGCCACCATTAAGCCCTCCGCCACGGAACCCACCGCCATGCCCGCACTCGCCGACCGCTTCGCCACCGCCCAGTCCGCCCTCGACGCCATCGGCCAAACCCAGGTCCTCCGCTTCTACGACACCCTCGACGACGCCGGCAAGGACCAACTCCTCACCCAGATCGAGAACATCGACTGGGACGAACTCGCCCGCCTCATCAAGTCCCACGTCAAACAGAAACCCACGATCCCGCTGCCCGAAACCATCGAGCCCGCCCCGACCTACCCGCACACCCCCACCCCCGACCTCGAAGCGAAATACGCCGAAGCCCACGCCCTCGGTGAGCAGCTCATCCGTGACGGCAAGGTCGCCGCCTTCTGCGTCGCCGGCGGCCAAGGCACCCGCCTCGGCTGGGACGGCCCCAAGGGCACCTTCCCCGGCACACCCATCCGCAACGCCCCGCTCTTCCAGGTCTTCGCCGAATACCTCCTCGGCATCAAACGCAAGTACGGCACCGACGTCCCGCTCTACCTCATGACCTCCGACGTCAACGACGCCGACACCCGCGCCTTCTTCGAAGCCAACCACCACTTCGGGCTCGACCCCGCCAACGTCATGATCTTCCCCCAGGCCATGATGCCCGCCATGGACATGACCACCGGCGACGTCCTCCTCGCCGACCCCGCCTCCATGGCCCTGTCGCCCAACGGCCACGGCGGCTCGCTCAAAGCCCTGCACACCTCCGGCGCGATCGCCGACATGAAGCAGCGCGGCATCACTCAGGTCTCCTACATCCAGGTCGACAACCCCCTCGTCCGCGTCGTCGATCCTCTCTTCATCGGGCTTCACGCCCTCGACCAAGCCCAGATGTCTTCCAAGATGATCCCCAAGGCCGGGCCGCTCGAAAAGGTCGGCAACTTCTGCCTCGCCGACGGCAAGGTCACCGTCATCGAATACTCCAACCTCCCCGACGAACTCGCCACCTCCACCAACGACGACGGCTCATTGAAGTTCAACGCCGGCTCCATCGCCATCCACGTCATCGCCGTCGACTTCGTCGAACAGCTCAACGCCCAGGGCTTCGGCCTCCCCTGGAACCGCGCCGAAAAGAAAGTCCCGTTTATCGACGCCGACGGCAACGCCGTCAAACCCACCGAACCCAACGCCGTCAAGCTCGAGACCTTTGTCTTCGACGCCCTGCCCCTCTGCGACACCTCCATCATCTACGACACCGTCCGCGAAGACGAGTTCGGCCCCGTCAAGAACGCCTCCGGCGACGGCGTCAAAGACTCCCCCGACACCAGCAAACAGCTCCAGTCCGACCGCGCCGCCAAATGGCTTACCGCCGCCGGCGTCACCGTCGCCCCCAACACCACCTGCGAGATCAGCCAAGCCCTCGCCGTCTCCCCCGACGACCTCCAACAACACACCCTCCCCGAGTCCATCGAAGGCGAATTTCTTCTAGCCTAACCGTGTACCACAGACTTTCAGAAATCCTTCAACCCCAAGTTACTTAGCATACATTGGGTGATCTGATCGTAATACGTCGCCCTTGAAGCAAGGGGCCTATACGCACCTTCAAAGCCATCGGCAAAAAGTACTCGTTCCTGTTGTTACTACTGGCCCGCACAAGGACCCTTCCGTGTTGGAGTTAATCAAACTGTGGGCGGCTCCGTGCATCTGGGTTGGGCTGGCGGTCTGCTGTGGCATATGGACGGTGATATACCTCAGAAGAGGACGTGCTTCTATATCGGGCTCATGGACCGGAAGATACGAGTACAAGCGAGATGAATCTCCAAAAACGTTCTGGTTTTTGATTGTCTTCTACTTCACTATTGTTATTTCACTTCTTTTCACGGGACTCTACAAGTCAATTCTTACCATCCAATCCTTGTGGGAGAATGGCTTGCCTGCGAGGCATTGAGCTAAGCGTCGCCAACGCGGTATCAATAATGTCTGAGATATCGGTAACGTAAGAAGTGAAGCGTCTGGCACCACATCCGCTGCCGTATCCAGTAAACCGCAACATGCAGTGAAATACACTGCAGCAGCGGGCATACCTAGGCACGGCTCTGCTGCTTCACGCATACGCATCAACGCTGACTCACATCCACAAAAAAAAGCCGAGGCCCAAAGGCCTCGGCTTCTATGGCGATGACAGGATTCGAACCTGTGACCGGAGGCTTATGAATCCTCTGCTCTACCGCTGAGCTACATCGCCGGCCAGCCCCACCGCTCCCCAAGCAGCCCCATAGTTTACCCAACCCCCACCACGCTTCAACCACCCGCCGCCTCAAGCCTCAAACCCCAACGCTCAAGCCGACACTCACCCCGGAGCCGACACCAGGCTCCCCGGCACCTTGCTCGGCGGGAAGTTGAATTCCGCCACCCCCACCCCGTTGCACTCGACCACCTGCACGTGCGGCGACTCGTCGGCCAGCGAGATGATCTCGCCCAGCCCCCCGTCGCCCGAC
>JBCCOW010000109.1:0-6881 GCA_039025195.1 Planctomycetota bacterium
CGGAGGGCGGTGAGGCGCTGCCCGTCCATCTCGACGCGGTCGAGGTAGGCGGCGCGGCGGACGACGAAGCCGGCCTCGTCGACCATCTCGTCGATGACCGCCCGGGCGTCGGAGGGCCAGAAGTTCCAGCAGGCCTCGAGCCCGTCGCGCTGCCCGAGCCGGCGGTAGAAGGCCCCGGCGAGGCCGCCGACGGCGGTCTTGTTGCCGAAGTCGGTGAGGCTCAGCCCGCCGGTGGTCATGCCGCCGAGGTGCTGGCCGGGCTGGAGCAGGACGGTGTCGAGCCCGAGTTGGGTGGCTTTGACAGCGGCAACGACGCCCGCGGCGGTGCCGCTGTAGACGCAGAGGTCGGCGTGAAGCGTTTCGTCAGTGCGTTCGATCCAGTCGGGTCGGAAGTAGTGAGGTCCGGTTGTAGTCATCGGGTGGTTGGTCTGGGGCGGGAGGCGATGGGGGTGGTAAAAAAGACCGGAACGTGTCCGGCCTTAGGAGGAGTTTCTCGAAGAGTGGAGGCAGAAGCCCGTGTTGACCGCGGGTATATGCCGGCCGTTGATTAGCCACGTCGGCGGCGTGTAAGGAGCAGGCCCAGGCCTGTGGTGGCCAGCACAAAGGATGCGGGCTCTGGGATGACGACAGTGCTGTTGTCCAGGGCGTCGAGCTGGCTGCTGGAGAGCGAATCGGGGCTGAGCACGATGCGATCGATCAGGTAACCAGGCTCGCGGAATTGGAATGTGAAGGTGACGATACTGCCGTTGCCGAAGGTCGAGGACTCGACGGCGTCGAAGGCCGAGCGCCAGGCGATGTTGTTGAAGCCTGAGCCGTTGTCGAAGGTGAACACGTCGGTACTACCGGCGGGTAGGTTGAAGTCGTCGGGGCCGAAGAAGCTGTTGTGGCCGCCGCTGCCGCCGACACCGTCGGAGTCGGTCGCGCCGCCGAGGACGAAGAGGTTCCAGTCATCGACGGCGGGTGCGTTGGTGATCTCGAGGGTCCAGGTGATGGTTGCGCCGTTGCCGGTCGGTGCGGTGCCTGCGGGGCCGGTGGCGACAACCGAGTCGGTGTCGATCGACCAGGAGCGGGAACTATCGACACCGATGATGGGGTCGCCGGACTCGGCCTCCCAGGCGATGTAATTCTGGCCGGGGTCCTGCTGGATGATGAGCGAGGCATTCGTTGGTCCGGCGAGCGCGAGGGCGAGCAGTGTGGTGGGGGCGGTAAAGCCTGGATGAGCGAGACGCATGATTAACCTCCTAGAGAGTGACGCGTGGGCCGAGGGCCGTGTAAGAGCGGGCTCGGGATCGAGCCGATATGAGCAAACTCTTGCTCGGCGACAGAGGAACTATCCCACAAACATCGTTTTCGCTTCGCGTGACCGCGCAAAATTATTTAGTCTTTGCGCATCATGCCTGCTGTTCGCGTCATCCAGCTCCGTACCTCGCAGCCTTTCGGGAGTTGGTCGCGGTTCCTAAGTGGTGTTGGGCGTTTCGCGCTTGAGCACGGGTCTTGGGACCTGCGGGTCGGTGCGGTTCCCGAGGCAGCGGACCACGAAGCGGAGCTTCGCGGGGCGGCGGGTCTGATCACGTGGGACGCGGGGTTGTTCGCGTGGGCCCGACGGCTGGGCGTGTCGGCGGTGGCGGGGTTTAACGTCGAGTTTGAGGCGCCCAAGGTGGTGCTCGATGACGTGCGGGTCGGGGGGCTGGCGGCTGAACACTTGCTGGGGTTGGGGCATCGCCATCTGGCGATGTGGCGGGTCGATCGGGTGTGGTCTCGACGGCGATGGGAAGGGTTCGCGCGGACGGCCCGAACACGGGGGGTACGGCCGGTTGGTGTCGATGCGGAATGGTCGGGAGATGATGAGTGGCTGTCGGCGTGGTTGGCGGGATTGCCGTCGCCTGTCGGGTTGTTTGCCGCCAACGATGGTCAGGCGCGGCGGGCGATCCGGTTGTTGCACGGGTTGGGCCGGCGGGTGCCGGAGGAGGTGGCGGTGCTCGGCGTGGACAACAACCCGATCGATTGCGAGTTCCATCAGCCGGGGATCTCCAGCGTGGACACCGATGCGGAGCGGGTTGGGTATGAGACGGCGACCATGTTGGAGATGATGATGCAAGATGACGCGGCGGGTGCGGCGGTGGGTAGGGCGGGCAGGGCGGGTGGGGTGGGTGGGGTGGTGCCGCCGCGGCGGGTGGTGGAGCGGGACTCGACGCAGTATCTGGGGTTTGACGATCCGTTGTTGAGTGAGGCTGTAGCGTGGCTGCGGGCTCACGCGTTGGAACGGGTGCGGATCGATGATGTGCTGGCGGTGGTGCCCTTGTCTCGGCGTCGGTTGGAGCAGCTGTTCAGGGAGTAGCTGGGGCACAGCCCGGGCGAGGAGGTGCGACGGGTGCGGATGGCCCGGGCGCGGACCCTGCTGATCGAGAGCCGGATGGGTCTGATCGAGGTGGCGGTGCGGTGCGGGTTTGCGTCGCTGTCGTCGTTTGCTCAGGCGTTCAAGCGGGAGCACGGCATGTCACCTGGGCGATATCGGAAGGTGCATGCGTCGCCGGTGGCGGGTTGACGACCTTCGGCTAAGCGCAATATCAACGTGTCAAGCATTGATTAGCGCGGCATCGACGCCAGCCTTGCTGAGGCGGGCGGATTCGAGTGGCGGGAGCTGCGGGCTGTCGCGCTCGACCACGACCCAGCCGTTGTAGCCGACGGCGTCGAGAGCGGCGAAGAAGGCGGGGAAGTCGAGACCCGCAGAGCCTTGGCCGATCTCCTGGAAGACCTCGGCGTCGGGGTCCCAGTCTTTGAGGTGGATGTGGGTGATGCGGGGGGCGTGTTGGTGGAGAAACGCGACTGGGTTGGTGCCAGCGGCGATGAGGTGACCGGTGTCGAGGCAGAGGTCGACGTCGGGGGCATGCTGGAGGAGTCGGTCGAGCTCGGCGTCGGTCTCGACGATGCACTTGAGGTGGGGGTGGAAGGCGAGGCGGCAGCCGTGGTCGGCGGCGATGCGGGCGTGCTGGTTGAGGCTTTGGGCGAAGCCGGCGTATTCGTGGTCGAAGGCGACGCGGCGTTTGAGGGCGTTAAAGCCGCCGCAGGCGACGAGGAGGGAGACGTTGAGCGCTTGGGCTATTGCGCAGGATTGGGCGAAGGCATCGGGGTTGGCCCAGTCGAGTCGGAGGGGGACCTCGACGCCCATGGCCGGCAGAGCGAGGCAGTATTGTTGGAGAGTGTCGCGGACTTGGTTGGCGGTGCCGATGAGCTCGGGCTGGGCGGGCAGCTCGATGCCGGCGTAGCCCGCTTGGGCGGCTTCGGCGGCGAGGCGGGGCAGGTCGAAGGGGGCGTCGGCCTGACGGAAGGCGTGCATCCAGGCGTTGGCGTGATGGGCGAGTCGCATGGGTGGCATCTCCTGAACAAGTCGTATTACACGCCGGAGGACGCCAACGCCGGATTGGGAGTTGAGGTTCCTTTGACCTCGTCTAGGCGGATGACTTGGCCGGTTTCGGCGGAGCGGAGTACCGCCTCGGCGATGCGCATGATCTCCATGCCCCAGTCGGCGTCGCAGGGCACGGGCGGTCCGCCGGCGATGGCGTTGAGCCAGCGGCCGCGGAGATCCATAGGCTCGTCGAGTTCGACGGGCTCGGCGGCCCCGCCCAGGGGGGTGTAGACCAGGCCCTGGCCCCACTCGTTGGTGGCGGCGCCGCCGACGGTGCCGCAAACGCCCTTGTAGAAGTTGGTATTCGCACAACGCCAGCCGCCCTCGTGGGTGCCAACGGCCGAGTTCTTGAAGTTGAGGGTGGCCCAGACGTGGTCGTTGGCGCGGGGGCGTTCGGTCGTGCCGCCGGCGGTGCGGGCGTAGACGGATTCGACGGGCCCGCCGATGAGGCGCATCCAGTCGAGCTCGTGGATGTTGACCTCCATGAGCAGGCCGCCAGAGCGGTCGGGGTCGGCGCGCCAGCCGCGGAACATGTCGTCGGGCAGGTAGACCAGTCGGCGTGACCAGATCGAGGCGAGCTGGCCGATCTGTCCCTCGGTGGTCAGGCGGAGCAGGGTCTGCACCTCGCGGGTGAGACGGACTGAAAAGCCGACGGCCGAGGCGATGCCGGCCTGCCGCACCGCGTGAGTCACCGCCTCGGTCTGGTCGAGGTTGAGCCCGATGGGCTTCTCGATGTACACGTGCTTGCCGGCCCGTGCACAGGCGATGGCGTGCTCGGCGTGGAGGAAGTTGGGGGAGGAGATGACCACGGCGTCGACGTCGTCGAGGAGCTGGGTGTAGTCGGCAACGCCGCGGGCGTTGACTTGGTCGGCGAGGCGTGCGCGGGCGGCGGGGTCGGGGTCGGCGATCGCCACGAGATCGACGTCGGGACGATCGGCGTAATAGAGGGCGTGGTTGCGGGCGTTCTTCCCCGCTCCGATGAGGCCTAGGCGGTGTTGCATGGGTACTCCGTATGCCGAGCAAACATTATCTCACTTTATAGCAAAACACAATCATTGCCGTACAAATGCGCTTGAATCAATCGACCCAGCGGCTGCATTTGTATTGACTCGTGGGTTTTACGATGGTAGATTTCGATTTGAGTAAATATTTGCTCAATTTGCTCGTTTCGAGCCCCCGCCTCAGATCTCGCCTACGGAGTCCCTCATGACTGGTCGATTCGCCCGTGTTTTCTTTATCGCAGCGGCGATCGCTACAGGGCTTGGGTGGGGTTGGGGGGTTTCGGCCGAGCGGTTGGTCGTCCGCGATTTCACGAAGGGGGGTGCCGACTACGCGTTTATGCAGTGGGGCCAGGCGGTAAAGGCGACACCGATGGGGCTGGAGATCGGCGGGGCCTCGACGCACGGGCAGGGGGGTGCTGGGGTGAACGCGGCGGTCGATGCGTCGGGCATTGAGGGGGGCGTGTCGGTGCTGCGGCTTCGGTTGGGGGAACACCACGCGGCGGACGTGATGTTCCTGGAGGTGCGGGACGCCGATGGCACGGTGGTGAAGTTTGCTTACGAGTTGGGCCGGGCCAGCGCCTCGACGTTTACCGACCTACACCCGCGTGGTGGGCACACCTTGGCCAACCCGCCGAAGTCTGGCAAGCCGGGCACGCAGCCGGGGCTGGACACGGCCAACCTGACGCGGTTTGTGCTGCTGGGCAACTGGGCGGACGTGCCGGTGCACCTGGTGGTGTCGGAGTTGGTGATGAGTAACGAGCCGGCGGGCGAAGCGCCGGCGGCGGCGGTGGATGACGACGGGCGCGTGGTGGTGAGGGACTTCCGTCGGCGGGGGGTGGACTTCGCATTCTTGTCATGGGAGAAAGCCGCCAAACAGGGCAGTACCGGGCTGACGCTCGGCGGACCGGGCGTGGATGGCAAGGGCGGGGCGGGGCTGAACCAGTTTGTCTCGGCGCGGGCGTTGGCGTCGGGGCAGCCCGTGCTGCGGGTCCGGCTAGGCGAGGCCAACCGTGCGAACCGTGTGTTCCTCGAGGTCCGCGACGGCGACGGCACGACGGTGAAGTTCGGCTACAACCTCAGCCAGGCCAACCGCGAGGGCTTCACCGACCTGTTCCCGATGGACGGCTCGACGCTCGCGGACCCGGCCCGGATCAATAAGCCCGGCGACACCGAGGGGCTGGACACGGGCAACCTCACGTCGTGGTCGATCCTCGGGCACTGGGAAGACACGCCGTTCCACGCCGAGGTCGAGAGCCTGACGTTGGCCCGGCCGCCGGCGGCGCTGCGGGGCGAGCAGACGCAGCGTCGGCTGGCGGGGATGGCCCCCGCGGAGCGGGCGGCGTGGCTGCGACAACGGATGCTTAAATCCGGTGCGGATCACCCGGCGGACGGCCCGGAGGTGGTGTCGGTTTATGCGTTGGGCCCGACGCTGCTGGGCGTGCAGATCCAGGACCGGCGCGTCGAGCCCGCCGGGCAGGTGCCCTACACCGCCCAGCCCGGCGACGGCATCCGCTATGCCAAGAAGAACAAGCGGTGGTACTGAGACGCCGACGGCGAGCTGGTCTTCGACGGCAAGGATGTGCAGGTCATCCGCCCGACGGCGGGCAACCCCAACGCCGTGCTCGGGCAGTACGTCGCCCGCGGCCCGGCCGTCTGGCCCGGCCCCCACCGCTCGGGGCAGGCCCTGCTCGTCGACCTGCTCGATATCCCCGCGGCCTACAAGCTCAGCAGCCCCGACGACCCGGCATACGCCAGCCCCGTTGAACCGATCGCTGTCCATGTCAAACGCAAGCCCAACGCCTACCGCGGTCATGCCACGCGGGTGACGGTGTATCTCGGCCTGCCGTCGCCGCTGGTCGAGGGCCGGACCTACCGCGTGGGTTTTCACGGGCTCAACACGGCGCAGGCGTCGGTGGACTACACGCACGACACCCGAAGCGTGCGGAGCGAAGCGGTGCATGCCTCGCATGTGGGCTACCGGCCGGATGACCCGTACAAGGCCGGGAAGCTCTCGGTCTGGCGGGGCACGGGCGGGGCGTGGGATTTTGACGGGCTGGAGCGTCCGATCCGCTTCGAGCTGATCCATGAAGACAGTGGTGGCGTGGTGTACCAGGGTGAGGCGGCGCTAGTGAAGGGTGCCGAGGAGTCCGAGTCGCTGCCCGGCGGTCGGAACTTCGCGCAGACGCCGGTCTATGCCTTGGACTTTTCGCCGTTCAGCGAGCCGGGGACCTACCGGCTGCACGTGCCGGGCGTGGGCACCAGCGACCCGCTGACGATCGCCGACGACGCCTGGGCCGACGCCTACGCCCTGTCCATGAAGGGCATCTGGCAGCACCGCAGCGGCATCCCGCTGGGGCCGCCGGTCATCGACTTCGATCGGCCGGCGGCGATGAAGCCCGGGCTCAACGTCGAGGTCTACCCGGTGGACGTGACCAAGCTCGAGGGCGAGTCCGACGCGATCAACGCCGCCGCCG
>JBCCOW010000110.1:0-6794 GCA_039025195.1 Planctomycetota bacterium
ACGCCCTTGCCCGTGATCTTGTAGGTGAGGTAATCAATGCCGAACGGCTGGCTCTCGTCCTCGCGGTTGTCTTCCTCCAGGAGATATGCGTTGGCTACCAGCTCACGCAGAAGCTGCAGGTGATGGTTGTGGTTGTCGGGCTGGTCACCGCCCAAGGCTGATCCGTACGCGCGGAGCATGCCCTTGCCCGTGACCCAGCCCCCGTGCTGGTTGGTCAGGGCGAAGTGTGCGTGACGGAGCAGCATGCCGCGTAGGCTGGATTCACGGGCTTCCCGTGCGTCGGGTGTTTCGCCAACAGTGATCATCCTGCACCTCCCGACAACAAGGGCCACCAGCGGGGCAGGAGTTCAAACAACGCGCCCAGGACAACGATCCCGCCCCCGAACCACGCCAGCTTCTTATCGATCCGGAGCAGTTGAGCCACGATCTGATCGCCCCGCTCTTCGAGGGCATCAATCCGCGCGGCGTGGGCGTCCATCTCCATCCGCAGTTCGGCCGCCGGAATGTGGTCATTGGGCACCAACGCCTCGACCCGCTGCAGCTCACGCCCGAAGACGGCGGCATGCTCGGTCAGCTTAGTGATCGCCTCGCGGACCTCCGCGTTAGTCGAATCCTGGCCGTCCAGCTTGGCACGGATGAAGCTCTCGATCGACGCTAGCTTCACCGCCTGTTCCCGCTCCAAGTCCTCGATCCGATCCAGCCGATCGAGCGCTTCGGAGGCGACGGCCTGCTGGCCCATCGTCCGGGGCTGAGGGTTGTCGGAGTAGTTGCGGTCGGCCATGCTTGTGCAGTTCCCGGAGGGGGTAAGAAACAGCCCCGGTCGCGTTGACGACCAGAGCCGCGAGAGGTCCGCGATCAGTCGGCGCGAGGCGTCGAAAGCTCGGAGCTTTGCTCCGTAGGGGTGGATTTAGCTGCGCCGGGAGATGGCGCGGACTCAAGCGGGGGGAGCGGCGTAGGCGGGGGAACGGGCACCGGCGGGAGTGCCTTCACCTTGGCGCGGCTGTAGCCGTAGCCGGCCGTGGCGAACGCGGCAGCGATCGTGCTAATCGCCTGGAACAGCTCACTGTCGGGGCCGATGGCACCCGAGCCGCCCAGCAGGGAAACAAAGACGACCACGATCGAGAGCCAGAACTCGGTGGTCTTGAAGCCGGGTTTAGGCTCGTTCGAAACGTCCAGAGCGGCGACGCGGAGCTTGGCTCCCGGCAGCGGTTTCAGAGTGGCGGTGGCGTCAGGCATGCGTTCTTTCCGTGGAGCGGGTGGGGCAGGTGGGAAAAAGCGTGTGCCGGACCGAAGCCCGGCACACGCGGAGGCAGGGAGCGTTCTCAGGTGTTGGCGGATTCCTGGGGCTCGGTGGCCCCGGTGGCTTGGGCGGCTTCCGGGGGCGGCGTCTCGCCCGGCATCCGCGGCACGAAGTCCACGTCGATGCCCGCCTCGTCGGCGAGCTGCTGCACGCTGGCCCGCGACGCGTACCACTCGGCCTTCGCGGCGTCGAGGCTCTGCTTGGTTAGACCCAACGCAGCCGTGAACTTGGGGGCCAGCACGAGTGCGGTTTCCAGCGACTTGATGGCGAGCAGGACGGCGGTAGTGGAGGTCACGGTGAGCGTTCCAGTGTGGGTTGAAGGCGGGAAAAGTGGCCCGGAGATTTGATGACGCAGGGCCGGGCCGGCACCTGCTGCTCGGAGGGGTAGCAGCAGATATCAAGGCGGCGGCAGCGGCGGCAGCGGCGGCGTCGGATCGGTTTGGGACTGGATTTCCAGGGGTTCAAGCGTCTGCCGAACGATCGCCAACAGCTGCAGCACGAGCGTCAGCGACTGCTCAAACTCGGCCCCGCCTTCGGGCAAGCGAGCCTCGGCGTCGTCGAGGTGTTGGTTCACCGCGGCCAGCGGCGGCAGGATCACACGGAGGTCGTCGTCGTCGATCAGCCCCTGCTCGTGAGCCACGACCACGCTGGAGTTCAGTGCGGTGGTGAACTCGACCTGCTGCTGCCAGCGTTCGGTGGGTGTGGTGGGCGTGAACGAGCACGCCACGAGCGGAGCCAGGACGGCCGCCATGAGGAGAACGGGAAGGAAACGGGGGGGGCGGCTGGGCATCCGTGCGACCTCGACGACAGGGCCACGCGGTCCTTGCGTGGCGGGTCAGGTGCGGTGCGGAGCCCCAAAACATGCGCACCCCCGGTGCGAGACCGGGCGGGGACTGAGTTTTCGACGGATGCCAGCAGCGGCGGCCAGAACTAACCCCAAAGACGAGGCCGTGAGTCCGCTACGCGTTGAAAGCTGCCAGAAACTCAGACGTCAGTCAAGCGCTTAGGCCAGAATTGTGGAAAAGTCGTCAGCGTCAGCTGGACACTGAAGCCGTGATGGTCCCATTGGAGTACTGACCCTCTGGGTCGGTAAGCGGCGTGCCTGTCTTCAGCAAAAACACTGCCCCTGGATAACCAGGCACCCCGTTCGCGTTGATGATCCCCATGGTGTAGTTACCCGTAGGCAGCGGCCCAACGGTCACAGCGGTGAAGGGGCCGTCATCAATACCGCCGGTATACGTGCCAGATGTACCGGGTGAAAGCGAGAGGTCTTGGACATGATTTCCTGGCTGAATAGTTGCCTGAAGCGTGGTACTCATCGCGTGGCCCTTTCGACAAAAAACATTGTAAATACCGTACGATTCGTTATCGTAGCAGACTTCTAAATCTAGGAGAAAGACCCTTGAAATTCTTTATGTCGATTGCCATCGTAGCAGCCTTAGTGTTGACGGCTCCTTCACACGCGGTTGATCAAATCGCCATCGGAGGCAGCGGATTCGACCTTGGCTCCTCCGCCGGTGCGAGCCCGTTCGCTAACTTGTCGATCCTCAGCCTCGACACCGCAACGGTAACACTTGACATAGCCCCCGGCGAGTCGCTGATACCCCTCTCGATGCAGGTGATCAACGGCTCGGGCGAAGGGTGGCTTGGCCTGTTGCTTGAGGCGGATGGCGGGACATTCGCTGGGCCGCCCGCGCCGCTGGTTGGCGGATCGCCCTCAGTACTTTCGAATGGCGATACCGTGGCCATCCTCACGACAGACCTGAACGCTGGCGGCTTCACCTTCCTGTCCGCCAACCTCACGCCCTCGTCTGATCCATTCGTCCTCTCCCTTACGCCAATCACTACGATCCCCACTCCAGCGTCGGCGGTGATAATGCTCGCAGGGGTGGCAGGGCTGCTATGTCGGCGAACGGGTCGCGGTTGAATAGCCACAACGGACGGCCCAACGAGTCGGTCGGCCCTTCGAGAACACCTCGGTTCTCGAAGGCGACGTGCCCGTCGCCGTAGGCCACCGCGCTGGTTTCACCGGGGTGAATAAACCCCATCCGCCAATCAGGCCCAGGGGCACGCCCCATATGCTTGAGGATGATTGGCGGGTTGTGCTCCATTCTTGCTGCCGGGTCTGAAAAAAGAGGGTAAGTCGAGGGGCTCACCAGCCCTCCCCAGGGCTGCCCCTCGTTATCGCCCTCCGGCTGGTCCACATCCCACAGCACGTTCACCGCGTAGCTGGTTGGCCGGGGTTCCAGGGAGCCATACTCCTTTGCCGCGATCGGGCAGGCGATCGCGGGCTCATCCGGCCCCCAGGTCAGACCGGTCACCTCCATCATCAGGGTGTCCCACTGTGGTTTGCCGGGAGACACAGTAAGCGGCACCCGCCCGGCGTTCTCAATAATCACTGCCTCCCACGCCACGCCCATCTGCCGCAGATTGCTCTGGCAAGACACACCCCACGCGACCTCTTTCGCGCCCCCTAAAATCGGGATCAGCATCGACAGCAAGAGGGCGACGGTCGCCAACACCACCAAAAGCTCGACCACAGATAACCCGCGCTTTACAGACGCCACGTCGTCACCCCCGTGCGACGCACAACCGAGAACGCAGAAGGGTACAGCGACCACCTCAATCCCAGCACCGCACCACGCGGCATGCGATCCGGAGGCACACGGGCAAACGGCGTGAGGCTGTCGTAATCGATGATCCAGAGATCGTCACCGGCCGCCATGAATGAATGCCCCTTGGTGTCGCTGCGGAGACTGAGTTGCCCGGCATCGACATCAATCGTCGATGACAACACCGACGCCCCAGCCGCGCTCCGCTGGTAGCGGACTAGCGTGCCGTCGTTCAAACCCACAACGATCGTCCGCAGGTCCGGGGTTCCGTCAATCGCAACGGGGGCCTGCTCGCTATTGATCGTAAGCGTGCCATGCGTCGTGCCGGAAACCAGATCACGCACCTCCATGAAACGGGATGACCCGTGCTTACGGACCAGGGCGACCAGCCCATCACGAGACGATGCCACCACCACCGAGCTGACGTCGCTCATGACCTGCGACTCGCCGCCATCAACCCGAACGGTGTGCCAGGCATCCGAACTATCTGCCCAAACCAGCGTTGAAGCATCAATCAAGTGAGCCAGAGTCGCCGACGGCATCTCAAGGACATGCACCGGGAAAGACTGGCTTCTGAGGTTTACCACGCTGATACGCCCCCCCAATTCAAGCGCCACCAGCCTCGACCCATCCGGTGAGATCGCCATATGCGTCAACCTCTGGTCCGCCTCAAAAACGACGCGGACCGGCCCCTCGCCCGTCACGCTCGATCGGATGATCCCGTGTTCCGACTTGCTGTGATAGACCCACGGGCCCCGAGGGTCAATAACCGGCTCCAGTGGACCCAGATTAAGCGCTGTGTCGATCCGCTCCATGCCCTGCTCAAGGTCTATCAGTGCGGTAGCGAGCTGAGCCCTCGGCGGCTGCGCTGGGGCAGGCGGTGAGCCCCAGCCCGCGAGCTGAGCCCACCAGAACAGCCCAACCCCGACCACGGCCGCCCCCAGAAAGCCCACAAGTACCCCGAGCCGCGGTGTCAGCCAGCCCTCATCGGACTCGTCAAACCCATCAACACCAGCCCGCTTGAGCATCTCCACGATCGGCCCGTCGGCGTGCGTGTCGTACAGCATCCGCTCGGTCGAGGCCAGGAGCTGAGCACGCACCTCGGCTGAAACATCATCCTGGTCGAGCACGTAGAGCGTGGCCTGCTGCTGTGCGGCGACGAACGCCTCAACCGCGTGCCTCCCCTCCACGCCCCTTGACAGCAGGATCACCTGATTCTGGTGATCCACCCGGAAGAGCTCGTCGTGGCCGAGTCTTCGCCGAGCGATCAGCAATTCGTACTCTCGGTCCCCAACCGGGACGATAACAGGCTCATTCTCTCTCGCCATTGATTTTTCTCCCGGTCGCTACTTCCTTCGGCTCCGCTTCTTTGGTGCAGGGTTTGCCCTGGGCTTGTTGGGCCCGTGGATGACGAGCCGCTGCTCTGGCGGGGGCACATCGCCCTTGCCAGGCGGGGAGGTTTCCTCGTCTGAAAGCCGCTTCAGAATGATGCGCGCGAGGTCAGACTCGTATCCGTCAGGGAGCAGTCCCATCACGGTGTGCTGAATAACTGGGTCTTGTTCCCCAAACCACTCAAGCAAACGCGAGAAGACCTCTTGTTGAGACATTCCGGTACGCCCAACAAAGTCCTCAGCGATCTGTTTCGCCTCTGGACGGACGTAAGCCTTAATCATTTGCCTTTCAGTCATCGACGTCAGCATCTGCGGTGATCAGTTCACCATCTAGGGTTTTTTTGTGACCAAGTGTTGACAAGCCGCCCGAGATAGGTATGGTGTCTTGTGGTGACTAAATTGACCTATAGGCGACCAACTCAAATCCGCATCCGCCCAGAGACGCGAGCGACGATCGACTCGGTCGCCCAGCGTCTCCGGCTCAGCATCACCGAGACGGTCGCGCTAATGGCCGAGACCTTCGACCGCCTGCCCGAAGCCGACCAGTTGCAGGCCATCCCCCGGCCGCCCGCCACATCTCAGGAGGTGGCCGCGTGAGCAGCACCCACCCCACCCCATCCACGACCCCCAAAGACATCCCTACCGGAGCGTTTCCGGCGGCGGATGCCCACGCTGCGGAGCCCCCGGGCGCGGCCCCTCTCACGGGACCCCCGTCGCCGTCCGCTAACGCGGAACAGCGTGTTTCGACTGACGCCACCCAAAGGCCTGCGGTTTTGATGTTCGGCTCGTACGACCGTGATTTCCGCGCGACGCGGAACGTGCTAGACCCGGAAAGCGTCCGGGTGGCCTTGGCGTGGTTCCACGCATCAGAACCTGCAACGTGGATTGATCTGAGATCGCCCGCCGGCATGCAGGTTGCGCAAGCGGTCGTCCCGCGGCTGGACGCGAGGGCCTCGGATGATGGCGTCGGCCTGGTTAATGCATTGGCGAGGCTGGCCCAGTTTGACGGGTCTGAGTTTCGTGTCCAAGAGTTGTCTATACGCAAGCTGTTGAGGCAGACGCCGCCGAAACAGATCGCCGCGGTGCGGGCTGAGATAGAGAAGTGGCAAACCACCGCTGAACGCATTGAAGCCGCTGTTCGATACAGCCTGCTTGAACGACTAGTTAGGCGTTTGGGTTTCTGGTTCGGCAAAAAGCGTCGATGGCGACTGGCCCTGCGTGCGAGCAGCTGGTCCGTCGATCGGCTCATGCGACGAGCTGTACGGAAAGGGCGCTTCCACTCGACCAACACCAAAGCACAGGACCGCGCAATCGCCACTCGTCTCAGGAGTCTTGACGCCTGATCTGTCTGTGGGCCCGGCTCGGATGCCATGGCCCTGTTATCCGCAAACCACCGCTCGCAGGGAGGCGAGACCGTGAACCTTTTTTCGGAAGCCCCCGAAATCCCGATGATCGCCCAACTCCTCCAACAGCTCGACCGCGCCGGTGCCC
>JBCCOW010000111.1:0-6718 GCA_039025195.1 Planctomycetota bacterium
GAGAACCCGCGGTTATTCCTGGCCCGGCGATCGTCCAACGCCGGCTAAGGCGGGGTGGGCGGGTGGGGCGGGCTAGTCCCGGAAGCGGAAGAAGGTGATCGCCAGGGCGGCGAAGGCAAGGACGACGACGGCGACCCCGCCGAGCGTCGCGGCGACAGGGATGCCCGCCGAGGTCCGGGTCACCTGGTTGATCAGTTCGCCCGTGCTCAGGTCGTAGAGCTGGCGGGATGGCCAAGTCGCGTAGCCCCAGGTGGCGAGCAGGATGCCCGCGGCGGCGACCAGCTGCAGGGCGATCAGGATGGAGATTCGCTTGGCGTTCACGGCGTCGGGCAGTCGGCAGGGCGGTCGGGCTTGGGCTTGATCTACGACCCAGCGAGTCGCACAGTTTACCTATCGGGCGGGGCAGTGCGGGCCTTGTTCCAATCGAAGTGTTTTTTGGCTTGGCGGACGGTGCCAACGCGTTATCCGGACGCAACCCCGGCCATCATCGGCTTCGCGGCTTGGGGCCGCGACGGGCCAGCGGTATCATGGCAGCCCACTTCTGAGCCGTTCCGAATCACCCGATGAGACCGACATGGACGAACGCTACAAAACGCTGTTGCTGTTTGGTGCACCCGGTGCAGGCAAGGGCACGCAGGGGGCGGTGCTCGGCCGGATCCCCGGATTCTTCCATTGTGCCTGCGGCGAGGTCTTCCGCAATATCGACATCACCAGCGACCTGGGTCGGACCTTCTACGAGCACTCCTCACGCGGCGAGCTCGTGCCCGACGAGGTCACTGTTCAGATGTGGGCCCAGGCGATCCACGCCCGCACCGTCCTCGGCGACTTCAAGCCCCGCGTCGACCTGCTCGTGCTCGACGGCATCCCCCGCACCGAAGAACAGGCCAAGCTGCTCGAAGAGTACTGCGAGGTCATCCGGGTGCTGCACCTGGTCTGCAAAGACGAGGAAGCGATGTTCCAACGACTGCGTCGCCGGGCCCTGAAGGAAAACCGTCACGACGACGCTGATGAGAAGGTCATCCGCAAGCGTTGGGAGGTTTATCAGGCCGAGACGCAGCCGGTGCTCGACTACTACCCAGATTCGATGATCGACCGGATCGACTCGCTGCAGAGCCCCGCCCAGGTGCTGCACGACATCCTCGAATACGCGGTCCCCGCCCAGGACGCGCACTTCACCGCGTTCGCCGGCTAACCCCACCTCACCCGCCCATCCCACCCACCACAACCGAGGCGTAAAGCCCAAGCCAACGCCACGCGGTTTTGCTAGGTTGCGGTATGGACCTGTTCCAGGCCAAGCATCCGCTCTTGCCCGACCTGCAACGGCTGTTGATCGGCTCGTTGGAATCAACCATCGCGTCCCTGCGTGGTGGGGGGCGGGCTGCTGGGGCGTCGTCACCCCGTGCGGGCAAATCGGTTTCCAAGAAGAAGCCGGGCCGAGCAAGCACCGGCAAGGCCAGTCCGAGGCAGGCCGACGCCTGGCGGGGCTTGCTGCGGGTCCGGGCGGTGCTCGACCTGATGGGCCCGAGCCTAGACGCCGAGCTGTGGGTGTACGAACGGGGTGCCCTGGCTCAAGCAATCGGCCCGCTCGCCGCCAGCCGAAGGGCGTCCGCCGCGGTCGGCCTGATGAAGTCTGAAAAGTCGCCGCCCAAGGCCGCGGGGCAGGGGGGTGCCAGCGCCTGGGGCATCGTCCGCAAGACGCTCGACCGCTCGGCATCGAGTCCGAGTGTGCTCGCCCTGACCCAGGGCCAGACGCTGAACCCGACGGTCTACCGCCTCATCGCCGACCTCGCCGAAGCCCGCGCCCGAGCCGTTCGCCTACCCGGGCTCAAGGCCGATCGGCAGACCCACACACCCGATGACCAGGTCCTCCGCGACGGGCTCACCGCCACGCTCCGTGCCGTCCGCCGCCGCGATCGCTGGGGCCGACCACCCACCAAACGGCGACGCCCCAACCCATCCGACACCCCCGAGCTCGGCGGGGCCCTCGGCCCCTGCGGCCTGCTCGCCGAACAGCTCCGACTCCTCGAACCCGCCTGGCCCGCGGGCATCAAGCCCCTGCGCAAGCTCGCCACCGAGCTCGCCGACGCCGGCAGCCGATGGTGGGCCGCCACCCTCATCGCCGGTACCGCCGCCCGCCTGCTCCAACCCACCGAGCCCCACGCCGGCAAGACCCCGCCCGATCCGAAACAGCTCCAAGCCGTGCAGGCCTGGGCCAGCCAAACCCAGCAGCGCCTGACCGACGACGCCCAGCCCGCCCTCGACCGCCTCACCCTCGAAACCCCCGCCGCCCTCGCTAAACGCCTCACCGGCTACACCCAGCTCTGGCGTGCCCGGCAACGCTAAACCCAGCCCCCCCACCCCCGCCAGCCGTCGCGTCTTTACAACAATCCGCCCCGAGATTCGCATGGCAACACCCCGCCGCCTGATATGCTCGTGGCGTCAGCCTGACCTGACCATCACGCTCAACTCGAACCAGGGGTCTTGCAATGCATCGAACCGGCATCATCGGCGTCCTCACCACCGCGGTGGTTGTCCTCCACACCTGGGCCTGCCCCCAGACCGCGGCCGCCCAAGCCCTCGCCGACCGCGTGTCCGCCGACGCCGTCGTGTACTTCGGCCTCGCCGGCGACGCCGACCAGATGCCGGCCTACAACGCCTCGGTCCTCAAGCAGTACTTCGACCTCGCCGGCGGCATCGACGGCCCGCTCGCCGACCTCTCCGCCATCCTCGACAAGATCGCCCAGCAAGAGAACGACCCCGAGGCGCAGCTCAAGATCGCCGCCTTCAAACGCCTCGCCCTCGCGCTCTGGCAGGGCCCGACCGCGTTTTACCTGCTCGCCCCCGCCGAGGTCGGTCAACCGCCCCAGATCACCCTCCTCACCGCCGGCCCCATCCAGCAGGGCGACCTCGGGCTGCTCCTCGACGACATCCCGCAGCGCGATCAGCCCACCGTCTCCCGCGCCGGCGACCTCACCTTCGTCACCTTCAACCCCCTGCCCGGCGGCGTCCAGACCGCGCCCGCGCAGCAGCTCGCCAACGACCCCGGCTTCATGGCCGCCGTCGCCGGCACGCAGGACAACCCCGCCATCGTCGTCCACCTCGACGGGCAAGGCCTCATCGGGCTGGTCAGCGCCGCGGTCGAAGCCGAGGCCGGCATGGACCAGCAGCAGGCCTGGCTGATGGGCCGAGAGCTCTCCGGCATCCTCGACGTCGAACGCATCCTCTTCACCGCCGGGTTCCAGGCCAAGGCCGACGCCCCCGAGGGCCGAGCCGCCGGCTGGGAACGCAACCTCATCCTCAGCCTCAGCGACACCCCCAAGGGCCTACTCAAGCTCCTGGTCCAAGAGCCCATCGGCGACGCCGAGCTCGCCTGGGTACCCAAGGACGCGTCGATGGTCGGCGTGACCCGGTTCGACGCGACCAAGATCGTCGACCTCGCACTGGAGATCGCCGGGCAGGTCGACCCCGCGGAAGGGCAGCAGGCCGTCGAGGGCGCCATCGCTATGGGCAGCGGCTTCGTCGGTGTCGACCTCCGCGCCGACCTCATCGAAGCCCTCGGCAGCGCCTGGCTCACCTACATCGACCCCGCCGCCGCCGGCCACTCCCCGCTCGGTGTCGTCGCGGTCAACCCGCTGAACAACCCCGACGGCGCGAAGCGCGCCCTGACCGCGATCGGCGAACTGATCAATGCCGCCCTCGCCGAGAACATGGACGAAGACGTCCCCTTCGAAATCCGCTTCAACACCAAGACCGTCAACGGCGTCGAGCTCAACATCTTCAGCGCCCCGCTGATCATGCCCACCTGGGCCGTCGTCGAAGACCGCCTCATCGTCGGGCTCAACCCCCAGGCCGTCCTCACCGCCGCCGACCGCACCACCGCCGACCCCGCGACCTCCATCATGGCCAACCCCGCGTTCATGGCCAGCTACCGGGCCGCCCTCGCCGGCAACGCCCCCACCAGCCTCTGGTGGACCGACCTGCCCACCACCGCGCCCATGAGCTACCAGAACAACCTCATCTGGAGCAGCCTCCTCTCCGGCTTCGCCAGCATGTTCTCCGGCCAAGCCCCCCACTCCCTCCTGCCCACCCTCAGCCAGCTCCAGCCCCTGCTCACCCCCGACGTCACCCTCGGCTGGACCGACGGCAACGCCTTCCGCTGGCGCAGCCTCACCGCCTTCCCCGGCGCCTCCGCCTACGGCCCCACCGCAGGACTCACCGGTGGCGGCACCGTCTTTATCGGTGCCATGTTTACCGGCATCACCCTCCCCGCACTCGGCGCCGCCCGTGCCTCTGCTCTGCAGGTCCACCAGATGAGCAACGCCCGCCAGATTGCCGTCGCCCAAATGGTCTACGCCAACGACCACAACAACCGCTTCGCCGACCACGTCGGTCAGCTCGTCGCCGGCGGCTACCTCATTCCCGACATCGTCGTCCAGCGCGGCACCGCCGTCCCCGCGATGCCCGCCGACCAGCTCGCAGACTGGAGCCGCCAAACCAGCGCCTTCACCCTTGTGCCCCTGCCCGCGCTCGACGACATCGCCGAACCCCACAACACCGTCCTCGCCTTCCAACACCCCGAGCCCGGCAAGCCCACTGTCGCGGTCGCCTTCGCCGACGGCCACGCCGAAACCCTCACCGTGCCCGAACTCGAAGCCAGGCTGCAGGGCCAGACCAACATGACCTTCCAAGAGCTCACCGACCAGCACCGCGGCGTCAATGACCGCGAACCCCTCGCCGACTGACCCCACCCACCACCCGCCTGCCACATCTCGCCCCGCCCTGTATTCAGCTCGCGGCCGGCCGCGCGATGAACCGAGCCAGCAGCTCCGATCGGCTCGAGACCTCCAGCTTCCGGTGCAGCGCTTTGGTGTGGCTGTACACCGTGTGCGTCGAGAGCCCCAGGTTGAACGCGATCTCCTTCGGGGCCATGCCGTCGAGCAGTCGGTCCAACACCTCGTTCTCCCGCGGGCTCAGCCGGGCCAACGCCTCGGTCCATTCCGCCCCCTCAAGCCCCGCGGGCTGGACATCCAACCCCTCCCCTAATGGCTGGACCAGCGGCGCGAACCGCCCCTGCCGATACCGCCGCTGGCACTCCAACATCATCATCCGGAACACCCGCCGATCCCGGTCGTCGTACAGCCGGCCCGGCTCGTCCCGCGTCACGCCCAACGCGTAGACCCGCCCCAGCGCTTTCGCGTAGACATGCCCGACCAGCATGTCCCCACACCCCGACGGGATAAAAAAGTCCTGCACAAACGACGTCTGCTCCACCCACGCGTGCCGCCGAAGCCGAGACAACGCGTCCGCCGCCACCGGCCGACCCCGCCGGAGCGTCCGCTGCAGCCAGGGGCTGTCCGCCGGATCGCCCCGCTTGACCCAACCGTCAAACGCCCGGGCCGCCGCCTCCGGCACCTCCCCGCACAGCGTCACCTCCACAATCCGCGCCACCGGCGGGTCCGCACGCTCCACGTCATACACCACCGCCGCCCCGTGATCGGCTCCAAACAACGCCAACGCCCCCTCGACCAGCCGCTGCCGGCACGCCCTCGGATCCTCCCGATCCCCCTCGGCACGCGAGAGCACCTCAAAGACCCCACGACGATCCCGTGACCCGATCCGAAAACCCGTTGCCATAACCACACTCCGGACCGGTTCATTGTCCTCCGAGACCCGCAAAAAAAAAGCGCGGGCTCACCAAATTTGGGGACTCTAACCTCCTTGCCTATTACGTATTTACCCGTAAAGTGTTGCAAGACGTTACCGAAAGGGGCGTTGATCCCTATCAGAAATATCGCAAAGAAGCGTATTCAACCCTAACCCCCCGGACGCCCCGCGGTATGTTTCGCACTGCCGCGGGGCTTTTTTTTGGCGTTTTCAGCTTCTTGCCCCGCCCGCCCGCAGTGCCGCAAGGTACCGCTCCACCTGGGCCTCCACCGAAAAACGCCGAAGCGCCTCCGCCCGGGCCTGCTCACCCATCGCCGGCCACTGCTCCCGGTCACCCAGCACCCGCGTCAGCCCCGATTCAAACCCCTCCACCGACGGGTCCGAAATATGCCACCCCGTCACCCCGTCGCTCACCGTCTCGGCAGGGCCCCCTAACGCGTGCACCAGCGTCGGCACCCCCATCATCAACCCCTCCACTACCGAAAGCCCGAACGGCTCCGGGTCCACCCGGCTATTCACCGCCACATCCATCAGCCCGTAATACCGCTGCGGCTCATCCACCAGCCCCACCAGGTGCAGCCGATCCGTTGCCCCCGCTGCAGCCGCCATTGACTTGATCCGCTCCGCCGTCTCCCCGTCCGTCGGACCACCCAGCAGCACCAGGTGCAAATCTGCCCCCACCACCACCCCCACTCCCCGCTCCACATGCCGGAGCACCGCCGCCCACAGCCGCTCCTGCCCCTTGCTCGCGTTGAGCCGACCCACCACCCCCAACACCACCGCCCCCTCCGGGATCGATAGCTCCGATCGGCTCACCCCTTGCACCTGCTCCGGATCAAACACCCCGCGATCCACCCCCAGATGCATTGTCACCGGCTCCACCCCCGGCCCCGCAACCGATGCACCGGTGTGGTCGCTGTTGGCCAGCACCAGCGCCCCGTACCGCCGACACACCCGCCGATACAGCCGACCGTTCAAACCCATCGGCAACCCCGACGACACCGTGTTCGCCATCTCCCACACACACCTCACCCGCCCCCCAGCCCCCGCCCGC
>JBCCOW010000112.1:0-6610 GCA_039025195.1 Planctomycetota bacterium
CCCCCCCCCCCCCCCCGCCCCCGAAGCGATCGGTGTCGACGCCCATCCAGACGACCGGGGCGCGGTCGGGGGTGAGGCCGGCGTCGTTGATGAGCTGTTGTTGAAGGGGCTTGGTGACGGCGGCGACGAAGGCGGCGGGCTTGGCTTTTTGGGGGTGGTCGGTGCCGTAGACGGGGAGGTCGCCGTGGAGGGTAGTGCTGAAGGGCAGGCCGATGAGGTGGTGGGCGAGGGCGGCGAGGTGGGCAGCGTCGGCGCAGGAGTGGGCGTGGAGGTGTTGGAGTTGGTCGCGTTTGCAGCGGCGGGCGAGGCCGGCGGCGCAGGCGAGGAGGCCGAGGCGTTTGAGCCAGAACTTGATCCTGTTTTTGGGGCCGGATCCGGTGAGGGAGTTGAGGTAGCCGAGGCAGGCGGGCCAGCGGGTGATGCGGGTGAGCAGCCAGCCGGCGTCGGCGAGGGAGGGCGGGTAGACGTAGGTGGTGCGGGCGGTGGCTTCGCCGGCAAAGGCGTGCTGGCAGGCGTCGGCGGGGGGGCGTCGGGTCGAGAAGAGCTGGACGCGGACGCCGGCCTGTTCGATGGCCTGCAGCTCACGCCAGAAGAAGGCGTGGGTCTGCGACGGGAACTCGGGGACGAGGTAGGCGAGCGCGGCGTTGGTGGCGGGTGCGGTGGGGTTAGCCACGGGTGGCCTCGATGAGTTGCTTCTGGAAGGCGGGGTACCAGGCTTCGAGCTCGTCGCGGGTCATCTTGAAGATGGGCTTGATCTGGCGGAGCGCGAGCCAGGAAGCGCGGGCGTTGGGGAAGGACCACTGCTTCTGCTTGAGGTCTTTGAGCAGGCCAATCATCAGGCGTCGGCGGGTCAATGCGGCCGAGCGCTTCTTGGAGCGTTTTTGATCGGTGGAGTAGACGCGGTGGAGGACGAGCGGGCCGATCTGGCCGAGGGCTTCGCGGGAGTAGCTGGAGAACCGGCCAGCGGGTGAGCCGACGTGGAAGACCTCGGCGTCGAGCGCGGTGAGGATTGCTCCGCGTCGCGACAAGCGATAACTCACGTCGGAGTCTTCGGGGCCGCGGTCGGCGAGCACCTCTTCGAAGCGTTCTTCAAGCAGGGGCAGCCGGCGGCAGGTCATGGTCATGCCGGCCATCAGCTGACGACGCCCGACATGCAGTTCGTTGACCGCGTCGGGGATCGGGTGATCCGGGAAGTCTTCGTCGTAAGGGACGAACAGGTCGTCGGCTTTGAGCAGGCTTCGGACCCAACGCACGGGCGCGGGGTAGGACTTGACGGTCGGCGCGACGCGGGCGGCCTCGATCTCTTGCTTGGCCTGGTCGTCGATGACCTCGCCGGGGGGTTGCGACGCGAGGCGGGCGGCGACGCCGACGACTTGGCCGAGCGGGTCGGCGTCATACACCGCCATGATGGCCTCGGCGGCACCACGGTGCATCAGCGAGTCGTCGTCAAAGAGGAAGACGATGTCGGATTCAGAGAGCTCGGCGACCTGGTTGCGTTGCACGGCGGCGGACGGCCGGCGGGCCTGCTCAAAGACGAACTTGACGTCGGGGTGTTGATCACGGAACCGGGCGAAGAGACGGTCTCGGCCTTCGGTCCAGTTGGGCGAAGCATCGGCGATGACGACCTCGGCGGGTGGGCGTGTCTGGGCGAGGGCGAGCTCGACGCACTGCATGAGCACGTCGTGACGCTTGTAGGTGGCGATGGCGAGCGCCCACGTCAGGGGCTTGACGGCGGATGGGGCGGGCGCGGCGGGTGGGGTGGGGGAAGCCTCGGCTTGGTCCGGCGGGGTTTCCGTGGCGGGGGGCATGTCGGGTTCCCTGGAGCGAGGACGGATCGGAGGCGGGAGGCCGCGCGAGCGTAGCTCGCGGGCTATCGCAGTGGTTTTAACACGCGGGGTGTTTTTCTACGGAAGGCCCCGCCGGCGGTTGGGCCGGCGGGGCGGATGGGTTGTTCTTCGATGTTATCGGTTGAACCCGGAGGTTCTTCAATCAAAAGGGGCGGGTTCGTAGCCTTCGCGGATCCAGCGCGAGGCGGCGGTGCCGGTGCGGTCCTCGTACCAGACGCCCATCGGCCGGTTATGGAGCCGGTCGAAGAAGTCCTGCCGGCTGCGGTCGCCGCCAAGGTGCTCCTCGTAGGCCGCGAGGTCGCGGGTCGGGTCGATGAGCTGGTTGGCGTTGGGGCTGAAGAGGTTGCCGTTCTGCTGGACGTCGTTGTCGACGCGGACGGTACCGGGCCAATTGAAGACGACGTTGGCGGTCATCGTGCCGCGGCGGACATTGTCGTTGGCCTCGAGGGGCCGGCCGCGGGGGCGGGAGTCCGTGTCGGCGAGCTGAGCGATGACGTTGTAGGACAGGTCGACATTGTCGAGGCCGAAGGCCTGGAGCCCGACACCGTCGGCCATCTCGTCGGTGGTGACCACGGGGCTATAGAGCACGGCGTTGCGACGCATGGCCGAGTCGCTGGCGGTCACGAAGGCGGCGAGGGGCGAGTCGATCACGACGTTGTCCTCGAAAACGCCGCCGCCACGCATCTGAGCACCGTGCGAGCCGGCAGAAGCGAGGATGTTGCCACGGATGACGCCGGGGCCGGTGCGGGTGTTCATGTAGATATTGTGGTTGAACCGGTTGCGGACGGACTCCTGGACGTCGGGGTGCCAGCCGTTGCGGAAGAAGAAGTTTTCTTCGGCGACGAAGCCCCACACGACGTCGATGTAGACGCCCTGCGACTTGCCGGAGTTGTTGCCGATCCAGGTGGCGTAGTTGTTGCGGATGATGTTGCGGCGGAGGGTGAGGCCGTTGCCGCGGTAGTTGGTGTCGATCTGGCCGTCGATCCTGCGGATGGGCGTGAAGACGAACCCGTCGCTGAAATACTCGAAGATACAGTCTTCGATCGTGATGTTCTCGAAATGAGCCAGCCAGTTGATGCCGGCACAACGGACGCGGGCGTCGTCCACAGTGAATCCGGGGCGATTGGGGTCGCGGTCTGAGTTGGTGACATGCAGGCCGACGACGCGGAAGTTTCCGATGATGCCCTGCCCGCGGTTCATCTTCTCGATGAACGGACGGTCCACGTCGAAGATCGGGCGCGGGCCGCTGCCGTAATAGCCGAGGGTGATCGGCTCGTCTGCCGATCGCCCAGACCGGCGCCAGTCGCCGACACGCTCGCGCCACGTGTCGCCCGTCTTAAACAGCACCGTGTCGGCGTTGCCGTCCCAGACCTCCCGCATCGCCCGGGCGACGGTTTTGAACGCAAGCTGCGGAGACAGCCCGGTGTTCTCCTCGTCGTGGCCCCCGGAAGAGGACACGTAGATCACGCGATCGCCCGCGTCGCCAAGAGGTGGGTCGTCTTGGGCGGGCGGGGGCGGGGGGCGGATGCCGTTGAGGGTCAGGGTGTGGCGGGCCACCTCGGAGACGCGGTTGGTCTGGGCGTCGCGGACCCAGAGCTGGACCTCATGTCGGCCGGGCAGCAGGTCGAGCTCGATCTCCCACGGCGGGCCGGTCAGCGTTGCCAGCGGCACCACCGTCTCCGCCGTCGCGTCCCACCCCTGGGCGACGACATCGCCACCCTCGGGGACGCCCACGACGCGGGCAGCGAGGGTGTCGCCGGGTTCGGCGGTCGTGGGCGGGTCGATCCACGACGCGGAAGGCGAGGGCTGCGTGGCGGGCGGCGGCGTCACGTCATGGGCCGGCGGGGGGTCAACAGCCGCGGGTCCGGTGTAGCGGACCTCGACGGGCTCGCGAGTGATCTCGACCTTCACGCCCCCGAGCTCTTCGCTCAACGCGGCGGCGGTCTCGATCGCTTTCTGCTCAAGCGTGTGCGACGAGTAGACCTCGCCGGTGACGGGGTCGGTCACGATGAAGCGGCCGCCCTTGGTTTCGATGGGGCCGGCGAGGGTTCCGCCGATGACGTACACCGTGGCAGCGACAGCAAAGAGGATGTGGGATATGTGTTTCATCGCTTGGGTGGCTCCGTGGAGATGCGCGGGTATCTGTCGTCAAGCACAATGCCGTGCTCACGCAGTTGCTGCTTTAGCCAAATCACGAAATCGGGCATGTACTCGACAAACTCCCACCGAAAAAAACGGAACGACGAACGCTCTTCAATCTCTTGCTTTAGGTGTTTGAGCTCAGCTTTGACCGCTTCGATTGCCCGCAATGTCTCCGAGTGAGCCAGCCGATCGTCTTTATCTTTGCTGTCCTGCCTGAGAGACTCGATCAGATCGCGATCTGCCAGCTCCTCGATGACAATCTCGCGGGTGCGGGTCTCGCTGACGCCACTCGTAAGCGTAATCGCACCACCAGACACGGCGGTCATCACGAGGGTCGCCAGCGTGATTAGCCAGGCCACGCCCGGCTGCTCTTTGTAGGGATTGGCGAGGTTCATGGAAGCGGCGTGGGCTTGAGGCCACTAGCAACGCCGCGGGCCACGCCCTCGGCAAGTGACGCCCCCTCGGACTGGTAGCCGGCGAGAACAACCTCCCCAGTTTCGGGGTCAACACGCAACTCACCGATCGAAGTCGAGCCCCAGCGGGTATACGTGGCGTCGCCGGCCTTTGTGGGGACGACGATGTGGACACAGCCGCTTAATAGCGAAAGTGTGGCCAGCACCGGGATCAGCAGTCGCATGAGGTGATCTCCCTTGAAAGCTTTAGGCAGAGGTTGTGGAACTCGGGCAGATCGTCCATCCGGACGTGCGGGGTGTCGCGGATCAGCACGTCGCTGACGATCTCGGTGCGGCGGGGATCGATGGGGATGACGCGGTGGCCGGATGGCTTGTCGGTCTTCTGCCGGTAGATCTGCACTCTGCGGACGTTGCTGGGGATGCGGATCGAGGGTGCCCACACGCGGTTAAGCAGAGACCGCCCCCTGAACAGCAGGCGAGGGGAGCGGTAGACAGGGTCGCAAAGCACGACATTGTCGATTGAGCGGCCCCAACGCTGGAGTGCTTGAGCAAACCGCGGGAAGAACCAGCCGGCTCCCCAGCTGTAGGCGAAGACGTTGATCTTGGCGTCGAGCTCGGTGTTCCGACCGACCAGCCCCGCTTTGGCCTCCGGGTCATCCTTCCAAGACGCTGGCCCCTGCACCGAATCCGTGGGCGAGCTCAGCTCTCGGAGCATCTGCCACAGCGTCTCCAAGCCCGTAGGGTTCTTGGTCGTCTGGGTGAAGCCCATAACGGGGATGTGGATGGTGCGGAGAGGGGCGGGCACGCCTGGTTTGCGTGATCGGTGCGATTGTCGGTACTGCTGGCGGTGCGGCTAGGCCGACAGCATCCGCTCGATCCGGCGATCAAGAATCTGTGTGATTACCCCACCCACAACCGTCACCTCGGCGAGCTTTAAGTGGGTTCCCCCAGGCCAGCCAGTACCGTCCACAGCAGACCCAATCGCAAAGCCGCTGGAATCCTCGGCCCAGATCAGCGTCGTATCATTGTCGGCCAGGCCGCTAACCGTCCCGCCCGTGTAGACCAACACGCTGCCACCGATCGTGCAGCGGCCGGCAGCGATGCCGACGGTGGTGGCCGCGCTGTCGTCCTGGTAGACACGCAGGCTGTTGAGCGGAGCGAGCACCCGCAGTAGCTGGTGGAGCTGCTGGACAAGGAGGTCATAGTGGGGCTGTTGCCCGTTCGCAATGAATGGCACTCCGGTGGCGAAAAACGGGTCGGCCGATCCGCCTGGCGAGCCGAGGCTGTCGATAGAGATGATCTGCTCGGCCATGCCTATTCCTGACCCGTGGGGTCACTCCACTTCCAAGTAAGCGTGCTGTTGGATGGGATGCCCAAGTCGTAAGGCGGCGCAGCCAGCGGGCGGTGCGGGATGATCTGGCCGTCGGACCACGGCCCTTCATTGCCGAGCTCGTCGACGGCGCGGATACGCACCAAGTAATCTGCGGCAGGAAACACCGTGCGGGTGTCGATGCCTATGAGGGCTGTGCCGAGGCCGTACGCGCCCAAGCCATAGGCGCCTTCGCCGTAGCCGATGCCCTGGCCTTGGCCGTAGCCGGTCTCGCCGTAGCCACCTGAGCCGTAGCCAGTGCTGGGGACGGGCAAACGGTAGCGGACGGGCTCAAGGTTGCCATCGACCTCGACAAGCACGCGGTCGGGAGGAAGCCACGCTGCGGGCGGGATGAGTTGGATGGTCAGGGGTTTAGCCATGGCGGGTGCCTCTGCCAGAGTCAGGTCACGATGTGGGCCACTGCCCGTACATGCTGTTGCCCATGCCGGGCACGTCGAGAATCCAATGGATGGCGTCGCTGAGCTTGCCTTGCATCGCGGAGTCGGAAGCCAACACCGACCAGATGTGCGTGGGGATATCCGAAGGCTTGACGCAAGCGATGAACCGCTCGCCGTCCGAGCGTCGGCCGTGGATGTAGAGGTTGTCGTAGTAGTCGCTGAGGAATGAAGACGGGATGGCGGCGTCGGACGCAGACAGCCTGGGCGTGGCGTCTTCGGGTAGGAACTCCCAGAGGTAGAGCTGCTGCTGGTCGACTGGCTGAAAGATTGACGCGACACCCGCGATGGTTTGCCGGGTTGATTGACCGCTGCCGGTAGAGCCCAACATCACCACTTGGCTTTGCCAGAAGCAGCGGGTGCCCATCGTGTGTAAGCGCGGCA
>JBCCOW010000113.1:0-6497 GCA_039025195.1 Planctomycetota bacterium
GATAGATACCCCCACCCCACCCCCACCCACCCCAGCCCACCTACCCGGCCGCCTTAACCCGTTCAGCCGAGCCGTTTGCGTGGCTTTCGCACTTGGAGCCCTCACACTCGTCGGCTGCTCCGGCACGCCGATGCCCACCGCTGACGCCGCCGCCCCCGATTACGCCCGGCCGCTCGCGCCGGGGCAGCCCGCCCTACGCCGTGTCAGCGATCCCTCCCGGCACCTGAGCTGGGACGAGCTCGCCCGCCAAGCCCAGCAGCCCGGCTTCCGTGCAGCCCTCAACCGCAGCCGGGCCTGGTTCACCCTCCCCTCGTCACCCACCCACTTCCCACGCTCGGGCATCGCGTTCGACCACGCCAAGCGCAGCGTTGATGCCTTCGCCAAGCTGATCGAGCAGTACCCGGATGCAGTGGATCAGGCCGCCTTGTCGGCCGCGCTCGCGGATCGGTTTGATGTGTACATGTCGGTTGGTTGGGACAACGCCGGGACCGTGCTGTTCACCGCGTACTACTCCCCCGAGTTCACCGCCTCCAAGACCCCCGACGCCGCCTTCCGTTACCCGCTCTACCAGCGACCCGCCGACCTGGTGTCCGACCCCCGCACCGGCGAAGTCTTCGGCCGAGCGACGTCCGCCGGTTACGAGCTCTACCCCACCCGCGCTCAACTCTTTGACGCTGGCGTGCTCACCGGCACCGAGCTGGTCTATCTGCCCACACGCCTTGATGCTTACCTCATCGAGGTCAACGGCTCCGCCAAGCTCAATATGACCGACGGCTCCACGATGTACGTCGGGCATGCCGGCACCAACGGCCGTGACTACACCTCGATCGGCCGGGAGCTGGTGGCTGATGGAAAGCTCGACCCCGCGACCGCGTCGCTGCCCACGCTCAAGGCCCACTTCGAGCGATTCCCCGACGAGCTGCCCAGCTACATCCGACGCAACGACCGCATGGTCTTCTTCAAGGAATACCCCGGCTCGGACTGGCCCGCCGGCTCGCTCGGCTTCACTGTTACCCCCTACCGCACCGTCGCCACCGACAAGGCCATCTTCCCCCGAGGCGGCGTGACCTTCGCCACCGTACCCGACCAGGGGATCCGTCTGTTGATGCTCGACCAGGACACCGGCGGCGCCATTCGCGCCCCCGGTCGAGCTGACCTTTACTTCGGCATTGGTGCCGGTGCCGAGGCCGACGCCGGCCGCGTGGCGCACGAAGGCTACCTCTTCTATCTGCTACTTCAATCCCCGTAGCCTGCATGGCTCCGGTGGAGAACGCCAACCGTTACAGCCTCACAGCCCGTGCCGCCATGCAGTTAAAAAAACGCGAACGGCCTGAGAAAGCCGTTCGCGTTTGATTGAATTAGGTTACCTGGTGATCAGTCTTGCCGACGCCGGACGAGCAGGGCTGCACCACCCACGCCAAGCAGCAGCAGGGACGCGGGTTCGGGTACCGCTGTGCCGAAAGCGATGAGCTCGTCGCTCTGATCAAGCTGAAGCTCGAGCGTGGTCGTGCTCGAACCATTGACCGCGTACTGGATATCGATGTTGTTGATCGCCCCGAGGCCGGTCAGGTCCCATTGATAGATGTAGTTGCTGACCGATACGGCGCCAAAACCGGTGTCCTCTGCACCGAGTTCGACTTCAAGGAAATCAATCAGCGGTGCGGTGGTCGCAGAGTTGTTGATGTTCAGCGTGGGGAGTGCCACGATGGCATCGGGTGCACTGCCCGAGCCGATGGTCACCTGGAAGAAGACGGTTTCGATGTCGCTGATGACGTCATCGGTGGAGACGACGAAGACACCCGGAGCGGCAAAGGGGCCGCCGTAGACGCTGCCGCCCGCGGGGTAGCCGCCGCCGGAGATCTTGTCGTAGTAGGCGTTCCCGGTGGGGTCGTCGTCGCTCTCATCGAGCGTGCCTTGCGTGAGAACGGATTCGATCGGTTCTGGCCAAAGGTCGCCCTGGCCGAGAGGGGTACCGAAGCCAAACCCAGGGAACGCCCCGATCTGGCCTTGTCCGCCGGCATTAGCGTTCACCTCCGCAACCTGAGGGTTGGTCACCGTGAGGTTGTCCCACCCATCGAATTCGGTGTTCCCGGTGAGGTTGAGCGTCTGGGTCGCTTGGGCAGGCAGGGCGATGCTTGCGCCTGCCGCGGCGATCAGTAACGGACTTGTCAACCAACGTGTCATTTTCTAAGCCTCCAGCTTATGTGAGTGACGGCCCGGTTAGGCCTGGGTACGGATGCCATGGGTAACAGCCCACGGTGGACCGTGTTTTCAAGGCTGAGTCGCTGAGGATTAGCAGCGGGCTTCGCACTTGAGACTTGGTCTCGCTGGGCATGTTAACCATGTGGAGACTCATTTTCAATAAGACGAGAATATTTTTGTGGGCTTTTTGCACTTCAATCAGACCAATTTCTAGGGAATCCCCGTATCTGGACAGAACCGCTACCCGATACGGTCATCTGGCGTCATTTTGACCTTTCAAGCCCTCGCATCTGCCTGCAGAATTTCTACGCCCAACCCGCATCCTCACCCCGCTACACTCCGCCTCATGCCCGACGCGCATTCTGCCGGCCTGATTGTCACCCTCGACGGGCCCGCCGGCTCCGGGAAATCCACCGTCGCCCAACGGCTCGCCAAGCGGCTCGGCGTCGATTTCCTCGACACCGGGGCCATGTACCGCGGACTCACCGCCATGGCCCTGCTCCGTGGTATCGACCCCGAGCAGGAACCGTTTTACATCGTCGAGCTCGCCCGCAACTGCCCGCTCACGTTCGACTGGTCCACCGATCCGCCCCGCCTGCACGTCCGCGGCATGGACCTCACCGATCGGCTCCGCGATGCCGACGTCACCGGCTCGGTGTCCGACGTCGCCAAGCTGCCGGGCGTGCGTCAGGTCCTGGTCCAGAACCAACGCCGGATCGGGCTCGAACATCCGCGTCTGGTCACCGAGGGCCGGGACCAGGGGTCGGTCGTGTTCCCCGATGCCCACGCCAAGTTCTATCTCGACGCCAACGCGACCGTCCGTGCCGAGCGCCGGGCCGATCAGCTCAAAGCCGCCGGTGTCCGGGCTGAGGTCGACCAGATCCGCCGTGAGATCCTGGCCCGCGATGAGAAGGACTCGACCCGTGAGGAGGCCCCGCTGATCTGCCCCGACGACGCGCTGCGTGTCGACACCAGCGACATGACCCTGGATCAGGTCGTGGACCACCTCGAACACCACGTCAAAACCCACACCCTCTCGTAGCGTTGCCGCTTGCGGCGAAACCCCCTCCCCGCGCCACCCACCCCTCGCCCCATGCTCGCCGCCCTCCGCCAACGCCAACCCGGCCAGCCCCTCTACCGTATCCTCTGGTGGCACCTCTACCACGGCATCTGCTTCCTCGCCTTCGTCCCGCTCTACCGCTTCCGCGCCCACCACGTCCACCGCATCCCCCGCACCGGGCCCATCCTCTTCGTCGCCAACCACCAGTCCTATTACGACCCCATCATCGTCGGCCTCGGCGCCCACTTCCGCCAGTTCTTCGCCATGGCCCGGGCCACCCTCTGGCGCTCCCGTGCCTTCCGCTGGATGACCGTGCCTCTCAACCCCATCCCCGTCGAGCAGGGCACCGGCGACGTCAAAGCCATCAAGCGCTGCGTCCAGGCCCTTAAGGACGGCCAAGCCCTGCTCGTCTTCCCTGAGGGTGCCCGTACCCCCGACGGCAGCATCCAACGCTTCGAGCCCGGCGTCATGCTCCTCATCAAACGCGCCAAACCCACCGTCATCCCTGTGGCCCTCGATGGTGCCTACGACGTCTGGCCCATTCACGAATCCAGCCCCAAAGCCACCGGCCGGATCGGCTGCATCTACGGCCACCCCATCCCCGCCCAAACCCTCCTCGATATGAAGCCCGCCGACGCCTGCGAACACCTCCGCACCCAGGTCGCCAACCTCCAAGCCGAACTCCGCACCCACCTCCACCCGAAACCGCGCCGACGCTTCATCCGTCCACCTGCTTCCGTTTAGCCCGGTCGCTTGCGACCGGTCGAAGCGCCCACCGCTTGTCTGTCGCCCCAGCCCCGACTCTGCCGATGTCACCCTCATGCGCATCGCCCTCGACGCCCGCGTCCTCGCCGCACCTCAGCGCCGCGGCATCGCCAAGAGCCTCTTCCGCCTCTACCAAGCCCTCGCCGTCGCCCGCCCCGACTGGCAGGTTGTCGCTTATCACCGCGGCCTGCACCGCCTCGACCTGGCCATGCCCGATAACGTCGTCGAGCAGCACGTCATCGAAATCCGCGGCGACCGCTTCGACGCCTGGCCCCGCCTTCGCCTCCCCGCCGCGGTCCGGAGCGCCGACGTCGATGTCCTGCACTGCCCCGCCAACGCCGGCCCGCGCTGGATGCCCAGGCCAACGGTCGTCACCGTCCACGACCTGATCCCGCTGGACATGCCCGAAGGCCGGGACGAGACCGAGGTCGACCGCTTCGAGGCCGGCGTCCGCACCGCCTGCCGACGCGCCGCCGCCGTCGTCTCGCCCTCGGCCTACACCCAAGACCGCCTCATCGCCGAGCACCGTCTCGACCCCAGCCGCGCGTTCGTCGTGCCCTGGGGCGTCACCACGTCGCCGGTCGACCCCACCGAACCGCACACCCTCACGACCCTCAACCGCTACCAGCTCGACCGCCCCTACATCCTCCACTTCGGCGCCGCCGAGCCCCGCAAGAACACCCGCGGTCTCATCGAGGCCTACGCCCTGATGCCCGTTGTCTACCGTCAACGCGTGCCCCTCCTGATCCTCGGCCTCGACGAAGCCGCCAAGGCCGAGATGACCCGTCTTGCCGACTCGCTCGGTGTCCCCACCACCGCCAACCCCTCGCAGCCCGTCCCCACACCGACGCCCCGCGGCCTCATCCGCTTCGCCGGCTTCGTCCCCGAAGACGACCTCGCCCCGCTCCTCGCCGGTGCAATCGCCCTGGCCTATCCCAGCTTCGCCGAGGGCTTCGGCCTGCCCATCCTCGAGGCCTTTGCCGCCGGCATCCCTGTCCTGACGTCCGACCGGTCTGCCATCCCCGAGATCGCTCACGACGCCGCCGATGTGGTCAACCCCGACGACCGCGTCGCGATGACCAAAGCCCTGACGCGGCTAAGCAAGGACCCGCTTCACCGGCGCGAGCTCGTCCACCGGGGACGCCAACGTGTGGCTGCGTTCACGTGGAAACACGCTGCCGAGGCCTTCGCCACCGCCCTCGAACACGCCGCACAACAAGCCCGTCGCCCCAGCCCCCGCGTCCTCGCCCTTCAACACGCACAACGCCCCGCCGCGTAACCACTATTTAGCCCCGGGTCAATGACCCGGGGCAACGCTGCGAATCCGATGCCTGACGCCACATGTGCAACGTCCTCTTCATCAGCGAACGCCCCCTCTGGCCCCTCGACCAGGGCTTCCGCGTCCACGGCATCGCCCTCGCCCGCGCCCTCCGTGACCTGAGCCCATCAGCCCAGTCCGTCCGCCTCGCTTCCCTCCACCCCACCGACCACCCCGACACCCCCGACGATATCCGGGCCATGCTCACCCCCTGGCCCACGCCGACTGACGACAACATCACTCAAGCCGAGCAAGCCTGGCAGCAGCAGGGCGGTCCTCTCACCCGCACCCTCCGCCATAAAGCCGCCGCCCACCAAGCCCTCACACCCCGCGACACCGCCGGCCTTCTGCCCCTCATCGCCCAACACCAGCCTACCCACCTCATCGCCCTCGGCCCCCACGGCCCCGTCTTCCTTCAGACCGCCCTTGCCCAAAGCCCACACATGATCTCCGATCATGTGTGGGCTCCCCCCACCCGCACCTGGTACGCCGCCGACGAGCCCGCCTCCTTCGCCCTCTCCTGCCTCCGCCGCGAACCCCTCACCCGCTGGCCCCACCGGCTCCGCCAAGCCGCTGTCTTCGCCACCCTCCAACGCATGTCAGCCCCCGCCATCCAGACCGTCATCGGCGTCTCCCCCGCCGACACCCGCCGATTGAAGCGCCTCACCCGCGCTCCGTACGCCCTCAACCTCCCCAACGGCGTCGATCCCACCCGCTTCCCATTCCGCCCACATCCCCCCCAGAACCAGCACGCTCAATCAATCGCCTTCTGGGGCAACCTCGCCTTCGAGCCCAACGCCGACGCCGCCCGCTTCCTCCTCAAAACACTCTGGCCCAGACTCATCCAGAAACACCCGGACGCCAAGCTCTCCCTCATCGGCCCCAACCTCCCCGAGACGCTCCGCCCCCTCACCCGTCAACCCGGCGTCACCGTCACCGGCCACATCCCCGACCTCCCCACACTGCTCCACCAACACGCCGTCGCCGTTATGCCCTTCCGCCTCGGCCTCGGCATCAAGAACAAGCTCCTCGAAGCCGCCGCCCTCGGCCTTCCCATCGTCGCCTCCCCCCACGCCGTCCGAGCACTCACCCCACCCGACCCAGCCACCCCACCCGCCCCACCCGTCCACACCCCCATAGCCGGCGAGCTAC
>JBCCOW010000114.1:0-6403 GCA_039025195.1 Planctomycetota bacterium
CCGGGCGGTTCTTGTGAGTCGGTGGGGCGTTCGGGCAGGCGGGCTGAAAGCCGCCGCTCAACGGGAATGGTTTGGTCGGTGGGGTTAGACGCGGCGCTTCTTCTTGGGCCGGCAACCGTTGTGGGGGATGGGGGTGTGGTCTTCGATGGCGGTGATCTTGAGCCCGGTGTGCTGGAGCCCGGTGACGGCGGACTCACGGCCAGGGCCGGCCCCGCGGACCTTCACTTCGACCTCCTGCATGCCGATCTTGCGGGCGGCGTTGCCGGCCTCTTCGGCGGCACGGGTCGCGGCGAACGGGGTCGATTTGCGGGAACCCTTGAAGCCGACGGCCCCGGCGGAGCCCCAGCAGACGGTCTCGCCGTTGACGTCGGTGATGGTGACGATGGTGTTGTTGAACGACGCGGTGACGTGGGCGATGCCACGGCTGACGTTCTTGCGGACTTTCTTGGACTTCTTGGCCATGGTGGCGTTCCTTGAAGTTGGGCGGTTCCGCTCTCCCGTGACAACGCGTCGGTGGGCGGGAACCTGGCTTCGGGGTTAGTTTGAGTTTGACGATGGCGGGATGAATCCCGCCGCTAAACGATCGCGTTGCGATCCGACGCATTGCGTCGTGTAATCCTCCGGATTACTTCATGCCCTTGATGGACTTCTTGCCGGCGACCGTCTTCTTGCGGCCCTTCCGGGTGCGGGCGTTGGTCTGGGTGCGCTGACCACGAACGGGCAGGCCGCGGCGGTGGCGGTCGCCGCGGTAGCAGCGGATGTCACGCAGACGCTGGATGTTCTGGGTCACTTGGCGACGCAGGGCACCCTCGATGACATAGTCGGCTTCGAGGATGCCGGCGATCTTGGCCAGCTCGTCCTCGTCGAGCTTGTGAGCCCGGATGGTGGGGTCGAGGTTGGCTTTGACGCAGATGTCTTCCGCGAACTTGGGTCCGACGCCGTAGATGTAGCGGAGGGCGATACGGAGGGGCTTGTTGTCGGGGATCTCGGTGCCGGCGATACGGGGCATGATGTGTCTCGGGTGCGGGCGGGTGGGGTTAGCGTTGGCGGGCCTTGAACTTGGGCTTGGACTTACAGATCACGAAGACCTTGCCGCGGCGGCGGACGACCTTGCAGTCCTGGTGTCGGTTCTTGGCACTCTTGAGGGAACAGACGATCTTCATCACAGACTCCGATCGGGCGGGACCAAGTGGGGTCAGGGTGGGGCCCGGTGGGGGTTTTGGGAAAAACAGTCGAGCCGCGAAGGATATCAGAACTCGCGAGGCTTGTCACGGGCCGGAGGGGCCGAAAAACGCGGTTTTCGGCGGGTTTTTCACGGCTGGGCTAGTGGCGGTAGGTGATCCGGCCCTTGGTGAGGTCGTACGGGCTGATCTCAACGGTGACTCGGTCGCCGGGGATGATGCGGATGTAGAACTTGCGCATCTTGCCGGAGATGTGGGCGATGATCTCGTGGTCGTTCTCGAGCTTGACCCGGAACATGGCGTTGGGGAGGGAGTCGATGACTTCGCCTTCGAGCTGGATCGTGTCTTCTTTGGGCATGCAGGCAGGGGGTGGTGTGGGGTGAGGGGACTGGGGGCGGGATTGTAGCGGGATCGTCACTCAGCGGGGGCTTTATCGGCCGTCGGTGAGCACGTCGGCGCCGTTAGAGGTGACAGCCACGGTGTGCTCGTAGTGGGCGGCGGGCTGGCCATCGGTGGTGACCACCGTCCAGCCGTCTTTGAGGGTCTTTACGTCGCGGGTGCCGAGGTTGCACATGGGCTCGATGGCCAGGACCAGGCCCTCGCGGAGAAGGATGTCGTTGGCCAGGAGGTCGCGGGAGACGAAGTTGGGGACCTTGGGTTCTTCGTGCATGGAGCTGCCGATGCCGTGACCGACGAAGTCTTTGACGACGCCGTAGCCGTGGGACTCGGCGTAGCGCTGCATCAGGCGAGCGATCTGGGACCAGCGTCGGCCGGGCTTGATGTTGTCGATGGCGATCTGGAGGACGTGCTGGGTGTCGTCGCAGAGGGTGCGGACCGCGGGGGAGACCTCGCCGATCAGGTGGGTGTAGGCCGAGTCGCCGCACCAGCCGTTGAATTTGACGCCGCAGTCGACGCCGACGATGTCGCCTTCTTTAATCACGCGGTCGTCGGCGATCCCATGCACAACGACCTCGTTGACGGAGATACAGCAGTGGCTGGGGAAGCCCTCGCCGGGCTTATAGGTCGGGTAGTTCTTGAACAGCCCGACGGCCCCGGCGTCGGTGAAGACGCGGTACGCCTCCTCGTCGATCTCGAGGGTGGTCATGCCGGGCTTGATCCAGCCGCGGAGGTGTTCGTGGACGTTGAAGACGACACGGCCGGCGTCGCGCATGCGTTCGACCTGCTCGGGAGACTTGAGCTGAACCGCCTGCGGCCGCTGCCGGGTGGACTTGCTCCGCGGGGGGCGGGGGGAGCGGAGTAGTCGGCGGGAGGGACGCATGGAGTAGGCGCTAGGGGTTAGGCGCTAGAGCTTAGGTCGCGGGACAAAGCGGCTGGTCTTGGACAAAGCGGCAGGCGGTGCGGCATTAGCCCCGGGTTCCGCGGATACGGCGGGTCGAGCCGCCCTCGCCGCCGAGGAAGCCCTGGTAGTTCCGCATCAGGAGCTGGGCCTCGATACGCTGCACGAAGTCGAGCATGACCGAAACCACGATGAGCAGGCCGGTGCCACCGAGGAATTGCGTGACAGCGAAGGGGATGCCGAACAAGCCAGAAACGATCGTGGGGATCACTGCGATGACCGCGAGGAAGCCGGCCCCGACGTAGGTGATGCGTTCCATCACGGTCTCAAGGTATTCGGCGGTGCGGGGTCCGGGACGCAGCCCGAGGATGAAGGTCCCCTGGTCGCGGAGGTTGGTGGAGGTCTCTTCGGGGTTGAACTGGACGGTGGTCCAGAAGTACGCGAAGAAGTAGATCAGCCCGATGTAGATCAGGGCGTAGAAGTAGCCGTTCATGTTCTGGAACTCATCGCCCAGGAACGTGATGAAGCCCCAGTAGCCGCGGTGGAACGCGCCGGCTCCGTCGCTGGGCGCGAACCCGGGGCTGGCCATCCACCCGAGCAGCAGCGACGGGAAGATCATCAGCGAGGAGGCGAAGATGATCGGCATCACGCCGCCGTGGTTGACGCGGAGCGGGAGGTAGGACTTCTGGCCGCCGTAGACCCGGGAGCCGCGGGTGTGCTTGGCCTGCTGGATGGGGATGCGGCGTTGGCCCTGCGTGATGATGATTGCACCTGCGGTCACGAGGACGAACGACAGCAGCAGGAAGATGATCGTCATGATGCCGAACTGGGCGTCGGCGTTGGTCAGCGAGAAGCCCTCGACAATAGTGAGGATCGCGCCGGGCATGCCCGCGATGATGCCGGCGGTGATGATCAGCGAGATACCGTTCCCGATGCCGTACTTATCGATCTGCTCGCCGAGCCACATCAGGAACGTGGACCCGGCGGTGAGGGCGACGATCGCGGTGATCCAGAACAGGACCGAGTTGCTGTACTCGGGGTAGACGATGTTCTGGGAGTTCATGAACTGGACCCAGAAGGTGCCCTGGATGACGCAGAGCCCGACCGTGGTCCAGCGGGTGTATTCCTGGATCTTCTGGTAGCCGGACGGGCCTTCTTTTTTCAGGGCTTTGAGCCGTTCGGAGACGGTGCCCAGGAGCTGGAAGATGATGGCGGCCGAGATGTACGGCATGATGCCCAGGCCGAAGATCGTGGACTGCCCGAGGCTGCCGCCGGTGAAGAGCTGGACCGTAAGCAGGGCGTTGCCGAAGGCACCCTCGGCCAGCCGTTCGGCGGCTTCTTTAAGCTCGGTCTGGTTGACACCGGGCAGCGGGATGAAGAACCCGATGCGGTAGATGGCGAGCATGCTGAGGGTGAAGATCAGCTTGCCGCGGAGTTCTTTGATCCGCCAGATGTTGAGGAAGGCGTTGAGCATGGGGGGGGCAATGCGGTCGGGTCGTCCGGGTTCTGGCTTAACGTAGCAGACCGGCGGGCGACCCCCCGGCAGCACCGGGGGTGGAATCAACTCACTTGGCTTCGGTGGCGGTGCCGCCGGCGGCTTCGATCTTGGCTTTCGCCGACGCGCTGAACTTCGCGGCGGTCACGGTGAGCTTCTTGGACAGCTCGCCACGGCCGAGGACCTTGACGGGTAGCTTGGTGTTGCGGATGAGCCCGACCTTGGCCAGGAGCTCGGGGGTGACTTCGGTGCCGTCGTCAAAGCGGGCTTCGAGCCCGGCGAGGTTGACCTCGGCGTAAACCGTACGGAAGTCGGCGTTGGAGAAGCCACGCTTCGGGAAGCGGACGTGCAGCGGGCTGCCGCCGCCGTTGTGCGGGTTGGAATTGCCGGAACGGGAGCCAAAGCCCTTGTGGCCTCGGCCGGAGGTCTTGCCCGTGCCGGAGCCGGGGCCGCGGCCGATACGCTTACGCTGCTTGTAACGGCCGGCGTTGGGGGTGATTTCGTGGATCATCATGGCAGGAATCCTGGGTTTGCCGTGAGGCGACCGGCACCAACGGTGCAGGCTTTATAGGTTTAGGCGTCTTCTTTCTTCTCTTCGGCCTGCTCTTCGGTTTCGGCAGGAGTGTCTTCGCTGGGGACTTCGGCGGTCTCGGTGGCTTCGGCAGACGCTTCTTCAGTAGGAGCCTCGGCTTCTGCTGCGGGGGCCTCTTCGGTCTTGGCTTCGGCTTCCGGCTCGGCGGCGGCTTCGGGCTCGGGGGTGGGCTCAGGCTCGGGCTTGGCGGGGGCTTCGATGATCTGAGCCGGGCGGGACTCGGTCTTCACGTCGTCCTGAGCATGGGCGGAGGCTTCGAGCATCTCGTCGACCGCGCTGCTGACGATCTCAACGCCGCGGAACGACGCGATCTGCTCGCGGGAGCGGAGCTGCTGAAGAGCGTCGACCACGGCCTTGCAGAGGTTGGCCTTGTTGGTCGAGCCGTAGGCCTTGGTGAGGCAGTCCTGGATGCCAGCCATTTCCAGTACCGCACGGACGGTGCCACCGGCGATGACACCGGTACCGGGCGCGGCGGGGATGAGCCGGACCTTCGAGGACAGGAACTTGCCGACGACGACGTGGGGAATGGTGCCGGCGTTGTTGGTGATCTTGAAGATGTTCTTGCGGGCGGCCTTCTGGGCCTTTTCGATGGCAACGGGGACGCCACGGCCCTTGCCGTAGCCCACGCCGACCGAGCCGCTTCGGTCACCGACGACGACGAGCGCGGAGAACGAGAGGCGTCGGCCACCCTTGACGGTGGTCGAGGTGCGGTTGATGGCGACGGTGGTGGATTCGAGGGCCGTGCTGGCGTCGAGGACTTCGGGCATGGTTTAGAGCCGGGTGTGGGGTGTCGTGTCTAGCGTGTAGTTGTTGAGATAATCAGAACTTGAGTCCGCCTTCGCGGGCGGCGTCGGCGAGGGCCTTGACCCGGCCGTGGTAGCGGAAGCCGTTGCGGTCGAACGCGACGGACTCGACACCGGCGGCCTTGGCCTGGCTGGCGACGTCGGAGCCGACCTGCTTGGCGGCGTCGAGGTTGCCGCCCTTGGCGAGCTTGGACTTCACCGAGCTGGCGGACGCGAGCGTGCTGCCGGCGTGGTCGTCGATGACCTGGGCGTAGATGTGCTTGCCGCTGCGGAAGATCGACAGGCGGGGCTGTTCGGGGGTGCCAAAGATTCGCTTGCGGATGCCGGTCTTGCGGCGGGAGCGGCGGACGGTTTTTTGTTTGCTGGCGTTCATAGCGATGCTAAACGGTTAGGGGTTGGATTACTTGCCGAAGGCCTTGCCGACCTTGCGGAGGATGACCTCGTCGTCGTACTTGATGCCCTTGCCGTTGTAGGGCTCGGGCTTGCGTTGGGCACGGATGGAGGCGGCAGTCTGGCCGACGAGCTGCTTGTCGGGGCCGGCGACCTTGATGACGTTGCCATTGACTTCGACCTTGACGCCGGTGGGCACCTCGACCTCGCGGGTGTCGGCGTAACCGACCTTGAGGGCGACCTTGTTGCCCTTGAGCTGGGCGGTGTAACCGACGCCGTTGACCTGGAGGGTCTTGGTGAAGTCCTGGTTGACGCCGGCGACCATGTTGTTGATCAGGGCACGGAACAGGCCGTGCAGAGCCTTGGCGGAGCGGGACTCGTTGACGCGGGTGACGGACACAGCCTTGCCGTCTTCGATCAGCTCGACAGCGACCTCAGGGCGGAGGGTCTGGGTGAGCGTGCCGTTCTTGCCGCTGACGGTGACGTCGCTGCCGTTGACGGTCACGGTGGTGCCGGCGGGGAGCGGGATGGGTTGTTTGCCGATACGGGACATGGCGGTTGCCTTGGTCTAAACAGGGTGCGTGGATCGAGCCGTTGCTAACTTCCGGGGGGGCTATTCGATGGTGCAGAGCAGTTCGCCGCCGA
>JBCCOW010000115.1:0-5679 GCA_039025195.1 Planctomycetota bacterium
ACCATCACCTCGCTCCAGGGCGCAACCGGACAGGTCAACGGCATCGATCAGGGCTACACCAACGGTGACCTCGCCTTCGTCGCCAACCAGTGGGACGGCTCCAACAACCTCGGAGAATTCACCGTCACAGGGTCTTTCTTCTCCCTCTTAAGCTGATACCCAAACCAAAACGCGGTCGACGGGCAATCAGGCGGTAGGCATACAGCCTGCCACAGCCGTCGTGGTCAATGTACGAACGGCACCAGCCCGTACACCGCCAGCTGCACCGCCAACGCCCCCATCGCCACCACCAACCACGCCCCCCACATCACCGAGCGACTAAACCGCTGCCGCCCCTGTCGAACCACCGACACCCCCGCCACCAGCGCCGCCACGGGCCCGATCAAGCTCGCCACCGTTAACCACGCCGACACCGGGCCCCACTTGCCGAGCCGGGCCACCGTCTCCAGGTCACTGCTGAACTGGTGGAACACATAGCCCCAGACCAGCCCGGTGAACGCCAGCCCCGCGAGCCCCGACGCGTAGGGCCAAGCCCGCCGCCGCAGCCCGCCAAAACACACCGCGACCGGGAAGCTCAACACCGCCAAGCCCGACACCGCGACCCCGATCATCAACACCCCCGCTTGGCCGTACACCGCGAACGCCGAGCTCTGCCGGAAGCTCTCGCCGTCGATCCAGTACCGCCCCGTCTCATCCTCGAACACCGCCCCGCTCGGCACCGCCAGCCCCTGCAGCTGGTACAGCCGATCACCGACCCGCCGCCACACCATGGGTTCCGCAAACAGCCGCGTCACCCGCACCCCACCGGGCACCGCTTCTAACCGCCGAGCACCCAGCAGACCCATCAGCCACGCCCGCCCCGGCTCATCGTGTGTTGCTCCCACATAAAACCCCTCAAACACCGGCGGCAGCGCACCCACCGACGCAGTGTCTTGTTCATCGGCTGACTGCCCCGCCGTCACCGCTTCATTCAACACCCGCCGCAGCCCCCACACCGCCGCGTCGTCGGCCGTGTCCACCAGCAGTACGTACCCCTCGACCGGCGCGCCCTGCTCGGCCGCATACGCCAGCGTCGCCCGGAACCCCTCGGTCTTCCCCCAGTGCGTCCGCAGCACCCGCCCTTCATCCGCCGCATACGCAAACGTCCCCAACCCATACGCCCCCGCGCCACCCCCCGCCGCCGCGAGCGCTCCAGTCTCACCCCGCTCCACCCGTGACACCGATTCCTTCGACAGAAACCCGTTCCCGTCCGCCGCGAGCATCGCCACCACCCGCGCCAGATCCTCCGCCGTCGTCACCACCGCACCCGCCGGCCGGACCGGCATCGCCCACACCCCCGCCGGCGTCACCCCATCCCCCCGGTAACTCACCGGCGACGCCGAATCGAAGTCCGTCTCATCCATCCCCAAGGGCCCCAACACCTCACGCCGCATCAACTCATCAAACCCCAAAACCCCTTCCCCCCACGCCGCTTCCACCACCGCCCCCGCCAGCGTGTACCCCGCATTCGAGTATGAGTAATGCACCCCCGGCCGCCAACGCAACGCAAACGGCCGGCCCGCCTCCACATACTCACTCGGCATCAACCCCGGCGCCTGCCACGCGTACTCCCTCGGCCCGCTCCCCGCCAAGCCCGCCGTGTGCTCCAACAGCATCTCGACCGTCACCTCAGCCGCACCGTCCTGCTCCCCGAACACCCCCGGCAACCAACGCTCCACCGGGTCATCCAACGCCAACACCCCCGCCTCCACCGCCCGCATCACGAGAAGCGCCGTCAGCAGCTTGCTCACCGATCCCGCACGGAACCGCTTATCCGATTCCCCCAAACTCAGCGTCTGCACACCCCCGCCCCGCTGTACCAGCGCGACCTGTGCCCCCCGGATCGCCGACCGCTCGAACACCTCCCGCAACTCCGCCTCCAACGCCTCATCCAAACCCTCCTCCGCCGCCGGCTGCGTCGCTACCGGCGCAACCGCCCCGCCCTTCTCTTCCAGGACGTTTAGCGCCGCCTCCATCAGCTTGATCGCCGAGCTCCACTTGTCCAGCTCCGCCGACAGGTTCGCCATCACCACCACCGCGGTTTGGGATTCCGGCAGCCACACCGCGCTGCTACTAAACCCCGGCACATCGCCGTGATGCCCGTACCCACCCTCACCCACCCGGTGGCAGTGGAACCCATACATGAACGACCCCCCGCCATCCCCATCGGTATCCGCGAACCGCAGCATCTCCGCCCGCCCCGCGTCCGACAGCAGCTCCCCACCAAACAGCGCCTGCACAAACTCCGCCGTGTCCGCCGCCGTCCCCGTCATCTCCCCCGCCGCACCCGCCCACGTCGCGCTCCACCCCGTCGCGTCGAACCAGACATGGTTGTCCTTCCCGCCATAGCCCACCAAATCGTCCGGCTTCCCGTACCGATACCCCCGCACCGTCGGCACCTCATCAAACCCCGTATCCTCCAGACCCAACGGCTCCAACAACCGCACCCGCACCTGCTCCCGCCAACCCGTCCCCGTGACCGCTTCAATCACCCGGCTCAGCAGCACCGTGTTCGTGTTGCTGTACGCCCACCTCTCCCCCGGCTCAAACCGCGCCCCCGGCTCGAACGCCACCGCCAACAACTCCCCCGACTCCCACCTCTTCCCCGGCTCCGCCGCCAACGCCCGATGAAACGCCATCTGCCGGATCGCGTCATCCAACCCAGACGTGTGCCGACCCAGCATCCGCAGCGTGATCCGCTCCCCGTTCGGTACCCCCTCCACATACCGATCGATCGTCTCGTCCAGCCCCACCTTCCCCTCGTCCACCAGCTGCAACACCACCGCCGCCAAGTACAGCTTCGTCACGCTCCCCAGCCGCATCCGCGCATCGCTCGACATCTCCACCCCACCCTCCTCCGCCGTCAACCCGAACCCCCAGCCCCGCTCCACCTCGCCACGCCGGATCACCAACACCGCACCCGGTGCATCCAATCCCCCCAACACCGCTTCAACCTGCTCCGCCGCATCCACCCACGCCACGTCCTGCCCCTCCGCACAGACCTGCCCCGGCATCACAGCAAGGACCACCCAACCCAACCACATCAGCACCAAAACCCGTCTCACCACACTGCCTCCTAATCAAGTCAAGTCAACCAGCCACGCACCCTACACCGAACCGCACCAGACGCCGAGTCACCCAAACAGGCCCCATAAAAAACGCCCGCCGAGCGGATCGGCGGGCGTTTCTCGTCTGAAGTGACCCCTACGGGATTCGAACCCGTGTTATCAGGATGAAAACCTGGTGTCCTAGACCTGACTAGACGAAGGGGCCAACGCGGGAATTCTAGCAAGCCCACCCGCACCGACAAGTCGCCCTAAACCCCGACAACCATTCGCATTGGTCATCCGTATACCCTGTGATAGACTTTTACGTCGTTTCAAGGGCGGTACCCCCGTCATCTCCGCACCCCATACCCGGCCATACCACACCGCCGGAGCCTCCAGGACGCCACGTTGCTCACCCTGATCCAGATCCAAGGCGACGGCAAGGGCCGTGCCCTGCGATTCCGCGGCGGCAACCCCCAAGTCCTCGGGCGACGCGCCGCCCGCTACCGACTCGACGACACCCGCGTCTCTCGACAGCACGCCCAGATCGATTTCGACCACGGCAGCTGGCGCATCACCGACCTCAACTCCTCCAACGGCACCTACCTCAACGCCCAACGCGTCGACCCCTCCGCGCCCCTCCGCATCGGTGACCACCTCCAGATCGGCCGACTCCTCTTCGAGGTCACCACCGCCGCCGCACCCGGCCAAACCGGCAGCCAACCCACCCCGCCCAAAGACACCGCCCAAGCCGCCGCCCCCACCCACGTCGAAGAACCCGAATCCACCGGCCTCGCCGCCGTCCTCGACACCTCTGCCGACGCTGACGACGACCTGGACCTGGACCTTGACGCCATCCTCGGCATGAACGAAGACGAGCCCGCCGAACAGGCCGTCGAACCTCAACCGGAGCCTGAATCCGAGCTGGAACCGGATTTAGACCTCGACGACGACGCCGATCAAATCCTGCTCACCGAAGACCTCGCAAACCCCGAGGCCGAATCCAAGTCTGAGTCTGAGCCCGAACCCGAGCCCGAGCCTGAAGCCACCCCGCCCGGCATCATCGACCTCGACGCCGAGCTCGATGCCGACCCCAGCCCCGCACTCCTCGAGCCCATCGCCAACGACGAGCCGGAACCCACCGCAAGCGTCGAGCACGAAACGGCGCAAGACGCTCCCGAAGAAGCCCCGCCCCCGCCCGTCGGCCTCAGCCTCGAACACCCGCCCCCGATACTGCCCGACGTCCCCGCACCCATCGACGTAGAAGAACCCACTGACGACATCACAGAACCGACGGCGGTCACTGAACTCTCCGACCTCGCCGAAGCCCCTGTCGAACCTGATATCGAACCGACGCAAGACGTTCAGGAACAGCAAAAAGAGCCGTCCGAGCCACCCACCGAAGTCCCCGCCGAACCCGTCGCCGAAGCCCCAACCGAACCCGAAGTCGCCGCCGAGCCCGATACCGTCGAGGCCCAAGTGGCCGAGGTCGCCGAAACCGACGACACCCCCGAGGATGACGAAGCGATCGACGGATTGCTCGCGTCCCTCCTCGCCGAACCCGAAGCCGACCTCGAGCCATCCGAACCCCCCACGGAAAGCCCCGCCGAGCCGCAAGCCGCTGCCGAGCCGTCCAACAACGACGCTCAGCCCAACGAGCCCGAAGACTGGACGACCGAACAGCTCGACGCCGCCCTCGATTCCATCACGACGGACGACGACCCCAATAGCGAACCGCACGACGACCAGGACCAGCCGCAACACGAAGCCTCAACCGACGACGAGACACCCACCGAGGACGAAGAACCCGCAGCCGCCCTGCCCGGCTTCGACGCGTTCGTCTCCGACTGGCTCGAATCCGAACAGCCCACCGAAAAGGCCTTCGACGCCGAAGACTGGACCGCCGACGCCACCGAGCCGGCCGCCGCCGCGTCCGACGCCGAAGCCCCAACCGACGAACCCCCTGTCGAGCGCGCCGCCCCGATCACCGACCAAGCCACCCAGCTCCGCGCCATGGCCGCCGCCTTCGAGGATCAGGCCCAGGCCACCCAAGACGCCGCCGAGGCCCTCAGCCCCAGCGAACCCACCGCACCCGCCGACGAACCCGCCCCGCCCATTACACCGGCACCCGCGCCCGTCACCCTCCTCGGCCCCGCCCCGTCCGCCGACGACACCCCTCCCCACGGCCCCGCACCCGCTCGCCGACGACGCGCCGCGCTCCTCGGCCTCCTCGTTCTCGCCCCCCTCGCCGCCGGAGCCGTCCTCTGGCAGACCGTTGGCAAGGACCTGCTCCAACCCGAATCCGTCACCGGTAGCCCATCCCCCAATACCCCCCCCACCGCCGACGCCCAGCCCCTCACCCCTGGCTCCACGACCACCTCGACCCCGACCCCCCGCACACCCGACGCCACCATCAACGACACCCCACCGCCCTCCGCGTTCAGCGAATCCGTCCTCGCCCTCAAATCCACCGCCGACTCCAGCCAAGACGCCGCCAACCTCTTCACCCCCGGCCCCACTGTCGAGCCCCGACCCCGCACCCCCCAACGCGTCACCCCCACCCCACCCGCCCTACCCACCACCCCCGCCCCAC
>JBCCOW010000116.1:0-5482 GCA_039025195.1 Planctomycetota bacterium
GGACCGGCTCGTCGCCGCCGTCGCGGGCCCAGTCGTTCAGGTCGAGCCGCACGGTGATCCGGCGTGACAGCTGGCCAAAGAACCGGTCGCGGTCGTCCACTTGGCGGTCCAGGTCACGGGTGCCGAAGAGCACCACCGGGCATCCGCAGTCATCGTGGATGTCGCGGACCACTTCCAGGGCGTCGATCTGCAAGCGGTGGGCCTCGTCGATGATGATGGGCCGGCCGCTGCCCTCAAGCTGATCGATGATGCGGAGGTGGAGGTCGGGTGCATTGAGGTGCCGACCGGTCGTCAGCTTAAGCGCACGAGCGAGCTGGAGGAGGAAGCGGCTCTTGCCGCGGTGGCTTTCCAGGACGCGGAGGTAGACGCCGGTGAACGTGCTGTTGGCGGCCTTGGCGATGAGAGTCTTGCCCCGACCGGAGTCCGAGGTGATGGCGGCCATGGTGCGGAGACGCACTGCCTGTTTGATGGCGGTGAGCATCAGCTTGGCGGTCTGGGTTTCGACGTACTCGGCCGGACGGACGGCCGATTTCTGCTCGTGGTACTCCTCCATCCACGCCGCGATCTTCCGTGCGATCTTCTCGAACTGGTGCCCAGGCAGCTCGGCGGGGTCGCCGACCTTGGCCAGCCGGCGAAAGTTGGAAATCGTCGCCTCGCTGAAGCCCTTGCCCAGGCGACGCGCGACGGTCTTGCCGGTCAGCTCGTGGGCCGATAGGAACCGGTCGAACGCCTGGGCGAGCTCCTGGAGTTTCGGGAACGGGATGTCCTCGCCGGGTGGCGGCAGCGGGATCGACACGTAAAGCCTCCTTGCTTCGTCACGCAGCGCATCGAGGATGTCGTGGGATCGCGGTGTCATCCGATCCTCCCCAGTACGTGCTCTTCATGGTCGGACCCCGTTCCTTCGGGGCCGTCGTCGTCGCCGAGCTCGTCGCCCAGCCGGTAATCATCCAGGTCTGCGTCACCCGCCCCGGCGGATGGGCTGTCCGCCAGGCTGGCGAGGATGTCGCCGTAGTCCTCATCGGGATCGCTTAGGTCTTCGGCCCCCGCCGCCAGCCGCATCGATTCGCGTTCGATCGGCTCGACCTGGTCGTCCAGCCGGGTGCTCATCGGCCGGAAGGTCTTCTCGGCGGGCGTGGGGTCAGGTAGCTCGTCAGGCCCGATCGGCGGCGTGGGCTTGCGTCCCATCGCCACGGCCAGGTCCGCGTCGAGCATCCAGTCCAGGTCCTGGCGGCTGTTGATAAATTTCATCGAGTTGCGGTAACGCCGCTTGTCCGCCATGACCTGTCGGAGTGCCTCCTCTGTGACCACGCCCGGCGCGTTCGGCCGGATGTTCATCGGTGCTTCACATAGGAACTTCAGGTCGGCGGTGAACACGCGGACACGCCGCAGGTCGGCGGGGTCGTAGTACACCATCACCCGCGGGCGGTCCTTGCTGCGGCCTTTGAACGGCATCAGTGCGGGCTCGTACCCGCCGTAGTAGATCGAGCCGCCCGCGATCGAGAGGCGGACCCCGTCCTTGCCGACATTGACCGGACGCTGCCACTGGTGCAGGAACAGATCGAGGGCCGACTGGTCGTAGATCCGGGTGTGGGTCCGCAGCTGGGCCATCGCTTGATCGGGGGACAACCGGCCACCGCCATCGGGGCAGACCAGGTCGTCCACTCGCCGGTCGGGCTCGGCGTTGTAGTGGGCGATCTGCTGGGTCAGCCGGTGCTCGACTTCCTCGAAGCTGGGGATGTTGCGCGGGTCTTTAAGGGTCTGCGCGATGCTCTCGGGCCGGGTGTCGGGCGAGCGACCGGCGTAGGTCTTGAATCGCCGATCAAACCGATCGTGCAGGGTGTTGAAGAAGCGTTCAACGCGACTCTTTGATGTGGGCGAGTACGGCAGCGTGAAGTGTGGGCGGATGTTCAGTTCGCGGTAGAGCCCCTGGAACTCGCCCTCGGCGACATACCCCCGGCGCAGATGCTTCTGACGCAGGCGCTCCCGCTTGGTTCGACCGTCGAAGACCCAGGCGTCGTAGTCCTTGCCGTTGTCAATAAACACCACCTCGGGGCCGCCCTTGTTGACGGGGTCCAGCATGGCCTGCCGGAAGGCCGCCAGGATGGTGGAGCTGTTGGGCGACACCGAGAGGACGAACCCGACGATGCGGCGCGTCCGCCAATCCAGCCATGCAGTCACCCAAGGGCGGACGATCGCGTAACCGCTCTTGCTGTTCGGCGAGGCGACGCGGCACCAGAAGTCGAGCTGGGTGTGGTCGCCGTCCCAGCGGTCACCCGCGCCCCAGCCCTGGGCGTCCTGCGCGATCCGCGGCTCGCAGTGGTTGCGGTACGCGGCGGGATCACGGTGCATCAGCTCGACCGCCTCCGGGATATGCGTCCGGAGCATCCGACGACAGCCGGTCTCGCTGCACCAGGCCCAGCCCTCCTGCTTGGCGCGTGCCTTGACCTGCTGCCAGCACGACCGGACCTTCGGGCCGCCCTCGACCAGGTACAGCTGCTTGAAGCAGTCCCAGGCGGCGGGATCGCCCTGGCTCTTCTGGTCACCGCCCCGCCCATCGACCAGGCCCTGCCAGCCGTGCGCCGACTCGTCGCGGTCCCAGCGGAAGAGCGTCCGCTGGGATACCGCCTTGCCCATGATCTGCGAGCAGTCGGCAAGGATGGCCGGCATGGCTTGGCCTACCGTGACGGAGGCCCGGCGGGCGCGGCGGAGGACCTCGACGCACCGCATGCGGGCGTCGGCAAGGTCACGCTTGGCTTTGGGCACGGTCTGCCGTCGGCTATTGGCGCGGGCACGATCGCCCAGTGGCCCGTCAAGCAGGCGCTGGTCGTAGCTGCGGCTGATCCACCACTGGGCACGCTCGCCGTTGGGGCCCGGCCCGTAGCGGGCGAACCGCATGCCCTGCAACTGGTCCTTGCACTGCCTCCGCAGCTGCCGGTCACTCAGCTGGAGCCGGTGCGACGCCTCGCTGATGGCGATCCACTCGCGCCAGTTCAGCGGGGCCGAGTCGTCGGGTTGGAGCTTGGCCAGGGCGCTCACGCGGGGTGGTCCTCCTCGGCGGGCATCAGTTGGCCGGCGACGCCGACCAGCTCGGGGTAGACGCGGATCGTGTTGGCGACCTCCTCGGTGTCGGTCATGGTCTGGGCGGGGCTGCTGACGGCGCATTGGGGGTAGCCGGTCGTGTTCGACAGCGGCTGCGTCCACCAAACAATGTGGTCGCATTCCGGGCAGTAGCCCGCGAACTGCACGACGTGGCAGCCCCGCGTGGGGTCCCACCACCGGCCAATCCAGGCCAGCCCCGCAAACCCCTGACCGCACGAACAGGTCCTCACCCGCAGCTCGCTCTTGATGCGGTCCAGGTTCGGGTCCAGGTCGCGGTCGGGGATGCGCGTCTGCCCCGCCACGGGCGGGAACGGGTACAGCCCGTCAGGGATGGGGGCGGCGGGCCGGATCACGCGACGTCCTCCGGAGCACGGGCGACTGGGTGCTTGGCGACGAACTGGGCGACGGCCTTGGGGTCGGTCAGGTAGCCGGGGTCCGAGAGCATCACGCCCTGGGGCTGGCCCTCGGCGTTGGACTGCTCGGTCCAGACGATCAGGCTGCCGCAGTGGAAGCAGTGCAGGCGGCAGAAGACCGCGTAGCAGCCGTGCTGCGGCGCGAAGTGCGGGTCGTCCTGGACGATGCCTGCGTTGGACAACACGCCGCCGCACCTGCACGTTCGGGTCCCGGACCGCGGCTTGTTGCGCTGATGGGTCCGGGTGGCGGGGACGGTGTCGAGCGGCTCGTAGGTCAGCTCGGGTCGGTCGGCCGGGGGCGGGTTGGTTGGTGGGCAGGCGGTGGTCATGCTTTTAGGTCGATGGTGCGTGCGGGTGGTTTGGGTTGGGCGTAGGGGCAAGAGCAAGCGGTCTGTTGTGGGTGCTTGGGATACTTCTTGGGCGGCGGCGGCGGTGGAGGCACTCGCATCGGTGGTCGAGGACCAGGTGGCGGGCTGGGCTGCTCACGGATCGCCATTACGCCGTCGCCTGCTCTGGGCACACCCCGGTACTGAATTGGTTGGTCATCTCGGACTGCCTTACGGAGACTGCTTTGGCACCCGTGTTCGACTCCGCTTTCACAGCGGCGTCCACCGCGTCATCCGCGAACTTTCGGAACCGTCGCCCATCGGCCAACAACACCAGGTAGCGATGGCTGCCTCGCCAGAGCGTGCTCCTCCAACACGACGGGGGCATCAGCAGGACATCGACGCTCACGGCCTCACCTCCCGTCTCGCGGCTTCACGGACCACGGCCCGGCCTTCGGGGGTGATGGAGTAACGGCTGGGCAGAGCTGAGTGGCGAATGCGTTCCAGTTCCCCCTCGGTGACGAGCTCGTCTGCAATCTGTTCGAGGACCTCTATCCCCAGATGCCCCAGGCCTGCTGCGATCGCCAGCTCGCGGAGTTCGGCGGAGACCTGCTGGGTCTCAGCGGCGGCCAGCAGCGCACCGCCATAGTGGGCGGGGTTGGCGGGGGTCGGCGCGGCGGCGGGGCAGGAGGAGATACGGGGCGGCTTCACTGCGTCACCGCCTCGGCACCGGGGCCGGCTTCGGGGCGTGTGGCCGATAAAGATGCCGGGCAGCTCCCGACACCCAAGCGGAACGCACGCCGCAGCTCGGCCAGCCGCGTCCTTAAATAAGACTCATCACAGATCGAACGTGCCCAGGCCTCACCGGTGCAATCGACGATGCGATACATCTCGAACCGGGCGTCCATCCGGCTCGGAGGCGTGGGGACGGCCTCTGCGCCGAAACCATCCTGCATCTTGATCAGGTCGCGTAGCGATTGAAGGGCCATCAGGCGTGACCCCCGTTCGAGGTTGCGGCGGCCGTCGGCGTGCCGTTGGTTCGGGCGTAGAGCGTGCCCCTGGCTTGGCGGCGGCGGAGTGACGGGCGGTGCTCATTAAGGAAGCGGGCCACCTGCATTGCCACCATCGTGTGGTTCAGCATCAGCTGGAGCTGCTGCTCGATCTGCCGCAGGTCCGCGTCGTCGATCTCACCGTCGCCGCTGGTCGCGTGAATGCCCGAGGCGGCATCACTGGCGTCACGCACCGTCTGCAGCGCGGCGGCCATCACGTCGTTCGTGTCGATGTCCCCGTCACCGTTGACATCCAGCTCGGGCGAGCCCTGGACGAGGTGGTAGCCGGTGTTCCCGGCGAGGTCGGCGAGGATCAGGTCGCGGACGCGGTCGTCGCTGGCGTGGTGGAGGAGCGAGCGGAGGCGGCAGACCTTCATCTCGGTCCGGCCAGAGATGTAATCGTACGCCGTGGACTCGGCGACGCCGCAGAGGTCAGCGATCTCGGGAGCACGCAGGGCACCGGCGCGGTCGAGCTGTTGGAGGAGTTGGGCGATCATCGGGATTTCGGGGGCTTCCGAAAAAAGGTTCACGGTCTCGCCTCCCTGCGAGCGGTGGTTTGCGGATAACAGGGCCATGGCATCCGAGCCGGGCCCAC
>JBCCOW010000117.1:0-5226 GCA_039025195.1 Planctomycetota bacterium
CTCGCCCACGGCGGACTTGATGCCGTCCATGCCGGAGACGGTGTCGCGGACGACCTCGCCGCCCTCGCGGGCTGTTTTGCCCGAGCGGTCGGCGTTGTTGGAGGCTTCTGCGGTCTTGCGGGCGACGTCCTGGACGGCCTGGTCCATCTCGACCATGGCGGTAGAGACCGAGTTCATGCGGTTGGTCTGCTCGTCGGCGGACTGGGCCATCTCTTCGGAAGTCGCGGCGAGCTCGGTGGCGGCACCGGCGACCTCGTGCGCCGCCTGCTGGACGTTGTCGATGACCTCAGCCATCGTGTCGATCATGGCGTTGACACCACGGCCCATCTCGCCGATCTCGTCGGCCTGGTTAGCCGTGAGGCGGGCACCGAGATCGCCCTCACCTACCTTGGCGACCTGAACGAGGTAATGGCGGATGGGCTTGACGATCATGCGGGTGATGAAGAAGCAGGCGACGAGGCCGAGGATGATGGCGACGCCGGAGACGACGCTGATCAAGATCTCAGCGAGCACGATGCTTTCCTTGGCTGCTTCTGAGACGGCGTGACTGGTTTCCAGGAGCGAGTCTTGGATGTCGTGCTGGGTCTTGACCATTTTGGGGCCGAGCACGTCGATTTTGTTGGCGACGATCTGGTCGCGCTGGAGCAGGAGGCTGTGGACTTCGCGGACGGCGGCGTCGTAGGCGATGACCTGCTCGCGGAGGGTGTCGAGGGAGTCGGTGTTGGGGACGCCGGGGAAGTCATCGATGACGGCCTGGAGCTTCTTGGCGGAGGCCTCAAACTCGTAGGTCGCACGCTGGTAATCGGCGTCGTCCATGGTCCGGACAAACTTCATGAAGTAGAGCCGGCCTTCGAGGATGTCGAGCAGGGGCGGGGTGAGGCGGAAAGCGAGTTCGCTCTGGCCGGCCTCGGAGACGGTGTAGAACCGGGCCTTCATCGCGTCGGTGGTCTTGGGCCCAACGACGTCAAGCGTCTGCTTGGTGAGTTCGTCGCTGCGGAGGACGACGTCGGCGACTTCATTGAATGCGCTGTCGTACTTCTTGAAGTCGGCTTCGATTTGCGCGACCAGGGCGAGGCGGTGCGGGTCGGTGAAGTGGGCTTTGGCTTCGGCCTTGGCGGCTTGGAACTGCTTGCCGGCTTCGCGGTAGGCCTCGATCTGCGCGGGGTCGGAAGTCATCAGGAAGTTCTTGACGCTGGTGCGGCTCCGGAGCAGAGCCGCAGTGGCGTCGGCCCCGAGGGCGGTGTCGTCGGTTACCTGATTGACCTGGGCGAGGCTCTTGCCGGCGTTCATGTTGGAGAGGAAACCCGCCGCGCCCACGGCGACGAGCAGCAGCAGGACAAGACCGAACCCGAGTCCGAGCTTGCGGCCGATGGTGAGCTTGAGTTTCATGGGGGTGCCTCCGAACAGGTTGACGCGAGTGCTGAGTTTGGGCCTGGATAGGTCCCGGATGGTGAAACCCCCCGACATGCTGCGATAACGTTCAAAACGTCCTCGCCCGTGACTCATCGGGTAAGGGCGTCGATGGCTTGAGCACAAAGCGTCTGGTGCGTGTGGCGGCGGTGAGGTGTCCGATAAACGAACACAGGGAGGTGCTGTGTGGCGCGTCGGGGAGCGTTGGCGGCTCGGCTCGCTGCGGTGTGGTGGGCTCAGTCCGTGACCGCGAGTTCGGGGACGCCGACGTCGAAGCCGGTGCGCGCGGTGTCGGTGTCGATTTCTTTGCGGTAGAGCTGGCCGGCGACGAGGAGGTAGTCGAGGGCGCGGGAGAGGGCGCGGGCGTAGCGAGACTTGGCCGCGTCGGTGAAGGGGGTCTGTTGGTGGGCGTCGGCGACTTGCTCCGGAGTGAGGGACGAGCCGTGCTGGAGCGCGCGGGCGGTCTGGATGAGGGTGTCTTCGCGGCAGTAGAAGTTGGGCTCGGTGAGGTATTGCCGGACTTTGTCTTGGGGCCACTCGGCGGCGAGCTGGGCGTACTGATACATCGACTTGGGGTAGGTCTGGAGCCGGGTGAGGAGCTGCTCGATCCAGGCGTCGGGGTGGTCGTCGTCGGGGTTGAGGGTGTGCATGGCGATAAGAGCACGGCGGAGCAGGGTGCGGAAGAGCAGCTCGGCGTTGGCTTCGGGTTCGCCGGTCAAGGCGGTGAGGACGTGCTGGGTGAGGCCGGGGACGGAGGTGGGGTTATCGGGACGGCCGGAGGCGTAGACCTCTTTGAAGACGAGCAGGTCTTGGAGGATTTTGGATTCGTTGGCGGGGTTGCCGGAGCCGAAGCGGGGCGGGGTGTCGACGGATTTGGGGAGGCTGTGGGTGATGGGCTTGGTCAGGCGGTCGGCCGCGCGGTGGGTGAGCGAGCCGAGGATGAAGGCGAGCTTGCGTTGGGGCAGGGGCCCGGTGGCGTAGCCGCCGTCGACGGAGGAGCGGTTGGCGTTGGGGTCGATCGGGTCGGCGGAGGCGATGGCGTCGCGGCATCCGGCGAGGAGTTCAGCGGACCACTTGTCGGCGTGCCGGGTGATGGTGCCGAGATGGGCGTCGTCACGGAACTGGGTGAGCACGGCGGCGAGGTCGGGCTCGACGTCCGGGTGGACGGCGGCGAGCCGGGTGACGTCGTCACAGATGGCGAGGTGGGCGATGTGGTCGGACATAGCTGGGTTCCAGGTTCTCGGGTTCGGGTTCCGGGCAGAGGTTTGAGTGTAAGGAATGGGGGCAGTGGTTCGTCGTGTTGTATGCCTTGGGGCGGGGCAATTGGATCGGTAGGATGCACGCCGGGCTGACAAGGAGGTCGATGGCGATGAAGCGGTATGTCCCAGCGAGGCGTGCGGGTTGGGTGATGGGGCTGATGGTGTGGGCGTTGGTGTGGGTGTTGGGGTGCGGATTAATAGCTGAGGCGTGGGGTCAGTCTTTGACCGGCGATGGCGGGGAGCGGATGCTGCGGATGCCCAGCGGTGATCTGGCGTACGAGCTGGATCGCTTGGGGCTGGTGAAGCCGGCGGGGGTGGTGGCGAATACGGCACAGGCGGCGGAGGTGGGGCCGAAGGAGTTGCGGGCGGCGCTGCGGGCGGAAGGGATGGGTGAACCGGATGCGGACCGGGTGCTCCGGCGGTACACCACATTCCGCGAGGCGATGTCGGCGGCGAAGGAATCGCGCCCGGACCGCTGGGCGGGGACGGTGGTGGAGGCGCGTCGTCGGGGACTGATGGGTTTGGAGGTGCCGCGGGGGCTGCCGGTGGAGTTCGAGCTGTACCTGCGGGGGGCGCTGGCTTGGGCGAAGCACGACACGGCGGGGGCGCGGGCGGCGTGGCGGGAGCTGTTGGCGTTGCCCGCCGAGGCGAGGCGGTATCGGGGGGTGTGGGCGGCGTACATGCTGGGGATGACGCACGTGCGGGGGTTGGGGGCGGGCGGTCGGGGCGAAGGCGACGGCGGGATCCGTGGGATAGATGCTCAGGCGGCACGCGGGTGGTTTGCCGAGACACGTCGACTGGCGTTGGCGGGGAGCGAAGACAGCCTGGGACTGTCGGCGGCGTCGCTGGGCTGGGAGGCGCGGATCGCCTTGGCGGTGGACGACCCGGCGGAGGCGGTCCGGCTTTATGCGTTGCAGTATGCGGCGGGGGATCGGACCGCGAGCGTGTCGCTGCGGGTGGCGGTGTCGAGGCTGCTTGCGTTGAAGTTGCCGGGGCATGAAGGCCACGAGGCGGTGATCCGGCGGGCGGCGCCGGCGGCGGCTGACCCGGTGCTGCGCCGGGTGGTGACGGCGGTGCTGGTGTCGTGGCAGGTCAGGGGTGGCGGGCTTGGCCGACCTCGGGGCATGGAGTGGGCGGTCTGGCTGCCGGCGGTGACGCGTTTTGAAGCGGCGGGCGGCCGATTGATGGAGGCGGAGCTGAGCCGGCTGGCTTGGCTGGCGTACAGTAAGGGGGTGGAGGAGCAGGCGTTGCCGTGGTGGGAACGGGCGGTGGCGGCTGAGCGTGCGGGCCGGGTCGAGGCGTCGGTGGTCACGGCTTGGCTGGGGGCGAAGCTGAGTCTTCAGGCGGGTGATCTGGACGGCGCGGCAGCGGGGATGCAGCGGGTCGTCGCGGCGTTGCCCTTGGCAAAAGCGGATGGCGGCTTGCGGGCGGGGGGTGAGCGGTTTGTGGTGCGTCGGTATGGTCGGGGGGCGGGTGCTGGGGAGGTTTTGGCGCGGCAGGAGGCGGCCCGGATCGCATTAGCGCGGGGACGCTACGGCGAGGCGTTGGGTGGATTCGTGTCGATCGGGTATCGGACGGACGCGGCGTATGTGGCGGAGCAGGTCATGGGGGTGGACGAGCTGCGGACGTGGGTGGATGAGCACCAGCCGGGTGAGGGAGCGCCGCAGGTCGGGATGGATGGCCGAGGCTTGGATGTGCGTGGGCTGCTGGGGCGTCGGTTGATGCGGCTGGGGCGGTACGCGGAGGCGGAGCGGTACTTGCCGGAGGCGTCGCGTGAGGTGGCGTCGCGGCTGGCGGGCTGGATGTCGGTGGCGGGGGATGAGGGTCGGCCGGCGTCGGAGCGGGCGGAGGCTTATTGGGAGGCGGCCTGCCTGATGAAGCATGAGGGCAACGCGGTGCTGCGGTCGTGGTCGGTACGCGATTTCAGGAAGGGGGACGCCAGGCGGGAGGACTCGGTGCAGAGGGGGCCGGGTCGGTCGGTCGGCTGGTCACGGCTGCGGTCTGCGGTGCGTGCGGGGGTATGGGTGCCGGCGGGGGATGCCGAGCCGGAGGCGACCGCGGGTTGGTGGGCGGGCCGATTGGTGGAGGGAGATCAGTCGGAGGCGGTGTGGCGGGCGCGGCCGGGGCTGCCGCGAGCGGACGAACTGGAGCGTCTGCGGCGTCACCGTGGGGAGTGGGCGGTGGAGCAGAGCCGGGCGTTCCGGGCGGCGGGGCTGGCGTGGGAAGGGGCGGCGCTGATGGAGGACGGGTCGGACGAGTTGGCCCGTCGGCTGTGCGTCGCGGGGACGTGGATTGCGCTGCGGGACCCTCAGCGGGCCGACCGGTTCTATCAGGCGCTGGTTCAGCGGTGCGGCGACACGGCCATCGGGCAGCGGGCGGCGGCGATGCGGTGGCTGCCCCGGCTGCGGGAGGACCCGGATTTTGCGATCAAATAGCCGGGGTGCGGAGGGGGGCGCAGGAATTAACCGGAATGCACGTGGGTTTTGGTCGCACCCGCGAAACCTCGACTCCGGGAATTTATCAAGTTCTAACGCTACATGTTCGGCAATGTGACCCA
>JBCCOW010000118.1:0-5129 GCA_039025195.1 Planctomycetota bacterium
CGGTGCCTTGAACCTCCATGCTCCGCCACTGACCAAGCACGGTCGGCTCGGCGTTCGCCCAGGCCGAGTAATCGTGAGCGGCGACAAAAACCGGGTTGTCCATGAACGTGCCGAGGTGACGCTGGAACGCCGACGGCAGAACGATCTCTTCGTAGCGGTCTACGCTGGCAGTCGAAACCACCGCCTCGATCTGACGCTTGCCGGTATCGATGTCTCGGACCTGAGCACGCGAGATGCCCAGGTCGGCCCGCACGGGTTCGAGCTCACGCCTGCGGGGATCGAGCAGCCGAGCGGCCTCGTCGAGGTAGCGGTCAAGCGTGCCGGGCATCAGGCGGCCTCCTTGCGGTTGCGATGGTTCGTGCGGGCGCGGCGTTCGTCGAGACTCCGCAGACGGACCGGGTCGGTGAAGCCACGTTCGAGGTAGCGGGCCAAAACCTGCTTGACGCTGTCGCCGGGGAAGCGGGCGATGGTGGTACAGCCGCAGTTGATGTCGTCCTCGGGGTCGTTGGTCGCGCGAGGGTGTGGGCAGGTGTTGCCGGTCTGGGCGACGCGGAAGTCGGCGGCGGCGGGGATGGGCGACTCGAAGGTCTGCGTCTCGGTATCGAAGTGCCAGGGGCGTCCGGTCTCGCGACGCGACCACAGCCATGACTTGAGGGGGGTGCCGACCTGCAAGCGGCCTTGGTGGCGGGCCTCCTCGACGCTCCGGCCGATCTCAGTGCGGGCGACGGTGTTGGCCCGGCCCGCCTCGAGGTTGAACTGCTTGCGGACCCGCTCGGCGATCTGGGAGGTTGTTTCCTGCTGGGCGATGCCTTGGGCGATCGACTCGCCGATCTGGTTCCGGACCCGCCGGTTGATGTTCGTTAGCATCAGCTCACGGCGACGGATACCCGCGGCAACCTCGGGGTCAGCCAGGCGGAACGGATCAAGCTCGGCCGCGTCTTGATCGGACGCGTCGGCGTGCTCGGCGATGGCTTGTTCTCCGCCCAGGCGGAACGACTCACGGATCATCGGCGTGACACGGGCGATCAGCGATTGGTTGGCCTCGACCAGGTCGAACAGGATGCGGGCGATCAGGTCGCGTGTCTGTGCCGCTGGCCACGAGGCCCGCACGGCGGCCTGATCGGGCGTGTCGTCGCCCAGTTCGTTAGACAGCTTGCGCAGGGTCTGCTTACGGAGCGATCGCCAGTGGGCCTTGACACGCTGCTCGGTGGTTTTGGCCAGGGGGGCCCAGCTCAGCCGCCACGCTTCCCAGATGCGGGCCTTGGCCTGCTCGGTGAGCTGCCGCGTGTGGGCGGTCTCAGCACCATCCCTTGCACCGCCATCGGGATCGTCAGGGCTGGGCTCGCTGGGTTCCGGCTCACTGGAGCCGGGTGAGGCGGGCGCGGTGGGTGGGCCGGTTGGATCGTCGATCGGATCGTCCTCGGCCTGAACGTCTTGGAGGCTGAGCGACTTGTACCAGGTGTTGCCCCACGGGCGATCTTCGTAGGGCAGATCGTTAGACGAAAGCAGATCGTTCAGCGGGACGCCCATGTCGAAGTAGGTCTTGAGCTGCTCGGCCTGTTCGAGCCGGCTCTTGGCCAGAACCGAAACCCCCGAGCTGTCAAACCAAAGGCAGTTGTCGTGACCCAGGCCCACAGCGCGGGCCACGGCGCGGCGGCAAGCGCCTTGGCGGTGTTCCGCCGTGCGGGCCGGACGGCGGACGGCGTCCCGCATCGAGAGCGATTGATCGGCCTCGATCCAGGGGGCGATGCAGTCGGTGATCTCCTCGGCGATCCACTCGGCTCGGGGCAGGTGGGTGTCGTTCCAGACGACTTCGTGGGCGGCGTCGGTGTGCTGCCCGCTCCCAAGCGACTCACGCCCGCCGTATCCCAGCACAAGGGGGTTCAGCCCGAAGGCGACACAGATGTCTTCACGGCTGAACTGCTTGAGGTCGGTGAACTCCTGGTCGCGAAACGTCGGCGAGATCGGCTCGGCTTTCAGGCCCTCCAGGATCATCCAGAGGTGACGCCCGCGGGGACCGCTGAACCGGTCTTCCAGCTGGTCGCGCAGATCCTCGCGCTGCTCGGGCGTGAGGTTGCCCTCAGACCGAAGCCCCATGCCACCGCCCACCCCGTAGCGGAGCGCGTGGTCGTTGGCGATGTCGGCGTGGTACTGCTGACTGATCGCGTTGGCCACGGCCTGCCGGGGCGACAGCCCGCGGTCGAGACGGCCGGCCCCGAAGTCGGGATCGATAATGGTGTAGACCCGCTCGTCTTCGATGACCTCGCTTCGGCCGGTGCGTGGGTCGGTCCGCCGCCAGATCCCCGCGTCCTTACGCAGCTCCAGTGGACTCACCGGCTCGATACTGATCAAGCGGCGGCCGGTGAAGGTGCGGACGAGGTGAACCTCTCCAAAGCTGTCGAGCCAGGCGGAGACGGCACGGCGGAAGGCGCGGCCCGATAGCTGGGGGTGAGGTCGCTCCAGCAGCTGCACGAGGGGGCCGGTTTCGACGACCTGGTCGTCGCCGGTCGAAACCCGCAGCGGCATCATCCCGATCGCGTCCGCCTTTGAGCGGATGCAGGCGTAGACCACCGCCACCTTCGAAGCGGGGTTCGAAACCTGGCCGTGGTCCGCCAGCCCACCAGAGAAGAAGCGGGCGAGGTCGGCCAAGCCGAGCTCAGCGGATCGGCCCTGCTGACCGCGGAAGCGGTGGGGAGAACGGGTGCGGGCGGCTCGGGCGGTGGGCGGTGCGCTAGGCATTAGCCAACCTCCCAACGCTCGCGGGCGCTCATTCCGGGTAACCCGCCGCTCCATATTGCAGGGCTCACACCCGGCGACTTCGCCGCGTATACCGCCAAGGCCAACGCCCAGAACTTGTCGGCGTGGCCGTCCTCGGTGCGGGCCGCGTCGTAGCGTGGCGTGCCGTTGGCGGTCTTGGTCATCCGCACCGCGTGGAGCTGCTCGCGGGTGTCGTAGTCACCTGGGACACGGAGGGTGCGGTCCTCGAAGAAACCCCGCAGCGGCGAGGCCAGCTCGTCCTTGACGGGCAGCGTGAACTTGACCGACTCACCCTTGCCCGCACGCTCCGCCGCTTGGCCGATCTGGGTGCCCAGGCCGCTGCCGTCCACGCACGCCCGGACCACCTTCGGGTGGGCCATGCGGTCGAGCAGTGCCCGCTCTTTGACGGCCAGGTCCTCGTCGGTCATCACCAAGACCTCGCGGGTCCACAGGATGTCGCCGACGCGTTCGAGCGTCCAGATCACCGTGCGGTCCTTCGACTCGCCGATATCCATGCCGATGTACCGCTGGCCATCGGTGTAGCGGGCGGTGTCGCCCGCGTCGTCGTGCTCGCAAGACTCGATCAGGTCGTAGGTCAGCCAAGCCGAGGCGTCGGTGCTGGGGATCGCCATGAACTCCTGCAGCCAGTCGTCTTCGGTGCGGCAGCCGGCCCGACATGCCTTAAGGAAGTCCTCGCGGCTGAGGTCGGTGCCCTTGGTCGCGTTGATCTTCTCGACCAGGCCTTGCTCGACGGCGTCCACAATCGTCACGCGGTGGACGCTGTATTGATCCTTGAGCGTGACGCCCTCGGTGAATGGCGCACCGGACTTGATCAGCCGGTGGAACTCGGAGCCCTCGCCGTTGTGGGTCGAGAGCACCCGCATCGAGTCGCCCCAGGTAATCGTCGGGTAGGCGGCGGCGTACATCCGCTTCGGATCGTCGTGGAAGGCAAACTCGTCGAGCCCGACGTCACCGCCCTTGGATCGGAAACGCCGCGGGCTGCTGCTCATCGCCGTGATGCGGAACCCGTTCACCGGGACCACAAAGGCGCGGGCGTCGCGGCCGGTCAGCTCGTCGTGGACTTCGTCGGTGATGATCTCCACCACCTGCCCGGCGACCTTAAGCCAGAACCGGCAGTAGTCGGCGTACTCGTAGGCGGCCGACTCGTCGGCCGAGCTGAACCAGTAGTGGCACCGGCGATCACCGGTGAGCCGGGTCATGACCGCGTCGTTGGCCTCCGTGAAGGTGGCCCCGATACGCCTGCTCTTCTCCCAGATTTTGAGACGGGACTGGTCACGCCGCCACGCCTCCTGCCAGGGCAGGAGCACACGGCCAGCCTTACTCTTCGACAGCGTCAAGGCTTCGGGGGCAGGCGCTTGGGCCAAGGGCTCAACGGTCATCACGCCCCCCATCAAGATCCATGCAGCGAGCAGCCTGAGCATTCACGCAGCCTCCCCCTTCATGACGCGGTCAAGGATGGCGAGCACGTCGTCCTTGTCCAGAGCCCCGCCTTGCTGCTCCGCGGCGTCAGTGGTTTCGGCCTTGGCCCGATCGACCGCGGCGGCAAGGCGGCGGCGTTGCTCCTGAAGGCCAAGTTGAAGTCTTTCGACTTCCGCTTCGAGCTTCGCGTTGCGATGCTCGGCGGCCTGGCGTGCCAGCTCCAGCTTCGCCGAGTCATACGCCCGCCCGTCGATCTGATCCACAGCGCGGGTGAGCAGCTGCATCTCACGCGGGTCCGCCTCGGCGGCGTTCAGCCGCACCGCGAACTGAGCCATCAGCCGCCGGTGCCGGTTGCGGATCAGCTCATCCAGCTCCTCGCCTTGGGCTTCGAGTTCGCCATCTAGGTAGTCCTGGACGATGCGGTCTTCCCACTCGCCACGGATCATCTCCGCTACTTCACGGAAACGCTGGGCGAAGCGGTCGAGGTTGCGATCGGGCAGCGTGACGCCTTGGTCAATCAGCCACTTGTAGACTTCCGCTCGCTTCGCGCCCGGCGTGATGAGCTGCCGCCCGAACTCGTTGAGCACCGGGCGGTCCATCTTCATCACGCTGGAGGCATAGCCATCGATGCTGAGCCACTGGATGGTTTCGATGGCGATCTCTTCCATCGACGGCTTAATCCGTCGCGGCTGCTCAGGCGCGGGTTGGGGCACGGCCATCGCGCTCATCGCTTGATCCGCCTCCCGTCGTACACCTCAGGGTCGGGCGGCAACGCGCGGTTGCAGTAGGACACGCCCTTGCCCGTGATCTTGTAGGTGAGGTAATCAATGCCGAACGGCTGGCTCTCGTCCTCGCGGTTGTCTTCCTCCAGGAGATATGCGTTGGCTACCAGCTCACGCAGAAGCTGCAGGTGATGGTTGTGGTTGTCGGGC
>JBCCOW010000119.1:0-4953 GCA_039025195.1 Planctomycetota bacterium
CCACCACCAACCCCCAATCCGACGCCGCGAACGGCGGCCAGGTCCCCGTCTCCACCAACCTCGCACCCGCCCCAACTCCCCAGCCCCAATCCGCCCGCCCCCCGCTGCCCGCTCCCCCCTCCAACCAGGTCCAGTTCGACGGCGGCACCTCCGGCGCCGCCCCCCAATCCAACGGCCTGCTCCTCAATCCTGGCCTACCCACCCTCTACGGGGCCGTCCCCGGACAAGCCCCCTCCCCCTCCACCGCCATGCTCGGCCAGGCCAACGCCCGACAGCTCTCCTTCACCACCGAGGGCGCTGACTTCGATGTCACCACCGACCCCACCGGCACCCGCCTGATCTACGCCTCCACCAGACACCGCAACACCGCCGACCTCTACATGCAGACCGTCGGCGGCTCCGCCGTCACCCAGCTCACCTCGTCCCCCGCTAACGACGTCATGCCCGCCGTCGCCCCCGACGGCCAACGCGTCGCCTTCGCCTCCGACCGCTCCGGCAACTGGGACCTCTACCTCATGGACCTCGCCGGCGGCCCCCCTATCCAGCTCACCAACGACACCGCCGCCGATCTCCACCCCTCGTTCTCCCCCGACGGCACGCAGCTCGTCTACTGCACCTTCGCCCACGCCACGGGCCAGTGGCAGCTCGTCCTCATCGACGTCGCCAACCCCAGCGTCAAACGCTACCTCGGCCCCGGCCTCTTCCCCGCCTGGTCCCCCATCGACAACACCATCGCCTTCCAACGCGCCCGCCAACGCGGCACCCGCTGGTTCTCCGTCTGGACCATCAAGCTCCAGAACGGCGAAGCGACACAACCCACCGAGGTCGCCGCCTCCTCCAACGCCGCCATCATCGCCCCCGCCTGGTCCCCCGACGGGCAGCACCTGGTTTTCTGCACCGTATTGGACCCACACGCCGATAACTCGCAGAGCCCCAACACGGCCGACCTCTGGATGATGTCCGCCGACGGCCGACAACGCACCCGCCTCACCGAAGGCCTCCACACCAACCTCCAGCCCGTCTGGGCCCCGAACCAAACCCTGTACTTCATCTCCAACCGATCCCGCACCGGCAACCAGAACATCTGGGCCCTCAACCCCAAACCCAGCTTCGTCAGCACCCCAACCAACCCCGCCGACCCGAACCAACCCACCGTCATGGCCCCCACCCCGTGAAGCCAATACGAACCCAATAGCTGCGAGCACACCTGCTCACAGCCGACAACCCAACGACACCATGTGGCCCGCGGAGGCGGCCCACCCCCAACCCCTGGCAGGATGCCATGACAAGTCAACAGGCCATGCCCAATGCGGCCCGCGCCACCCCGGAAGCTGCCCCGGAGAACGCGCCCGTCCAACTACGACGCGTGTTCCAGCTGACCCTCCTGTTCAGCCTCCTCCTGTCGCTCGCCGCCTGCCAGCAAAGACCCAAGCCCCTGGTGATCCCCGACAACGGCGGCACCTCCGTGACCCGTCAGGTCTGGGCCGTCGCCCCCCTTCGTAACGAGACCGGCACGTCCCACGCCGACGGCAACCGCGCCGCCGACCACCTGATCACCCAGCTCAACCGCGTCATCGGGCTCGAGGTCCTGCCCCTCAACCGGACCCTCGCCACCATGGCGCAGCTCGGCGTCGGCTCCATCGACTCCCGTGAGCAAGCCCTCGCCCTCAAGGCCGCCCTCGGCGTCGACGCCCTGGTCACCGGCACCCTCACCGCCTTCGACCCCTACAACCCCCCCAAGCTCGGGCTCACCCTCGAGCTCTACGCCCAGCCGGCCCCCAACTACGACCAAGCCAACGTCGACCCCCGGCTGCTCACCTCCGCCGCCGTCGATCGCAACGCCACCAACCCTGGCCCGCTCCAACCACAGTCGCAACCCGTCACCGCCATCGCCGGCTTCTACGACGGCCGATCCGAAGCCATCCGCGACCGCATCCAGACCTACGCCAAACAGCACGGCGAAGGCGATACCAACCCCCACGCCTTCCGCCTCTACCTCCTGAGCATGGACCTGTTCACCGAGTTCGCCGCCTATCAGGTGACCGAGCAGCTGATCCTCGCGGAAACCCTCCGCCTCGCTCCGCCGCCGCCACCCGCAGAACAACAGCAAGACGCCCAAACCAACCGCAGCGAACGCCAACCGAATACCCCCCCCTCCTGATCGCCCGGTCACCCGCCCGGCCATCAGGCCGGAGCCCGACACGTGACCCCCGATCAATCCCAACCCCCCAAGCTGAAGCACACCGACGCCGCCCACCTCGAGGCCGGCGCAGATGCCCACGAGCTCATCCTCGTCAAGGGTGAGCAGCGCTTCAGCTTCCGCTGCACCCCCGGCAGCGAGACCGAGCTGCTCAACCAGCTCGCCGTCGTCGTCGCCGACGACGCCAACGACCTGACCTGGTTCGATGCCGCCGTCCTCGCCCACCAGCTGGGCCAGCGGATGTCGCAGCGCCTCACCGAACTCCAGAACCAACGCAAGCCCGCTTAACCCCCCAGAGAAGTACGCCTCAACCCGGATACCCCCATGGACAGCCCCTTCACCAACCCGACCCCCGAACTCAACGACACCGCCAACCCCGCGCCCAGCGAGGCGATCAGCGAGCCGGGCCGTGTCGGCCCGGCAGCCCCGCAGACCGCCCCCGCCGAAGCGGCCAACGCTGTCCAACCCGAGGCGGCCGATGACACCCCACCCCCCGCCCCCACTTCCGGGGGCCACCTCGACCAGTTCGTCCACTACCTCCGCTACGAACGCCACTTCTCACCCTACACCGCCCGCTGCTACGGCGCCGACCTCCGCCAGTTCATCGAGTACCTCGCCTCCGACGACGCCGTCAAACCGATGGGCTCCACCGACGAAAACGGCCCCGCCACCCCCAGCGAATCACTCGCCGCCGCCGACCCCATGGTCATCCGCGGCTTCCTCGCCCACCTCGACCAGTTCGGCTACTCCCCCGCCACCACCGCCCGCAAGATCGCCACCCTCCGCTCCTTCTACAAGTGGATGGTCAAGCACGGCCGCACCGACACCAACCCGATGCTCCTCATCCGCACGCCCAAGCAGACCAAGCGTCTGCCCAAGGCCATCACCGTCGAACAGGTCGAACGCCTCCTCGGCACCCCCGACAACCGCGAAACCCTCGGCGCCCGCGACCGCGCCATCCTCGAAACCCTCTACTCCACCGGCGTCCGCGTCTCCGAACTCGTCGACCTCAACCGCATCGACCTCGACCACAACGCCCAGACCCTGCACGTCCGCGGCAAGGGCAAAAAGGAACGCATCGTCCCGCTCGGCTCCCACGCCATGGCCGCGATCCGCCACTATATCACCCTCCTCGAGCCCGACACCCGCTTCGTCTCCCTCCGCCAGATGCCCGAGGCCGACCAACCGCTCTTCGTCAACAAGAACGCCGGCCGGCTCTCCTCCCGCTCCGTCCGCCGCAAGCTCGACAAGTACCTCAAAACCGCCGGCCTCGACCCCATGGTCTCCCCCCACACCCTCCGGCACTCCTTCGCCACCCACCTCCTCGACAACGGCGCCGACCTCCGCTCCGTCCAGGAACTCCTCGGCCACCAGTCCCTCTCCACCACCCAGATCTACACCCACCTCAGCTCCATGCGGCTCCGCACCGCCTACGACCAAGCCCACCCCCGCGCCGTCTAAAACAACCGTTTCTCCCATCCCCGGAAGCCCACGGTCTCTGACCGTGGGTTTACGCTGCGCACGACACTCTCCCCACCCCAATAGCTGCGGGCACACCTGCCCGCAGCCGCGCCGCCAAACGCATTGCCCCCCGCAACCCCAATCTGCGACAATCTCACCATGCGACGCCTCCTCGCCGCACTCAAAACCTCCCTCTCCACCCTCGGCCGGCTCGCCCCCGCCACCGCGCTCCCCGCGCTCAGCGCACTGCTCTTCCTCCTCGCCTTCCCTGAGCCCGGCCTCCGCTGGCTCGCCTGGGTCTGCCTCGTCCCCCTCGCCCTCACCGTCCACCGCAACACCCCACCCACCCCCCAGAAGCCCACGGCTTCCATCCGTGGCTCCCTCATCCAACGCCTCCGCCCCTACGCCCACCTCGCCCTGATCACCTTCCTCGCCTTCCTCCCCGCCTACCTCCTGCTCCAACGCTGGATGATCCCCGTCACCCTCGGCGGCTACCTCGGCCTCTCCCTCTACCTCACCGTCTGGACCACCCTCCCCGTCCTCACCCTCCGCCTGCTCTACGCCCGAGATCGCGCTCCGTTCACCCTCCTGCTGCCACTCGTCTGGACCACCTTCGACTTCCTCCGCGAGCAAGGCCCCTTCGGCGGCTACGCCTGGTTCTTCCTCGCCCACACCCAGGCCGCCACCTCCCCCGATCACGGCCCCACCTTCCTCGCCCACCCCGCCGCGCTCTTCGGCCAGAACACCATCACCTTCCTTCTCGCCACCGCCAACGGTCTCCTCACCGATCTCCTCCTCAAAACTAAGGATGCATGGCGCAACGTCCGCTCCTCGGGCTCGTCGGGGTGCACCGTCTCAAGGAGGGCGGGCTCGACCGAGCGATAGCGCGCCGGCCAATCCGTCGTCCCGACGGGGTGCAGCGCGATCGCCTGCTCGACCCGCGCGACGTCCTCGGCAAGCATGAAGTCGTCCGACCATCCCGGGCCGGGCGTGCGCAGGGGATCGTGTTGGGCATAGGCGTGAAAGCGGTTGCCACGGGCGGCCAGCCTGCGCGCGCCGAGCACGGCGATCGAGGTTGAATCGAGCCCGCCACTGAGGTGCCCGACCCCATCCCCGATCTTTGGCAGGCGTCGCGCAACCGCCTGATCCAGCAGCGCCCGCAGCGTATGCGCAACCTCGTCCGGCGGTGTGCGATGATCAAGCAGGCGCGGCAACGGCTGGCGCCACAGGCGCGATACGACCGGCTCGCCCGATCCGGGGCGGATTTCGACCCTGTGGGCCTGCGGGACGGA
>JBCCOW010000120.1:0-4410 GCA_039025195.1 Planctomycetota bacterium
CACTCACCCCACCCACCCCGCCTACAGCGACCAACAAACCAAACAACGAACGGTAAGTCCAAGCGACACGCCCGCAGCTCTCCCGTCTGTAACGCCTGGGCAAAACCCCGCCGCGGTTTTCTTCTCCGCCTTGCCCTGTCCCACGCGCCCCGCACACCGTCTGACCGATAACTCAAGAGTCCCGCCGACCGGCTATCCCCACGCAAGGACCCCCATGGCTGAGCCCTACGAACTCGACCAGTCCGGCGACGTCGTCACCGCCACGCTCCACCAGGCCGACGTGTCCCACCACGACATGCAGGAGTGTGTGCAGTCCTGCATCGACAAGCTCCGCTACGACAGCGCCCGCGACTTCGTCTTCGACCTCCAAGCGGTGGAGTTCCTCGCCTCCGCGTGCATCGGCAGCCTCGTCGAACTGCTGCAAGAAGCCGAGCACCACCGCGGCCGGATCTCGCTCGCCCACTGCTCCGAGAACGTTGCCTTCTTGTTCAAGGTGACCAAGCTCGACGCGGTGTTCTCGCTCTTCGACGACATCGACGAGGCCCTCGCCGCCCTGTAAAGCTCGTTCCTCAAGCGTGTAGCGGGAGACGCGAAGCGTCCCGCTATCGACTGCCGAAACACGCAAGCTCTACCCGCCGCGCCCCGCGAGCCAGCGGATGCCCTGATGGATGACCCGGCGGACGTTCGCATGGCCGAGCGCTTCGCCGTCGTGACCCGCGAGATAACACAGCACGTCCGACTCCCTGAACCTGCGGGTCCACGCCAACGGCTCGCAGCTCTTGGGGTGGTCCGTCGTCAACAGGATGTGGTTGCCGTCCTCAACCAGCGCGTCCGGCATCTCGTAGGTCTCGTCAATCATCGTCCAGTCGCTCACGCCCACCGTCACCGGATGTTCCCGGTCGGCCACCGCGGTCGTCACCATCTCGTCGTGGTGCGGCTTGAGCCGGCGGTCCCGCAGCCCCGAGAGCTCGGTCCACGTCGGCCAGGCACCGAACGCGACGCAGCCGTGGTGGAGCAGGAACAAACCCTGCCCGGGCCGGCCGAGCTGTTCGACGCCGGCGAAGAGCCGGTTTTTGAACCAGGGCAGTTCTTCGTCGGGTTTATTCTGATGGAAGTTGTAGAACAGCACCACGTCGTAGTCGGCGGCCGTCCCGCCAAAGTCGGCGGCGAAGTCGTCCAGCGTCTGAACCAGCGGGTCGACATCCGGCATCGACCGCAGCATCGCGTAGAAGGCGGGCACGTCGATCGGGTGATCGCCAAGGATCACCGCCACACGAATAGGGGAGTCATGCATCGCCCCAGCGTACCCCAGACCGATCACGCCCCTGCCGGTCGCCCTATGGCCAGACCCGCTCACCCAGCACCAGCCCCGCCCCCGGCCCGCCGTCGCGCTCGGCCCGCTCCTCTTCCAACCGGTCGTTCAGATAAAACGTCAGCAACGCGTCCGCACCGCCCTCGGATTCAAACAGGCTGTCACCGCGGTTGACTTCACCGGCGCCGTACTGCGTCATGTCCTTAACCTGCGTCGTCTCGAACGACGTGCTGTTGTCGTTATGCACCACCGTGCCTCGCCAGTCGCCGCTGTCCTGCTCGGTCCACACCGAGCTGACCTGACGCCCACCGTCCACGCCCGTGTTGCGATCGCCCTGGACCACCGCCCGCGTGTTCAGTGTTTCCGACCACTCCTTAATCCGTTCGTTCACCACCCCCTGCGGCGCATCGACATTCAGCGTGGCGTACGAGTGATGGTCCGTCGTCAGCAAATCTTCCTGCACATCTTTCTGATCCCCGCGCGGCATCTCAAAGAGGTCCGCGTCGGTGTCCGCCGGGTTAATGATGTACTCCGGCGTGAACGTGTTCGCCGCCAGCAGCAACGCGAACCGGCTGGCTGTGTGCCGACCGTCACGCACCCGGAACGGGATGTCCTTGCCCGGCAGCACCGCACCCGTGCCCGCCAGCCCTGGGAAATGGCCCCGATTGCCCTGGGCATAGATCACACACCCCTGATGGATCCCCCGCAGCTGCGTGCTGTTCGTCGCCTGCCGCGCCGACCGCCGGTTGTTCGCCGTCGTCGCCAACGCGACCGACCCCAGCACCACCAACACCCCCAGCACCACCAGCAACTCCATCAACCCAAACCCACGAACCGATCGGCCTCGCATCGCAACCCCTTTCATCAAATCGTCCAACCGAACCCCCGCAGCATAACGCGCAACCCCGCAGGCCCTACCGCCCCTCCAGCAGCCGCTGCCCCAGAAAGTCCGACAGCTCATTGATCTCCGCCACGTGCGCCACCACCGTCTCGATGTCGTATTCCACCCGATGGAACACCACCCGAGCCCTCGGGCCCTCCCCGTCGCCTGTTTCAGCTTCACCCTCCACCGCCTCACCGTTCGGCTCCTCCAACACCGCATAGCTCGCCCGCGGGTCCCGGTCCCTCGGCTGCCCCACACTCCCCGGATTGATAATGCACTTCTCGTTCTCCAAGAACGTGTACGCCCCCCCCAAATCCCCAGGCGGATAGAAGTCCGGCTCGTCCGTGAACACCCCCGGCTGATGCGTGTGCCCGACATAACACCGGCTCCGCACCCGATCGAAAATCTGCGACATCTTGTTCGGGGCCGACACCACATCGTCCGGGAAGATGTATTCATTGATCGGCCGACGCGGCGACGCGTGCACCCACAACGACCCGTGGTCCCACCGCCGGATCAACAGGTTGCCCAGGTACTCCCACCGCGCCCGACGCTTGTCCGCGTCCGGCTCCTGCTCGAACTGCTTCCGCGTCCAGAACGCCGCCTGCTCCGCCGACGTGTTGAAGCTCGTCGGCTCGTACAGCACCGCAAAGTCGTGATTCCCCATGAGCGCAAACTCGCACCGCTCCCGCACCAAATCCAAACACGCCGTCGGCTCCGGGCCGTACCCGATGATGTCGCCCAGACACACAATCCGGTCCACCCCCTGCTTCTCGATGTCCGCCAGCACCGCCTTGAGCGCCACCAGGTTCCCGTGGATGTCCGAAATGACCGCCGTCTTGACCAAGTCCTGACCCTCTAACCAGTAACCACAAACCAACCCAAACTCTACCCCAATCCCACATCACCCGCCGCCACACGCCTGCTTCTAGGCTCTAGCGCCTAACCGCTAGCCGCTCGCCATGCCTCCACCGACCGACGAACAACTCGTCGCCCAGATCAACGCCGGCCACCACCCCGCCGCCGGCCACGCCTTCGAGACCATCTACCGGCGGCACCGCGATTACGTCCTCCGCGTGACGTGCCGCTTCGCACACGGCGACCCCCACCTCGCCCTCGACGCCATGCAGGACACCTTCACCATCCTCCTCCGCCAGTTCCCCGGCTTCACCCTCACCTCCAAACTCACCACCTACCTCTACCCCGTCGCCAAGAACGCCACCCTCGCCGCCAAGCGCCAGCAACGCCGAACCCCCACCAACACCGACGCCCCTCTTCCGAACCTCACCGCTCAAGCCCCCAACCCATCCGCCGACCCCACCCAGCTCGACCATCTGCTGGCACCCCTCTCCCCCGACCACCGCGAAGTCGTCCTCCTCCGCTTCGTCGACGACATGCCCCTGGCCGACATCACCCACGCCCTCGACCTGCCCCTCGGCACCGTCAAGTCCCGACTCCATCATGCCCTCGCCAAGCTCCGCGAACACCCCGCCACCAAAAATTTCTTCTAACCCCGTGAACCTTTCACCCCCCTCGCGTCTTCCATGAACGTGCCCACACCCAACCACAAGCCCGAAACCCAACTCCCCCCCGCGTTCCGCACCGCCCTCCGCGACGCCCAGCCCCCGCTCCCCGAGGTCCCGCCCACCCTCGATCAGGCCATCATCAACCAGTCCCGACAACACCTCCGCCAGCGCTTCGCCACCCGCAACCGCCTGCTCAAGATCGGCCTGCCCCTCTCCGCCGCCGCCGCACTCGCCCTCGCCTTCCTCCTCTACCAAACCCCCCGAAGCCCACGGATTCCATCCGTGGGCCCCATCGCCGAACGCCCCACCCACCCCCACGACCTCAACGCCGACGGCACCCTCGACATCCTCGACGCCTTCACCCTCGCCCAACACCTCCGCAATCCCACACGCCACCCCCATCTCGCCACCGCCGACCCCAACGCCGACGGCCAAACCAACACCGCCGACGTCGACTTCCTCGCCCAACAAGCCGTCACCCTCCGATGACCCCACCTCCCACCCGCCCAACACCCGGCCACCCAAGAAGCCCACGGACACCGTTCGTGGGTCGTGCCGCCACACTCTTGTTCTTACTCACGACCCTCTGTCTCACCACCACCGCGTCGCATTCCGGGGCCGGCCCCACCACCGCCCCCCCCCCCCCGACTGCCCCGGGCCCACCCCGAACCGGGGGGGGGGGCGCCCCC
>JBCCOW010000121.1:0-4224 GCA_039025195.1 Planctomycetota bacterium
ACCATCCGCAGCGCCTCCCCGTCCACCCGCCACGTCTGCCCATCCACCAGCCCCGCCCGCACCGTCGCCGCCAGCACCTCGCCGAGGATGACGCGGTTGTTGCCGATGTGCTGGACGTTGTGGAGCCGGCAGGCGAAGCTCGCCGGGCTCTCGACGATCCGCGGCACCTCCGTCCCCGCGCACGGCCCGGCCGTGAACCCCACCGCCTCCAACTCGTTCACCCCCGGCGGAAAGTCCGCCGACGACGCGTGCATCCGCCCTGCCATCGGCTCGTCCACGAGGTTCACCACGAACACCCCCGTCGCCTCGATGTTCGCCGCCGTGTCCTTGGGCACGTCCGCCCCGCGGTTGCCCACCGAGAGGATCACGAGTGCCGGGTCGACGCCGAAGCAGTTGAAGAAGCTGAACGGCGCGGCGTTGACGAGCCCGTCGGCGTCCCGGCTGGTCACCAACGCAATCGGCCGCGGCACGATCAACGACGCCAAAAGTTTGTACCGCTGCCGCGGATCCAGCTCGGAAAAGTCAATGTCCACGGATGATGGTACGACCGGCACGCAAACGAATGGCGTTTAGCGGAAGCGTCGAAGACGCCCGTGTCTGAAGCCCAAGCGCCGAAAGTGCGTCTTCGACGCTTCCGCTAAACATGCGGTTGGACTCTTCAACGTGAATCCGCCGACCATGGGCCGCTCTTGCCGCCGGTTTTTTGGAGCAGACGCAAGCCGTCGATGCGGGCGGTGCGGTCGGCGGATTTGACCATGTCGTAGACCGTCAACGCCGCGACGCTTACCGCGGTGAGGGCTTCCATCTCGACGCCGGTCGGGGCCGTGGTGCGGGCGGTGGCGGTGATCCGCAGGTCGTCGCCGGCCCACTCGAAGCCGACGTCGACGTGCGTCAGCGGCAACGGATGGCACAGCGGGATCAGCTCCCCCGTCCGCTTGGCCGCCCCGATCCCCGCCACGCGGGCCACGGTCAGCACATCGCCCTTGGGCACGTCGCCGCTGCGGATGAGGTTGCCGGTGGCCGGGGCGAGTCGAACCAACCCCTCGGCGGTGGCCGTGCGATCGGTGGCGGGCTTGGCGGTGACGTCGACCATCCGCGCGGTGCCGGCCCCGTCGAGGTGCGTCAGCTCAGCCACCCCCACCACCCCCACTCCCATCCCCACCTGCGCCCAGCTTCTGGAACCCGGTCACGTCGTACCCCGCTTCGGTCACCGCATCGACCATCGCCGTCGGCTCGGCGACCTTCGGGTCGTAGAGCACGCTGGCCGAGCCGCTGTTGAAATCGATCTCCGCTTCCCGCACCCCGCGAATCCCACGCAGGGCGTCGCCGACGTGGACTTCGCAGTTGTGGCACGTCATCCCCGCGACCCGCAGCAACAGCATGGCGTCGCCCGCCACGGAGTCGGTCCGCGCGTCGGCACGGATGGCCTCGTCGGGGGGCAGATCGAGCTGGCCGTGGGCGTTGACGGACAGGCTCGGTTCGGGTTTCGGGTCGCTCATGGTCAGCTCCGTCGAAAGTCAAAACACCGCAGGCCTCCGGCCCGCCTGACCCACACCCATGCCACCCACGCCCACGTCGTCGCAGTCTATCACGACCCGGCATCGATGAAACGCCCGACAACCCGTCGGGCAATCGCAAGAACGGTGCGTGCATGTCTGGGTCCCCCGAACCGCGTTGCGGAGCAGCGCAGCTGGCAGTGGTTGTTCTCGTGATTGCTCTGCACCGCGCGTGGGCCAGTCCCGCCAAAATGCCAAGGCACCCCGACGCCCTGTCACCCGAACCACGCCTTTGCCCCCGTCACACCGCCCAAATCAACGAAATTTCCCGCCCAACTTTCCCTGGCGCGCCTTTTGCCAACATTTCAGTGACTGCCCGAGATTCCGGCTCGCACCCACCTGACCCCACCCAGAGCCGGAACCATGCCCGACCGCCGCCCTCCCCCCGGGGCGGCGGTCACTTTTTTGTAGCTGCTAGCTGTTAGAGCCTAGAGCCTAGCGCAGAGGCCCAAACCTCTTCCTAAGCTCTAGGCTCTAGCAGCTAACAACTACCCCCCCCATGTTCGACCAACTCAAAAACCTCTCCCAGCTCCCCGGCATGCTCGCCAAGGCGAAGGAGGCTCAGGCGAAGATCCAGCAGATGCAGGCCGAGCTCGCCGCCAAGCGGGTCAGCGGCGAGGCCGGGGCGGGGATGGTCGAGGCGACGGTCAACGGCGAGCTCGAACTGGTGAACCTGCGGATCGATGCGGAACGTCTCGGCACGGGTGATCTCGGCGGGCCGGACGTGGAGTTGCTGCAGGATTTGATCGTCGCCGCGGTGACCGCCGCGCAGGGCAAGGCCCAGGCGATGATCCGCGACGAAATGGCATCCCTCGCCGGCGAAGCAGGTCTGCCGCGCGAGATGCTCGACCAGATGCCGGACGTTTGAACAAAGCCTTCGATCGCCCTCGATCTGCCGCGTGGATTCGGAACCTCGCGTCAGGATTTACGTATACTTCTGACATGGGAACACGCCTGGTAACCATTCTCGTGGCACTGGCCGTGGCGGGCGGTGCTTGGGTGAGCGCGGCACTGTTGGCCCGGCCGGTCAACCAGCAACGCTCCGACCTGCAACTGACCTCCAGCGACATCGAACGCGCCCTGCCCGCCGATGCCGTGGTCACCAACGCCCTGCTCGGCACCTTTCGCGGTGTCGCCGTCATGGCACTGTGGCAACGGGCCGAGTACCTCAAGAACGAGGGCCGGTACGCCGAGGTCATGCAGCTGACCGACATGATCACCACGCTCCAGCCCAACCAGCCCAAGGTTTGGGAGTACGCGTCGTGGAACACCAGCTACAACGTCAGCGTCGGCACCCACACCCCCACCGAGCGTTGGATGTGGGTCGAGAACGGCATCAACCAGCTCCGCGCCAAGGGCATCTTCTACAACCCCGACGCGCTCTCCCTCTACCGCCAATTGTCGTGGATCCTGCTGCACAAGGTGCAGGGCTTCCAGGACGATGCGAACCAGTTTTACAAGCGCCAGTTCGCGGCCGAGTGGAGTGAAGTCCTCGGCGGCGCGCCGCCGTTGGACGATCCGCAGGCGTACAAGGCGTTCTTTGACGAAATCGCCGCGGCCCCCGATACGTTGGAAGAGGCCGTCGAGGGCATGCCCAACGGTGAGGTCGCGCTCAAGTGGGCCCGGAGCTACGAGGCCGAGAAGAACACCCGCCGCTTCGTCATGGCCATGGCCTACGAGTGGTTCGACTTCCACCCCGAGGACGAGAGCGATCCCCACATCTGCGAGGGCGGCTTCAACGAAGACGGCGTCCACGGCCCGAGCACCACCCCCCGCACCCTCGACGACATCACCGCCTCGGCCGACCAGGACATCCGCGAACGATTCGAATACGCACCCGCCACCCCGTGGATCGCCGACGAGACCCGTGCCGCCGTCCTGGCCTGGGCACGCAAGCAGGTGATCACGAGCGAGCCGTACCACATGGACCCGGCCCGCATGGGTGAGCTCGGCGTCCGGTACACACCCCTCGACTGGCGCCACCCCGCGAGCCACGCCCTGTACTGGGCCACCGAAGGCATCGACCGCGTCTGGCCCCAGTACGAAGGCACCGACGACCTGCCCGACGACCTGATCAACACGCAGCGCAACGTGATCATCGCCGCACAGACCCTCAAGAACAGCGGCCGGATCATGTTCGACCCGCGCATGGGCGTCTTCGGCCAGACCACCGATCTGCGCTTCGGCAAGATCTACCTCGACGTCGTCGAAGAAGCCCAGCAACGCTTCGGCGATCGCATCGGCGACGTCGACCGTTTCTACGGCAGCGGCCTGCGCAACTTCGTCGACGGCGTCATCGTCGACCTCTACTTCGTCGGCGACATCGAGGGGGCCGAGGCGGTCAAGGACCAGATCGCCGCCCGCTTCGCCGGCACCGAACACGCCGGCCGGTATGCCAAGGAGCTCGAGCCGTTCATCGAGGAAGACCTGCTCGACACGCTGGAGAACCCGGAACGAACGATCTCGACGATCCAGTCGCTGCTGGTCAACGCGATCGTCGAGGGCCTGGGCAACGGGAACATCTCCCAGGCCCAGGAGTCGGTCGACAACGCCAAGCGGATCTACGCGAGCTTCCGCCAGCAGTTCGAGTTCGGCGTCGACACCGTCTCCGACGAGTTGCCGCCGTTCGAGCAGGTGTACGACGTCGCCGTGGTCGTCGTCATGACCG
>JBCCOW010000122.1:0-4166 GCA_039025195.1 Planctomycetota bacterium
CCCCAACCCCGGCTGCTGACCCAACCAAACCGCAGCCACGAGGAGCGAGATGTTCGAGCACGACCATGACCGCTGGATGGCCATCGCCGACGCGCTAGCGCCCACGGTTCACCGCAAAACCTTCCGAGCCCGCGGCGTCGTGACACCCGTCGCCGACCCCTCGGCTTATCAAGGCTGGCGGCTCGAACACGCCGGCGACCCCTGCCCCATCCGCATCACACAGACGCCCGTCATCGTCGACTTCGGCACCCACCTCGTTGGCGAGGCCCGCTTCCAACTCAGCCCCGACAGCGGCCGCGTCCTCGCCCGCTTCGGCGAAGCCCCCGCCGAGGTCTGCGACGACCCCGCCCAGCACCCCGGCTCGCTCGGCGGCCAGTGGCTCAGCCCCGTCCTGCTCCAACCCGATACCGACGGCTGGGCCACCGTCCCCGACCGCCGTGCCCTCCGCTACGCCAGGCTCTGGGTCGAACAGAAGGGCAAGCCCGCCGAGCACGCCACCCTCGAGGCTGCCGAGGTCATCGCCCAGACCACCGCCGCCTGGAACGACCCGCTGCTCCCCGATACCGCCGAGCCCTGGCAACGCGACCTCGACCGCGTCGCCCTCCACACCCTCCGCAACTGTATGCACGACGTCTTCGAGGACGGCCCCAAACGCGACCGCCGCCTCTGGCTCGGCGACCTCTACCTCCAGGCCAAAGCCAGCTACCTCACCTTCGGCCGACATGACCTCGTCAAACGCTGCCTCTACCTCTTCGCCGCCACATCCTGCAAACGCGGACTCGTCTCCCCCTGTGTCTTCGCCCGTCCCCGCTGGCACGGCAGCCACAAGCTCATCCCATCCTACGCCTGGCTCTTCGCCCCGTGCCTGCTCGACTACACCCAAGCCACCGGCGACACCGACACCGCCGCCGACCTCTTCGACATCGCCCACCACCAGCACACCCTCTTCGACGCCTACGAAGACCCCGGCGGCCTCTTCGAGCCCCCCGATGATGAGCTCTGGCGCTTCATCGACTGGAACGATCAGCTCGTCCCCCAGGCCGCGGAGCAGGCCATCGCGATCTACAGCTTGAACGCACTCATCCTCCTGGCAACCCTCGCCGGCCGCAGCGCTGTCGTCCCCCAACTCGCAACACGCCGCGACGCCCTCGCCGACGCCGCACGCCAACAGCTCTTCAACCCCCGCCGCGGTGTCTTCGATTCCAGCCGTGCCGGCCAGACCGCCTGGGCCACGCAGGGCTGGATGGTCCTCTCCGGCGTCGTCACCCCCACCGAGGCCCGCAACCTCCTGCTCCGCACCCTCGAAACCGAAGACGCCCTGCCGCCCATCACGCCTTACATGCAGCACTACGTCATCGAGGCCATGTTCCGCGCCGGCCTCGACCGCCAGGCCTGGCAGCGTCTCCGCCACTTCTGGGGCGACATGATCCGACACGGTGCCGACACCTTCTGGGAGGTCTACGACCCCGCCGACCCCAATCGCTCGCCCTACCAAAGCCACCTCCACAACAGCTACTGCCACGCCTGGAGCTGCACCCCCAGCTACTTCATCCGACGCCGGCTTTTAAACACAAAACAGACGCTCGAAACACACGCCGCTTCATCCCGCTAGCCGCCCCACCCACACCGCCTCACGATCCACCCTTCGATCCAAGCGTTCGCCACCCTTCGCCTCACACCACCCTCTCCGCTTCATCTCTGCAAAGGACATGTGCCATGACCACCACCCCGTCCCCCTTCGAGCCGCTCGAAACCCGTGTCCTCCTCTCCGCCGTCCAGGCCCACAGCGCCGACGCCTTCATCGACAGCATCGGGCTCAACACCCGCTTCGAGTTCGGCAACGACCTGCCCTACAACGACGACTTCGCCGTCACCAAACAGAAGCTCGACGACCTCGACATCCGCTGGCTCCGCGACAAGATCCCCACCCAGCAGTTCGAGATCGACAACGTCCTCGAGCTCTACAACGACCTGGGCATCCAGACCACCCACATCTTTAACCGCGACATCGACCAAGGCTCAGGCGCCACCTTCATCGCCAACGAACTCGACCGCATCCGACCCTACAAAGACGCCATCCTCGCCCTCGAAGGCCCCAACGAGTACGACCTCTCCACCGACCCCAACAAGTGGAACAACCTCCGCGGCTACGTCCAGGAAATCTGGGACGAGGTCCGCACCGACGCCGACTTCAGCGACTACGTCATCGTCGGCCCCTCCATGGCCCAACGCGCCCGCTACGACAACCTCGGCGACATCGGCCAGTGGGTCGACTACAGCAATATCCACCCCTACCCCGGCGGCGAAACACCCACCAACAACCTCACCAACTGGATTCAGGAAGCCAGCGAGAGCGCCGACGGCAAGCTCCCGTGGGCCACCGAGACCGGCTATCACAACGCTCTGAACTGGACCGGCGGCAACCCCCCCGTCAGCGAAGACGGTGCCGCCGACTACATCAACCGCCTCTACCTCGACTACTTCGACCGCGGCATCGAACGCACCGCCTACTACACCCTCTGGGACCACGGCAACGACCTCTCCGCACGCGAAGACACGTTCGGCCTCCTCAACTTCGACGGCTCCGAAAAGCCCGCCTTCGTCGCCCTCGAAAACCTCATCGACCTCGTCAAAGACCCCGGTGCCGACTTCACCCCCGGCTCCCTCGACTTCGACCTCGAAGGGCAAACCAACCAGATCAAACACACCCTCTTGCAACAGCAGGACGGCACCTTCTGGCTCGCGATCTGGAACGACGTCGATGTCTACGACCAGGCGACACAGACCGACATCGTCAACCCCGACGCCGCCGTCACCATTACCTTCAACGACGCCGTCGACCGCGTCCGGACCTACCTGCCCAAGTCCAGCACCAACGCCACCGCCACCCACAACAACCCCACCTCCCTTGCGCTCTCGGTCCCCGACCACGTGCTCCTCCTTGAGATCACCCCGTCCGACACGACCGCCACCCAACCGCCCTTCATCCAGTCCAGCTCCGCCGACGGCCTGGTCGTGATCGAAGCCGAGAACTTCGCCAAGCGTGAAGCCGGCGTCAACGGCGACCGCTGGATCGAACTCCAGACCACCGACACCTCCGGCGGTGGCGCCCTCGTCGTCACCCCCGACACCGGCGACAACTACAACACCGGTGCCGACACCGCCGGCAATGCCGCACACCTCCAATACCAGATCAACTTCACACAGACAGGCACCCACCACGTCTGGCTCCGCGGCCAAGACTACGGATCCACCACCGGACAGGGCGACTCCGTCCACGTCGGGCTCAACGGCTCGGCCGTGAACTCCGCCGACCGCATCACCGGCTTCAACGCCGGCTCATGGTCCTGGTCCGAATCCACTATGGACGGCCCGACCGCCACCCTCAACATCACCACCCCCGGCCTCCATACCCTCGACGTCTGGATGCGCGAAGACGGCTTCGCCCTCGACAAGATCCTCCTCACCACCAGCAACAGCTACAGCCCCGGCTCCGGCCAAGGCCCCGCCCAGAGCGCCCAGCCCGGCGACACAGAGCCCTCCCCCTACCTCAGCTTCACCGACCAGACCCTCGTGTCCTACGGCAACCAGGACACCGACGATCGTCCTGAAATCCTCAACGACAACCACCGCGGTAACGTCCTCCGGCTCGACGGGAACGACTGGAAGGCCCTCGCCTACGACCTCAACATCACCTCCGACACCGTCCTCGAGTTCGAATTCCGCTCTAGCAACCAGAGCGAAGTCAACGCAATCGGCATCGCCAGCAACAACGCCACCGCCCGTTCCAACTTCACCTACCGCCTGTGGGGCACCGAAGGCTTCGGCCGAACCGTCAACCCCCAGTACAACGGTTCCGGCAACTGGCAGGCCTACACGATCAACATCGGCGACAACTTCTCCGGCAGCTTCAACTACCTCACCTTCATCAACGATAACGACTCCAGCTCCGGCGTCAGCGAGTTCCGCAATATCCGCGTCTACAACACCGGCTCGGCAGGCACCGCCCCCGCCGCCCCCGGCTCACTCGCCGCCACCACCAACGACGCCAACTCCATCGACCTGACCTGGAACGACAACAGCAGCAACGAGTCCGCCTTCGTCCTCGAACGCTCCACCAACGCCAGCTTCGACGGCGTCGTCCGCATCACCCTCGAGCCCGGCCG
>JBCCOW010000123.1:0-4011 GCA_039025195.1 Planctomycetota bacterium
CGTGCACAGGTGCTGCATGGCTGTCGTCAGCTCGTGCTGTGAAGTGTCGGGTTAAGTCCCTTAACGAGCGAAACCCCTGCCGTTAGTTGCTAACATTTAGTTGAGGACTCTAACGGGACCGCCGGTGTCAAACCGGAGGAAGGTGGGGATGACGTCAAGTCCTCATGGCCTTTATGTCCAGGGCTGCACACGTGCTACAATGCCAACGACAGAGCGAAGCGATACGGTAACGTGGAGCAAATCGCAGAAACGTTGGCTCAGTTCGGATTGTGGTCTGCAACTCGACCACATGAAGTTGGAATCGCTAGTAATCGCGTATCATCAACGACGCGGTGAATAAGTTCCTGAGCCTTGTACACACCGCCCGTCACGTGATGGAAGCCGGTAGCGCCCGAAGTGGCTGCGACTCAGCAGTTCCTACGGTGAGATCGGTGACTGGCACGAAGTCGTAACAAGGTAGCCGTAGGGGAACCTGCGGCTGGATCACCTCCTTTCTACGGGATATACGTAGACGTCTGGCTAGAGCCTTCTAGCTGCAATTACGCAAAGTGGTGAGAACCACCAGGCGAATGTCAACACAATCTCGTCCCACGCCCTTCCAATGGATCGGCACCGGGATAGCCGGCGAGCAATCGTCGGCGAAGCTTCTCGACTGTTCTTTTGTCCAAGACCCGGACGTGTGTCCTGACACGCCCGATCGTTTTTGGTATTCTTTCTCAAAGCGAAGGATCGCTTAACAACCTGCCCCACCCGCCCCGAGCCCGGCCGCGACTATCGCTGGCCGGGCTCGATTTTTTTTGCGCGAAGCGGGTTAAATGCTCCCGCCTTTGTCATCCATGTGGCACACATGGCCGGGTATTGCTGGTGCGGTGTCGCTGTGGCTTTGTACCGTGCTGGGATGCAGCTCCTGGCGTTCCGTAGCAAGCCGACCAAGCGTGATCCGGTGGGGGATGATGAACGGCCGCTCCCAGGTCCGGGTACCAGCCTCCTTAATCAACTGGATGACGTGCTGGTCAGGTATTCGATGGCCGGTGGTCTGGCGGCGGGGGCGGGCGGGCTGTTGGCGGGCGGGCTGGTGCAGTGGTTGTTCAAATCGAATTTCCCACTCGGGCTACTCATGTTGCTGGCGCTCGGCGTTTTTGTAGCTGCTGTGGTGGTTGCGGGACGGGCGTTGGTCAGGATGCGGGTGTTAACCCTGGGCTATCGCGGGGAGCGGTATGTCGCGGAGTCCTTAGTGCCGTTGATCCGCGCGGGCGGGTACGTGTTTCACGACGTACCGGGGCATGAGAACCCCAAGGAGAAGCCGGGGCGTCGGTGGAACATCGACCACGTGGTGGTGGGCGAGAAGGGGGTTTATGCGATCGAGTCGAAATACTGGCGTAAGTGGGCGGACCGGCCCAACTTGTCGACGATTGGGTTTGCCAACAACACGCTGTCGTTTAACGGCAAACCGGTCGGGCCCGACTATCAATCGGCGGTGGAGCAGGCCCAGCGCAACGCGCGATCGCTGGGAGAGATCCTGTTCAAGGCCACGCAGCGTCGGTGGGAGGTGCGCCCGGTGCTGGCGCTTCCGGGCTGGTACATCGAAAGTCGACCCGAGCCGGGCGAAACGTCGCTGTGGGTGTTGAATCCTAAGGCGCTTCCGGGCTGGGTCTCCAAGCAGCGGGCACGGCTATCTGAAGCGGATGTGGCGGCAGTGTGCCAGGCATTAACGATGCGCCAGCGATTCCACGTGGTGACTGAATTTCCGCGGGACGCGTAGCTGCGTGGGTCGCGGTGCCTGCTCCCACTGAGCTCAGTGCGGGGCGACGCGCTGGAGCAGGTCGTCGAGGAGGGCCATCGTGTCTTGTTGTAGGACCCCCAGACGGTCGGCGGAGGCGAGGGTGGCCAGGCCGTGGATGGCGATCCAGTAGCGGCCGGCCTGGCGGCGGGCCTCGGCGTCGAGGGCGGAGCCGGTCAGGGCAGAGTGCTTGGCAACGCGCTGGCGGACGACATCGAGGAAAGGCTCGAACGCGGCGAGCAACAGGTCGTCGTCCTGCGGGGGCAGCGACGTGTCGAACATCAGACGGAAGAGGTTCGGTCGCAGCAGGGCGAAGTCGATGTAGTGCTGCGAGCAGGCCCGCCAGTGCTCAGCGCCTGGAAGTTCATCGTCGGGCTGATCTTCTTCACCGTCGCCGTGGAGGAGCTCGAAGCCGCGGCGGACCATGGCCTGGCGGAGGGCGTCCTGGCCGTCGAGGTAGGTGTAGAGGGTCATGGCCCCGAGGCCGAGCTCGGCGGCGACGCGGCGGATGGTCACCGCGTCAAGCCCGTGGTCGTGCAGCAGGGCCAGCGCGGTCTCGACAATGTGGGCCCGGCGTTGGTCGTGGTCGCAGTCGGCCCAGGGGGGCAAGGGCAGAGCGGGTTCAGGCGCCGTGGGTGCGGCGTGGGGGTGGTCCTTAGCCCGTGTTGGGGATTTGACTTGCTGGGCCATGTCCATACAGTCTAGGCAGGCGGTATCGTACGGCGTACGAAAGCAGGGATAGAACGTCCTCCCCGGCGGGTGAACAGGGTGTGTTTTGAGCTTCCTCGACGACGGAGTTGTTATGGGGTCCGCGACGACCGAAACGCCGACCGATTCACCCGCGACGACCGGGTCATCGCCAGACCCGGTCAACGGGGAGGCGGCGGCACCTGCAGGGCAGGCGTCCAAGGCGGACGGGAAGGCGGCGGTCTCGAAGCCGGAGCGTGGTGTAGCGAAGGGTGAGGTGGGGCTGGGGCTGTGGATCGGGGTGGGGACCGCCGCGGTGGGTCTGGTGGCGGGGTTGGTGCTGGGGCTGCTGGGCGCATCGGTGCTGGGGTTGGGCGGGGGCGGGCCGGCTGAGGGAGCGGTTGGGGACGGTGGTGGCGGTGGGGCACCGCCGGCGTTGGTGGTGTTGGGTGAGGTGAAGCAGGAAATGCTGACAAAGCCGGAGCGGGTGGAGGGTCGGCTGGCGGCGGTGAAGCGGTCGCGGGTGTCGGCGGAGATCGCAGGGCGGGTGCTCGAGGTGCCGGTCGAGGTGGGGCAGCGGGTGGCTGGGGGCGAGACGGTCCTGGCGGAGATCGACGCGGTGTGGGCGGGGCTTGCGGTGAAGGAAGCGGACGCGAGAAAGAAGGCGGCGGAGGCCCGGCTGTTGCGCAACCAGACCGAGCTGGCGTTCCTGCGGCAGTTGGCGACGCGGGACACGGCAAGGCAGAAGGAGCTGGACGACGCGGCGGCCGAGGTGGCGGCCGACGAGGCCTCGGTGGCGGCCGCAGATGCGGCGTTGGCCCGGGCGACGGAAGAGTTGGAACGGGTGACGGTGTTGGCGCCGTTTGATGGGTATGTGGTGGCGAAAGCGGCGGAGCGGGGGCAGTGGGTGGAGCCGGGCGACGCGGTGGTGGAGGTGGTGAGTTCGGGGGAGATCGATGCGGTGATCGATGTGCCGGAGAGCGTGGTGGGGCGGCTGGGGGTGGGGCAGTCGGTGGAGGTGACGGTGGGGGCGCTGGCGGGTGTCGCGGCGACGCAGCCCGTGGAGTCGATCGTGACCGGTGGACAGGGTTGGCGGGTGACGGGGCAGGTGGTGGCGGTGAACCGAGACGGGGGGAATGCGGCGCGGACGTTTGAGGTGAAGGTGCGGTTGGTGAATCCGGGGGATGTGATGAAGCCGGGGATGAGCGTGACGGCGGGTGTGGAGGTGGGGGGTGATCGGCAGTGGCTGACGGTGGAGCGGGACGCGGTGCAGTTCGATGAGCAGGGGGCGCAGGTGTGGGTGTCGCTGATGCTGCCTGAAGAGCAGGGCGGTGCGGGGAACGGGATGCCGCAGGCGCTGCCGGTGCCGGTGGAGGTGGCGTTCGGGAAGGGGGATCGGTTTGCAGTGGAGGCGTTGCCTGGCCGGTCGGCGGGGTTGTTGTTCCCGGGGGCGTCGGTGGTGACACGCGGGGGCGAGCGGCTGTTCCCGACGCAGTCGTTGGACGTAAAGGCAGCGGATGGGGACGCGGCCCGTGGGTTGACAC
>JBCCOW010000124.1:0-3835 GCA_039025195.1 Planctomycetota bacterium
CCCACCCACCTCATCGATCCCACCCGCGCCCGGCGTCTGCTTGTCCCCCATCATCCCCGCCCACTCCGAACTGCCCGGCGACGCCAGGTACAACCCCACAATCCGGGCCGACCCCGCCCAACGCGATTCCAACCGCCGCTGATTCAAGACCTGACTCACCGGCACATCCACCGCCGTCACCCCGATCTTCTGCCCCGCCCCGTCCCGCACCGGCAGCGCCGCGGTAAACAGCAGCGTCCCCGTCATGAAGTCCACGCTCGGCACATACCACTGCACCCCCTGCCCCGTCTCCGTCATCACATACCACTCCCGCTGCCGCGGGTCATACGCGTCGTCACTCTCATCGCTGTCCAGCACGCCATACCCCGCGCCCTTCCCCGGGTACGACACGTGCAACCCCGACGCCAGCGTCACGTATTGCCATAGCGGCGGCCGAGGCACCCGCTCCCGCACCGCCACGAACTCCGTGGTCATGCCCGACAACGCCGCCGCCTGCCGGGACGCCGCCGCCTCATCGACCGTCGGTGCCCGGTACGTCACGTGATGCGCATAACTCACCCCGATCGGGTCCGCCCGCGGTGGTACCCCGCCCTCCGGGATCTCCAGCCGTTCCAGACCCGGCACCCCGCCTTCACCCCCCAACATAAACTGCTCCGGCCGCCACAACCGCACCTCATCCCCCGGCCCGCCGACCTCCTTCAACCGCGCCTCCACCGCCGCCCGTTGCCGTTCCAGCAGCAGCTCCACCGCACGCCCCTCCTCCGCGATCGTTTGCCCATACCCCGCCACCGCCGCCCGCATCTCCGCCTCCGCCGCCGACCGCAGCGACGCCACCGCGTCCTCCCGCACCTCCTCACTCAGCCGTGATAACGCCCGCACCTCAAACCCCCGCATCACCACCAACGGCAGCACCGCCACCCCAACCAGCAACCACATCAACTTCCACCGCAGCTTCACCTCAGCATCGTAACGATTCGCCCCTGTATTACATGAACCACAGAGGCGCAGAGAAAAGCACCCCAAACACTCAGAGACGGTCGGCACGCTGAACACTTACCCTCGGCAAGCACGCGAAAGCAACGTCTGCCAAGGAACCTGCACCCACCACAATTCACTTCCCCTCTGTGTCTCTGCGCCTCTGTGGTTTAAAGCACCAACACGGAACGATGACCGAACTCACCCCGTCGCGACTTCTTCGCTCGGCACCACCGCGTTGGCGACCAGATGTGCCAACACCGCCGACCGGTCGAACCGCAGGGCATAGGCCTGGGCTTTCTGGGCCAGCTGCCGCCGCGCCGACGCCGGCATCGCGTGCAGCTCGTTGAGCTTCGCCCGCAGGTCGCCGACATCGCCCGGCACGTGTTCGAGACAGTGCCCGCCGGTCGCCTCGGGGATGCCGCCGGTGGCCGTGGTGACTACCGGTCCGTCGCCGCCCGCGAGCATCTTCTCCGCCACCGCGATCCCGAACGTCTCAATGAACTCAGGCCTCGGCTTGCTGGGCAGGGCATAGGCGTAGCAGCCGTGCATGATCGGGCCCTTCTCGTCGTCCCCAATGTCGGTGAAGAACAGGATGTTCGGATCGCCCGCGGCCAGCTCGACACAGCCCGGCTGCGCCCCGCCCGTCCCGCAGACTACTAGCGGGACCTCGCCGTAAAGCGTCGAACCGCGGTACGCCTGGATCAGGTCGTCCACGCCCTTGGCGGGCGTCACCCGCGACAAGAACAGCAGGTACTTGTTCCGCTCCAGACCCCGCTTGGCCAGCACCGCGTCGACCTTCTCGGGCTCCCGCGACAGCTCCACATACGCCGACGTGTCGATCGCCGGGTATGACACGCCGACCCGCTCCTCGAGCAGCTCGGCAAACCGCGTCCCCGACGCCTCGTCCACCTGACGCCCCGACGCGATGATCAGCTCCCGCGTGTACTCGCTCACCGCGACCGGCCGATCGTGCATCAGGAACTGGCTCAGCAGCACCCGGGCGGCGCCCATGTCCCCGCTCCGCAGTGCATTGCTCACCACGTTCGTGATGTCCGAGCCCACCGCCTCGGCGATCGTCACGATCCGCCGCTCCGCGCCATCCAGCGCCCCCGCCGCCTCCATCACCTCCAGCGACTGCACCGCGTCCATCACGATCTGCCCGTGCGGCGCGAGATACAGGCACATCACCATCGTCAGCCCCCGACAGCCGCCAATCACATCGACCAGCGTCCCCGACATCGCCGTCATCAACCGCCCATCGAGCATCTTGTAATCCCCCACCATCGCCGGCCGGTGCACCGTGATCCCCGGGCTATACGGCAGCACCGACTCGATCGGCTTCAGCGGCAGCCCCGACTTCTCCAGCACATCCAGCGGGTAGCTCACGATGTGCACCTGCTCAAACCCCGAAGCGATCGCCGCCTCCGCCAGGTTCCGGGCCTCCGTCGAATGCCCGCAGATGATCGGGTCCGCCCGCACCACAATCACCAGGTTCCTCGGCTCCCCGCCGTTCATCTCTCCCACGTGTCCCACCACCGGCTCACCTCTTCCCACCGAACCACCAAAAGAATCATCCACGCCGCTCTTCGCAGCCCCAGAATCCGTCAATCGAAACGCATATGAATCCGACGTAGCAGAGTTGGTCATGAAGCCTCCGTTGCAGAGAGATGCAAACAAAGGCAGGCCAGCGATGGACGATTATTGCCTATCAGACGGGATTTTGCAAGCTCTGAACGCGCAAAGAACAGGCGAATTTTTCGCAAGCGTCTAGTTGATGGGCGTCCGACCGATAATCGAACAGGTTTAGCGTCTAAAAATGTAAACACAAACCTAACAACGAGACGCTCTTATCTTGAAGGAGGCCAAAACAGCGATCACCGCCCCCGGCACCCCGTCACATCTTCACGCCCTCATCCGGCACCCGACCAAACGCGATCTTGTCCTCCATCACCCGGCCCGCCACCGTGTGCATGCCACCCAGATACAGCGTGTGCCCGCCGTGCTTCTGGTTCACCCGGTCCATCAGAGCCCCCAGTTCACGCCGATCCTCCGCCGGCTTAAACAGGTTCCCCGCCGCCGCCGTCACCGGCGTCAGCCCGCTCACCGTCACCGCCACCCGCAGCGGCTGCCCCGCCCGCGTCGCCCCCGTCCGCCGATACCGCTCATCGCCCATCCGCGCCCGCAGCCGCGCGACCGCGCCCCAAGCCCCGCCAACCCGACCGGTCTCTTTGGACCACGCTCTGCCCATCACTTCTCTGTCATCGGCCCAACCCCAACCCTTCCGCCGCCACAGCCGCTCCAGGTGCTCCACCAGCGTCAGCGTGTCCTGACACGCCGGCACCGTAATCTCATCGCTCCAACCCGCCCCGCCGACGAACGTCACCGCCACCGACAGCCGCGTGCCCAGGTACCCGTCCGCCCGCAGCCGGGCCGCCGCCTTGTGCAGCAGCCGCGTCACCATCGCGTGGGCCCCCGCCTCCGTCCGCAGGTCCGGGGCCAGCACATTCGCGTGCCCCACCATCCGCTTCACCGTTTTCTGCTCCGGCGCTTCTTGGCCGTGCAATCCGTACCAGTACCGCCGACCCTCCACCGACCCCCAGACATCCCGCATCTCCGCTTCACTCAACGCCCACAACCCCTCCACCGTCGTCACGCCCCGCCGGAACAGCCGCGTTTTCATCCCGTCGCTGATCCCTGGAAAATCATCCACCGCCCACCCCGCCTCCACAAACCGCCCCGGCAGCTCCCCGTCCTCCAACACCACCAGCCCATCGGGCTTCCCCAGTTCCGACCCCGCCTTCGCCAACAACCGCGTCGACGCCACCCCCACCGTACACGTCAACACCCCACCCCACCC
>JBCCOW010000125.1:0-3571 GCA_039025195.1 Planctomycetota bacterium
CTGATGAGGGGTTGTTGCGGGCGATCCTGGCGGAGATGCGGGCGCAGCGACGGGCGGGGGGTGGGTTGGGGGGCGGGGGACGGCGGGAGTGTGACGGGGTCGTGGGGTTGGCGTTGGTGCTGCAGATGGTGGCGGTGGTGTGCCTGCTGGGAGGGCTGCTGATGGGGGCGGGGGAGGTGGGGCTGTTCGTGAAGTGGTTGGGGGTGGGGCTGATGGCGCAGCTCGCGTCGATCGGGTTGGTGGTGTTTTCGCGGGGGTGAGGGTTCGGTTGGTCGGCCCCGGGTCATTGACCTGGGGCTAAATGAGTGGGTTAGGAAGGGGGTTTGGCGGTTGCGGGGGTGGGATCGGTTGGGTTATACTGCTGGGCTCGATATCGAACCCCCAAACGCGAACTGAACGACAGAGAGCCGTTGTTATGCCCACGATTAACCAACTGGTCCGCAACCCCCGCCGGACGCCGCTGACGAAGTCGAAGGTTAAGGACCTGGACAAGTGCCCGCAGAAGCGTGGCGTGTGTCTTCAGGTGAAGACGGTGACCCCGAAGAAGCCGAACTCGGCGCTGCGGAAGGTCGCGCGTGTGCGGCTGAGCAACGGCAAGGAGATCACCGCGTACATCGGTGGTGAGGGCCACAACCTGCAGGAGCACAGCATTGTGCTGGTGCGGGGCGGTCGAGTCCGTGACCTGCCGGGTGTGCGGTACCACGTGGTGCGGGGCTCGCTGGACACGCTGGGCGTGGACGGCCGGAAGCGTGGGCGATCGAAGTACGGCGTGAAGAAGCCGAAGGGCTGAGCGAACGCTGCAGGGTGGTTTGATTGTTGTGGCCCGGGCTCGGCTGGGCGTGAATTGTGATGAACGGCAGTAATCGAGGGCCCGAGACCCTGGGTGAACGACGGGACGGAGCTTGGACCGAGTGGTTCGGGCTTGCGGCGTCTCCGGCCGAGAGGAGTGTTTGATATGGGACGAGGATTTACTTACGCCGAGCAGCAGTTGAAGCCGGACCCGCGGTATGCGGATAAGACGCTGGCGCGGTTCATCAACTGCGTGATGAAGGACGGGAAGAAGACGCGTGCCCAGCGGGTCGTGTACGACGCGTTGGATCAGATCGAGGCGAAGACTAAGGGCGAGCCGACGGGCATCGAAGTGTTCCTGCAGGCGGTGGACAACGTGAAGCCGAACGTTGAGGTGCGGTCGAAGCGGGTCGGCGGTGCGAACTACCAGGTGCCGATGCAGGTCAACAAGAAGCGCCAGCAGAGTCTGGCGTTCCGCTGGATCATCCAGGCGGCCCGGAGCGGCAAGGGCAAGCCGATGGCCGACTTCCTGTGCCAGGAACTGAGCGACGCCTATCACGGCGAGGGCAAGGCGATGAACACCCGCGACCAGACACACCGGATGGCGGAAGCCAACAAGGCGTTTGCCCACTTCGCGTGGTGATCGAAGGCACGTCAACCGGCTGTTTTCACGTCATCCGGGCTGTTGCCTGTGCACTTACTGTGCAAAGGCTGACACGGCAGGGGTGTTTATCACCATTACGGTGATGTGATATTGAACGGAATAGGCGATTCGTGCATAATTACAGACGGAGAGGGAAGGCTCGGCTGAGCCGGCTCGTTTAGCGGTGGATTCCGGGCGTTGAGGTGGGCACGTCTGTTGGTTTGCCGGTCGGTTGTGTTGTGCGTCGCGTGTGTCTCGGCTGTTTCTTCTCATAAAGGAGTGTGATCTATGGGTTTGGTACAAAGGGAGTGTCGGATTCGGGTGGGTGAGCGTGCTGCGGACGGGCCGCTGCTTTGGCGGATGTCACGGGTGCTGCCGGCGGTGATGTTCGATATCCGGGAGGCGGACCTGCCGCGAGCGGGGGACGGCGAACGGTCCGGCATGGTGACGCTGCGTCTGGAGGGCGAGGCCGATGAAGTGGACGAGGCGTTGCACTACCTGGAGCGGGAAGGCGCGGCGTTGATGGACGCGTCGGACCGGCTCCGCAGTGCGGCTCGCGAGCTGTCGGCTTGTGAGCCTTGCCCTGTACCGACCACACGCCCTCGGGCACGGTCCGCCAAGAAGAAGCAGCTGGCGTCCTGAGCGGCGATCGTGTTTGGTGTGGGCGAAGGGCGTCGGTGTGATGTCGAGTGGTGTCCGTGTGTGTGATCGCTACGCCGAAGGTTTTCCGGCAGACCGAACGGGACGCTTCGCGTCTACCGCTACACGGTGCGGAAAGCCGCTCCGGGCGGTGTGTGGTTTGAGGGTGTCGGGGTGATAGACTCCGGCGATGGTTGAGCGTGACGGGTTGTTGGATGGTGCGGATGAGTTGGATTTGACCGTGCGGGGGCGGTACGGGCGACAGGTGCTGCTGCCGGGGATCGGGGAGGCGGGGCAGGCCCGGTTGGCGGCGTCGCGGGTGTTGGTGCTGGGTTGCGGGGCGTTGGGGTCGGTCTTGGCCGAGACGCTGGTTAGGGCGGGAGTGGGGCTGCGGTCGGCGGGGGGGTGTGTGCGGGTGGTGGACCGGGATGTGCTGGAGTGGAGCAACCTGCAGCGTCAGGTGCTGTACACGGAGGCAGATGTGCGGGACGGGCTACCGAAGGCGGAGGCGGCGCGGCGTCGGTTGGGTGAGATCAACGGGGAGACGGCGTTGGAGGCGGAGGTGGCGGACATGTCGGCGGGGACGATCGAGCGGTTGCTAGGGGTTCGGGGCGGCGTCGCGGGGGTCGATCTGATGGTGGATGGGCTGGACAACGTGGAGACGCGTTGGCTGGTGAACGAGGCGGCGGTGTTTTACGGGGTGCCGTATGTGTACGGGGGTGCGGTGGGGACGGCGGGGATGGTGTATCCGGTGCTGCCGCGGTCGTTGACGGGGGACCGTGCGTGGGAGCGTGAGGGCGGGGGTGGGGCGACGCCGGACCTGGAGCAGGTGTTTGGTGGAGGTGGTGGGAGTGGTGGGAGTGGTGGGGCGGGTGGGGGTGGGTGGGAGACGTGTGATACGGTGGGGGTGTTGGGGCCGTTGATCCACGTGGTGGCGGGGCTGCAGGCGGCGGAGGCGTTGAAGGTTTTGGCGGGTCGGTGGGAGGCGGTGACGCGGAAGCTGCAGTGCGTGGAGTTGTGGGGGGCAAAGGGTGGAGGCGGGGGGTGGCGGGCGTTGGAGGTAGGGGAGGCGCGGGCGTTTGATATGGAACGGCCGTTCCCGCTGCTGGAAGGCAAGGGCGGGTCGTCAGCGGTGACGCTGTGCGGGCGAGGGGCGGTTCAGTTGTCACCGACCAGCGGTGGGTCGGAGCTGGATGTGGAGGCGTTGGCGGGGCGATGGTCTGTGGTGCTGGGGGCCGACGCGGTGCGGGTCAATGCGTTTCTGGTAAAGGGTGACCTGCGGGGCAGCGGGGTGGCGGAAGGACGGGCGGAGTCGGTGACGGCATTCCGGGACGGCCGGGTGTTGGTGCAGGGGACGACGGATACGGCGGTGGCGCGGGGGGTGTATGACCGGCTGGTGGGGGGGTGAGCTTGGCGCGGGCGGGCGGGCGCGCGCCCCCCGGCGAAAACCGGTTGTGTGGGGGGGGGGGGTTGTTTTGTGGGGGGGGGGGCGACAAAAAA
>JBCCOW010000126.1:0-3394 GCA_039025195.1 Planctomycetota bacterium
CGCCCGGATGCACTTCTGGGTGTTCACCACCCGCGTGCCCACTTCGGCGGGCGGGATTTCCGTGCCTAGGAAGTACGGCTTGAACTGGTTCATCCCCGCGTTGGCGAACAGCAGCGTCGGATCGTCGTGCGGCACCACCGGCGACGAAGCCACGAACCGGTGCCCGTGCTTGGCGATGAAGAAGTCGATGTACTGCCTGCGGACCGCGTTGGCGGACAGATCGCCCGCAGACACGCCGCCGGCAGCGGCAGGGGACGAGGTTGGGGACGGGTTAGGGCCGGTCGAGGACGCCATAGCCCCAGATAGTAAGCGGATTACCGGCACCTGTCCGGGCCAGGAAATCGAGGTTTGCAGGGGTTGACCCTAGCTGGCCGACCTAGAGTCGTGTAAAAGAGAACGAGTCGCTACGCGACGCCCGCCTGTTCCTCCTGGAACTCCACCAAGGACCACCATGACCACCACCACCCCCGAGAGCGCTGCCGGCGTCGCACCCGTCCTCCACCCCGACGACGACCCCGACGCCCATCCGGAGCTGCCCCCCAAAAAACACTACAAGCTCCACGCGAACACCCCCCGCGTGGTCATCCTCGGCTGCGGTTTTGCCGGGCTTAACTTCATCAAAAACTTCAAGGGCGATGCCGAGATCGTCATCATCGACCGGCAGAACCACCACCTGTTCCAGCCGCTGCTGTATCAGGTGGCCATGTCCGCGCTGGCTGTGCCCGAGATCGCCGAGCCGATCCGCAGCATCGTTCGCAGGAAGAAGAACGTCGTCACCGTCATGGAGGAGGTCGAGTCGATCGACCTCGAAGGCAAGCACATCGAGCTCCGCGAGTCGTCGCTCGACTACACCCACCTGATCATCGCCATGGGCGGCAAGGTCACCTACTTCGGGAATGACCACTGGGAAGAGTTTGCCCCAGGGCTCAAGACGATCGACGACGCGCTACGCATCCGCCGACGTGTGCTGACCAGCCTCGAACGCGCCGAGACCGAGGCCGACCCCGACGAACGCCGACGGCTGATGACCATCGTCGTCATCGGCGGCGGGCCTACGGGCACGGAGCTGGCCGGCACCATGGCCGAGCTCTGCCGCACCGTCTTCACCCGCGACTTCCGAAACATCGACACCAACACCGCCCGTGTCGTCCTCGTCGACGCCGGACCCCGCGTCCTCTCGACCTACCCCGAAGACCTCTCCGCCTCCGCCCTCCGTCAGCTCGAAGGCCTCGGCGTCCAGGTCCTGCTCAACACCAAGGTCGAGGACATCGACGACGCCGGCGTCACCTTCGCCTCCGGCGAACGCATCGAGTCCCGCAACATCCTCTGGGGCGGCGGCGTCAACGCCCACCCCATCACCCAGACCCTCGGCGTCGAGCTCGCCCGCGGCGGACGCATCGTCGTCAACCCCGACCTCTCCATCCCCGGCCACCCCGAGGCCTTCGCCGTCGGCGACATCGCCTGGTCCATCCAGGACAACGACCAGCCCGTCCCCGGCGTCGCCCCCGCCGCCATGCAGATGGGCAAGCACGTCGGCAAGCTCCTCAAGGAAGAGATCGCCAACGGCAAGCCCCTGCCGCCCGAACAACGCCGGGTCTTCAAGTATTGGGACAAGGGCGAGATGGCCACCATCGGCCGCAACAAGGCCGTGGCCTGGCCCTTCAAGAAGGTCAAGTTCTCCGGCTTCTTCGCCTGGGTCGCCTGGGCCCTCGTCCACGTCGCGTTCCTCATCGGGTTCCGCAACCGCGTCGTCGTCATGATCCGCTGGTTCACCTCCTACCTGTTCATGCGGCCCGGTGCCCGCATCATCTTCCGCTCCATGCACCGCCCCCTCCGCCGGGCTTGCCCCACCGCCGCCGAGTCCAAAGCCGAGCGTTTCCCGGCACCGGCCGCCGAGGCCTCCCCCCCGCCCGAACCCGCCGCCGCCTAAACCCAATCCACACACCGTATCCCGCTTGCACCCACCGCCCCGGCTGTCACAATGCCGGGGCGGTTTTCTTCTGCACCGCTCAGACCGATCGCCCCTCCCCCGAGACCCCCCTGGCATGGCCGCCGCCGTCTGCTTCTACTTCCAAGTCCACCAGCCGCTCCGGCTCCGACGCTACTCCGTCTTCGACGCCTCCGCCGACTACTTCGACCACGCCGCCAACACCCAGATCCTCCGCAAGGTCGCCAACAAGTGCTACCTCCCCGCGACCCGTCTCCTGCTTGAACTCATCCAGCGCCACCGCTCCGAGTTCCGCATCAGCTTCTCCCTCACCGGCACCGTCCTCCGTCAATTCCAGCAGCATACCCCCGAGGTCCTCGACCACTTCAAAGCCCTGGCCGACACCGGCTGCGTCGAGCTCCTCGCCGAGACCGACCACCACGCCCTGGCCTGCCTCTACTCCCACGACGAGTTCACTGCCCAGGTCGATTTCCACGACGCCCTCATCGAAGAGACCTTCGGCCAACGCCCCGCCGTCTTCCGCAACACCGAACTCATCTACGCCAACCCCATCGCCAAATCCATCGCCGGCCTCAACCGCTACTCCGGCATCCTCGCCGAGGGCGTCGACACCCTCCTCGACGGGCGATCTCCCAACGCCGTCTACACCCCCCCCAACCTCCCTCAACTCCCCCTGCTCCTCAAGAACTACCAACTCTCCGACGACCTCGCCTTCCGCTTCTCCGACCAAAACTGGTCCGGCTACCCCCTCACCCCCGAGTCCTACACCCAGTCCATCCTGAATACACCCGCGCACTCTCCACGAGGCGACGCGGCTTCAGCCGCGTCGGATCCCCTCGTCAACCTATTCATGGACTTCGAGACCTTCGGCGAGCACCAGTGGGAAGACACCGGCATCTTCACCTTCCTCGAAAACTTCCCCCAGACCTTCCTCGACGCCGGCGGCCGATTCCTCACCCCCTCCGAAGCCCTCGACGAGTTCGAGCCCGTCGGCACCTACGACGCCCCCCATATGACCTCCTGGGCCGACTCCGAACGCGACCTCTCCGCCTGGCTCGGCAATGCCATGCAGTCCTCCGCCCTCCAGGAACTCTACACCCTCGAGCCCAAAGTCAAACAGATCAAAGCCCTCCCCAAATCCGCCGACCCCAACCTCCTCCGCGATTGGCGGCAACTCACCACCTCAGACCACTTCTATTACATGGCCACCAAATACGCCGGCGACGCCCAGGTCCACGACTACTTCAGCCCCTACGCCTCCCCCTACGACGCCTACATCAACTTCATGAACGTCATGGACCACCTCCGCACCCGACTCCAAAACCTCACCCCCCGGGGGGCCCCCCCCCCCCCCCCCCCCCCCCACCCCCCCCCCCCCCCGAAGCAGGGGGCCCCCCCCCCCCCCCCCCCCCCCCCCCCACCCAAAAAAAAAACCACAACGCAAGC
>JBCCOW010000127.1:0-3316 GCA_039025195.1 Planctomycetota bacterium
CACCACCACACTCCCCAGCCCCCGATACAGCTCGCTCCCCGACCCCGGCATCAGCACCAACGGCAGCATCCCCGCCACCGACGTCAGCGTCGTCATCAAGATCGGCCGGACCCGACTCCGCACCGACGCACGGATCGCCTCCCGATACCCCAGCCGCCCCGTGTCATCCCCCTCGCCCTCACCCACCCCCCGCATGAAGTTCAGCGTCTGGTGCACCAACAAGATCGCGTTGTTCACCACGACCCCAATCAAGATCACAAACCCCAGCATCGTCAGCGTGTCCAGCTGCTGCGACGGCTCGAACCAGTGCGTGATCGCCAACCCGATAAACCCGCCCACCGTCGCCAACGGCACCGCCACCATGATCACCATCGGGTACAAAAAACTCTCGAACAACGCCGCCATCAAGAGATAGACCACCAGCAACGCCAGAAACAACCGCCCCGTCCCGATGCTCGCGATCGATGCCAGGCTCAAACCCTCCCACTTGCCGACCAATGCCGTCCGCACATCATCGAGCTTGCTCGCCGACCCCTCTAACGCCACCCGCACCGACGGGTCGATCGCCCCGGTCCCCCGCATCTCTTCCACCAAGGCCCGCACCTCCGCCGACGCCTGCTCCAAAGGCATATCTTCCGGCGGGCTCACCTGAAGCAGCACCGAACGCTCTTCCTCGATCCGCCGGATCTGCTGCGGAGCCAGCGTCCGCTCCACCTTTGCCACCTCCCCCAACCGCACCGACCCCGTGGTCCCGTCCGGCCGAACGTAAGCGATCGGCACCTGCTGCAACGCTTCAACATCGACGCCGCCGCCGTCTTCAGACGCCACCGATTCGCTGCCCTTCCGCTTCGCCAAGATATCAATCGCCTCCCCCCGGTAACGGAAGTCCCCGACAAATGCCCCGTCCACAAAGGCCTCCACCGCCCCGCCCAACAAGCGATTACTCAGCCCCAACTCCCGTGCCTTCACACCATCGATCCGAAGCGTCACTTCCCGCGACTGCTTGTCGAAGTTCGCCGGGTCAGGCCGAACCCCCGGAAAACCAAAGGTCTCCCGGAGCCCGCCCATCAACGCGATCGCCGAGTCCTTCACGGCTTCCAGTTCCGGACCCATCACCTCCACATTGATCGTTCGGCTGTTGTCCGCCCCCCGCCCGAAGATCGTGCTCTGGAACGAAAACCCAAACGCCCCCGGCACCCCCGACATCGCCGCCGACGATAACGCCGGCGCCAACGGGGCCACGTTCTCCTTGTCCTTGCTCGTCGCCCCGTGGAACGCGTTGCCCTGGAACGTCACATGGAAATAGTTCTCCATCGGCGGCAGCCCCTCGATCGGCTGCCCCGACATCGCGTTGAAGATCGGCGACGCCCCTTCCAGGTCGCCGTAGTCCTCCGCCTCCCACAACGGACGCAGCGTCTGCTCGGTCGCGATCGCGTCCGACTCGGCCTTCTCGATCGTGAACCCCGGCGCCTTCAGGATGAACCCAAACACCAGGTTCTTGTTCCCCGCCGGCAGGTAATCCGTCGGCGGCATCAGCAGCCACGCCCCCGCCAGCGACGACACCGCAAACAGCCCCACCACCACGACCCGCAGCACCACTCCACTGACTGTCCGCGCCGTCGCCGCGTAAATCACATCGCTGAACCCACGCCCCACCTTGCCCAGCAACGGCACCAACCCGCCCAGGCTCCGCGCCGCCGACACCATCGCCCCCTCGTTCCGCCGTGCCTTTAAGAACCGCCCCGACCCCGTCGGGATCACCGTCACCGACACCAGCAGCGACAGCGACACCGCCGCACAGATCGCGATCGTGATGTCCCGGAACAGCTGCCCCGCCTCCTCTTGCATAAACACGATCGGCAAGAACACCACCAGCGTCGTCAGCGTCGACGCCAGGATCGCCCCCCACACCTCCCGCGTCGCGTCATACGCCGCACGCATCGGCTTCTTGCCCATCCCCAGGTGCCGGTCGATGTTCTCCAGCACCACAATCGCGTTATCCACCACCATCCCTACCGCGAACGCCAGCCCCGCCAGCGAAATCACGTTGATGTTCCGGCCCAGCGCCGCCATCACCACGAACGTCCCGATCACCGAGATCGGGATCGCCAGCCCCACCACCACCGTCGGCCGAACGCTCCGCAAAAACAGCAGCAACACCAGCACCGCCAGCCCACCGCCGATCATCAGGTTGTTGCTCACCAGCGCCAACGCGTCGTCGATGTACACCGTTTCGTCGTACACCTTCCGGATGTGCAGGTCCGGCGGCGTCGCCAACCCTTCCTCCGCCGCAAACGCCGCCGCCACCCGCGGCAGCAAATCCCGGTTCACCTCCTCAAGCCGAACGTCCAACGCGTCCATCACCCGCATCACGTTCGCCCCGCTCTCCCGATACACCGGGAACGCCATCGCGATCGACCCCCGGCTCCGCACAAAGCTCCGCCGCTTCCCGTACGCCAAGCCCACCTCCGCCACATCCTCCACCCGGATCGCGCCCCCGTCCGCGTCGTACGCCAGGATCGTCCGCCGCACCTTGTCCAGGTCATCAAACTCGCCCACCACCCGGACCCGCACATCGTTCTGCCCCTCAGCGATCTCCCCGGCGGAGACGTTCGTGTTCTCCTGCCGAAGCGCCCCGTCGAGCTCCGCCAAAGTCACGCCCCGCTGCGCGACCTTGGCCGGGTCGAACGTGAGGTGCACTTCCCGCTCCCGCCCGCCGTACACCCGCACCTCGCTCACGCCATCCACCCGCTCCAGGAACGGCTTGATCCGGTCCTCTGCCGGGTCCCCCAACTTCTGCACATCAAACCCCGGCGTCGCGCTCTGCAACAACAACCACGCAATAGGACTCCCCGGCCCCGCCTCCCCGGTCACAATCACCGGCTCGTCCACCCCCTCCGGATACTCCGGCACCTCACGCAGCGCATCACTCACCTCCACCCGCGCCTGCTGCACCGACACCCCTAGGTTGAACTCCAGCTCAATCGTCCCCTCGCCCTGCACCGCCGTCGCCGTCATCCGCCGGAGCCCCCGCACCCCCTTCAACACATCCTCCTGCTCCTCGACGATGTCCTTCTCGATCTCCTCCGGGCTCTTGCCCTCCCAGTTCGTGGTCACCGTCACAATCGTCGGGTCCACATCCGGCGTCAGCTGCACCGGGATCGCCCCCAGCGCAATCAACCCCATCAAGATCAACAGGATCACCCCCACCGCCACCTTCACCGGGTTCTCCAACGCAAACCGCACCGGGTCCATCACCCACCCGACCCTTCACCCTCAAAGCCCGCAGATGGCGAAGCCTTCTGCGCGGCTTCTC
>JBCCOW010000128.1:0-3276 GCA_039025195.1 Planctomycetota bacterium
GGCGAGGGGGTCGGGCGGGTGGGGAGGTGGTGGCGGTGGGACCGGGGTGGGGGGTTGGTGAGGGGCGTGGGGAGGCGCTGCGGGTTCTGTTGGGGAGTGGGCGGCGGGTGGTGGTGGATGCGGATGGGTTGAATGTGTTGGCGGGGGAGTTGAGGGCGTCGGGCGACGCCGCCCACGGTGGGACACCGTGGGCTTCTGGGGGTGGGCTGGATTGGGTGTTGACGCCGCATCCGGGAGAGTTTGGGCGGCTCGTGGAGGCGGTGGAATTGGAAGTGCGGGCGGGGGATCGGGTGGGTGGGGCGGCGGAGTTGGCGCGGCGGCTGGGGGCGGTGGTGGTCTTGAAGGGTAGCGGGACGGTGGTGAGTGATGGGCGGCGGGTGTATGTGAACCCGACGGGGAACGCGGCGCTGGCGACGGCGGGGACGGGGGATGTGCTGACGGGGGTGATCGGGGGGTTGATGGCGCAGGGGATGGGCGGGTTTGACGCGGCGGTGCTGGGGGTATGGGCCCATGGGCGGGCGGCGGAGGTTTGGACGGCCGGGCGTGAGGCGGGGGGTATGCTGGCGCGGGAGTTGGCGGATGCGGTGGGGCGTGTGCGGTGGGGGGCGTAAGGCGGGGGCATCGGGTGCGCCACGCGGCCCCGGGTCATTGACCCGGGGCTAATATGTGAGTGGGTTTATTGGTGTTGGTCGGCGCCGCGTTGGAGGCGGTCGCGGACAAGGATGCGTAGCTCGGGGGGGTCGAGGATGGTGACCTGGTCGGCGTAGCCGCAGAGCCACCAGGCGATCTCGTCGAGGCCGGAGAGGGTGAAGGTGACCGTGGCGGAGCCGTCGGGGTGGAGGGTGTGCTGCTGGGTGGGGTGCCAGCGGGTTTCGGTGACGTTGGTGGCGACCTTGGGGGTGAAGCGGAGTTTGACGTCGTGGTCGGGGGTGCCTTCGGGCGAGGGGTTGAGCTGCCAGGCGTTGCGGAGCTTGGTGCGGGGGGTGAAGTCGGTGGGGCGGTGGAAGGTGGTGGTGGTGAGGGTGGCCTGGGTGATGCGTTGGAGCTTGAAGACGCGGACCTCGTTATGGAGGGTGGAGTAGGCGAAGAGGTACCAGGCGCGGGCGGCGAAGTGGAGGGCGTAGGGGTGGACGCGGAGGTTGTTGAGGGGCGGGTCGAGGGGGGGCTGGTAGTCGAGGTCGATGGCTTTGGACGCGTCGATGCCCATCTGGATTTCGGGGTAGAGGTCGGCTTCGCGGTCGCCCTCGATGGCGGGGGTGGGGTCGATGGAGACGTGGGCCATCATCTCGGAGCAGGCGGCGCGGACGGGCTCGGGGACGGTGGCCATGAGCTTGTAGATGGCGGAGAGGGCGGGGCCGGCGTAGGGGCGTTCGCGTTGGGTGGCGGCGTTCTTGCTGAGGAGCATGAGCCCCAGGGCCTCGGGGACGGTGAGGGAGAGGGGGGGCATGTAGAAGGATTTGGCGAGGGTGAGGCCTTGGCCGCGTTTGGAGTCGTAGGGGACGCCGGCGGCTTCGAGTACCTTGAGGTCGCGGTAGATGGTGCGGCGGGAGACGCCGAGGGACTTGGCGAGCTGGTCGCTATTGAGGGGCGGGCCGGACTGGAGCTGGAGGATGAGCTTGAGGAGGCGCTGGACGCGGGTGGTGTCCATGCGGTTTAGTGTAGGGCAAGGGCTTAAAATTTCTTGCGATTGCTGTATCGCTTGCGAGTCGAGTTAGAGCTTGGCTTACGAGTCAGTTGGGCGTGGGGATGCCGGAGCGTTCGAGCAGGCCCATGAACTGGTCGGTGAAGACGAAGTTGTGGTCGGGGAATTCGAGGCCCGCCCGGTTTTGATCGATGTGGGAGAACATGAGCTGGATGCGGGCGAAGGGCTGGGCGGAGCCGGTCGCGGGGTCGAGGAGGTCGACGGTGCCGGTGGTGGCGGCACCGGAGGGGTCGAAGCGGTCGAGGGTGGCGGTGTGGCGGAGGGCGGTGCCGGGGCCGGGGACGAGGGGCTCGAACTGAGCGCGGGTGATTTTGGCGAGGATGACTTTCTCGCGGAAGTGGCCGGTGTGTCCGACGAGGATGCCGGCGGCCTGGGCCATGCCCTCGATGATGAGGGTGTGGGGCATGTGGGGGACGGCGGGAACGGCGTCGTGGATGACGTCTTCCGCAGCGGAGATGTTTTTGAGGGCAACCAGGGACTTGCCCGGGTCGAGGGTGAGGATGCGATCGAGCCAGATCCAACGCATGGGGGTGAGGCTTGAGGGGTGAGGGATGAGGCTTGAGGTGGGCGTGACGCGCTTGGCCTGATGTGCTCAAGCCTCACTGCTCAAGCCGCAAGCCTGTTCTATAGCTTGCTCTCGACGAACTTCACCACAGCGTCGACTGTAAAGACGTTCGAGAAGCTGTCGACGTCGCGTTCTTTGTCGAAGGTTTCGAGGTCGACGTGGGGCAGGCGTTTGCGGAGCTCTTCCATGCCGTTGTCGGTGACCTTGCCGTCCTGGACGTATTGGGGGTCGTTAAGGACGTTCTCGGGGAAGAGTTCGGACTGATCGATCTTGATCTCGAAGGCCTTTTCGAGGCGGAAGACGATGTCGAGGAAGTCGATGGACTCGGCCCCGAGGTCGCCGACGAGGGTGGCTTCGGGGGTGACTTCGTCGGCATCGACGCCGAGGGCGTCTTCGAGGACTTCCTGAACCTTTTCGTAGTTTTCTTCGGACGGCATATCGGGCCTCGGGGCGTGTCGTGCGGGTAAGGGTGTAAGACCTGCGAACTGTGAGCGGAGTGTTATACCGCGTTGGTCGCGGGGACGCCCAGCGGCTCGAGCCGGAACCGCCCCTGGACCGCGGTTTCACCGTCGACGGTGCCGGAGCCTTGGAGGTCGATGCCGGTCTCGTCGTGGTTACGGAGCGTGACTTCGACGCGGAGGACCTGGCCGGGGCGGACCATCCCGCCGTAGCGGACGTTGCGGACGTCGCGGACGACCCAGGCCCCACCCGCTTTGGGGTCGGCGCTGCCGAGGCTGACCCGGTGCTCGGCTAGTCGTTGACCGGCTTGGACCATCACTTCCAGCATCAAGACGCCGGGCAGGATCGGGAAGCCCGGGAAGTGGTCGCCCAGGTATTCCTCGGCCGTGGTCACCGCTTTGACCGCGACGATCCGTTCGTCGCTGATGTCTTCGACCTGATCGATGAGCTCGAACTTCATGAACGCACCGTAGTCCAAGGCGGAGCACCCCCGCAAACCGGCGTGGCAAACCCGTATGATCCCGCCCATGCCCGCCCCACCCGCCCCACC
>JBCCOW010000129.1:0-2999 GCA_039025195.1 Planctomycetota bacterium
CTGCGACTTGGCCTTGGGCATGCTTCGACTCCCTTCGAGAAGCAAAAGCACGAGCGTAGACCCGGCCCGCCCACAGCGCAACCGAACATGCGCCAAACGACGCTAGAAAAGAACTGGGTCCGCTCTAGGCTCTTGCCGCTAGCCGCGAACAGCTAGCAGCTAGAGCAGATTTCCAAAACGTGTAGCGGGAGACGCGAAGCGTCCCGCTCCGAAACCGCGGGCACCTTCAGTGCACCCGCGACACGCGAACGAAACATGCTCTAGCCACTCGACCCCGCCACCACCATGTGGTCTCGGTGCACCACCGCCCCGTACCCCGGCTGCCCCAGCACCCGCTCGAACTCCGACGTCCGCCGACCCTTGATCAAGGCCAGCTCCTCCGACCCGTAGTTGCTCAGCCCCCGTGCCACTTCTTTCCCCTGCTTGTCCCGCAGCATGATCACATCCCCCTTCGCGAACGCCCCGGTGCTCTGCACCACCCCCGCCGCCAGCAGGCTCTTGCCCTTACGAACCACCGCCTGCACCGCCCCGTCGTCCAGCGTCACCGTCCCGACCGGCCGGGCCGTCATCCCCAGCCACCGGCTCCGGCTGTCCAGCTTCCGCGCTGCCGGGGCCACCACCGTCCCCAACCGCTCCCCGCTCAGCACCCGCCCGATCACTCCCTTCTCCCGCCCGTTGGCGATCACCACCACCTCCCCCGCCGCACTCACCAGACGGGCCGCCTCCAGCTTGCTCCGCATCCCCCCGCTGCCCCAAGCACTCTTCCCCGCCACCCCCTTGAAGCCCACGGTCTTCGACCGTGGGTCCCCCCGACGCGTCAACGCCAGCATCCCCACCACATCATCCACCCGGTCCACCACCTGCCCCTTCTCATCCAACAGCCCATCCACCGACGTCAGCAGCAACAACACCCCCGCCCGCAGCGCGTTGCACGCCATCGCCGCCAAGAGGTCGTTATCCCCGAACCGGATCTCGTCCACCGCGACCGGGTCGTTCTCGTTCAAGACCGGCACCGCCCCCATCCCGTGCAAGGCCGTGATGCAGTTCCGCACGTTCAGGTACCGCTCCCGGTCGTCGAAATCCCCCCGCGTCACCAAGACCTGACCCGCCGCCAGCCCCACCTTCTCGAACGCCCGGTGGTACTGCGACACCAGCCGACGCTGGCCGATCGCCGCCAGCGCCTGCAGCTCCGCCACATCCCGAGGCCGCTTCTTCAAACCGAGCGCCCCGCACCCCGCCGCCACCGCCCCGCTGCTCACCAGCGTCACCTCCGTCCCCGCCTCCCGCAGCTGCGCGATCTCCTTCACCAGCCGACCGATCAGCCGCGTGTCCACCCTCGGCCCCTCGTCCGTCTCCTTCGTCACCAACGACGACCCCACCTTCACCACCACCCGTTCCGCACCCGCCACCGCCGTCTCACGAATCTCTTTCGATGACATCACCAACTCCAAACCCAACGCACAAGACCAGGCTCTAACGACTAGCCGCTAGCAGCTTCTTCAAAGCCCATCATCCCCAAAACCCACGCCGCGTGCCGCCCCGCCGAACCGCCATCCGCCTGCCGATCGCGGATCACCCCCCGCCCCCGCTCCGCCACCCCACCCGCCGCCTCCGGATCAGCCAACAACCGCTGTACCGCCCCCCACGGATCGTCCGTCTCCACAATCCCATCCGCTTCCTTCAACGCGTCCATCACCGCCGCGAAATCCTTCGTGTGCCGCCCCACCACCGTCGGCTTGCCCAGCCCGATCGGCTCCATCATGTCCGACCCATACAGCTTCCCGGTAAAGCTCCGCCCCACCACACACACATCCGCCAACGCGTACGCCTTCCGCAGCTCCCCGATCGTGTCCAACAAAAACACCCGACGCCCGTCTTCCCCGCCATGGCTCAGATGCACATCCCCCTGTTGGTCTGTCCACCGAACCACCCCCACGCCTCGCACCACTGCCTCTTCCATCACCGCCTCAAACCACTCGGGCTTCCGCGGCGCAATCAGCACCTGAACCCCCGGATCAGCCCCCTCTAGCGCCATCACCTCCTCGCCCGTCCCGGTCGACCCCCACACGACCAACGGCCGATCCACATCAATCCCCATGATCTCCGCGAACTCCTGAACCCCCTCGACCTCGCCCGGCTCCTCCACCCGCGCCGCGTCCCACTTCATCGTGTCCAACACGGTGACCCTTTCCGGGGGGACCCCCACCCCCACAAACCGCTCCGCGATCGCCTCCGTCTGCGCCGCCACCCCCCACAGCCGCCCAAAACTCCGCCGAACCAGAAACCCGAACCGCCGATACCCCCGGTAGCTCCGCTCGCTCAGCCGGCCGTTGATCACTCCCACCGGCACCCCACCCGCCGTGCACTGCTCCACGAAGTTCGGCCAGACTTCGAGTTCCACCAGCGCCACAGCGTCCGGCTGAACCGCCCACAAGAACCGCCGCACCATCCACGAAAAGTCCAAGGGGTACCGCACCACCGCGTGCCGATCCCCATACAGCTGCTCCGCCCGAGCCACCCCCGTGTCCGTCGTCGCCGCGATCACCAGCCGCACCCCGTCCACCGCCTCCAAACGTTCCACCATCGGCCGGATGAGATTCACCTCACCGACCGAGACCCCGTGGATCAGCAGCGTCTTCTCGCTCTTCTCACCTACGCCCCACGCCCTACGCCCTACGCCCTGATCCACCCCCCCGAACCGCCCCCGCCAGTCCGTCCGCCACTTCCCCGTCCGCAGCAGCGACACCCCCCACACCGGCGTCAACAGCACCCCCGCCACCGCGTAACACACATCCCGTCCAAGACCCATCTCCGCATCCTAACCGTCCATCCTCAGCCGTCCCGATCCGTCCCGCCCCCGGCCGACACTTGACCCAGCCGCCAGAATCTCGATGATCCGTCGGATAACTGCCTGTCTCACCTATCTCTCACACAGAGGAGAACCCGATGTCCGACCAAGACGCCGCCCCGCCCCCCCCGCCCACCGAATCTGCCCCCAC
>JBCCOW010000130.1:0-2626 GCA_039025195.1 Planctomycetota bacterium
GGATTTGCGTTGGACGCCGGTTGGTCAGACATCAGTCGGTCAGACTTGGGTTTGCAGGATCTGTTTCGCACCGGAGGTTCCCTGTTCGACGACTTTGCTGACCAGTTCCACGGCGAAGGACGCGCTGTGCATGCGGCTCTGGATCATCATGAGGTTTTCCATGCGCGAGTCCAAGGCGGCCCGCACGGCCGGGTCGTTCGGGTCGGCCAGCCCGGCGTTCACCTGGCGTTGCAGTTCGTTGAACGCGTTCATGTGCTCGACGGTCTGGGCTTCGAGGGATTCGAGCTTGCTGAACGGGTCGTAGCCGGCGGCGTCGGTGGGCTTGGGGGCGTTGATCTTGTCGAGGGTCGCCTGGACGTCGGGGTGCCGGGCGGGGTCGACCGAGGCCTGCGGGTCGGACGCGGTTGGTTCGATGCCCTGGAGGAACGGCGCGTCGTCGCTCGGCTTGGCCGGTGCTTGCGCGGGCAACGTGCGTGGTTGCAAGCCGGGGTTCGGGATGTTGTTGGGGATGCCGGACATGGGATTGGTTTACGACTGTTGCTGCTGGACGGCCTGGGTGAAGAGTCGGTCGTACATCTCGCGGAGGACGGGGTGGGACGACATGATCTCGACGGCCTGCTCGCGGACCTGGGGGGAGACGTGGGTGCCGACCTCGGCGTCGATCTGCTGGTTGACCACGCGGTTGAAGATGGTGGAGCGGTCCTCACCCGCGGCGACGCCGTCGCGGATGGTTTGTGTCATCTGATGCGTGACCTGGCTGACCTCGGGGCCGGCGGGGGCGACGTCGGGGGTCTGGGGCTTTTGCGAGCCGCCCACGTCGAACTTGCCGCCGGCGGTGGACTTTTCCTCGGCCCCGGCGGCGGGGGTGACGGACTGGGTCGGCTTGGGGCCGCCGGTGGGGTTGATGCCTTGGATGCTCATGGGGGACTCCTATCGGTCGGTCGAACGGGGTGGGGTGGCGTTCTCCCTCTGATCCAGCCGGGCGAGCTGTTGTTGCACGGCGATTCGAGAATTTTCCGGGGCGACCCGCAACGCCCGCTCCAGCAACGTCCGGGCCTCGGAAAACCGCCGTCGGCCCTCGGCACCCGTGGCGGCGAGTTGCAGGGCGTGGGCGAGGTGGGCACGATCCGCACCGGTGCACTCGGCGGCGCGCTGGCCGAAGCGCTGCATGTCGCCGAACCGTTCCGTCTCCCGGGCGACCTCCGCCTGGCCGATCAGCCCGATCGGATGATCCGGCAGCAGCCGCTCCAGCCCCTCGAACACCGCCGACGCCCCGGCGTGGTCCGACGCTTCGAGCAGCCGCCCCGCGGCCGTCCAGAACGTCGCGATCACCCAAGCCTCCTCCCCGGCAAAACCGAGCAGGTCGAGCCAGGGTGCCGAGCGCGGGTTGAGGTCGGCCGTTGCGGTCATGATCGCCAAAACGAGCCACCGACCGCCGGGCGTGGTGCCCGGGGCCGATGGCCGTTGCAGGGTAGCGGAAAAGGGTGGGGCCATCCCCCCGATGGCCCCCACGGTTTCATTAGCCCCGGGCTTTGCCCGGGGTTCCCGATCACACCCACGCACTTGCGTGGATCGTCGGTTGCCGGGTGCCACGCGGGAACCCCGGGCAGAGCCCGGGGCTAATGGGCGGCGTGATCGGCTCAGCCACTTGGTGGTTTACCCACCCTTGATGTTGCGGACGACGGACATGCTCGCGTCGTGCTTGGACTTCATGACGTTGGACGTGGTGGTGAACATCATCGACTGCTGCTGGATGGCTTGCTGCATCTGGAGCAGGCCCATGCTGGAGAGGGCACCGCCGCCGATGGGGAGGGCGGAGCCGACGGCGGCCATGGCGGTGCCGGCGGTTTTTTGGCCTTCGAGGGCGGTGTTCTGGGCCTCGATGCCGGCGAAGTCGACCTGGGCGGCGTCGCCGTAGCGGGCCTGTTGGCCGGCGTCGAGCTTGCCGGCGAAGCCCTGGGCACGGGCCATGGTGGCCTGCTCGGCGGCGGGATTCTGGCGGAGTTGGGCGGCCTGGGTCTGCTGGGCGTTTTCTGTGTTGACCTGCATGGTTCTGTCCTTTTCGGGGGAGTCGAGTGTGTTTTGGAGGCCGCTCAGTCGCGGCTGACACGCTCTTCTCCGGTCGTGGACGGATCCGTTGCGGGGTCGGTCGATCTTTTTTCGCCGAACGTTGCCAACGCCTGTTCGAGGGCACGGACGACCTTGCGGGCACCGACCTTCTTCGGATGCGCCCGTGCCGCCTCCAGGGCGGCCCGCAACCGTGGCACGACGTTCTCCGGTTCCAGCCCCGTCACAGCCCCGGACCCTCCAGGCGTTTGATCTCCGACCGCAGCGCTGCGGTCAGCACCGCCGGCAGGTCGGCGATGGTCGCCGTCGCTTGCTCCAGCGCGGCAGCGCGTTGCTCGGCGGTCACACCGTCCGACTCGGCGACGCCGACATAGAACCACGCCTGCATGAGCGTCGGGGCGGTGTCGCCGGGGCGTTGGTCGCGCCAGGTGCGCCAGTACGGCTCGGCACCGCTGGCCCAGCGTTGGTCGTCGGTGGCGAAGAGCAGTTCGAGGTGGGCCGCGGCGGCGATGCGGTTGGCGTCGGCGTCGTGGGCCCAGGTGGGGCGTTCGAGTGTGCC
>JBCCOW010000131.1:0-2285 GCA_039025195.1 Planctomycetota bacterium
GACCTGCACCTGCAACCGGTCCCCGGCGGTGACCTTTGCCTGGCCAACGGGTTGCTGTACGTGGTCAGAGAACAGGGCCGGACTGATCGTGCCTATGTCGATCAGCACACGACTGACTACGCATTGGCCGGTGCAGTGGCGGACCAATACCCGCCCAGTTTCGTCGAGCAAACCAGTGGCGTTTCGGAAAGCGATTTGCGGCGGTGTGTCGATTGGCTGGCCGACGGACCGTCGATGCTGCTCACCGGCCGGGGTCCCGAACAACAGAGCAAAGGCGTCGACGGGGTCCACGCCCTGATCAACCTGATGCTGGCGCTGGGCAAAGTCGGCAAGCCCTTCAGTGGCTACGGCACCCTCACCGGCCAGGGCAACGGCCAGGGCGGTAGGGAACACGGCCAGAAAGCCGACCAACTCCCCGGCTACCGCCTTATCAAAAACCCCGACCACCGCACCGCCGTGGCCAAGGTCTGGGACGTCGACCCCGACGATCTCCCCGGCCCCGGCAAGTCCGCCGTCGAACTCATCGACGACTTCGGCCGTGAAGTCCACGGCCTCATCGTCATGGGCAGCAACCTCCCCGTCGCCACCCCCAACCGAAACCGGGTCGTCGACAAGCTCCACGCCCTGGACCTGCTGGTGGTCTGCGACGCTTTCGACAACGACACCACGGCGGTGGCGGATGTGGTGCTGCCGACGCTGCAGTGGGCCGAGGAGGAAGGGACGATGACGAACCTGGAAGGGCGGGTGATCCGGCGGCGCAAAGCCATCGATCCGCCGGCTGGTTGCCGGTCGGACTTGGACGTGTTGCAGCAACTGGCGAGTCGGCTCGGCGGTGAGAAGTTCGTGCCGAGTTCCGAGCCGGAAGCGATCTTCGACGAACTCCGCCGAGCCTCGGCCGGCGGTGTCGCCGACTACTCGGGGATCAGCTACGAACGGATCGACACCGAGGAAGGCGTGTTCTGGCCGTGCACCTCCGACGACCATCCCGGCACCCCCCGGCTCTTCGCCGACGGCTTCCCCACCCCCGACGGCAAGGCCCGGTTCTTCCCCGTCCGACACCGACCCGCCGCCGAGGAACCCGACGCCGACTACCCCCTCTGGTTCACCACCGGCCGGTACAAACAGCACTACAACAGCGGCGCCCAAACCCGCCGGGTCCAACCCCTCCGCGCTGCCAAACCCAAACCCAAACTCGAACTCCACCCGCTGCTGGCCCATCGGCTCGGTGTCGGTGACGACGACCCGGTGGAAGTGAGCAGCCGCCGCGGCACCGTCCGGTTCGACGTCACCGTCACTCCCGACATCCGACCCGACGTGGTCTTCGCGCCCTTCCACTACGGCGGCAGGGCCTCGGCGAATGTCCTGACCGTCCCGGCACTCGACCCCACCAGCCGCATGCCGGAGTTCAAGGTCTGTGCCGTCCGCATCGACTTGCCCAACGGGGAGGCGGCATGATGCCCAACCCCACCAACGGCCAACTCCGGCCCACCACCGCCAATGGCCCCCACCGCCAAACCCTCGCCGTCATCGGCAACGGCATGGCCTCGGCGCGGCTCGTCGACGACCTCCTGGAACGCGGTGCCGATCAACGGTGGCACATCCACGTTTTCGGCGAGGAGCGCCACTCGGCCTACAACCGCATCCTCCTCGGCCGGGTCCTCAACGGCGCCGACCCTGGCGACATCAGCCTCCGACCCGCCGGTTGGCACAGTGACGCCGTCCACCACCACCTCGGCGGCAAGGTCACCCATCTCGATCCGCTGCGCCGACAACTCACCCTCGCCGACGGCACCGACCACCGCTTCGATGCCGCCGTCCTCGCCACCGGCTCCACACCGTTCGTCCCGCCCATCGACGGCAGTGACAAACCCGGCGTCGTCGTCTACCGAACCCTCGACGATGTGGCCACCATGCGCCGCGCTTCGGTGTCGGCACGGTCTGCCGTCGTCGTCGGTGGGGGGCTGCTGGGTCTGGAGGCGGCCAAGGCGCTACTCGACCTGGGGCTGCACGTCACCGTCGTTCACCTCGCCGGCCACCTGATGGACACCCAGCTCGACGCCGAGGCCGGCACCATGCTCCGCCGTCGGCTCGAACAGACCGGCCTGTTCATCCGCACCGGCGTCAGTGTTCAAACCATCCACGGTGATCCCGACGTCGACCAAGTGACGCTCACCGACGGTGAGGTGTTGCCGGCCGACCTGGTCGTCATGGCTTGCGGCATCCGGCCACGGGTCGACCTGGCCAAAGCCGCCGGCCTGCCGACCAACCGGGCCGTCCTCGTCAAC
>JBCCOW010000132.1:0-2191 GCA_039025195.1 Planctomycetota bacterium
AGCGTCGCCAGCAGCACGAGCAACAGCACGAAGTCCCGCCCCACGTCGAGGAACATCTTCGTGTCCACCCCGAGCGTGAAGAACGGCAACAGCCCGAACAAGCACATGAGCGCCGCCCCGATCGCCAGCACCAGCAGATAAATCGGCTGAGCCATCGCCTCGACGGCAGTGTGGCGCGCAATGACGAACGTGCGGTACATGCGGGGGAGAGGGTAGCGGGTAGGTGAGTAGTGGGTAGCGAGTAGCGTCATCACGCAACTTTTCCGTGGACCAACTACTCGCTACTCGCTACTCCCCTACTCGCTACTCTCTCCCCATGCTCTCCCGCCTCCTGCTCAAACTCGTTCACCGCACGCAGCTCGATTACGAGGACGTGGTGACCGAGAGCGTGATGGAGCTGCGGGTGCAGCCGCGGCAGGAGGCGGAGCAGCGTCGGCTTTCGTTCAACCTCGCGGTCGGACCCGCCGCCACGCCGACCAGCTACGTCGACTGGCTCGGCAACTCCGTCCACGCCCTCACCGTCAACGGCCCGCACAAGAAAGTCCTCGTCGAAGCCACCAGCGTCATCGAAACCCGCCGCACCAAACACGACCTGGCCACCCTCGGCATCCCCCACGACCCAGACCGACCCACCGAACCCGCCCTCATCGACTTCCTCGGCTTCGGCGGGCCCGTCACCCGAACCGACCTGCTCCGCCCCCACCTCGACGCCATCGCCCCCCAGCCCGGCGAACCCGTCGGCGCCATCGCCCGGCGGATCATGGACCACATTTTTACGTCCTTCACCTACGAGCCGGGCGTGACCACCAGCGCCAGCCCGATTACGGACCTGCTCGAGGGGTACAAGGGCGTCTGCCAGGACTTCACCCACCTCATGCTCGGCATCGCTCGCGCACTGCACATCCCCGCCCGCTACGTCTCGGGCCTGGTCCACCCCCAACGCGAGTCCTTCCGCGGCTTCACGCAGACCCACGCCTGGTGCGAACTGCTGGTCGACCCCGACAAAAACCTCTGGCTCGGCTGCGACCCCACCAACAACACCGCCGTCGACCAGCACTACGTCAAAATCGCCATCGGCCGAGACTACCGCGACGTCCCGCCCAACAAAGGCGTCTACCGCGGCGGCGCCAACGAGTCCATCACCGCCAGCGTCGAGAGCGAGATCCTCAAAACCATCCCCGCCGACGTCACCGAGCAACGCACCACCACCCTCGACGTCGGCCGCCCCGTCTCCCGCCCCCAGGAAATGACCGACGTCTACCGCCAAGCCCAACAGCAACAGCAGTGACCGTCACGCAGTGTTTCCATCGTTTAGCGGACGCGACGAAGTCGCCCTCTTCGACACCAAAACTTTTTCTCCGCAACAACGCCTCCGCTCACCGGATCACACTCGCGTCATGACGCAAACACCCCCGACGATCGTCAGCCAGCCGCACGTCCAAGTCCAAGAGCAGCCTTCCGCCGGCGCACGCGCCGCCCGGCTCGCGATCATCGCCGTCGCCACGGTCGTCGGCTTCATCGCGTTCATCGCCGGCATGATCATGTTCTTCACCGGCCTCGGCGAAGGCAGCGGCGGCCAGGCGTTCGTCGGCGTCGCCCTGCTGCTCATCCCCGGTGCCATGCTGACCTACGTCATCATCAGCGCCCGCCGGTCCAAGCGCCAACTAAACGCACGACTCGCCGCCTCCACGGCCATGGTCTGCAAGACCTGCGGACCCTTCGACAAGCAAGCCACCGGCACTCGACACACCACCGCACCCACCAAGGTCATCGGCATCACCGCCGGCTCCGTCGTCCTCGTGGCGACCCTCATCTTCTTCATCGCTTTCATCGGCGAAGACGTCGCCCGGCTCGCCAAGTTCGGCGCCCTCGTCGGCATCGCCCTCATCGCCTGGGGCGTCACCAAAACCCACCACTGCCCCATCTGCAACGGCAAGCAGATCGCCGACGCCGCCAGCGAGCAAGGCCAAGCCTGGCTCCGAGCCCGCCCCCAGTGACCTCCGACGTACGAAGTCGCCCATGTCGGTGGCATCCAGAATCAAACCGGGGGGACTTTGTCGGGTCCGCTAAGCGGATCACTCGAACAAATCGCGCAGGCCGCGCTCCAACTGGTTCTGCAGCAGGTCTTCCACCTGCACCGCCGGCTCGTACTTCGGGGCGTCGAGGGTGCCGGTGATTTTCACGGGGAGGC
>JBCCOW010000133.1:0-2031 GCA_039025195.1 Planctomycetota bacterium
CTTCCTCGGCGGCGAGCTTGCGGGCCCATTCGAAGGCGTCCTCGGAAGAGACGGCTTCGACGCGATCGAGGCGGTCGGTGGTGAGGTTCTTGGGGATGAAGCCGGCGCCGATGCCCTGGATCTTGTGGGGGCCGGGGGCGCCGCCGGCGATGACGGGGGAGGTGTCGGGCTCGACAGCGATGAGCTTGAGGTCGGGGTTCTGGTCTTTGAGGAAGCCGCCGCCGCCGGTGATGGTGCCGCCGGTGCCGACGCCGGCGATGAAGGCGTCGACCTTGCCATCGAGGTCGTGCCAGATCTCGGGGCCGGTGGTGTGGTAGTGGATGTCGGGGTTGGCGGGGTTTTCGAACTGCTGGGGCATCCAGGCGTGGTCGTCGGCGGCGACGAGTTCGGCGGCTTTGTTGATCGCGCCCTTCATGCCGTCGGCGGCGGGGGTGAGCTCGAGGTGGGCACCGAGGGCGCGGAGGAGGGATCGCCGCTCGAGGCTCATCGACTCGGGCATGGTGAGGGTGAGCTTGTAGCCCTTGGCGGCGCAGACGAAGGCAAGCGCGATGCCGGTGTTGCCGGAGGTCGGCTCGATGATGTGGGTGTCGGCGGTGATGGAGCCGTCGGCTTCTCCGGCTTCGATCATGGCCTTGCCGATGCGGTCTTTAACGCTGGCCATGGGGTTAAAGAACTCGCACTTCATGTAGACCTTGGCGTGATCGGGGGCGAGCTTGCGGAGGCGGACCAGGGGGGTGTTGCAGACGGTGTCGGTGATGAGCTCGTAGGCGTGGCCGTGACGGCTGGCGGCGGCGTCGGGTGCGGTGGGGGACGAGGTGGACATGAGAGGGCTCCGGACGCGGCGGGCGGGAAGAGTGGAGGCCGGCATGGATTTGGCCTGAAACATCGTATGGCTGGGGATGAGCAGGGACAACCGGCGAGCGGTTCCTGCGGTGGTGTTTGGCGGGCTACACTGGCGACATTCATTGCACACCCCTCCGGAAAGGAAACGCTCATGTCCGCCACGCTCGAAAGCCGTCCGAACGCTGTGACCCTCAAGGGCAACCCGATGACGCTGGTGGGCCCTGAGCTGTCGGTGGGTGACCAAGCCCCCGCGTTTGAGCTGCGGGCGGTGGACATGTCGGTGAAGACACTGGCGGACTACGCGGGGAAGACGGTGGTTCTATCGGTGGTGCCGTCGCTGGACACGCCGGTGTGCGACACCGAGACGCGTCGGTTTAATGAAGAGGCGGGCGGCGTCGGCGATGGCGTGGTAATCCTGACGGTGAGCGTGGACCTGCCGATGGCGCAGAAGCGGTGGTGTGGGGCCGCCGGGGTCGAGGCCGTGGAATGCCTGTCGGATTTCCAGCACCACGCGTTCGGCAAGGCCTATGGCGTCCGGATCGACGAGATCGGCCTGCTGGCTCGGACCGTGTTTGTGATCGACGGCGCCGGTGTGATCCGGTATATCCAGCGGGTGCCGGAGGTCGCGGAAGAGCCGGACTACGCGGCGGTGCTCGACGCGGTGAAGGCGCTCGGCTGAAGCGTCGTCCTCTGAAGAAAACCGTTTGCTCGGAATTGACACGCCGGGTGTTGCCCGCGGGGTCCGGACTGTCGTATAACCGGGTCATGGCGAAGGCGAAGCAGGAGCGGGCCGCGAAACGGGGCAAGTGGCGGAAGCGGTTCGCGGTCACCGCGGCGGTGTTGGTGGTGCTGTACTTGTTGGGTGGGTTCATCGGGGTGCCGGTGCTGATCCGGTATGTCGCGCTGCCGATGGTTCAGGACCGGGTGAACGGGACGGTGACGCTGGCGGACTCGGACTGCAACCCGTTGGTGCTGTCGCTGACGCTCGAGGGATTTGAGGTCTTGCAGACCGACGGGGCGGTGGCGGCGAGGTTCGATCGGCTTTACGTGAACGCGTCGCTGTTGAAGTCGGTCTGGAACTGGGGGGCGTGGCTGGACGCGGTCGAGCTGGACCAGCCGTACGGGCTGGTGCGGATCAACGACGACGGGTCGATCAATCTGGAGTCGCTGCAGAAGGCCCCACCCGCC
>JBCCOW010000134.1:0-1722 GCA_039025195.1 Planctomycetota bacterium
CCCGGTGTCGCCGATGTCGCCGTAGCCGTCGATGGACGGGATGGAGTCGGTCATGCGGACTTCGAAGTTGCCGTAGGTGTCGAAGCCGCTGGCGCCGTTGTCGATGCCGCTGACGAGCTTGCCGGCGTAGTTGCCCGAACCCGGGGAGAGGAACAGCTCGGTTTGCGAGTAGCCCTCGGGGATGCGGTTGTTGCTGTTGGTGGGCGACTCGATCAGCGGGTCGTTGGGGTCATTGGGGGTGCCGGTGTAGGAGTAGGAGCCGATCCCGTGGTAGTGGGCACCTTCGGGGTTGGTCACGCTGGAGTGGTTGTAGAGCAGCGTAAGTCGGCCGACGTTGGGGTTCGCAAGGCCGGAGTATTCCGGCGGCCAGGTCATCGTCGGCCGCGTGTCGACACCGATGTAGTAGTCGGACAGGGTGCTGAGCCCCTGACCGCTCGCGGTGGCGGTGGTCAGTGCAGCGAAGGCGCACGCACCAGCGATGGCGACGGCGCGGAAGATACGGTTGTTGGAAAGGGTGGAATGCATCTCGTGTGAGCTCCGGAAGTGGGTGGGGGTGGGATGTCGGGGGCGGGCGCCGAGAGCGACTTCTGTTAGGCTCACAACGTCCCGCTCCGGCGGGGTGTGGATGGCGACCGTGGTTTCTTGACGGGAAGACGGCCGCCGGACATCGGTCCGCGGCTCACGCGAGCCGCGGGCCATTTTGTTTTGGTGGGTTGGATTAACGACGACGACGGATCAGGCCGAGTGACCCCAGGCCCAGCAGCCCGAGGCTGGCCGGTTCGGGGACGGCAACGGCGAAGGTCACGATGAACGGATCGCTCTCGACGAGACTGTCGTCCGACATCAGTTGCCCGCTGGCGCTAAACGCCAACTCGTAGGTGCCGACCTCGGTGAACGACCAGTTGTAGTGCTCGTGGCTCCCCGGGCTGATGGGCAGGGTGTTGCCGGCGATCGTCAGTGCGCCGTCGGTGCTGCTGAAGAAAGCGCGGGGGCCGCTGAGGGTGTTCTGGTGGACGCTGAAGTCACCGCCGGCGGGGCTGCTGACGATGCCTTCGAACGTCATCGTGACCGAGTCGTCGACGAAGACGTTGGACGCGACGCCGTAGCCGGCGAAGCCGACGTAGGGCAGGTGGGGCTGCGGGCTGCTGGCGGGGAAGATGAAGACGTCCTCCCCGGCGTTGGCGCCGATGAAGTCCCAGGCACTGCCGGTGGGGCGTGGCTTGGCAGCGTCGACGCCGGCCTGGAAGCCGGTCGCGTCGCCGTCGAAGAGGCCGCTGATGACCGAGTCGTCGGCGAGGTGGCCGGTGTTGGTGACCAGATCGAACCAGTCGAACTCCCACGTGCCGTTGGCGAACGTGGTGTTGAGGTCCCAGTGGCCGGCGTCGATGACGGTCTGGCCCTGTGCGGCCGAGCCGACAAGCCCGACCGCGGCCACCGCGGCGAGTAATGGGGGTGAGTGAATACGCATGAGAATCTTCTCCAGTGGAGGGGTGTGGAATGGGTCCGGTCGGATGTGTGACCGGTGACGGGAAGCGGGTGACAATCAGTTGTTCCGCGGACGGCAGAAGTTGACGTCCTGGGTGCCGACTTCGGCGAGGTTTTTCATCTCGGTCGCCTGCATCGCGGCGACGTGCGTGTCGGCGTAGAGGACGTTGGTCCGGCCGATCGGGCTCGTGAGTTCGGCCCGGCCGGCGTGGCGCTGCGGTTCGATCTCGCCCGCCA
>JBCCOW010000135.1:0-1651 GCA_039025195.1 Planctomycetota bacterium
GATCCCGACGTCGACCAAGTGACGCTCACCGACGGTGAGGTGTTGCCGGCCGACCTGGTCGTCATGGCTTGCGGCATCCGGCCACGGGTCGACCTGGCCAAAGCCGCCGGCCTGCCGACCAACCGGGCCGTCCTCGTCAACGACCGACTCGCTACCTCCGTCCCCGGCATCTTCGCCGTCGGTGAATGTGCCGAGCACCGCGGCAAGACCTACGGCCTGGTCGCGCCGATCTGGGAACAGACCGCCGTCCTCGCAGACCTGCTCACCGCCACCGACACCCAACGCCGCTACACCGGCAGCAAGCTCCACGCCAAGCTGAAGGTGGCCGGCGTCGAGGTCGCTTCCATGGGCCGGTGCAACATCGTCGACGACCACGACCGGGCCATCACCGTCAACGAACCGGACCGCAACGTTTCCCGCAAACTCATCGTCCGCAACGGCAAGCTGGTCGGTGCCCAGTTCGTCGGCGAAACCGCCGCCGCCGCCAAATGCATCCGCCACTTCGTCGACGAAACGCCGTTGCCGACCGACCCGTTGGCCGTCCTGGTCAACCCGTCCTGCCTGGCCGGCGGCGCTGACCCCGACCCGGAGATCTGCAACTGCAACAAGGTCAACCGCTCGGTGATCCTCACCGCCATCGGCAATGGCGCGACAGACGTCGAGGCGGTAGGCCAATGCACCAAAGCCGGCACCGGCTGCGGCAGCTGCCGCACCGCCATCGCAGCACTGCTGCCCCAACCGGCGCCGGTGCCGACATAACTCGCGCGATCCCAACTCCGCTTCCCTTTACCGCGCATTGCACGAATCTCGCTCGCTCTCCCATTAGCCCCGGGCTCTGCCCGGGGTTCCCGCCGCGGCCACATATGCCGATCCCTTTCAATCGCGGGCGTGACCGGCAACCCCGGGCAAAGCCCGGGGCTAATGGGGAACCGTGTGGTGTTCGCGCAAGGTACGCCGCCCAACGTCACCGCGCTGATCACTCCACGCTGGTGATCACGGCCAGGGGGTCGAGCTGTTGGGTGTTGTCGAGCTCTTCCGTGCTGATCACCACCACGTCGGGGCGGTTGATCGATAGGTGTTGTTGGAAGAAGTAGCGGTTGGTGGCGGAGCAGGCGACGACGACGAGGCTGTCGGGGTCGGGGTGGGGCGGGGCGCTTTGGCCGATGATCTCGGCGATCTGGCGGGCGATGGTTCGGGGCGGCTTGTTGCAGATCTCGGCGACGAGGCTGGACTCGAGCATCGGGTCGAACTCGTAAGACTGGACGATGCCGGCCCCGCTGGTGACACGGTCCACGGCGAAGCCGCCCAGGTCATGCCGGACCCCGGCGACGAGTTGTTCGACGCTCTGGGCCGACGGCTGGTTGAGCATGATCGTCTCGAAGACCAACGCCGGGTCGATCAGCGGGACCTTGTGTTCGAGGAGCTTGCCCAAGAGCAGGCGGAGCTTGGGGGCGTTGATCTGGTTGTGGCCGAGGCTGGTGGCGAGGGCGGCCCGTTCCTGGTTGACGCGGTTGTAGATGCGGTGGCTCTGGTCGGCGCCGAGGAACCGTTCGGGTCGGCGGCGGACCAGGGCGCGCAGGTGCATCTGGATCAGCTCGGTGGCGGTGGCGGTGCGGATGCCGGCACGGAGGGCGTTGTCCCTTTGGGCGGC
>JBCCOW010000136.1:0-1510 GCA_039025195.1 Planctomycetota bacterium
ACTCGATGTTGAACCAGCCGATGCCGGCCTCGATGGCGGCGGCGATCTCGGGGTCGGTCTTGCCCACGCCGGCGTAGACGATCTTGGACGGGTCGGCGCCGGCGGTCAGGGCCCGGTGGAGCTCGCCGCCGGAGACGACGTCCATCCCGCTGCCGCGCTGGGCGAGGAGCTTGCAGAGGTGGAGGTTCGCGCAGGACTTGATGGAGTAGCAGACGATGGGGTCGAGCGGGGCGAAGGCGGCGGTGATCGCGTCGTAGTGGTGCTCGAGGGTGGCCTTGGAGTAGACGTAGGCGGGGGTGTCGACGGCCTGGGCGATGCGGTCGAGGGCGACGTCTTCGCAGTAGAGCTGGCCGTCGCGGTAATCGAAGCGGTCCATGGTGGAGTGCTCCCTTAGGGTGTGTTAGAGGTTTACAGCATGCCCGGGTTGGGGCGAATCCGATAGTTTAGAGCGGCCTTACGCGTTGCGTCTGCTTCTTTTGCCGGGAACCTCCATCATGCCTGAAACAGCGTTACCGATTATGAGCCGAGAGCGGGTGCGGCGGTTCGAGCAGGTGATCGGGGAGGCGCATCGGAGTAGTATGCGGCGGTCGATGGCGGTAGACGACAACCCGCAGGGCATCGCGTTTTTCGAGGACGGGGGTTGGATCGGGACGCTGGCGGCAAACGCGCCGGTGGCGACGTGGATGCACGAGGTGTACGGCGTCGAGTTTGGGGAAGCTGACGAAGCCCGGCTCGACCGATTGCTGGCGTTTTACAAAGAGCACGGGGCGACGCCGCGCCTGCGGGTGGTGCCGGACGGGTTCGAGGCTCGGTTTGCGGACGCGATGCAGGCCCGAGGCCTCCGGCATTTCGGGTTTCACACGGTGCTGTACGGCGTGGCCGAGCGTCGTGAGCAAGGGTTTGCGGAGGGCGTGGCGGTGCATCGGTGTGAGACGACGGAGGAAGCCCGGCACGCGATGCGGGTGATGCTGGAAGGGTTCATCGGGCACGCGGGGCCGGCGGAGCAGGTCGAACGGGTTCGGCGGACATGGCACGAGGAGCCGGGGTTCCGGACATATCTCGGGCTGCTGGACGGCGAGCCGGCGGGCGCGGCGATGTTGGCGGTGGAGGAGGATGAGGCGTTGGGCCGGGTGGGGTATCTGATGATGGGGGCGGTGAAGGGGGACTGCCGGAAGCGGGGGGTGCAGGCGGCGTTGATCCGGGCACGGTTGAACGACGCGGCGGAGCTGGGTTGCGGGCTGGTGTTGGGCGGCAGTGACTTTGAGTCGTCGAGCCGGCAGAACCAAGAGCGGGCGGGGCTGCGGATCGCGTACACGGCGGCGTTGTGGGCACCGGGTCCGAGTGGCGATCGGGAGGGTTGAGCGTGTTTGAGTATCCGGCCTACATCGTGCTTGATCTGCCGGCCGAGATGGCCGCGCGGGTTCAGGCGTTACGGGACGCGGCGGACCCGCGGTTCCCGCCGTTGCCGGTGGAGATCACGGTGGCGGGCTCATCGGGGGTGGGACCGCTC